>NC_014391.1:0-636250 GCF_000145235.1 Micromonospora aurantiaca ATCC 27029 | reverse complement strand
CTCTTCGGTCCAGGCGTCGCCAAGATCGGTTACGGACCCGTCATCGAGCAGGTGAACCTGGTAGTAGTCCGCGAAGAGTTCCAGCTCCGTCGAGATCAAGGCACCCTCCCAGTCTTCGTGCCTTGCGAAGTCTCGTCGCAGACCAAGGTCGACTGTCAAGCATCTGGTGGGACGGATTCGTCAAGCATGTGGTGGGACTAGACAAAGACCGCCAAGGGCTAGCCGAGCGGCATCCGAGCGACGACTTGCCATTCATACATGCGCCGGTCTCGATCTCGATCAGATCGACGGGGCTGATCGACACGGTGGCGGGGTCAGGAGCTACGGACTGCACCGCCTGAACGTAAGGCTCGGATGGGCCGTCGGCGGTCAGGTAGGCAACGCTGACGTGAGGTCGGTATCGGCTGGGGTCCTCGGAGACCTGGTCCTCACCGACGACGCGCCGGATGGCGGTCCGGGTAGCGGCTCGTAGCCGTTGGACGGGCAGGGCGGGCATGACGATGACCTCGTCAGCCACAACGATCGCGCCGAACTCGACAGCGACCGCGGGCAGTTGCGCGAGTTGCTTGCCCTCCTCCTCGATGACTGCGCCCAGTGTCGCGTCGCTTGTTTCGTCGGTGAAGCCGATGCCCTGCACGGTGAGGTGTAGCCACTGGTCCGGGATCAGCGTTGCGGTAGGAGCTGCGGCCACTGCGGACCGGTACGAGTCCGCTAGGCGGTACAGCTCGGGTTGGTCCTCGAAGGTCACATGGAAGGGCGTAAAAGCGGCGCCGCTTCAACCTCGCGGTACGGTCGGCTGGGCTGGTCGACGTGACGCCTCACGACCTACGGGCCACGCACGGGAGCTGGGTCGCGGACTCGCATGGCGTCCTGGTGGCCGCTCGTCGGCTCGGGCACGCCAACGCCAGCGTGACGACCCGCCACTACGCCCGTGCCGTTGACGGCCGCGACGCGGAAGTCGCTCAGCACCTGCACGCGAGCAGGGCGAAGATGGCGAGGCGATCGGGCACGCACGCCCCGAAAGACGGAACAGTGATCGGTGATCAAGGGCCTGACCTGGTGCCCCCGGCAGGATTCGAACCTGCGACACACGGTTTAGGAAACCGATGCTCTATCCCCTGAGCTACGAGGGCGCGAGCGCCTAGTCTAGCGACCTGGGGTTCACCTGGGCTGGCAGGGAGTGGCCCGCGTTCACCCATGATCCCCGGACCGCTGTTGTCGCAGCCCAGGAGCACACCCGGAATCTCCATGTGACGCCGGTTGATCTTGACGGGCAGGGCGGGGCGGCCGGCAGGACCGGGGTCGCGTCGGCGAGGAGCGTGCTGGTTCAGGCCGCGGCGCGGATTGCCGGTGCCGGTCGGGTGAAGGTCTTGCGGTCGCGGATGAGTGCCCAGAGGACGTCGACGCGTCGTCGGGACGCCCCGAGGGTGTCGCTCTACTGGAACTGGCCCTATGTGCTGGTCCAGGCCGGCCCCGAACAGGCCCTCGCCTGGCGCACCGGCGGTCACATTCGCCACCCGCACGGCGCGCTACCCGACCTGGTCTTCTCCGCCGACCGGTCATGGCTGGTCTCCGCGCGCTGGGACGACACCTGGACCTGCGTCGGCGGCCCCGCACCACTGATCCACACCCTGGAGCGCGACCCCGTGGCCAACGCCCGCCAGGTCCAACTCGGCGAGGACGCGCTGCCACCGGGGCTGGTCCGCGAGTGACGACCCGCGTCCCGGGTCGGCGGTCAGCCTCCGATCGTGGCTATCGCCCCCACTTCTCTCGGCAGGACGGCAGTCGCTGGTCGGTTTGCCGTAGATCCGCTTCCCGTCGGGGCCCGTGTAGCAGTGCTCGAGTTGGTCTTCGGCCTGGAACAGCGGGCGCCTGTCGATCTCTGTCCCGTGGCCGTCGTAGCTGACCAGTTCGGGGGCGTTGCCGGGGTCGCTGTCGGGATGCGGAGGATCGGCACGGGATGCCTCATGTGTTCGGGGCGTTGAGGACGCAGTCCACGGCCGTGTAGAGGGTTTCGGTTTCGGACTTCAGGATCGAGTCCTCGGCGGGCAGGGCTCGTTCGATGGAGAGCCCTTGGAGCACGGTGAGCAGGAATCTCACTCGGCGTGCGTGGTCCTCCCTGGGGAGCGCGCCTTCATCAGCGAGAACCGTCAGCCAGTACTCGACACGGCGCCACCCTTCCCGCTCCAGGGCGAGATAGGCCGCGCGCACCTCCTCGGTCGGTTCGGGTGCGATGAACATCTGGTACGCCCTGCTCCACGCCTCACGTGCCTGCTCCCCGACACCGGTGGGGGAGAGCACCTGCCGGAGACAGTTGACCAGTCGATCCCGGGCGGACAGTGATCGGTCGTGGATCGGGTCATCAGGGAAGACGTGGTCATAGATCCTGGCGAGCACCGCGTCCTGCAGCGCCCGCTGGGTCGGAAAGTGGAACCTGAGCGAGCCTGTGCTCACCCCGGCCCGTGCCGCGACCGCACGCACGCTCAACCGCGCAGCCAGGTCCTCGGCGAGCATCGCCGCCGCAGCCGCGAGGATCCGTTCCCGTGAGCTGGTGCTCCCGTCGTCCCGTGTCACCTGCCACCTCCTGGCACATCGTACTAGCACGCCGTGCTAGCGTTGCCACTAGTACGGCGTGTTAGTGGGACCCGGGCGATCGACGGTGAGTGAGGAAACGTGATCGAGGACTGGCGGCAACAGCGGGCGGCCAAGCGCATCAAGAGCGGAGAAGGCCGGGCGTTGAAACGCCTCCGCTGGTGGCAGCTACCCTTCCGCACACTGTTCTACCTCGCGCTGCCCAACGGGAACGGCCGGCAGACGGTGTACGCCGTCGACATCCCACGCCGGACCAACCCGGAGGGCGGCAAGGCGAGAGCGCACCTGTATCTCGACGGCAGACACCACGCCGAGTCCAAGCTCCCGGCGGCCTTCCCCGTGGAGGGCGGCACCATCGAGGTGGCGAACAGCGCATTCGGGCTCAAACGCTGCCACTACGTCATCACTGCGGGCGCCGAGTACCCCCTCTTTCCCGATCCGAGGTCCGCCGAAGGACGCCGTGCCCGCGTCGAACGCGAGCACCCGACGCTGAGCCGCTCGATCAGCCTCCTCTCGGTGCTGATGCTCGTCATCGGCGTGGGCCTGAACCTGCTGCAACTCGCCGGACCGGTTTCGCAGATCCCCCCGATCGCGGAGAACGTCGGAACGTTCGAATCGCCCGTCCGCCTACCGATCTGGCTCAACTTCGCCCTCGCCGTCGGGGCCGCACTGGGGAGCGCCGAGCGGGCACTCCGCCTGCGTTACAGCGTGCTCGATCACGCAGGGAAGTAACCCCATCCACAGGAGGACAGCATGACCGCGGCAACCAAGCCGAACTCACTACTCACTCCGGGCGAGCCCCGCAACGGGCCGTCAGCTCCCGCCGGGGTCGAATACCACCGGGTACTCGCTGGCGACGAACGCCGGATCGGCCGCGGCATTCTTGCGATCATCCTCCTGCTGGCCGGGTTCGTCATCTTCCCGACGGTCCTCGGCAGGGCGGCTGCGGCCATCGACGTGCAGCAGGGCAACACCCCGCCGATCCTGGGCGGCACCGACTACACGCCGCTTTACCACGCCAGCACGATGCTCTCCCTCGGCCTGCTCATTCCGTGGAGCATGCTCATCCAGCGGTGGCTCTACGGCGCACCCGGTGCGTCCCTGCACTCCGTGACGTCACGGTTCCGCTTCGACCTGCTCGGCAGATCGCTGCTCGTCTTCGGTCCCGCCTGGCTGGTGGTCGTCGCCCTCGGATCTCTCGCGCCCGTCGACGAGGCCCCCTGGTCGCAGACCGACCTCGTCGCCATCTTCATCGCCACGATGCTCCTCACCCCGCTCCAGTCGGCGGGCGAGGAATACGGCGTACGTGGGTTGATCTTCCGCGTGATCGGAAGCTGGACCCGCAGCCGACGGGCGGGACTGGTCGCCGGGGTGCTGGTTTCGAGCGTGCTGTTCACGGCCGCACACGGAGCGACGGATCCGTACATCATCGTCTGGTACTTCGTGCTCTGGACCGGACTGGCCATCATCACCTGGCGCACCGGCGGGCTGGAGATCGCGGTTATGCTGCACGCCGTCCTCAACACGTTCTCCTTCATCCTGGCCACGTCCCTGCGGGTGGACCTCGGTAGTGCACTGCAGGACCGCTCAGCCGGAGTCGGCACGCCGTACCAGCTCGTCCCCGCCTTTGCGGTCGTCGTCATCACCGCAATCATCTGGTGGCGCACCCGAAAGACAGGCCCAGCACTTACCACGGGCCGTCATCAAACATCACGTCACACCCGATCGTGACCTCGGCGAGGCAACGGCCGTGTTGCGCTCCCCGACGCCGCTGCGGCTCGGCGGGCAGCTCGAACCCTCGGTGGCCGGTGCCAAGTCCACTGTGGCCAAGGGCCGCGGCCGAGCCGACCGGCAACTCCTCGCCCGACTCGTCGTCAACCACCACCCCGCCGCACCCCGCGACGAGTACGACCTGCTCCGCGTCATCCTCCACAACGCCACCCGCACCGGCCTCGCCGCGCAGAACCGGACCGACCACCCCGACTTCGCTCAATACCTCGTCGGCGGAGTTCCCTGGGTCGGTCATCACCACCCGGCACGCGCAGCCGAACTCGCCACGCTGCTGGCCGACGCTGTCGCAGCACCGGAGACTGATGCGGGGCGGCAACTTCGCCGGATCTGATAAGGACGCGTCGAACCGACCGAAGCACGGCCTGAGCAGGACTTACGCCCGCTCTGCTGATCTTCGGCAAGCGAGCACAGTAAGCGCGCGTGCGACCCACTAACACGAAAACAAAATAGGAACCCGCAGGTAGTCAGCCTCCGGGTACAGATAGAGCGTCGTCTTAGGAGTCTCCATACGACTCCGGTTGATCTTGGCGGGGAGGGTGGAGTCTCTCGATGATCGGCGCCAGCGGGTGCTGGTCGAGTTGCTCGGCGATGAGGTCGTCGACAGCGGCGATGCGCTGTTCCAGGGCGAGGATCTCGGTAGCCATCTGCCCGACGACCACGGCGGCGGCGGCGCGTTGCCCGGGCAGGTTTACGGTCTGCTGCCGCGCGGCTGCCACCATCGCCTCGGCGACGTGGACGGCGTTCTTGACGTGGCCGCGTCGGAGCAAGGCGGCGATCCGGTCGACGCCGGCGTGCCGGATCGCCACCGGCGCCTGTCAGCACGCCAGGACCATCATCGGTCCCATCCGGTTGAGTTCCACAGCCCGATCCAACGCCGGACCGATGCCGGTGAGTAGTTCCTGCAGCCGGAACAGGGTCGCGACGCGCTGCCCGACGAGGTCCGCCTCGAAGCTCAGCCACGATCCCGGTGAACACACGTCAGCCATCCCCGCTCCCGGCCCCGCGGGCATGGCAAGCCCGAGCCCGCCGCCGTCGCCGGCCGGCACCCCGGACAGGATGTGCGAGAAACTGGATCAAGGGCCTGGCGGCTGCGACGTCGTGATGATCAACACGTCCGGCCGACTCTTCTCTTACGTAAGGGTAGGTTCGGTACCGGTGAACCCGGGTGTGGCCGGGTGACTCCTGTGGCGGTCCTGACGAGTCCGGGCGATGAGGCCCGCAGACCGTCCAGACCGACTGTTGCTGATCTGTGAGTAGCTGCGTCCCGTGGTTCGGGGCGGGAGCTGTGCGCGTCCGTCAGGCGCCCGAGTGGAAATGGCTTTATGTCTTCTGTGCTGTCCGCGGGCTCCCGGCCGCGTCTGTCCCGTCCGTCCTGGCTGTCGCCGAAGGTGTTCCGCACCGAGGTCCTCGCCGGTCTGGTCGTCGCCCTGGCGTTGATCCCAGAGGCGATCTCCTTCTCGATCCTGGCGGGGGTCGACCCGCGGGTGGGGCTGTTCGCCTCGTTCACGATGGCCGTCACGATCGCGATCTGCGGCGGCCGGCCGGCGATGATCTCCGCCGCGACCGGCGCGATCGCGCTGGTGGTGGCGCCGCTGGCCAAGGAGCACGGACTGGACTATCTGATCGCGGCGGTGATTCTCGGCGGCGCGATCCAGGTCCTGCTCGCGGTGCTCGGGGTGGCGAAGCTGATGCGGTTCATCCCACGCAGCGTCATGGTCGGCTTCGTCAACGCCCTGGCGATTCTGATCTTCGCCGCGCAGGTTCCGCACCTGCTCGGGGTGCCGTGGCTGGTCTACCCGCTGGTCGCCGTCGCCCTCGCGATCATGGTTGGACTGCCCCGCCTCACCCGCGCGGTTCCGGCGCCACTGGTCGCGATCGTGGTGCTGACCCTGGTCACCGTCGTCGCCAGCGTGGCGGTGCCGACCGTCGGTGACGAAGGTGCCCTGCCGGACAGCCTGCCCACCCTCGGCCTGCCGCAGATCCCCTGGACCATGGACACCCTCACCCTGATCGCCCCCTACGCCCTGGGGATCGCGTTGGTCGGGCTGATGGAGTCGCTGATGACCGCCAAGCTCGTCGATGACATCACCGACACCCCGTCCAGCAAGACTCGCGAGTCCTGGGGCCAGGGGGTCGCCAACATCGTCACCGGGTTCTTCGGCGGCATGGGCGGCTGCGCGATGATCGGCCAGACGATGATCAACGTGAAGGCGTCCGGTGCCCGCACCCGGCTGTCGACGTTCCTGGCCGGCGTCTTCCTGCTGATCCTGGTCGTCGCGCTCGGCGACGTGGTCGCGGTCATTCCGATGGCCGCCCTGGTCGCCGTGATGATCATCGTGGCGGTGTCGACGTTCGACTGGCACTCCGTCGCCCCGGCCACCCTCAAGCGGATGCCGTACGGGGAGACGATCGTCATGCTCGCCACCGTGGTCACCACCCTGGCCACCCACAACCTGGCCATCGGTGTGGTGGTCGGCGTGCTCACCGCCATGGTGATCTTCGCGCGCCGGGTCGCCCACCTGGTCGAGGTCACCAGCGTCCTCGACCCCGAAGGCGGCACCCGCATCTACTCGGTGCACGGTGAGCTGTTCTTCGCCTCCAGCAACGACCTCGTCGGCCAGTTCGACTACACGAACGACCCCGACGCCGTGGTCATCGACATGACCCACGCCCACGTCTGGGACGCCTCCTCCGTCGCCGCCCTCGACGCCATCACCACCAAGTACGCCGCACGCGGCAAGACCGTCGAGATCATCGAGCTGAACCAGCCCAGCGCCCGCATCCACGACACCCTCGCCGGCCGACTCGGTGTCGGCCACTGATGGCCCCCACCAGCCGCGACACCGGGCCGGAGCAGCGCGCCTCCGGCCCGGCCACCGGTCGCCTCATGCAGATCGGCGAAGCCGCCGAACGGGTCGGGCTCAGCATCCGCACCATCCGCCACTACGAGGAAGCCGGCCTGATCGTCCCCTCCGCCC
This sequence comes from Micromonospora aurantiaca ATCC 27029, assembly GCF_000145235.1. Lineage (NCBI taxonomy): Bacteria > Bacillati > Actinomycetota > Actinomycetes > Micromonosporales > Micromonosporaceae > Micromonospora > Micromonospora aurantiaca (nom. illeg.). The sequence goes on along the minus strand of NC_014391.1, from coordinate 628,889 downwards.
GCAGTGACGGCGGCTTCCGCCTCTACACAGAACCCGACCTCGACCGCCTCGCCGTCGTCAAACGCATGAAACCGCTCGGGTTCACACTCGACGAGATGCGCGACCTCCTCGCCGTCCTCGACGCCCTCGACACCGCCACCGGCGTCGACCGCGCCGCTCTGCTCGACCGGCTCGACATGTTCCACACCGCCGCTACGACGCGGGTCATCGCACTGCGCGACCAACTCGCCATGGCCGAAGGCTTCGCTCGCGCGCTCCGCGACGAACTCGACCACCACGGCGGCCCAACCGCCTGAGGCGCCGCCGCTGTCGATTGCCCATCAACCGGGACGGTGTGTCTTGGGCTGACAGTCAAGCGTCGTCCTTGCTGCGGAAGAACGCAGGCAATGCCGGCTCCGGACCGAGATGGCCGGCCTTCTGCCGATCAGATGATTTTCGCGATGGCGTGATGAGCGCATGAAACGCCGAACGGCGGCCCGCTGAACCAGTCGGGCCGCCGTTCAGAGAATGTGGATCAGAGCGGGCGGATGTTCTCCGCCTGCGGGCCCTTCTGGCCCTGGGTGATGTCGAACTCCACCTTCTGATTCTCGTCGAGGCTGCGGAAGCCGCTCGCCGAGATCGCGGAGAAGTGGGCGAAGACGTCGGCGCCGCCGTCGTCCGGGCTGATGAAGCCGAAGCCCTTGTCGGCGTTGAACCACTTCACGGTACCTGTAGTCATGTCTGCTCCTTCGCAGGCTGTTAGAGACCGCACTGTGCGGACCCTTACGCCGCCGCGTTGATCACCCGCGTCGAAACGACACGAAAAACGAAAAGCGCCTGGATGGGTTTCAGATGCCCCATCAGGCGCCGGAAAACGTCTACGGAAATCAAAACTGCAACTTAGCTACCGTAGCACATGATCCGATGGCGGTGAGTGGACCTGGCCACTGGGCTTGCTCCCCTGCGGAGGCGCGCCCGGATCCAGTCCACCGCAACCGGCGCCGACCGCGCCGACCTGCTGACAGGCTTGCCACGTTCCACACACGCCGCCACTGCCCTATCGGGCGAGGCCACCGTCGCGCACCAGAGCGTGATGGGTGGAGCGTCCGCGTACTCTGATCGCTCGGGCAGCCCCGTGTGGGCGGGGGCGAAGGTCGGTGGGCATGAGCGAGCGGGACGCACTGCGAGGTCTGCTGCGGCAGTCGCACCACGCCCGGCCCGAGGACCTGCCGGGGATGGCACGGCGGGCCGCCCGGCAGCTCGGCGCCGACGACATGATCCTTTATGTGGTCGACCACGAGCAGCGTCAGCTGCTTGCGCTGCCCGGTCCGGACGCACCGCGTCGAGTCTCGCTGGCCATCGAGGGAACCCTGGCCGGCCGGGCGTTCAGCATGTTGCGCCCGTTCGGCGGCCCGGTGGACGACGGTGCGCGGTTGTGGTTGCCGCTGCTCAACGGTCTGGAGCGCGTGGGCGTCGCGGAGGTGGTCGCCGCAGCTGCCGTGCCTGACTCCGCGGTGGCCGCGTTCGAGGCGGTGGCCTCCCTGCTCGCCGAGCTGGTGATCACCCGATCGCACCACAGCGACACGATCGAGTCGGTCCGCCGCCGCGAGCCGATGCGCCTGCCCGCCGAGATGCTGCGCGCCCAACTTCCGCCGCTCACCTTCTCCACCGGCGGCGTGATCATCAGTGGGATCCTGGAGCCCTGCTACGACGTGGGTGGCGACGCCTTCGACTATGCGGTCAACGGCGACATCGCCCACCTCGCCCTGTTCGACGCCGTCGGGCACGGCTCCGGTGGCGGGATGCGCGCCGTGATGCTCGCCAGCCTGGCCCTGGCCGCGTACCGCAATGCCCGTCGGGGCGGGTTCGACCTGGTCGAGACCTACCATCACATCGACACTGCGGCGCGTGACCACGACCGGCGCGGACTGATCACGGGGGTGCTGGCCGAACTCGACCAGCGCACCGGCCGGCTGCGGGTCATCTCCGCCGGACACCCGGGCGGGCTGGTGCTTCGTCGCGGCAGGGTCGCCGCCGTCCTGCCCACGCCCACCGCCCTGCCGGTGGCCCTGGGCGACCGGCGTCCTCCGATGGTGGTCGAGGAAGCCCTCGAACCCGGCGACGACGTGCTCTTCTACACCGACGGCATCATCGAGGCCCGCTCGGCCGACGGGGAACGGTTCGGCACCGAGCGGCTGGTCGACTTCACCGTCCGGGCACTGGCCGACGGGCTGCCGCTACCAGAGACCGCGCGGCGTCTCGTTCACGCGATCCTCGCCTACCAGGATGACCGGCTGCAGGACGACGCCACCGTACTCATGGTCCGCTTCCGTGAGCCCACGGCAGGCAGGGCCTGACCGCCCCGCAGTCCCAGCGTCGCAACGGCTGTTCCGCCGCCCGCCGCGACGAGATTCCCCGCCTCGCGCACTCAGACCGCGGTGGGTGGCGGATCTGCCACCCGGCCGAACAGCTGCATGATGCCGGTCAGGTCGAGGATCCGGCGGACCTGCCCGGTGGCGTTGAGCAGGGTGAGATCCACTCCCCGGTCGACCGCGTGGTGGTGCGCTCCGACCAGGATGCTGAGTACGGTCGAATCGATGAAGGTCAACCCTGCCAGGTCGATCTCCACCGTCCCGGCCTGGGCGACCGTCTCGTGCAGCAGGTCATCGAGCCGATCGGCGCCCGACATGTCGATCTCACCGGACAGCGCCAGGACACGACGATCAGCACCGACGTCGACATGCCAGTGCCAGGTCTGCTCCGTGGCCACTGTCACCCTTCCTCGTACACGGTCGATCGGGGGCGCAGCTGCGCTGTCACCGAGGCGGTCGTTCCCTGTCCGGAGTTGTCGATCATCAGCCCTTCGGTGAGCTGCTGTGCCAGCCACAGTCCCCGGTGGCCGACCTCCCCGGGCGACGGCAGGGCGACGGCAATCTCACCCAGCCCGGGCCCGTTGTCGCTGACCTGGCAGGTCAGCAGGTCGTGGTGCTGCCACAGACGCACCTCGCCGCTGCCCCCGCCGTGGCGCACCACGTTGGTGACCAACTCGTGCACCGCCAATACGAAGTCCTCCAGCCCGTCGCCGACCAGACCCGCCGAACGGGCTGCCGCGGCGACCGCGTGACGCAGCGCCGTAACCCGCGCAGCGGTGATCTCTTCCGACAACAACGCCACGTCGCCGGCGCCGCGAGCGGTGCTCCACCCGGCACCCACGTCGTCCGTTCCGCCGCTGCCCATGATCGGACGCTACACGCAGCTGATCCGCCGCGCCCGGGCACGCCGGCCAGGCGTAGGACGGCGACCCCTCGGACCGCCGGTCACGCACAGCATTGCGGTCGCCGGCCGGATGTGAAGAGGTGCGACGAGCGGGGCTGCCCGGTCCGAGGCGGGAACCCAGGCGTTCGCCTGGTGGGCCGGCCGGCTCATCGCCCGCCGACGACCTCGCACGAAGGGTGGGCTGGTCAGTCCTGTCGCCGCGGCCCCCGCTACTGCTTCTCGTTCTGCCGGAGGGCTTCCTCGAGTTGGTCTTCCAAAATGATGATCCGGCAGGCGGCCTCCAGGGCGGTGCCGTCGTCGACCATTTCGCGGGCCCGGGCGGCCAGGCGCAGTTGGTAGCGGGAGTAGCGGCGGTGCCCGCCGCTGGAGCGCTGCGGATTGATCAATTTTGTCTCGTCCAGGCGACGCAGGAAGTCCTGCGTGGTGCCGAGCATCTCCGCGGCCTGCCCGATGGTGTAGGCCGGGTAGTTCTCATCGCCGAACATGTCTTCGGGGTTTTGCCCCATGTCACCTCCACGTCGAGGGCCCCGGCGCACAAGCGCCGGGGCCCAGGGTTACGGGTCAGAACACCATCTACCGACCGGAACGTCGGCTTGTCGTATCCGCACCAGCCGTCATTGACGGCTTCGGGTGCGAGGATCGCATATGCGTGACCGGAGACCACCTCTCGTTCGATGGAAACTGCGGTGTCCGCCCGGCCTGACATGACGGCCAACGGCGGGCGATCCAACGGTGTAAGGCCCTCCCTTTCCTCTGCGTACACGTTTCCCTTGCTGTCGTACGGTCCGCCGGCGCCGGAGCCCACGCGACTTCACAGCCCCGACACGTGCAGCGAACATCAGCCGGAGCCCTGAACGAACCTTGGCCCCACCTGCACCCCGGCGTGTGTCACGCCGGAACTGACGTGCTCTTACTGCCTCTCAAGAGGAACGGTGAAGCATGTTCCTCTCCTATCCGCCCGTCGTGTCCTCACGGCCGGACGGCCCGTCTGCGTCTTGACGGATCTTTCCTCTCGACTTGAAGAAGAGTATGCCGTACCGCAGAAGATGTCTAGCCTTTCCAACCTAGATTTCCTGGTCGACGGTCATCAGGATGACTGGCCCGCCGAGCAAGTAGGGCGCGCGCCATGGCGACAACGACCCGACCGCCGATGCCACCTACCGGCCGATGAAGACCGCCGCGCGGTCGACGACGTACCAGGGCCGGCCGCGTTGGTCGCGTTCACCGCTCACGACGCAGCCCTCCGGAGGCCCTTGCCGGCGGGTCCGCGCTCGTCGCGGACCTGCGCGCGGCAGGCGGCCGACGAACGGCTCCGCGGCTGGTCGCGGAGCCGCGGGCGACCAGTGACCGCTTCGCCGAGCTGTAGGAGTCCGGCGCCGTCGGCCGGCACGAGGCCGCCCGCAAGACAATCGATCATCCGTACGTGAGTCCGCTGACCCTGGACTGCGACGTGCTCACCGTGGCGGGCAGCGACCTGCGCATCATGATCTACACGGCCGAGCCGGGCACCGAGGATGCCGACCGCCTGGCCCTGCTCACTGCCGTCGGCACCCAGGCGCTCGCCGGTGGAGACCAGCTCGGTGTGGATCGCGGTGACACCACACCGGCCGGAGCCGACGTCCGGCGGCCCGGAGAGGTCTCCGGGCCGCCGGACGGTGGGCTACTTGGTGCCGGTCAGGGCGGCCAGGGCGTTGGCGGTCCGGAAGTACGGGTTACGGCCCAGGTCGCCGACGGCGGTGATGGTGGAAGGCATCCGTGAGGAGGAGTGGTTCACGCCTCCTCGTCGCCGCCCTCGTCGTCGCCGAAGGAGTCGAAGACCTCGTCGGCGACCATGCCGCCGGCGAAGCCGAGAGCGGCGCCGCCGACCACGCTCGCGGCGACCGCGCCCATGCCGGGACCACCGTGACGCTCCTGGTGGTGCTCCTCCTTGTAGTGCCCGCCGGGGTGGCCGTACGCGGCGTGCCCGTAGCCCTGGGCGGGCGGGGCGTAGCCGTGGCCGGTGTGCAGGCTCTGGTAGCCGTCGAGGGCCTGGCGGACCCAGGTGTCGACCTGCGCGGCCCAGTCGACGCGGTCGGCGTCGGCGTGCGCGGCGTGGTAGCGGCCGTACGAGTCGTGGCCGCCGGTGAACAGGTCACCGCGCTTGTCGAACTCCAGCACCACGTCGACGCCGTGCTCGTTCGCGACGAAGGTCAGCTCGACCTCGTTGACGCCGTGGGCGTACTGCGGGGCGGCGTAGTACTCGATCTCCTGGTAAAACGGCAGGCTCTGGTGCAGCCCGGAGATGTGCCCGCGTTCCAGGTCGGCGCCCTTGAACCCGAAGCCGAGCCGGCCGAACGCCTCGAGGATGCGCTCCTGCACCGGCAGCGGGTGCACGTACACCGGGTCCAGGTCGCCCTTGTCGATCGCGCCGCGGATCGCCACCTCGGTGCGCAGGCCCATCGTCATATCGTGCAGATTCTGCCCGTACAGGTCGGTCACCGGGGTCTCCCACGGCATCGCCACCTGGAACGGCAGCGACAACTGCTGACCCTCGCGCAGGTGCAGACCACCCGCGACCTGTACGCGGTGGAACTCGACGAGGGCGTCGTACTCCTCCTCCGCGCCGTCGATCTCCACCCGGGTGACCAGCCCGACGGTGATGTGGTCGATCTCCACGTCGTGACTGCCGCCGGTCAGGTTCACCTGCCCGCCCAGCATCAGTCCCGGGCGGGTGCTCGGATTGGACAGGACCGTATCGACGCTGGGGCCGCCCACCCCGAACGCGCCCAGCATCTTCTTGAACACCACGAACCTCTCCCTCGACGACCGCCGTACGCGCGACACGAGGACCGTGAAACTTTCACGTGAAACCCTTGTGCCACAACGAGATCAACGGCGTCCATAATGGAAGCCGTTGAGCGGGGAAGCTACCAACGCCACCTGAGAAGTAGCTGAGTGAATCCAGTCGGTTACCCTCCGGCACCGGGGTGGAGTGCCGCCACGGCTCGCATGGCGACGTCGACGGAGGCCTGAAGGTCCTCGCGGCTCGCGCCGGCGTGGATCCGACACGCGTACCAGAACTGCGAGGAGCTGGCCCGCAACCTGAGGCGGGCACGGCGGTTCGTGAATCCGTTGCGGACAGCAGCGGCGAAGTGAGAGGCCCGGCGCGGAGAACGATCCTCCGCGCCGGGCCCCGGGTCGGTTCCGGTCAGGCGGCGCAGGTGGCGGTGGCGCCCTGGCCGGTGCCGGTGCCCTGGAAGCCGAAGTTGGTCGTCTGGCCGGCGCCGACCTGCCCGTTGTAGCCCACGTTCGTGAACCGGACGGTGCCGCTGGTGCCGCTGGCCTGGGCGTTCCAGGTGCCGGTGATCGCGGCGCCGCCGGGCAGCGCGACGGTCACGGTCCAGCCGTTGATGGCCGCGGAGCCCGCAGTGACGTTCACGCTCGCGGTGAAGCCGCCGTTCCACTGGTTGATCGCGACCGCCGCGGAGCAGCCGTTACCGGCCGGCGGCGGGGTGGTCGGCGGCGCCGTGGTGGGCGGCGCGGTCGTCGGCGGAGCCGTGGTCGGCGGCGCGGTCGTCGGCGGGTTGGTCGTCGGCGGCGCGGTGGTCGGCGGGTTCGGCGCGCCATTCGCGAGGCTGAAGGCCAGGTCCGGCTGGAACGAACCGGCCGTGTAGCGGCAGCCGTCCGCCTCACCCGGCGGCTTCACCCAGAGGTACGCGTCGATGTTGGCGTCGCCGGTGTTCGTCGTCGGGTACTGCCCGATGCGCCGGTCGGTGTTGTCGTCGGCGCACCAGTCCCCGGCGGCTCCCCCGTTGCGGCTGGTGTCGATGACCTGCCGCTTGCCGGAGATGCCCATGCCGTTGAGCGCGGAGATGACGGCCCGGCCGAAGTTCGCCTCACTGGAGGTGGGGTTGAAGTTCGACACGTTGGTGAAGAAGCCGTCGGCGTACTGCACGCCGGCCGCGCGGAGCCGGTTGGCAGTGTCGTTGGCGCTGTTCCAGGTCGAGTGGCCGCCGTCGAGGTACACCTTGGCGTTGGGGTTGGCCGACTTGATGGTCTGGGTGGCCGTGGTGAGCGCCTGGTTGCGGGCGTTCAGCTCGCCGGTGCTCAGGCAGGTCTGGAGCGCGAGCGAGTCGGTCTCCAGGATGATCAGGACGGTCTGGTTGCCGAGTCCGCGGGCGAAGTTGGACACCCAGGTCTGGTACTGGTTGAGGTCCGGCGCCCCGCCGGCGCTGGCGCCGCCGCAGTCCCGGTTGGTGATCTCGTACACCGACAGCACCGGGATCTGCTGCGCCGCGTTGGCGGCGCCGATGAAGCTGGAAACCTCGGACTGGATGGTCGACGGGTTGAAGTTGGCGTACCAGCGCGCCTGCGGCTGGCTGGCGATCTTGTCGCGGATGACGGCGGCGCGCGAGTCGCCGGGGTTGGCGGCGACCCAGCGGACGACCGCCGAGGACGGGTCGCGGTAGAGCGATCCGGACACCGTGCCGGCGGATGCGCCACCGACGGCGAAACCGACGCCGGCCGCGGCGAGGCCCGCGACGGCGGCCACGCTGATGGCCGCTGATCTGCGGCGGGACGAGAGGATAGCCACGTCGTGTTTCCTCCTGATCACATAGACGTATCCAAGTTCATGGGAGCGTTCCCACGACGGTAACGGAGGCGGGCGTCGATGCCAAGATGTGAACGTCGGCCACTGCCCCGTAATCTGGCGACGGTCGACGAAGCCGGCGTGGGAGGAAGACCAGGCATGACGGCACTACCAGGCCAGCATCTGCCCACGGCGGATCCGTCGGTCACCGGGCGGCCCGCGGACGAGGATCTGCGGACGCTGTTCGGCAAGTCCATCGCCGTCTTCGCGGCGCTCGCCGGGCCGACACACGTGGTGGAGGCGGCGAACCCGGCGTTCTTCACCGCCATCGGCGAGGAACGCGCCCGCACCGGGGTCGCGCTCGCCGAGCTGATGCCGGAACTGGACGGCCAGGGCTTCATCGCCCTGCTGGACGAGGTCTACCGCACGGGCGAGTCCTACACCGGCCACGACGCCCGGATCATGCTCGGCACCGGATCGCAGGCGCGGGAAGCGTTCTTCGACTTCACCTACGAGGCACGCCGCGACGCCGACGGCACGGTGACCGGGATCCGCGTGATCGGGGTGGAGACCACGCAGGTCAAGCACGCGCAACGGCTGATGGCCGAACACCGCGCGATGCTGGAGCAGATCGCCCGGCAGGCGCCGCTGGCCGAGGTGCTCGACGGGATGGCCCGCTGCATCGAGAACCTCGCGCCGCAGGAGGTGCTCGTCTCCGTCCTGCTCGCCGACGCCGACGGCCGGCACCTGCGCCACGGCGCCGCGCCCAGCCTGCCCGACTTCTACAACCAGGCCATCGACGGGATCGCCACCGGCGAGGGTGTCGGCTCGTGCGGCACCGCCGCGCACCGGCGCGAGCCGGTCATCGTCACCGACATCGCCACCGACCCGTTCTGGGCCGACTTCCGCGACCTGGCCGAGCGGGCCGGGCTCGCCGCCTGCTGGTCCACGCCGATCCTCGCCCGCGACGGCAGCCTGCTCGGCACCTTCGCCATGTACCACCGCACCCCGCGCGTCCCGCGCGACGCCGACCTGGCGCTCGCCCGGGTCTTCACCGGCACCGCCGCCCTGGCCATCGAACGCCACCACATCGAACAGGCGAAGGCCGAAGCGGACGCCCGCGCCCGGGCCGCCCACGACGAGCTGGCCCGGGTGGTGCGGGCGGAACGGGAACTACGGGCCGAGGCGGAACAGCGTGCCGCCGCGGCGGCGGAACTCACCGCCCGGCTGCGCGCCGCCGCAGCCGCGCAGGCCGCCACTCCGCGCCCCGAACGGTGTCAGCTCGGCGGCGGCGACGGCTGCACGGCACCCGCCGAGATCAAGATCGCTGACTCGTGGGGTGACTCGGCGTGGGGCTGCCCGCTCCACGTCGAGGAGGCAATCATCAACGTGCGTTCGGTCTTCATCGCCAACGAGGAACTGGGCGGCCTGGCCGCCTACCTGAACCGCTGACCACTCGACCGCGCCCGGCGACACCATCAAGGGGACCGGTGCGCGCGGCCGGGGCCGTCACGCCCGGCTGACGGCCTAGCGCCCGTCGGGCGCGCCGGCCGGCTCGCGAGCGGGTTGCGCCGCGGCGAACGGGCTCCGCAGGCGGGTCATGGATTCGGCGCTGACGTCCGCGATCGGACTGCGCTCGTCGTCGGTGGCTCCGACCCCCTCCACACGGAAGGGGTTCAGGGCGAACGTGTTGTCGGGCACGAAGTGCTCCAAGGGAATCTGCACGGCAGCGCTCGACTCAGTCATCGCGGCTGGGAAACCGTGGGAGAAGCAGGGGGTGGCGATCAGTCATCGGTACCCCGCGTCGTCAGCCTAGCGCGCATCGGCCGGGCGGGCGCGCCACGGCCGGAATCGGCGACCGACTCAGAGCTGGACGACGTGCCCCACCCGGGGCGGTGTGCGGCCCGCGAGGACGTCGAGCCACGCGTCCCGCAGCGCCTCCGGACCGGCGCCGACCCGCACGTCGAGCCATCCGCTCACCACCCGGGAGAACCGCTGCCAGGCGTCGGCGAACCGCCCGTCGAGCCCGTCGCGACCCCAGTCCTGGCTCCGCTTGCGGATGCGCACCGGCGCGAAGAAGACCTCCCCGGCGGCACCCGCGTTCGGCGTCTGCTGGGTGAGTCCGACGGCGATGTCCCGGACCAGCAGGTCGCCGAGGTGCGCGCGCAGGGCGGCGCGGGTGGCGGGTGAACCGGACAGGTCGAGATAGACGGTCGGTACGGCGTCGAGCACGCCGATCTCGTCGTAGGAGAGGACCTCGTCGTAGCACCCCAGCGACCTGGTGAAGGCGAGGTTGCCCCGCGAGGTGAGCCCGATCAGGCGCGGGCCGCGGCCGTGCAGTTCGAACGCGGTGGCGTACGCCGTCTTGCTCGACGCGGACGACAGCACCAGCGACCGCGCGCCGTAGGCGTCCTCGTCGATCACCTGGTCGGCGAGCATGAACGAGGTGAAGAACAGCGGCCGGAACAGGATCAGCAGGTCCTCCTGCTCCGCCCGGTAGGCGGGGTCGCCGGTGGTCGACCGGTAGGAGTTGTACGGCGAGGGCAGGCCGGCCCGGTGCGCGCTCGCGTCGCGGAACCCGGACGCGTCCACCCGGTCCGGGCGTACCACCAGGTGGCCGGCGGGCGGCAGGTAGCCGTAGACCCGGTGTCCCGGCTCGACGCCGGACACTGTGGACGCGACCACCTCGGCGAAGCCCCACAGCGGCGGGAGGCCCCACCGGTCGTCGAGTCCTCGGGGCTGCGGCGGGAAGAACTCCCAGTAGCGCATCGCCTCACCGAGCACCGCATACGTCACGTTGTTGGCGGTCAGGCCGACGCGGTCCACGCGCAGCAGCGCCTCCCCGCCGGCGAGGTCGGGCACAGCGCCGTCGACGAGTGTGGTGCGAGCGAGGTCGTCACGGGCCACAGCGAACGTCCACGAGTCAGCCATGGCCTGACGCTAGGCAGCCGGAAAACCGGAGACAAGTGCACTGGGAGTGCAAAATCCCACTCGACCGCATCGTTGCGCGCGGCCGGTTCAGAGGTAACGAACACCCGTCAGCTCCGCCGCCGCAGCCCAGAGGCGCTGACCGACGGCCGGGTCGGCGGCCTGCCGGTTCAGCCGCGCCTCGGCCACCGGGCCCCAGGTCTCGAAGAGCCGGGACGGGCCGAAGAACTGGCCGCCGCGTACCTCCGGGTCGGTCGCCGCCCGCAACTGCGGCAGGGCGCCCTGCTCGACCGGCTGGGTGGCGAGCAGGCCCAGCCGCCCGATCATTCGTCCCAGCCGGCCCCGGTGTTCCCAGGCCCGCGGCGTGAGGTTGCTGCGGGTGAGACCGGGATGCGCCAGCGCGCTGACGATCGGCAATCCGGCCGCGCGCACGCGACGGTCCAGCTCGACGCCGAAAACGGTGGTGGCGAGCTTCGAGCGGCCGTACGCGGCGGAAGCCCGGTAGTCGCGCTCGGACATCAGGTCGCCGAAGTCGAGCCGCGCGTTGCGGTGGGTGAGCGAGCTGAGGCTCACCACCCGCGCCGCCCGTGCCCCGGCGAGGGCGTCCAGCAGCAGGCCGGTCAGCGCATACGGGCCCAGCATGTTGGTGGCGAACTGGAGCTCGAAGCCGTCGGCGGAGGTACGGCGCGGGCCGAGCAGCACCACACCGGCGTTGTTCACCAGCAGGTCGATCGTCGGGTGGTCGGCGGTCAGCTTCGCGGCGAACGCGCGTACCGATTCGAGGCGGGCCAGGTCCAGCTCGCGTACCTCGGTGTCGCCGCCGATGCGGCCGGCGGCCTGCCGGCCGGCGGCGGTGTTCCGCACGGCCAGCACGACGTGGGCGCCGCGGCGGGCCAGTTCGGTGGCGGTGACCAGGCCGAGACCCGAGTTCGCTCCGGTCACGACGGCGACCCGGCCGCGCTGGTCGGGGATGCGGTCGGCGGTCCATCCGGTCATCTGCTGCTCCTCGGGTACGGCGGTTCGTGTCGAGCGATGACGCTAGGAGCGATCGGGCCCGGCTCGGTCGTTCGCGGTTGCCTAGGTCCGCGGGACCTACCCTGGGCGGGCGGCGTCGCGGCAGACTGGCGGCATGAGCAGCCCGCATCCGTACGCACGCGAGCTGGGCGCCTTCCTGCGCGCCCGGCGCGGCCGGCTGCGCCCGCGCGACGTCGGCCTGGAGCCGGGCGGCCGGCGCAAGGTGACCGGCCTGCGGCGGGAGGAACTGGCCCTGCTGGCCGGGCTGAGCACCGACTACTACCAGCGGATGGAGCAGGGCCGGGAGGTACGCCCCTCGGACGACGTCCTGGACGCGCTCGCAGGCGCCCTCGGCTTGGACGACACCGAACGCCGGCACCTGTTCACGCTGGCCCGGGCCGCCCGGCGGCCGGTGCCCGCCCGCGTCGACCGGGAGCCGGAGCGGGTGCCGGACGGCACCCGGCGGCTGCTGCGGGTGATGGACACGCCGGCTGTCGTCCTCGGCCGGCATCTGGACCTGCTCGACTGGAACCCGATGGCGCAGGCGCTGCTCGGCGACCCGGCGAACCACCCGCCCGGCCGGCTCAACATGCTCCTGCTGCTGTTCGACGACGCGCTGACCGGGGGACGGAGCTGCCCGGACTGGGAGCGGCAGGCGCTCGACTACATCGGCATGCTCCGCGCCGCCGTCGCCGACGACCCGACCCATCCCCGCGCCACCGCGATCGTCGGCGAGCTGAGCATCCGCAGCGCGGAGTTCCGGCGGCTGTGGGCACGGCACGACGTCCGCGCCTCGGTGAGCGGCACGAAGACGTTCCGGGTCCCAGGACTGGGCGACATCGTCCTGGACTGGGACACCTATCCGCTGCCGGGCAGTCCCGGCCCGGTCATGCTCGTCTTCACCGCCGAGCCGGGCAGCCCGGACGCGGATCGGCTGCGGCTCCTGGCGTCGTGGCGCGCGACCCGCCCGGCGGCCGCCGACGGCCGACCTTGATCAGCGGAACGCCGGTCACCGTCCCCGGTTGAGGCCGACGATCGCGCCGTTGAGCGCGGTGGCGAAGAGGGTCCACGCGACGTACGGGGCGAGCGCCGCCCCGGCGGGACGGTCGGTGCGCGCCGCGCGGCGCAGCAGCACCAGGTTGGACGCGTTGAGCGCGGCGATCTCGGCCAGCGCGGCGCCGGGCCTGCGGGCGCCGAAGAACAGGGCGGTCCAGCCGGCGTTGAGCGCCAGGTTGAGCGCGTAGCCGCGGGCGAACGCGGCGCGCTCGGGCCCCTCGGAGCGGTCCAGCGCCCGCGCACCGGCGACCGCGATCAGCCCGTACAGCGGGGTCCAGACGAGGGGGAACGCGGCCGACGGCGGCTGCCAGGCGGGCTTTCGCAGACGGCGGTACCAGCGCGACGAGGTGCCGGTGGAGGTGGCGGCGGCGCCCGCGGCGGCGGTCGCGGTGACTGCTGCCGCGGTCTTGACCAGGGTCGGTACTCGCATACCGCTCAGCTACCCGGCCAGCCGCGAATCAACCCGACGCACAGATCCTTCACCGGAGCATGCGGAACTCGTAGACAACTTTCATGCCCTTCGATAGCCTCGCCATTCAGTGATGCTTGTCGATAGGAGGCCCCATGCGACGGCTCGTGCTCTCCTTCACGCTGGCGGCGATCGGCGCCTGGGCCGTGGTGCCGGCCCCGGCCTCGGCCGCGCCCCGCCCGGCACCCGCGCCCGTCACCGACGCGGTGACCGCGAAACTCCTCGGCCAGGCCGACGCCGCGACCCGGACCGCCGGGCCGCAGCGGACCCGGGTCACCGTCACCCGGGCGAGCGGCGGATGGGCCTTCGGCACCGCGGTGCTGCTGGCGGACCGGTCCCGGGACGCGCACCCCACCGGGTCGGTCTTCCTCGCGCGGGCCGAGGGCAAGGGCTGGACCGTCGCCTTCGACGGCGAGGCGTCGTTCGGTGACCTGGCCGCCACGTCACCGCTGGTGAACACGGACGAGAAGGCGGTGTTCACCACGCCCGTCGCACCGATGTACGCGGGGAGCGACTTCCGGACCGGCATGGCGCTGCCCTTCGCGGTCGGGCAGACGTGGACGCTCACCGGCGGGCCGCACGGCTGGGGCGGCGGCGCGCCGTGGAGTTCCGTCGACCTCGCCGGCGGCGACCAGGTGGTCCGGGCCGCGCGGGCCGGAACCGCGTACACGATGTGCACCGGGTGGATCCGGGTCATCCACGACCGGGGCTACTCGACCGACTACTACCACCTGTGGAGCAGCATCTCGGTGAACGGCGCCGCCGTCGGGCAGGGCGCGTACCTCGGCTACACCGGCACCGACGTCACCTGCGGCGGCTCCGCCACCGGCCGGCACGTGCACTTCGGGCTGCGGCAGAACTCGGTCTACGTCCCGATCGCCGGGCACGGCATCGGCAAGTGGGACTTCGTCAACGGCGCCGGCGAGTACCAGGGTGGCGCCCGGCACGGATCCGCCTTCGCGGGCGTGGGCGGCGCCGTCTACAACTACGGCGCGCTCGGCTTCAACCAGGGAGTCGTCGACGCGAACGGCGGCGGCACGCTGACCCGGCGCTCCGGTCCCGGAACGGGGTACGGCGTCCTCGGATCGCTCGCGGACGGCGCCACGGTCACCGTCTCCTGCTCCGCCAACGGCACCTCGCACACCGGCCGGTACGGCACCACCGCGTTGTGGGACCGGCTCAGCGACGGCAGCTGGGTGTCCGACGCCTACCTGTCCACCGGTGTCAACGGGCCGATCAACGGCTGGTGCTGACCCCGGACTCCCGTCGTCCGGCGCGCGCCGGTGCCGAGCACGGCGCCGGCGCGCGCGGCGTATGACACAGACGGGATGCCCACATCCATTGCAGTTCATCGATGAACGTCCATAAGCTCCTGCCACCTCGAGTGCGGCCTGGCCGGGCGGCACACAGTCGATGTCGGGAGGGACCATGGTCCGTTGGCGTAGATTCCTCGGCCGGATGGCGGCCGTGTTGGCAGTGGTCACCGCGGGAGCGGTCGCCGTGACCGCGCCGGCCACGGCGGCCCCGGCCGGGGACATGACGCCGTACGTCGTCGGCGGCACCCGGGCCGCGCAGGGCGAGTTCCCGTTCATGGTCCGGCTCTCGATGGGCTGCGGCGGTGCGCTCTACAGCCCGCGACTGGTCCTCACCGCCGCGCACTGCGTCGGCCGCACCGGCGCCAACACCAGCATCACCGCCACCCTGGGCGTGGTGGACCTCCAGTCCTCCAGCCGGATCCAGGTCCGCTCCAACTACGTCTACCGCGCCCCCGGTTACAACGGCAACGGCGACGACTGGGCGCTGATCCGGCTCGCCTCCCCGGTCACCTCGCTCGCCACGCTCAAGATCGCGACCAGCACGGCGTACGACAACGGCACCTTCACGGTGGCCGGCTGGGGCGCCGCGCGGGAGGGCGGCGCACAGCAGCGCTACCTGCTCAAGGCCAGCGTGCCGTTCGTCGACGACACCACCTGCAACCGCTACTACGGCGGTGACGTCATTCCGGGCGAGGAGATCTGCGCCGGGTACGCCAGCGGCGGTGTCGACACCTGCCAGGGTGACTCGGGTGGCCCGATGTTCCGCCGGGACGCCGCCAACGCCTGGATTCAGGTGGGCATCGTGAGCTGGGGCAACGGCTGCGCCCGCCCCAACTACCCCGGCGTCTACACCCAGGTCAGCACGTTCGCCTCGGCGATCCAGTCCGCCGCCGCGAGTCTGGGCGGCTGACAGCGCGGGGCGCGGTGGCCCGGTCGCGGCGCAGCGGCCGGGTCACCGCCACGTCCGTACGGCCGGTCCGCGGCACCGTCGCCTGTGCACGTGGATGAGGGTGACTGCTACCTTCCGGACGCATGGACGACTCCCCTCGCTGGTACCGCCCCGCCCCCGACGCGCTGCTCCTAGCCGGCAGCGCCGCCGCGCTGTTCGGCTACCTGATCCCGTGGTTCCGCGCCAGCCGCCTCCATCAGTGGTCGTACTCGGGCTGGGCCTACCTGGAGGCCGAGGGCGGTTGGACCTGGCTGGTCGTGGTGTCCCTGGTGGTCGCCCTCCTCGCCGGTCTCTGGGCCGGGCGGAGCGTGGCGTGCGCCAAGCTCGCGGTCGGCGCAGCGGTGGCCGGGATGTTCCTCGCCGGTGCGGTGGTCGCGGTGAGCCTGGGCGCGCTGCCGGAGCGCGACAGCATCAACTGGGTCGGTGAGCTGCCCTTCGGGATGGGAATGCCGCTCATGGCCGTCGGATTCGGGGCCGTCGTCGCCGGGGCGCTGGGCGTCGTACGCCGCCCGGTGCAGGAGTGACGCGACGTCACGCCGCCGGCAGGTCCACCACCCGGGTGGCCCAGCGGGCCATCAGCGCCGGGTCGTGGGTGATGACCAGGACCCCGGCTCCCTGCCCGCGCTGGTAGTCGGTGACGACGGCGGCGACGTGCGCCTGGGTGGAGGCGTCGAGCATCGCGGTGGCCTCGTCGCAGAGCAGGTAGTCCGGCCGATGCACCAGGGCGCGGGCCAGGCAGGCGCGTTGCAGTTGCCCGTCGCTCACCGCGTGCGGCCGGCGGGTCAGCAGGTCGGCGGTGAGGCCGACCAGGTCGGCCAGTTCCGCCGTACGGGCGGCCGCCTGCTCGCGTGATGTGCCGGTGGCGCGTAGCGGCTCGGCGATGATGTCGGCGAGGCTGAGCCGCGGGTCGGTGGCGGCGCGCGGGCTCTGGAACAGGATCGCGACGCGGGTGCGCAGGTGCGCCGGCAGGCGGTGGCGGACGCCGCCGAGCGGTTGACCGTCGATCGTGACGTGACCGCCGTCCGGGGCGTGCAGCAGGGCGAGGACGCGGGCCAGAGTGGACTTGCCGCTGCCCGAGGGGCCGCGCAGTCCGACCGTCTCGCCCGGGGCGACGTGCAGGTCGACCCGGTCGAGGACGCGCTGCCCGCCGTACGCGACGCAGACCTGGTGCGCGGCGAGCCCGGCGGCCGGCGCGGCGCCCGGGGCGGCGGCGTCGGTGGCGCCGGGAACCGTGAGCGTCATGCCGGTACCTCCTCGCGCAGCGGGTGGTGGCAGGCGACCCGGCCCTCGCCGTCGGCGGCGAGGCGGGGCAGGGCGTCGCAGGTGTCGGTGGCGCGGGCGCAGCGCGGGGCGAAGGCGCAGCCGCCGGGCAGGTCGGTGAGCGCAGGCGGGTGGCCGGGTACCGGAACGAAGGCGCGGTCGGGCAGCGCGTCGAGCAGACCGGCGGTGTACGGGTGGGCCGGGTCGTCGAACAGCGCCCCGGCCGGGCGGTGTTCGACGATGCGGCTGGCGTACATCACGGCGACGGTGTCCGCGACGCGGCGCGCGGCGGTCAGGTCGTGCGTGATGAGCAGGACGGCGGCGCCGGTGTCGCAGCGGCGGCGCAGCAGGTCCAGCGTGTGGTCGACGAGCGGCCGGTCGAGGCCGGTGGTGGGTTCGTCGGCGAGCAGCATCGGCGGGTCGGGCGCGAGGGCGAGCGCGGTGGCGAGCCGCTGGGCCATGCCGCCGGACAGCTCGTGCGGGTACCGGTTCAGGTCGGCCGGGTCGAGACCCACGTCGGCGGCGATCCGGGCGGCGGCGGCCGGCGCGTCGCGGCGGCTGTGTCCGTGGGCGCGCAGCGTCTCCTCCAGCAGCTTCCGCCCGGTACGCACCGGGGTGAGCGCGGTGGCGGGGCTCTGCGGGACGAGGCCCAGGCCCCGGCCGCGTACGTGCCGGGCGAGGTGCCGCTCCCCCGCGCCGATCAGGTCGGCCTCCTCGCGTCCCGGCGCGTGCAGGCGGGCCTGCCCGGTGACGGTGGCGTTGCGCGGCAGCAGGCCGAGCAGGGCGTGCGCGAGGACGGACTTGCCGCACCCGGACTCACCGACCACTGCGAGCAGCTCGCCGGGCCGCAGCGTGAGGCTCAGGTCGGTGACGGCGTGCACGACCGCGTCGCGCAGCCGGAAACGGACGGTCAGCCCGTCGACGGTCAGCAGCGCCGGGGCGGTCACAGGTGCAGCTCCGCTCGTACGCGCGGGTCGAGGCGGTCACGCCAGCGGCCGGTGAGCACGGCGAGCGCCAGCGTGGCCGCCACCAGCAGGAGGCCGGGGACGATGCTGGCCCACCAGGCGCCGGTGAGCAGTGACCGCTGCCCGTCGTTGATCATGTTGCCGATCGAGGCCAGGTGCGGCGGCAGGCCGAGGCCGAGGAACGACAGCGCGGTCTCGTGCCAGACGGCGTGCGGCACCATGAGCGTGGTCGCCAGCGCCAGGCGCGGCAGCACGTGCGGCAGCAGGTGCCGGGTGAGCACCCGGACACGCCCCGCGCCGCCGGAGATCGCGGCGTCCACGAACGGCCGGTTGCGCAGGCTGAGCAGCTCGGAGCGGACGATCCGGGCGGTGGACAGCCAGTGCGTCAACGCGATGGACGCGATCACCGCGCCGAGGCTGGGACGCAGCATCGCCACGATGAAGATGCCCAGCAGCAGGTGCGGCAGCGCGGCGACGGTGTCCACGACGCGCATGAGCGCCCGGTCGACCCAGCCGCCGACGCTGCCGGCGACGGCGCCGACCAGGCCGCCGATGACCGCCGCGACGAGCGCGGCGACCGCGCCGACGAGCAGCGAGACGCGCAGGCCGTAGAGGCTGCGCAGAGCCACGTCGCGGCCGAGGTCGTCGGTGCCGGCCAGGTTCTCCGGCGAGGGCGCGAGCCGGGTACGGGAGAGGTCGACGGCGCTCTGGTCGAGCGGCCACAGGACCGGGGCGAGAAGCGCGGCGGCGACGACACCGGCGAGCACGACGACGGCGACAGTCGTGCCGACGCCGCCGGGGAGGCGCAGGCGCCGGACGCGCGCAGGGAGGGCGAGGTCAGTCATCGAGGCGTACCCGGGGGTCGGCGGCGGCGTAGGCGAGGTCGGTGACCAGGTTCGCGGTCAGCACCACGACGGTGGTGGCCAGCGTCGTGGCCGCGAGCAGCGGGAAGTCGGCGCCCAGCGCGGCCTCGACGGTGACCGCGCCGAGGCCGGGCAGGGAGAACACGGTCTCCACCAGGACCGCGCCGCCGACGAGTTCGGGCAGGTGCGTGCCGACCAGGGTGAGGAACGGCAGCAGCGCGGTCCGCAGCGCGTGTCCGAACAGGACGACCCGGCCGGGGAGCCCTCGGGCGCGGGCGGCCAGGACGTGGTCGTCGCGCAGGCTCTCGGCGACCGCGTCGCGGACGAACAGCACGAACCACGGCGCCTGGGAGATCGCCAGCACCGTCACCGGGAGCACCAGGTGCCGGGCCACGTCGGCCGGGTCGGTGCCGGTGGCGGTGATGTCGGTGAGCCCGCCGGCGGGCAGCCACCCGAGGCTGAGGGCGAACACGGCGATCGCCGCGAGGCCGATCCAGAACACCGGCATCGACTGCACGGCGTACGCGACGGCGCGCAGCACCCTGTCGAACCAGCCACCGCGCCGGTACGCGGCCAGCGTGCCCAGCAGCACGCTCGCCACCAGCACCAGGGCCAGCGCGGTGCCGACGAGCAGCAACGTCCAGCCGGCCCGGGACGCGAGCACCGAGGTGACCGGCTCGTGCCGGCTCGTCGACCAGCCCAGGTCGCCGCGCAGCAGGTTGCCGATCCAGCGGGCGTACTGCACCGGCAGCGGGTCGTCGACGCCCCAGTTGGCGCGGATCTGCGCCAGGTTCTCCTCACTCGTGGTGAACGCCGCCGCGCCCGCGTACTGCTGTGCCGGGTCGATCGGGGAGGCGGCGCCGAGGGCGAACATGCCCATGCTGGTGGCGGCCAGCACCGGTACCGCCACCAGCAGCCGCCGCCGGACCACGACGCCCGCCCCGGCCAGTCGCCGCCGGCCGGTCACGGGCGCCGTCACGGCTTCTTCGTCCAGGTGTGCACGTTCCACCAGATGCTGTTGGCGACGTCGTGCTCGTGCGGCTCGACCCGCGGCGTCACCCCGGTCACGGCGTCCTTCAGCACGTAGGTGTGCCGGAGATAGGTGAGGAACACCCACGGCACGTCGGCGGCGAGCTGCTTCTGGAACGTGGCGTACGCGGCCTTACGGGCGGCCGGGTCGGCGTTGTCCCGGCCCTCCTGCAACGCGGCGTCGGTGACAGCCGAGCGGTACGAACCGGGGTTGAAGAAGCCCTGCCCGGCGAAGGCCGAGCTGAACAGCTTGTACGAGACGAAGTCCGGGTCGTACGGCGTGCCGTAGCCCATCATCAGCGCGTCGTCACCCATCCGCGGGGTGATCGCGTCCCAGGTCAGGCCCTCCGGCGTGACAGTGATGCCGACCTTCTTCGCATCGGCGGTGACGGCCAGGGCCAGTTCCTTGCGCAGGCTGTCGGTGGCCGGGTACATGAGCGCGAACGCGGCCGGCCGCCCGTCCTTCACCCGGATGCCGTCCGGGCCGGGCTTCCACCCGGCGGCGTCCAGCGCGGCGGTCGCCGCGGCGGTGTCGGCGGCGGGCCTGCCGGCGATCGACGGCTCGGCGTATTCCGACGTGGGCGGCACCGGGCCGAACGCGGGTTCGCCCGCGCCGCCGAGCACGCCTGTCACCATGGCCTGCCGGTCCACCGCGACGTTCAGCGCCTTCCGGATCGCGAGGTCGCCGGTGACCGGGTTGCCCATCGGCAGCATGACGCCCCGGTAGTCGGCGGTCGGCACCTTCTGCACCCGGTAGCCGTCCCGGCCCTCGAACCCGGACGCGAGCTTCGGTGCCAGCTCCGCCGCGTCGAACTCGCCGGCCCGCATCCGCTGGGCCCGGACGTTGTCGTCGGCGACGAACGCCACCACCACGCCGGAGTTCGCCGGCTCGCCACCCCAGTACGTCTCGTTGGCCGCGAGCACGAGCCGGTCACCGGGTGTCCAGGAGGTGAACCGGTACGGGCCGGTGCCGACCGGCTTACGGTTGAACGCGGCCTTGTTGACGTCCTGCCCGGCGAACGCCTTCGCCGGGACGATCCCCAGCGCCAGCCGTTGCAGGAACGGCGCGTACGCGTACTTCAGGGTGAACACGACCGTCGCCGGGTCGGGCGCGGTGACGGAGGCGAGCATGTCCAGATCGGACCGCAGCGTGGAGTCGACTCCCGGGTCGAGCACCGCCTGGTAGGTGAACACCACGTCCTGGGCGGTCAGCGGGCTGCCGTCGTGGAACAGCACACCCTCGCGCAGCTTCGCGGTGACTGTCTTCCCGTCCGCCGAGACAGCAGGCAGTTCACGGGCCAGTGCGGGCACCAGCTCGTTGCGGGCGTCCCGGGCGACCAGCCCGTCGAAGATCAGCGATGCGCCGTCGACGCCGTAGTTGAGCACCGGGTTGAGCGTGTCCGGCTCGCCCGCGGTGGCGACCACGAGCGTGTCCGCGCCCTTCGGGCCGCCTGTCGACGCCGTGGGCGACGAGCAACCGGCGGCGGCGAGCAGGGCGGCGGCGAGCACCGCGGCCACGCGTACGGGCTTGGGTCTGATCGCCACGGCAACCCCTCGAACACTCGTCTGCGGGTGGCAGCGGGCGGGCGCTCCGGCGAGGATCGATCATCGCGTGCCGGAGCGCCCACTACCGCCACTATTCGGTAGTTGCCAACTATATGCAATAACCTCTGGTCGATGACGGCGACCCGCCCCCCGGTGTCGCTCGCCAGGCGGACGTCCGGCGCGCTGAATATGCTCGGGGAGTGAAGGACAGTGAGCAGGCGGTGCTGGCCGGGATGTTGCAGTCGGCCGAGGACGCCGCCCCGGTGCAGGCGGTCGAGGCCGTCACCGGCGTCATCGCCACGGCGCTGAACGCGCGCGGCGTCTCGCTGCTGATCGCCGACCTCAGCGGCCGTGCGCTGGTCCGGCTGACGCACCAGCCGGTCGGCGGCGGTACCGGCCGGCGTCACGGCGAGGAGGACGCCGAGGTGCTCCCGTTCGACGGCGGGCCCTACGAACGCGCACTCCGCCAGCAGGCGCCCGAGGTCATCCGCCGCGACGGCACGTGGACCGTGCTGGCGCCGGTCACCGACCGCGGTGAGGCGATCGGCCTGCTGGAGATCGAGCTGCCCGACGAGCCGGACGGCGACGTGGTGAACTGGGTCGCCCGTACCGCGCACGCGCTGGCGTTCGTGGTCATCGCCAACCGCAGGCACACCGACCTGTTCGAGTGGGGACAGCGCACCACCCCGTTCAGCCTCTCCGCCGAGATCCAGCGCCGCCTGCTGCCCGCCTCGTTCACCTGCGAGGCCGGCGCCTTCGCCCTCTCCGGCTGGCTGGAACCCGCCGCGAGCGTCGGCGGCGACACCTTCGACTACAGCCTGGCCCGGGACCTGCTGCACCTCAGCGTCACCGACGCGATGGGCCACGGCGTGGCGAGCGCGCTCACCGCCACCCTCGGCGTGGGCAGCCTGCGCAACAGCCGCCGCCGTGGCGCCGGCCTGGTCGCCCAGGCCGAGGAGGCCAACCGGGCCGTCGCGGAGAACGCGAACGTACGCGGCGCGTACGTCACCGCCGTGCTGGGCCGCATCGACCTGACCACGGGACGCTGCGAACTGGTGAACGCCGGGCACGTCCCACCGATGCTGGTCCGGGACGGCCGGGTCGTACCGGTGGACCTGCCGGGCAACTTCCCGTTCGGGATGTTCCCCGGCGAGAGCTACCGCAGCGGGGAGCTGCCACTGCTACCCGGCGACCGGCTGGTGGTGGTCACCGACGGCATGCGCGACCGCAACGCCGCCGACCTCGACCTGCCCGCCGCCCTGCTCCGCCTCTCCCACCTGCATCCCCGTGAGGCGGTCCGGGCGCTGTCCGACGCGGTGCTGGAGATCGCCGGGCCGGCTCTGACCGACGACGCCACGCTGCTCGTCGTCGACTGGTACGGCGACCACGGGCCGCGGCGCAGCACCGCCGGTGCCGACACCGCCCGCGTCAGCCCGGACGAGGAGCGCTCAGCGCACCGCCGCCGGTGAACCGTCCTCGGCGTCACGCACCGTGCCGAAGAGCGGGATGACGCGGTCCACCGAGGTGATCGAGAAGACGTTGCGGATCGACTGGCGGACGACGGCCAGACCGAGCCAGCCGTCGCGCTCCCGCAGGTTCTTGTAGACGAGCACGAGCGCGCCAAGGCCGCTGGAGTCCACGAATCCGACCTGGGTCAGGTCGACGACCACCGTCCGGGCGCCGGTCTCCACCACCTCGAGCAACCGGTCACGCAACGTCGGTGCGCTGGCCATGTCCAGGTCGCCGGCGACCTCGATCACCGGGCCGACACGCCCCTGTCTGGTCGTCACCGAGAACTCCACCACTCCCCCTCCACCGCACACCCGTCGCTACCCGACACCGTGCCAGAAATCCGCCCTGATCGCCTCCCGTAGGTGCGCGGCGGTTCAGCGGCCTACCCGCGAAGTGGTGGAGGACACCTCAGTGCGCGCTACCGCGTATCCGCTCTACGGCAGCCCCGCCGCGGGCGCGCCTGAACTACCCTCGCCGCCGTGGACACTGTGGAGATCGATGCGCCCGTCGTCGGCGTGACCGTCTACCCGGACCGCGCCCGGGTCACCCGCCGCGGCGGCGTCCGGCTGGCCGCGGGCGACCACCGGGTACGCGTCGCCCCGCTCCCGCTGGGCCTGCGCCGGGACTCGATCCGGGTGGGTGGCCGGGGCGCGGTGACCGTACTCGGGGTGGACGTGACCGCGTGGCGGCAACCCCGCAGCACCGACGCCCAGGTGGTCGAGCTGGAACGGCGGCGGTGGGAACTGGCGGACGAGCTGGCCGAGGTCGGTGACACCGACGCGGTCGAGGAACAGCGCGGCGAGTTCCTCACCCGGCTCGCCGAGCGGGCCGGTGGCACGTACGCCCGGGCGCTGGCCGCGGGCGACGCGGCCCCGGCCGACGTCGCGGCCTTCACCGACTCGGTGTCCGGTCAGCTCACCGAGTCGCGGGCCCGGCGGCGCGGGCTGGCCCGGCGGCGCACCGAGCTGGCCGAGGAGCTGGCCGCCGTCGACCGGGAACTGGACGCGGCGCGCGGCAAGCGGGAGCCGGACCGGCTGGCCGCCGAGGTGTCCGTCTCGGTGGACGCCGACGACACCGAGGTGGAGCTGGAGCTGACATATCTGGTGGACGGCGCCCGCTGGACGCCCTCCTACGACCTGCGGCTGGTCGAGGACACCATGACTGTCACCTGGTTCGGGCTGGTCAGCCAGGGCACCGGGGAGGACTGGCCGGAGTGCGAACTCCAGCTCTCCACGGCCCGTCCGGCGGCGGCGAGCGGCGTACCCGAATTGTCGCCCTGGTATCTCGACCGGCTCCGGCCGGAGCCGCCGATGGCCGTGTCGGCCGCGTCGTTCGGCGGCGTGGTGCCGCCCCCGGCGCCCGGCGCGGCACCGGCGGGCCGTCCCCGCGCGGCACGGGCCGCGGCGCCGGCGGTGCGGGAGAGCGTCGCCGAGGTGGAGCAGGGCGTGACGGCGGCTACCTACCGTCCCGCGCGGCCGGTGGCGGTGCCCGCGGACGGCAGCGCGCACCGGGTGACGATCGCGGTGCTGGAGCTGCCGGCCCGGCTGGACCACGTGAGCGTGCCGGTGCGTGCCGCCGAGGCGCACCTGCGGGCCACGGTCCGCAACTCGTCGGACCACACGCTGCTGCCCGGCCCGGCGTCGGTCTTCCACGGCGCCGATTTCGTGGCGGCGACGCGGCTGAAGACGTGGGCGCCGGGCGAGGAGACCGAGCTGGCGCTCGGGATCGACGACCGGCTGCGGGTGGAGCGGAAGCTGTCCCGGCGCACCGAGAGCAAGGCCACGCTCGGGTCGACGCGGCGGCGGGAGGTGGAGTACCGGATCACTGTGGCGAACCACACGCCCCGGCCGGCCACTGTGGAGGTCCAGGACCAGCTGCCGGTGTCCCGGGACGAGGCGGTGGTGGTACGCGAGACCGCGCTGACGCCGCCGCCGGCCGAGCGTACGGAGCTGGGTGAGCTGACCTGGCGGCTGTCACTGGCACCTGGTGAGAGCGGCGAGATCGCCCTCGGCTTCCGGGTGGAGCTGGCCAAGGGCGTCGAGCTGACCGGCTGGCGGGAGTAGCCGGCGCACACGTTAAGAAGGGCCCCTTCTTATGCGCGATGCGTTAAGAAGGGGCCCTTCCTTCGGTCCTCAGATGCGGCGGCGGCCGTAGAGGCCGGCGAAGACGGCGACGCCGATGGCGGCGAAGCCGACCTGGAGCAACAGCTCGATCCAGTCGATGCCGGGGGTGTCGTCGACGCCGAACGCGCCGGCCACCAGCGTGCCGACGAACGCGGCGACCACACCGATGAGCAGGGTCAGCCAGATCGGGATGTTCTGCTTGCCCGGCACCACCAGGCGCCCGAGCGCACCGATGACGAGACCGATGATGAGCGCGGTGAAGAAGCCCGTGATCTCCACGAGAGGCGTCCCTTCCCTCAGATGTGTTGGCGTCTGGCTGGTTGCCCCGATCAACCAGCCGGCCAAACCCGGGAGCCGCGTTCGTCACGGAACTGTCATGACCGTCCCTGATCAGTGGTCCGAGGGCTGGCGGCGGCGCGGCGCGCCGGGCGGCTCCTCCCGGTCGATGCGCAGTTCCCGCTCCAACTCGGCGATCACCATCCGCAGGTCGTCCAGTCGCTGGCTGATCGCGATCCGGTCCACCTCGTCCGGTATCCCGTCCCCGTCGGAGTCGTAGTCGGAGGCCAGCCCCTCGGTCATCTCCAGCCGGCGCGCCTCCTCCATCGAGTTGACGATGACGGCGATGAGGATGTTCAGCAGGAGGTTGACCGCGATCATCACGAAGCTGACGTAGTAGAGCAGCGTCCACGGCGACACCTCCAGACCCTGTTCCAGCAGGTCCGGCAGCGTCTCCAGGGACAGCAGCACGAACAGCGTGACGAGCGAGCGGCCGATGTCGCCGTACTGCTCGGGGTAGCGGTCGCCGAAGATCAGCCAGCCCGCCATGCCGTACACGTAGAGCGTGACGGCGGCGAGCGCGAGGAAACCCGCGACGCCTGGGAGGCTGCGCCACAGCGCCGCGACGATGGTCCGCAGGCCGGGTGAGAAGCGCACGAGGCGCAGCACCCGGGCGACCCGGATGAACCGCAGCACAGCCGAGTCGCCGTGCAGGCCCGGGACGAATATGGCTGCTGTCACCAGCAGGTCGAAGACGTTCCAGCCGTGCCGGAAGAAGTCCTGCGGGCGGCGGCCGTACGCGAGCACCCGGATGGTGATCTCCACGACGAAGACCGCCCGGAACATCCACTCCGTCCACCGCAGCACCGGCCCGGCGGCCCCGAGGTTCGGGTACGTCTCGATGCCCAGCACCACGCCGTTGGCCATGATGAGCACCACGATGGCCACCTCGAACGGCCGGGACGCGACGATCCGGGCACAGTGGCCGGCCAGCCCGCGCTTTCCGTCACTGGTCCGGCGCCCGCCGCGCGGTGCCGGAACCGTGTCCCCGATCAGCGTTCCCCTCCGGCACACGAGAGCCGGACGACGCACGGACGACAGGGGGTAGCCACCCGGACACTTTAGTGGATCACCGACGGCGAACTGCTCCGGCGCCCGGCCGGCTCACAGCCAGCCGCGGCGTTTGAACAGCAGGTAGAGCGCGCCGCAGACGGCGAGCATCAGGGTGACCGCGAACAGGTAGCCGTACCGCCAGTCCAGCTCCGGCATGTGGGTGAAGTTCATCCCGTAGACGGTGCCGATCAGGGTGGGTGCGAACAGGATCGCCGCCCACGCGGAGACCCGTTTGATCTCCTCGTTCTGCTCGAAGCTGGCAGCGGTCAGGCTGCGCATCTCCTCGTTCTGCGCCTGCGACACCAGTGTGGCGTTGACTGTGAGGATGTTCTGGAGCAGGTGCCGGAACCCGTCCACCCGCTCCACCACCTGGGTCAGGTGGTCGGCCACGTCGCGCAGCCGGCGGCGCAGTTCCTCGTCCGTGCCGTACCTGTCGAAGCCGTGCGTGAGCGCGTCGACCACCTTCAGCAGCGGCCGGGCGGCCCGCTGGAACTGGATCACCTCGCGGCTCAGCTCGTAGATGCGGCGGCTGGCGTTCGGGTCGCCGCCGAACACCTCGGTCTCGATCTCGTCGATGTCGTTCTCCAGCCCGGCCACCACCGGCGCGTAGCCGTCCACCACCCGGTCGAGCACGGCGTAGAGCACCGCCTCCGGGCCGAGCGCGAGCACCTCGGGTTCGGCCTCCAGCCGCCGCCGTACCCCGGCCAGGTCCGGCGTGCCGCCGTGCCGCACGGTGATCACGAAACCGGGGCCGAGGAACAGGTGCAGCTCGGCGAACTCGACCGCCTCCCGGGCGTCCAGGTAGCGGGCGGCGCGCAGCACCACGAACAAGGTGTCGCCGTAGCGTTCCAGCTTGGGGCGCTGGTGGGCGTTGATCGCGTCCTCGACGGCCAGGTCGGGGAGCTGGAACTCGGCGGCGAGCGAGGCGACCTCCTCCCGGCCCGGCCGGCGCAGCCCGATCCAGGCCATCGCGTCGTCGAGGTGTTGCAGGCAGCGGAACGTGTCGGCGAGGGTGACAGGCGACGCCCGGCGTACGCCGCCGACGTAGACGCCGCTGTCGACCAGCCCGTCGGGTCGCTCCGGCTCGGCCGCACCCGCGTCGATGGCGTGCTCGTCCAGGCGGCGGCCGAACCCCTCCGAGGACCGGTTGTCCGCCATGCCCCTCCCCCGCTGCTCGGCCGGGTCGCCGAGTCCCCCGCCCGCGCTCGCGCAAACGTCAGGGGCGGTAGCGGTAGCCCATGCCCGGTTCGGTGATCAGGTGGCGGGGCCGGGCCGGGTCGTCCTCCAGCTTGCGCCGCAACTGGGCCATGTACTGCCGCAGGTAGTTCGTCTCGTGGTGGTACTCCGGCCCCCACACGTCGTGCAGCAACTGGCGCTGGCTGACCAGCTTGCCCGGGTTGCGCAGCAGCTTCTCCAGCATGGCCCACTGGGTGGGGGTGAGCTTGACCTCGACGCCGTCGTCCCGGGTGACCGTCCGGTCGGCCAGGTCGACGGTGTTGTGGCCGATCCGCAGCGCGGGCACGGCGGGCGTGGCCGGGGCGAGCCGCCGGGTCACCGCGCGGATGCGGGCCAGCAGCTCGTCCACCCCGAACGGCTTGGTCACGTAGTCGTCGGCGCCCGCGTCGAGCGCGGCCACCTTGTCCTCGCTGCCGGCCCGTCCGGACAGCACGATGATCGGCACGGCGGTCCAGCCGCGCAGACCCCGGATGACGTCGGTGCCGTCCAGGTCGGGCAGGCCGAGGTCGAGCACCACCAGGTCCGGCGGGTGCCCGGCGGCGGCCTTGAGCGCGGCGGCGCCGCTGCCTGCGACCTCGACGTCGTAGCCCCGGGCGCGCAGGTTGATCCGCAGCGCGCGCAGGATCTGCGGCTCGTCGTCGACGACCAGGATCCGGGTCATTCCTGCGGCCCCTCCGGCTGGGTGGCGGCCGGCAGCCGCAGCACCATGGTGAGACCGCCACCGGGCGTGGTCTCCGGGGTGATGCTGCCACCCATCGCCTCGGCCAGTCCCCGGGACAGCGCCAGCCCCAGGCCCACCCCGGTCTGGTTGTCCCGGTCGCCGAGGCGCTGGAACGGCAGGAAGACGTGCTCCCACTGGTCCTCCGGGATGCCCGGGCCGGTGTCGATCACCCGCAGCTCGACCTGCCCGGCGTGCGCGCTGCCGGTGATCGCCGGCGGCCGGCCGGGCGGGCTGTGCCGCAGCGCGTTCGCCACGATGTTGACCAGCACCCGCTCCAGCAGGCCCGGGTCGGCCAGCGCCGCCGGCAGGTCGGCCGGGATGTCGGTGGTCACCTCGGCCGCCGCCGGGCCCAGCTCGTCAAGCGCGAGGGGTACGGCGTCCTCCAGCCCGATCGCTGTGGCGCTCACGCCCAGCGCGCCGGCCTGCAACCGGCTCATGTCGAGCAGGTTCGCCACCAGCCGGCCCAGCCGGTCCAGCGACTCGTCGGCGGTGGCGAGCAGTTCCTCCCGGTCGTCCGCGTCGAACTCGACGTCGTGGCTGCGCAGGCTGCTCACCGCCGCCTTGGCCGACGCCAGCGGCGTACGCAGATCGTGGCTGACCGCCGCGAGCAGCGCGGTCCGCATCCGGTCGGCGGCGGCGAGCGGACGGGCGGTGGCGGCCTCCTCGGCCAGCCGTTCCTGGCGCAGCGCGACGGCGGCCTGCGCGGCGAACGCCTCGACCACCCGCCGGTCGGCCGCCTCCAGCCGCCGGCCGGCGAGCACCACGCTGAGCCGGTCGTCGACCGGCACCACCGTCTCGCCCGCGCCCGGGCTACCGGGCGGCCGCTCGCCGACGCTCGCCACCACCCGCCAGGCGTCCGCCCCCCGGGCGCGCGCCGGGCGTCCGCCGGCCTCGTCGGTCAGCTCCAGCACGCTCACCGCGCGCAGCCCGAACGTCTCCCGCAGCCGGTCCAGCAGCGCGGGCAGCGGCCGCTCGCCGCGCAGCACGCTGCCCGCCACGGTGGCCAGGGTCTGCGCGTCGGCGGAGGCCCGGGCCGCCTCCCGGGTACGCCGGGCCGCCACGTCGACCACCCAGCTCACCGCGATGGCGACGCCGACGAACACGCCCAGGGCGAGCAGGTTGTCCGCCTCGGCGATGGTGAGCGTCCGGTACGGCGGCGTGAAGAACCAGTTGAGCAGCAGCGAACCGCCGAGCGCGGCGACCAGCGCGGGCCACAGCCCGCCGACGAGCGCCACGCCCACCACACCGGCGAGGAACAGCAGGATGTCGTTCGTCAGGGTGAGATCGGGCAGCGTCCGCAGCACGAGCGTGAGCAGCGGCATGCCGAGCACCGCGAGCGCGTACCCGATCAGCCGTCGCCGCCGGGACAGCGCGGCGGGCACCGACGTACCCCGGCGCCCGCGCCCCGCCTCGGGGTGGGTGACCAGGTGCACGTCGATCGGGCCGGACAGCGCGGTGGTGGTCACCCCGACGCCCCGGGAGAACACCTGCGCGAACCGGCCCCGGCGGCTCGCGCCGAGCACGAGCTGGGTGGCGTTGACGCCCCGGGCGAAGTCCAGCAGCGCCGCCGGGATGTCGGTGCCGAGCACCTGGTGGTACGTACCGCCGAGGCTCTCCACCAGCACCCGCTGCCGGGCGAGCTGGGCCGGGTCGGCGCCGGCGAGCCCGTCGCTGCGGGCCACGTGCACGGCGAGCAGGTCGGCGCCCTTGCTGCGGGCGGCGATCCGGGCCGCCCGGCGGATCAGCGTCTCGCCCTCGGGGCCGCCGGTCAGCGCGACCACCACCCGTTCCCGCGCCTCCCAGGTGTCGGAGATGCCCTGCTGGGCCCGGTACGCGTCGAGCTGCTCGTCGACCTTGTCGGCCAGCCAGAGCAGCGCCAGTTCGCGCAGCGCGGTGAGGTTGCCGACCCGGAAGTAGTTGCCGAGCGCGGCGTCGATCTTGTCGGGCCGGTAGATGTTGCCGTGCGCCATCCGGCGGCGCAGCGCCTCCGGCGTCATGTCCACCAGCTCGACCTGCTCGGCGGCCCGGACCACCTGGTCCGGCACCGTCTCCCGCTGGGTGGTGCCGGTGATCTGCGCGACCACGTCGTTCAGTGACTCCAGGTGCTGCACGTTGACAGTGGAGAGCACGCTGATCCCGGCGTCGAGCAGCTCCTGCACGTCCTGCCAGCGCTTCTCGTGGCGGGAGCCGGGCACGTTCGTGTGAGCCAGCTCGTCCACCACGACGACCTCGGGCCGCCGGGCCAGCACCGCGTCCAGGTCCATCTCGGTGAACTCGACGCCCCGGTACGTCATCGACCGGCGCGGCACCACCTCCAGGTCGCCGACCATCTCGGCGGTGTGCCGGCGGCCGTGCGTCTCGACCAGGCCGATCACCACGTCGGTGCCGCGCTCGGCCCGGCGCTGGGCCTCCTCGAGCACGGCGTACGTCTTCCCGACGCCCGGAGCGGCACCGAGATAGATCCGCAGTTCACCCCTGCCCACGCCCCCATCCTCCCCGAGTGGAAGGAAGGGCCCCCTGTTAACGCCTCGCGAGGTGAAGGGGGCCCTTCTTAACACTTCCGTCAGCGCGCCGGGAACGCCTCGTCCAGCGCCAGGTTGAGTTCCAGCACGTTCACACCGGGCTCGCCCATGAAGCCCAGCGCCCGGCCGGTGGTGTGCTCGGCGACCAGCCGCCGTACCGCCGCCGGGTCCGCGCCGCGCTCCCGCGCCACCCGGGCCACCTGGATCCGGGCGTACGCCGGGGAGATGTGCGGGTCGAGGCCGCTGCCGCTGGCGGTGACCGCGTCGGCCGGTACGGCCGGGCGCGCCGGGGCGTCCCCGCGTACCGGGGTGACGATGCCGCCCTCGGCCACGTAGTCGTGGCCGGGCTGCGCCGCCTCCACCGGCACGCCCTGCCAGATGGTGACGAACGGCGTCGCGGGCGCGGCCTGGTTGACGCTGACCACGCGGGTGATCGGGCCGGTGAGGCCGTCGGCGCGGAACACGGCGAGCACCGCGCCCACCCCGTCCGGCGTGCAGTACGGGCGCCGCCCGTCCACGCCGTCGAGGTCGCCGACCGCCTTGCTGCGGGCGCAGACCTGGGTGAGCAGGCTGTGCGCCGACGTCTCCTCGTCGCCGGTGAGCGTGTCCACCACGCTCTCCGGGCCGAGGTTGCCCGCCGCGGTGGCGGTCGGGTCGTAGCCGTCCCCGGCGGCCGACGGGCGGGACTGGAAGTAGCGCGGGACCGGGTTGCCGTCCGCGTCGGTGAACGACTGGCCGATCAGCAAGCTGCCGACGGTCCGGCCGCCGACGGTGAGCAGTGAACCGTCCGCCCTGCCGTCGAGGCCGGGGAGCCGGCCGACGGCGACCAGAGCGAGCGGGTAGACCAGGCCGAGCAGCACGGTGAAGACGAGCACCGCGCGCAGGGCGGCCAGGTGCTGGGAGAGCCAACTGGGAAGGCGCATCACGAGATCCCCGGGACGAACTGGACGAGCAGGTCGATGAGCTTGATGCCGACGAACGGCACCACGATGCCGCCGAGGCCGTAGAGCCACAGGTTGCGGCGCAGCAGCGTCGAGGCGCTGGCCGGGCGGTAACGCACGCCGCGCAGGGCCAGCGGGATCAACGCCACGATGACCATCGCGTTGAAGACGACGGCGGAGAGGATCGCCGACTCTGGGCTGGCCAGGCGCATGATGTTGAGCCGGTCCAGCGACGGGTAGATGCCGGCGAACATGGCCGGGATGATCGCGAAGTACTTCGCGATGTCGTTGGCGATGCTGAACGTCGTCAGCGCACCCCGGGTGATCAGCAACTGCTTGCCGATCTCCACGATCTCGATCAGCTTGGTCGGGTCGGAGTCGAGGTCGACCATGTTGCCGGCCTCCTTCGCGGCCGACGTGCCGGTGTTCATGGCGACGCCGACGTCCGCCTGGGCCAGCGCGGGCGCGTCGTTGGTGCCGTCGCCGGTCATGGCGACGAGCCGGCCGCCCTCCTGCTCCTTCTTGATCAGCGCGAGCTTGTCCTCCGGCGTGGCCTCGGCGAGGAAGTCGTCCACGCCCGCCTCGTCGGCGATCGCCTTCGCGGTACGCGGGTTGTCACCGGTGATCATCACGGTGCGGATGCCCATCCGGCGCATCTCGTCGAAGCGCTCCCGCATCCCGGCCTTCACCACGTCCTTGAGGTGGATGACGCCGAGCGCCCGGGCCGGTTCCCCGGCCACGTGCTCGGCCACCACGAGCGGCGTGCCGCCGGTGCCGCTGATCCCGTCGACCAGTTCACCGACCTGTTCGGTCGGGTGGCCGCCGTTGTCGCGTACCCACTTCATCACCGCGGCGGCCGCGCCCTTGCGGACGTGCCGGACGCCCCCGTCGGCGTCGAGGTCGACGCCGCTCATCCGGGTCTGCGCGGTGAACGGCACGAACGTGGCGTGCGGGATGAGACCGGGCTCGCGCTCGCGCAGCCCGTACTCGTTCTTCGCGAGCACCACCACCGAGCGGCCCTCGGGGGTCTCGTCGGCCAGGCTGGACAGCTGCGCCGCGTCGGCGAGCGTGGCCGCGTCCACGCCGGTCACCGGCAGGAACTCGGCGGCCTGCCGGTTGCCGAGCGTGATCGTGCCGGTCTTGTCCAGCAGCAGCGTGTTGACGTCGCCCGCCGCCTCGACCGCCCGGCCGCTCATCGCCAGCACGTTGCGCTGCACGAGCCGGTCCATGCCGGCGATGCCGATCGCGGACAGCAGCGCGCCGATGGTGGTCGGGATGAGACAGACCAGCAGGGACACGAGGACGACGCCGGTGACGCCGGAGTCGGTGATCGCCGCGGTGTCGGGCGCGGCGGCCTGGTAACCCTTGGCGAAGATCGCCATGGGCTGGAGCGTGACGACGGCGAGCAGGAAGATGATCGTCAGCGCGGCCAGCAGGATGTTCAGCGCGATCTCGTTCGGCGTCTTCTGCCGGTTGGCGCCCTCGACCAGCGCGATCATCCGGTCGATGAAGCTCTCGCCCGGCTTCTGGGTGATCCGGACGACGATCCGGTCGGAGAGGACCCGGGTGCCGCCGGTGACCGCGCTGCGGTCGCCGCCGGACTCCCGGATCACCGGGGCGGACTCGCCGGTGATCGCCGACTCGTCGACGCTGGCGATGCCCTCCACCACGTCGCCGTCACCGGGGATGACCTGCCCGGCCTCGACCAGGACGACGTCACCCTGCCGCAGTTGCGGCGCGGGCACCGCCTCGTCCCGGTACGCGTTCGCGGCGGCACCGGGCGTCCAGCCGACCAGGCGGGTGGCGATGGTGTCCTGCTTGGCCCGGCGCAGCGTGTCGGCCTGGGCCTTGCCGCGTCCCTCGGCGACCGCCTCGGCCAGGTTCGCGAAGATCACGGTCAGCCAGAGCCAGACGGTGATCGCGACCGCGAAGACCGACGGGTCGGCGACCGCGAGCACAGTGGTAAACAGCGCGCCGATCTCCACGATCAGCATCACCGGGTTGCGCCACAGGGTGCGCGGGTCGAGCTTGCGCAGCGCCTCCGGCAACGACCGGAGCAACTGGCGAGGGTCGAGCAGTCCGCCGCCGACCCGGTCCTCCCGGCGGCCCGGCGTGCCCGGAGCCGGCGCGTCGGCGGTCTGCACAGGTGCGGTCATGTCCTTGTCTCTCATGGTTGTCACAGCCCTTCGGCCAGCGGGCCGAGCGCGAGTGCGGGAAGGAAGGTGAGCGCGACGAGGACCACCGTGACGCCGACGACCATGCCGACGAACAGCGGCCGGTGGGTCGGCAGGGTGCCCTCGGAGGCGGGTGTGGGTTGCTGGCGGGCCAGCGAGCCGGCCAGCGCGAGCACGAAGATGATCGGCAGGAACCGGCCGAGCAGCATGCAGAGCCCGAGCGCGGTGTTCCACCACTGTGTGTTCACGGTGATGCCGGCGAACGCGGAGCCGTTGTTGTTGCTGGCCGAGGTGAACGCGTAGAGCACTTCGGACAGTCCGTGCGGCCCGACGTTCAGCGCCGTCGAGGCGTTGCCGGTGGCGAACGCGGCGGCGGTGCCGGTGAGCACCAGCGCCGGGGTGATCAGGAAGTACATCGAGGCGAACTTGATCTCGCGCGAGCCGATCTTCTTGCCCAGGTACTCCGGGGTGCGCCCGACCATCAGCCCGGCAACGAACACCGTGATCACCGCGAGGATCAGCAGCCCGTACAGACCGGCGCCGACCCCACCGGGGGCGACCTCGCCGAGCATCATGTTGCCGAGCGTCATCATCCCGCCCAGCGCCGTGTACGAGTCGTGGAACGAGTTGACGGCGCCGGTCGAGGTGAGCGTGGTGGCCGCCGCGAACGTGGCCGAGTTCGACACGTCGAAGCGCACCTCCTTGCCCTCCAGCGCCGCACCGACCGCCTGCGGCACCGTGCCGTCGCCGGTCAGCTCGAAGACGTTGGTGAGGGTGATGCCGGCGAGCGCCAGGATCGCCATGACGGCGACGATCGCGTAGCCCTGCCGCTTCTGCCCCACCATCCGGCCGAAGACCCGGGGCAGGCTGAACGGGATCACCAGGATCAGGAAGATCTCCAGCCAGTTCGTCCACGCGGTCGGGTTCTCGAACGGGTGGGCGCTGTTGACGTTGTAGAAGCCGCCGCCGTTGGTGCCCAGCTCCTTGATGACCTCCTGGCTCGCCACCGGCCCGCCGGTGACGGTCTGGGTGCCGCCGGTCAGCGTGGTCACCTCGGTGCCGCCGGACAGGTTCTGCACCACGCCGCCGAGCATCAGGGCGAGCGCGCCGAGCACCGCGATCGGCAGCAGGATCCGCAGCGTGACCCGGGTCAGGTCGACCCAGAAGTTGCCCAGCTCGCCGGTGCGGCTGCGGGCGAAGCCCCGGACCAGCGCCACCGCCACGGCGATGCCGACGGCGGCCGAGACGAAGTTCTGCACCGCCAGGCCGGCCATCTGCACCAGGTGGCCCATCGTCGACTCACCCGAGTACCACTGCCAGTTCGTGTTGGTCACGAACGACACAGCGGTGTTCCAAGCACCGTGCGGCACCACCGGGTCGAGTCCGAGCGAGAGCCACAGGTGGTTCTGCAGGCGCTGGAACGCGTACAGGAACAGCAGGGAGACGGCCGAGAAGGCCAGCACCGAGCGCGCGTACACGCCCCAGGTCTGCTCGGCGACCGGATTGACCCCGACCAGGCGGTAGATCCCCCGCTCGACCCGGGACGACCGGGTTCCGGCGACCACGCGGTGCATGTAGTCGCCGAACAGCCGGTGCACGGCGACGAGCGCCGCCACCAGCGACAGGACGAAGAGCACGCCGGCTGTCGTCATGCTCATCAGAAGCGCTCCGGGAACAGCAGGGCGGCGACCAGGAACACGCCCAGGCCGATCGCCAGCACCAGGCCGACGGCGTTGACGGCGCTCACAGCTTCTCCACGCCCCTCACCACGAGGGCGAGAGCCGCGAACAGCCCCACCGTCAGCAACACGAACAGCACGTCAGACACGGCTGATCTCTCCTAGCGGAAGATGTCCTCGCGACCGCCTCCCGGCCGCGCCGGGCAATCACAGCGCCGTATCCGCCGGACGGACAGGGGTCTTGACGCGACCATCACGCGCGGCCGCGGTTTCTTGACGCGCTTTTCACGCCGCCTCCGCGGCCGGTGATCCGGGTCACCGGACGGGCCTCGACGCCGATCGACCGGAGGTGCCGGTACCCGGCGCCGAGCACCGCGGCGAACCCGATCGGCACGGCCCGGGACCAGGCGTCACCCGGGCCGGTCAGCTCGCCGTAGCGGTGCGCGAGGAACCCGACGAAGACCGCCGCACCCAGCGCGGCCACCGCCGCGACCGCGCGCAGGTCGGCCACCGCGAGCGGCGAGGCGCGGACCTCAGCGGGCGGCGGCGCGGGAGACGAGCGCCTCGGCCACCTCGCGCAGCTTGCGGTTGGAGTCCTGGGAGAGCTTGGCGAGCAGCGTGAACGCCTCCTCGGCGGAGCAGCGCCGCTGGCCCATGATGATGCCCTTGGCCTGCTCGATCACCGCCCGGCTGCGCATCGCCTCCTGCATCTGCCGGGCCAGCGTCGCGGTGCTCTCGTAGAGGTGCGCGTTGGCGAGCGCCACCGCCGCGTACGCCGCGAACTCCTCCGCCAGCTCGATCGACGACTTGTCGAACGCGCGCGGCGCGCCGCCGTGGATGTTCA
This sequence comes from Micromonospora aurantiaca ATCC 27029, assembly GCF_000145235.1. Taxonomy (NCBI): domain Bacteria; kingdom Bacillati; phylum Actinomycetota; class Actinomycetes; order Micromonosporales; family Micromonosporaceae; genus Micromonospora; species Micromonospora aurantiaca (nom. illeg.). The sequence continues at coordinate 592,530 of NC_014391.1, read as the reverse complement.
GTGCCCCGGTGACCGCCTCCTGGATCGGCAACCCGATCGACAGCGAGCTCTGCACGCCCGCCGCCCGGGCCCGTGCGGCCCAGCCCGGCCAGCGCGGCTCGTCGGCCAGATCGGGCAGGCAAATGCTCACCGCGCTCATCGAGGCGTCCAGGCAGGGGCCGTCGTCGTGCGCGTACTGCCACTCGTCGAGGCTGCGGGCCAGGTCGCTGGTGTAGGCGATGGCCCGGTTCGCGCCCGCCTGCACCAGGGAGACGGACACGTGCGCGCTGCCCGGGACCGCCCGGTTCGCCAGTTCGGCGACACGTGCCAGGACGTCGTCGAGCGCCACCTCGTCGAGCCGGATCCGGCTCAGCTCCGCGAGGGCGTCGGCGGGTTCCATGCTGGCGGATTCCATCCTCGTGTCCTGTCCTGGCGGGGTCATCGGCGTCTGTCGTTCCGCTGACGGTACCCGGCACGGGCGGGTCCGAACGCCTCCCACGCTGCGATGTCCACCCGGTCGACGTATCGTCGGGTACGGGTCAAGACATGTGCCCTCCCTGCTCGCGGCGTGCCTCGCCGCGGGCTTCCTCAATCGGTGAGGTCGGAGGTGACATGTCGGACGAACGGCCGGTCTTCGGCTGTCATGACGTCCCCACGGCGTCCGGGGCGTTCCGCCGGGACGAGCCGATCATGTGGCTGAGCTGCGACGCAGGCGTGGACATGACATGGATCTCGGTGGCCGGCGAGGTGGACCTCAGCAACGCGCACCTGCTCACCGAACTCGTGGAGTCCGCTGTCGCCGCGCCCGCCCCGCTCGTGGTGATCGACCTCGCGGAGGTCAGCTTCTTCGGCGCGTACGGCACGAGCGCGCTGGTGCTGGCGCAGCGGATGCTCACCCGGCACGGGCGGCGGCTGGTCCTGCACCGGCCCTCCCCGGTGGTCCGGCGCGTCCTCGGCGTCACCGGCACGCTCACCGCGTTCGAGGTCGTCGATCGGCCCGCGTTGCCGGCCGCCGGCGACGGGTCGGCACGTCCCGTCGTACCCACCCGCTCCGGGTCGTAGAGTTGTCCCGGTAGTCGACGTCCCGTCGGGGGCGTCACGAACGAGCGTCAAGAAGCGGCGCAGGTCCCGATCCATGCCGGAATCGGGATGCTGGTCCGTCACCACGGGCCGATCCCCGTCACCAGCCGTCCCGGCCTACCGGGCCGACGGCGTCGCTTCGCACAAGGACGTCACAGCTCATGCCGCAGGCCCACCCCGACCTCGCCGCTGCCTTGATCAGACTCGGCCGGATCAAGTACGACGAAGTCGACCTCGACGTGGTGTTGTCGACCATCGCCCAGGTCGCCAAGGACACCCTGCCCGGTACCGCCGAGGTGTCGGTCACCCTGGTGCAGGGCACGGAGGCGCACACCGCCGCGTACACCGGTGAGCTGGCGCTGACGCTCGACGAGTGGCAGTACGCGCAGGGCCGCGGCCCGTGCCTGGACGCCGCCACCACCGGCACCGCCATGCTGGTGCCGGACATGGCGGCGGAGAGCCGCTGGCCGGAGTGGGCGGCCCGGGCGCACGCGGCGGGCGCGGCCAGTTCGCTGTCGATCGGCCTGCCCATCCAGGAGGCGATGGTCGGCGCGCTGAACATCTACGGCGCATCGCCCGGCGTCCTGGACCGCCAGGTCGAGCTGGCGCAGACGCTGGCCGGGTACGCCGCCATCGCGCTCGCCAACGTCCACCTCTACGAGAGCACGGCGACGCTGGCGCAGCAGATGCAGGAGGCGATGCAGAGCCGGGCCGTGATCGAGCAGGCGAAGGGCATCATCATGGGGCAGCGGCGCTGCTCGGCCGACGAGGCGTTCGCCATCCTGGCCCGGGTGTCCCAGGACTCCAACCGCAAGCTGCGTGAGGTCGCCGAGTCACTCGTCGATCGCGCGGTGCACGGGCCTCGTGACTGAGCGTGAGGTCAGCGCGGCATCTCGCGCCAGCCGGAACCGCTCGCGCGCCATGCCCCGGCCAGGATCGTCGCCGAGCCGCGGCTCGGGCACTGCTGGATCCGGGACCGGCCGCTCGCCCCGCCGATCTGCGCCTGGACCTGCCACTGGCTTCCGTCGGTACGGATGTAGACGTCGCGCCGACCGCGAGGGTTGCTGACGCCGTTCCACCAGTGTTCCTCGACCACCATGCGGTGACCGTACCTCAGGAGACCCGGACCGGCCCAGACCGGAATTCCGTTGCTCCGCGTGACCGGGCGGCGCACCCTCCACGAATGACCCCACCGGACCTGCCGCGCCAGTTCACCATTCGCGAAGGCGAGCTGCGCATCCTCAACCCGTTCGACGACGTCAAGCTGGCCACGCTGGGCCGGGCGATCCGGCTGCGGCCCGGCGACGAGCTGCTCGACCTGTGCAGCGGAAAGGGCGAATTGCTCTGCACCTGGGCCCGTGACCACGGGATCACCGGCACCGGGGTCGACATCAGCACCGCCTTCACCGCCGCCGCCCGGCAGCGCGCCGCCGAACTCGGCGTGGCCGGCCGGGTACGTTTCGTGCACGACGACGCCGCGGCGTACACCCCGGAGCGGCCGGTCGACGTGGCCGCCTGCGTCGGCGCGACCTGGATCGGCGGCGGGGTGCCCGGGACGCTGGAACTGCTCGACCGGGCGCTGCGGCCGGGCGGCATGGCGATCGTCGGCGAGCCCTACTGGCGGCGTGACCCGCCCGACGACGAGGCCGTCACCGGCTCGCACGCCCGGTCCCGCGACGAGTTCAAGGATCTGCCCGGCCTGGTCGAGTCGTTCGGAGAGTGCGGCTGGGACCTGGTCGAGATGGTCCTCGCCGACCAGGACAGCTGGGACCGGTACGCCGCCTCGCACTGGCTGAACCTGCGCCGCTGGCTGGACGCCAATCCGGACGACGAACTGGCCCCGGAGCTGCGGCGGGAGCTGACCGAGGACCCGGTGCGGTACGTCCGTTTCCAGCGCGAGTATCTGGGGTGGGGCGTGTTCGCACTGCTGCGGCGCTGACCTGCTTAGCGAACGGCTACGCAGGGTAAAGACAGATCATGGGACAGTTGCGCACCTCGCCGCCGCCGCCGCAGGCCTCAGAGCTGGAGCGGTGGGTGCTGGACAGTCCCGAGGATCTGCGCGGCCTGCGCGCCTCCCTACGCGACGCGCTGAACCGGCACGGCCTGGTGCAGGGTGCGGACCTCGACGAGGTGCCGCACCTGGTCGTGCTGGTCGCCACCGAGCTGGCCAGCAACGCGCTGCGGCACGGTCGCCCGCCCACCATCATCACGCTGCTCGCCACCGACGACCGGTTCCTGCTCGACGTGGCCGACCACGACGTCAGTTCGGTGCCGGAGCTGACCGACATCCACCCGATGGACTCGGGCGGGCGAGGGCTGTTCCTGGCCCAGTCGGTCTCGCTCGACGTCGGCTGGTACGGCACCGAGAAGACCAAGAACATCTGGGCCTCGTTCTCCCGGTGACGACCCGGCCGACCGGTCGCTCAGCGGTCCCCGGCCGGGATCGGGTCGTCGTACTGGCCGGACGGCCCGGCCAGCGGTTCGCCGCCCACCAGCGGCCACGGGTTCGGGGTGCAGCCGTGCAGGCCGAGCGTCTGCTGCACCATGACCGGCGCCGGGCCGCCGGCCCGGGGGCAGCGCTCGTGCCCGCGGCCCAGCCGGTGGCCGACCTCGTGGTTGAGCAGGTACTGCCGGTAGCGGGAGAGATCGGTCACGTGCGGCACCCCGTACACCCAGCGGGCCACGTTGATCACCACCTGGTCGCCGTTGCGGCAGGACGTGTAGCGGTCACTCGGGTCGCCGCAGAGCCGCCCCCGGGTGACAGGCGTGGTGAGCAGCACCGTGAAGTCGGCCGGGTCGTCGCGGCCCACCCGTTGCAGCCGCCACCGGCCGTCGCCGGTCCAGCCGCGCCGGTCGGCGAGGGTGGCGGCGACGTCCCGGGCGAACCGCTCCACGTCCACGTTGCGGATGCCGTCCTCCACCGCGACCCGGTAGCGCAGCAGCTCACCGGAGCGGCCGGCGACCGCGCCGACCGTGTCGGCGGTGCGGAACGTGCCGTCGCCCCGGGCCGGGTAGCCGATGCCGGGGGCCACCCGGCCGGCCGCCGGGACCGGCGTCGGCGCGGCGCGGGCGCCCGCTGGGGGCGCGCTCGGTGCCGCCGCCGGCACGGTCCGCCGCACCTCGATGCGGTCCAGCAGGTCCGGGTGCCGCGCGGCGTACCCGCCGGCGGCGAGCACGGCCCCGACCAGGACCACCGCCAGGAACCGCCCTGATCGCGATCTCCGCCGCCGGTGCAGCCCCCGCTCGTGCCCGCCGACGTCGATCTCCGTCCGTCGCGCCGCCCCGCTCCGGGCAGGAGTACGGACGCCGGGCCCGGACGGTTGAACGGGCGGGCCGGGTACCGTCGGTGCCGGGGTGGGCGACCTGCCGCCTGTCGGAGTCCAGGGAGAGCCACCCGTGTCACCAGCCGAGCGACTGCTCGACGCCGCCGTCGCGACCACGCGCGGCACCGACGTACGCGAAGCCGAGCGAGCCCTCGACGGGCTCGTCGTGGCCGACGGCGCGGCGGTGGACGCGGCGCTGCTCGCCCGGCTCACGCGCGACGTGGGCCGGCTCTGGCCGCGGGGCTGGCAGCCCGCCGACCTGGACCGGCTCGCCACCCGGCGGCTCACGCCGCGCGGCGCCCGGCTGCTGCGCGACGTCATGGCCGCGCAGCGGCGCACCCTGCCCGCGCCGGTACCGGCCTGGTTCGACGACCAGCTCACCGGCACGGGCGCCCGCTGGGACGACGACGCGGGCTGGCTGGACCGGCGCGCCGACGGGGACCGGATCACCGCGCTGCGGGACGCGGTCGACGCGGCCGTCCTGGTGGCGGGGCTTCCGCCGGTCGCGGCGCTCCGGCCGCCGCCCGGCTCGGCCGGTACCGCCCTGGCCGCCGCGACACCGAGCGGTTCCCGGATGCTCGACCGGGTACGCGCACTGCTGGCGAAGGCCGAGTCGACCGGCTACCCGGCCGAGGCGGAGGCGTTCACCGCGAAGGCGCAGGAGCTGATGGCCCGGCACAGCATCGACGCGGCGCTGCTCGACGCCGGGGCCGAGCGGTCCGGCGGCCCGGGCGGCGTGCGGATCGGCGTCGACGCCCCGTACGCGGCCGCGAAGGCACTGCTGATCCAGGAGGTGGCGGCGGCGAACCGGTGCGAGTCGGTCTGGTCCGACGACCTGGGCTTCGCCACAGTGCTCGGTTTCCCGGCCGACCTGGCGGCTGTCGAGCTGCTGCACACCTCGCTGCTCGTGCAGGCCACCGCCGCGATGCTGCGCGGCCGGGGCGAACGCGGCAGGGCCGGCGGGCGGCGCACCAAGGGCTACGACGAGTCGTTCCTCAACGCGTTCGCGCTGCGGATCGGCGACCGGCTGCGGGAGGCGAGCGCGGCGGCGGCCGAGGAACTCGACGACGACCGGCTGCTGCCGGTGCTCGCGGCCCGCTCGGATGCCGTCCGGGAACGCGTCGACCAGCTCTTTCCGGGCACCACCCGGCACCGCCTCCAGGTGCGTGACGAGCAGGGCTGGGTCTCCGGCACCAGCGCCGCCGACCGGGCCTCGCTCGACCCGGGCCGCCCGGCACGCCGTCCGCTGCGCGGGGGCCGCTGACCTTTCCCGGGGGATGATGTCGGATCGGGCGGACCGGCTCCGACCCGTCTGCGAGGCGCCACCGCCGGTGGCCCGCACCCGAGGAGTGCACCGTGAAGTACATGCTGCTGATCTGGAACCGGCCCGGCTTCGTGGAGGAGCTTTCCGAGGCGGAACGCACAGCCGTCTTCGGTGAGGTCGACGAGATCATGAAGGAGCTGACCGAGTCCGGCGAGCTGGTCGGCGGCGAGGCGCTCGCTCACCCCTCGCAGACCCGTACGGCCCGTCCGGCCGCCGGTGGCGGCGTCGAGGTCACCGACGGGCCGTTCATGGAGAGCAAGGAGCAGTTCGCCGGCTACCTGACTGTCGACTGCGAGACCCCGGAGCGGGCCGCCGAGATCGCCGCGCGCTGGCCTGACGTACGGCACGGTTTCGGCGTACTGGAGGTGCGCGCGGTGATGGAACAGGCCGGGACGGAGATGTGACAGCAACCGTGGTCGAGGACCTGCTGCGTACGCTCGCGCCGCAGGTCCTCGGCGTGCTCGTCCGCCGCCACGGCCAGTTCTACGCCTGCGAGGACGCCGTGCAGGAGGCGCTGCTCGCCGCCGCCGTGCAGTGGCCGGAACAGGGCTTGCCGGACCGTCCCCGCTCCTGGCTGGTCACAGTCGCCACCCGGCGGCTCACCGACGAGTGGCGCAGCGAGCACGCCCGCCGGGAACGCGAGGTGGCGGTGGCGGTCCGGCAGCCCGCGTACGCGACTGTCGCCCCGCCCGCCGACGAGGATCCGCCCAGCGGGGACGACACGCTGCGGCTGCTGCTCCTCTGCTGCCATCCGGCGTTGCCGGTCAGCGGGCAGGTGGCGCTCACGCTGCGTGCCGTGGGCGGGTTGAGCACCGCCGAGATCGCCCGCGCGTACCTGGTGCCGGAGGCGACGATGAGCCAGCGGATCCGCAGGGCGAAGCAGCGGATCGAGGCGTCCGGCGCGCGTTTCACGCTGCCGTCCCCGGCGGACCGGGACGAACGGCTCGCTGCCGTGCTGCGGGTGCTCTACCTGGTCTTCAACGAGGGTTACACCGCGTCCAGCGGCGAGGCGCTGCACCGGGCCGAGCTGACCGGAGAGGCGATCCGGCTGACCCGGGAGCTGCGCCGGCTGCTCCCGGACGACGGCGAGGTGGCCGGGTTGCTGGCGCTGATGCTGCTCACCGACGCGCACCGGGCCGCCCGTACCGGGCCGGACGGTGAGCTGGTGCCGCTGGCGGAGCAGGACCGCAGCCGATGGGACCGGGACGCCGTCGCCGAGGGGGTGGCGTTGGTGACCGAGGCGCTCACCTGGTCGGCGCCGGGGCCGTACCAGGTGCAGGCGGCCATCGCCGCGGTCCACGCGGAGGCGCCCGCCGCCGAGGACACCGACTGGCGGCAGATCGTCGCGCTCTACCGGGTGCTCGCGCGGGTCGCGCCGAACCCGATGGTCACGCTCAACCAGGCCGTCGCCGTGGCCATGGTGGACGGCCCGCGTGCCGGGCTGTCGCTGCTGGCCACGCTCGACGCCGACGACCGGACCGCGGGCCACCACCGGCTCGCCGCCGTCCGCGCGCATCTGCTCGACATGGCCGGTGACCGTACGGAGGCCCGGGCCGCGTACCTGGCCGCCGCGCGGGCCACCACGAGCCTGCCGGAGCGGCGTTATCTGGAGGTACGCGCCGCGCGCCTGGCCGGCGACAGCGGAGACCGGCCGGGCTGACCGGCGAGGATCAGAACAACCGTCCCCGGTACGGATGCGGCCGGCCCCACCGCTCCTCCCACTGGAGCAGTTCCGCCTGCCATCGCGGCAGGTCGGGCCGGTATTCGCGGATCAGTTCACGGTTCTCCGGGCGGCCGGCCAGGAACCGCCAGTAGGACTCGACCGCCTCGCGGGTCTCGTCCAGCGAGTAGCGGCCCCGCTCGTCCGCGACCCACTCGTTGACGAACTCGACGCCGGTGGGGGCGAAACTGACCTCGTACTTGTCGCTGTCCCACCCCTCGTCGAGCGGACGGCCGTTCGCCACGTCGTCGATCATCTGCAGGGCGTCCAGGCATGCCGAGTAGGAGACGGAGACGTCGGTGATCAGCCACGCGCCGAGAGCCCGATAGCGCTGATCGGTCACGTTGAACAGCGGGAGCCGGTACTCATCGACGGAGAAACTGATGAACGCCAACGGAAGTCCTCTGGATCATGGGATGACGACCGGCCATCCGTGGGTGAAGCCGCCCGAGCCATTGTAGAAACCCTCGATCACCAGGCCCTTGTGAGTGCCACGCCACATGCTGGTGCCGGGCACCGGCTTCGCATTCTGGAAGGCGCCGGTGATGGCGTTGTCGACCTGGGCCGGCGTCCAGTCGTCGGGGAAGAACGAGCTTTCCCCGCCGTTGCCCTTCTTCGGCTTCCAGGCCCCGTGCGGCGGGTTCAGCGTCGGATCGAAGAACTCCGGTTTGGCGGTGTAGGCCCCGGTCTTGGGATCCTTGACGACACTGCCGGGCTGAAGCCGGCGACCGGGGAAGTCCTCACCGCCGGGCCGGTAGTGGTAGCCCGACCCCTTGGGCATGCCCGGCTTCACGTGGCCGCCCATCACGTGCTCGGTGAAGTGCGGGTTCATCCGGTCGGGCCGGTTACGCGTCTTCGTCCGCTTGAGAAAGCGCAAGGCGGCGCGCATCAACCGGCCGCCTGCTCTACCCCCGCCCATGTCACCTCACCCGTCGACGAGTTTCCAGAGGGCTTCCTGGACGAGGTTGCCGACGATGGTCCGGGCCAGCGCATGGAAGATCGGGATCTCCAGCAGCGAGGCACCGAAGGTGACAGCCGCGGTGGCGATCGCCTGGGCGATCTGGATGGCCAGGACGACCAGTTGCACGATGACGGCGACCTTGAGGGCGAGCACGATCGCGCCGCAGATGATCAGGCCGGTCCCGGTCAGGACGGCGGCGGTGACACCGTCGCGCAGGCTGTCGGCCGGGCTGTCCTCCTTGTTCCACCAGCTCTGGAACGCGGTGATGTCCTGACCGGTGTGCTGGGTCCAGACCGTCGCGGCGCCGGTGTTCGCCTCGGTGACCACGCCGGAGAGGGTGCCGGAGAACCCGATCCAGGCGTTGCCCATCTCGAAGAGTTTGGTCTCGTCCGCCTCGGGCCAGGTGTAGCCGAGGACGCCGAGCAGCGACCGCAGCTCGCCGGGTAGCTCCATGCCCATGCTCAGCCTCCCAGCTTCCGCCGCAGGCCGTCGAGGTTGCGGGTGATGGCCGCCTCGGTCTCGGCGTAGCGGACGGCCATCCTGCCGAGGTCGGCGCCGGCGGCGGCGATCTCGTCGAGCGCGCTGTCGAAGCACTCGAACGCGAACGCGGAGACCTCGTCGTGGGCGGCGCCGATCAGTGAGCCGATGTCGTCGGCCCCCCAGGGACGGCCGAAGCCGGCCAGCTCGGCCCGGAAGGCGGTCAACGCCGCACCGAACCGGGTGGCGACGCCGTCCAGCGCCGCCCCGGAGGCACCCAGCCGCTCCGGATCGACCTCGACCGGCATCAGCGCCCGTCCTGGCGGGCGAGCCGGTCCTGGGCCTGCATCAGAGCGTCGGTGAACATGCTGAACTGGCGCCCCGCGTCGGCCTGGATGCGGCGCAGTTGCTCACCGAGCGAGCCCAGGTCGACCTCGCCGGGGGCGGTGGCGGCCTGCTCCCGCAGGTCGGCGAGCGCGGCGTTGACCGCAGCTTCGATCTCCTCGGCGAGGGCCTCGCTGGCCATCCGCATCACACGGGGGTCGAGCGTCAGCCCGGTGACCTGTCCGGGTGGGCCGGCGGTGACCCGGATCAGGCCGTCTGCGGCCTCACCGACGCCTTCCGGCGGTGCCACCTGCTCGCCCGCATCGGTCTGCCGCTGGAGCGCGGCCATGGTTTCGGACAGCACCCGGCCGAAGCCGGACGGGTCGGCGGGATCGGCCATCGAGGAGCTCCTCCGCATTCGAGGTCGCCTCGCATCCTATGCACCGGAGCCGATCCCGGTGGTCCCGCCGGATCGATGTGGACGGTGGCATCCGCCACTCGGGATCGTCACCGTCCGTACACAGCACTCCGGGCCGGCCCGTGGGCCGACCCGGTGGCGTGTGTGCGTCGCGTACTCAGCTCTTGAAGGCGTCCTTGATCTTCTCGCCGGCCTGCTTGAGCTTGGCGCCCGCCTGGTCGTTGCGGCCCTCGGCCTCGAGGCGCTCGTTGTCGGTCGCCCGGCCGACGCCCTCCTTGACCTTGCCCGCGGTGTCCTGGGAAGCGTTGTCGATCTTGTCGTCCAGACCCATGATGACCTCCACTGATGCGGTTGCCTGACGACAACTGGTTACCCCGTCGGCCGTCGGCTCAATCCCCTCACCCGATCGGGCGGAAGCTCCGCAGCCGCAGGCTGTTGCCCACCACGAACACCGACGAGAACGCCATGGCCGCCCCGGCGAGCATCGGGTTGAGCAGTCCGGCCGCCGCCAGCGGCAGCGCCGCGACGTTGTAGGCGAACGCCCAGAACAGGTTGCCCTTGATGATCGCCAGCGTCCGCCGGGAGAGCCGGATGGCGTCCGCGGCGGCCATCAGGTCGCCCCGGACCAGCGTCAGGTCGGCCGCCTCGATGGCCGCGTCCGTGCCGGTGCCCATGGCCAGCCCGAGATCGGCCCGGGCCAGCGCGGCGGCGTCGTTCACCCCGTCGCCGACCATGGCGACCACGCGGCCCTCCCGCTGGAGCCGCTCGACCACGTCGACCTTGTCGGCGGGCAGCACCTCCGCGATCACCTCGTCGATGCCGACCTCGGCCGCCACCGCCTTCGCCACAGTGGTGTTGTCGCCGGTGAGCAGCACCGGCTTCAGGCCCAGCTCACGCAGCCGCGCGACAGCAGCCCGGCTGGTCGGCTTCACCGCGTCGGCCACCGCGAGCACGCCCCGGGCCCGCCCGTCCCAGCCGGCCAGGATCGCCGTCCGCCCGGCGGCCTCCGCGCCGGTCGCGGCCCGCTCGACCTCCTCGGGTACGTCGAGACCCCGCTCCCGCAGCAGCCGGGCCCGGCCGACCACCACGGTCCGGCCGTCGACGGTGCCGGTCACGCCCAGCCCTTCGGCGTTGGCGAACTCGCCGACCGGAGGCAGCGGTCCGGCCTCGGCCGCGGCTTCGGCGACGGCCCGCGCGATCGGGTGCTCGGAGGCGGCCTCCAGCGCACCGGCCACCCGGAGCAGTTCGTCGGCGTCCTCGCCGTCGGCGGGCAGCACCTCGGCCAGCGCCATCCGGCCGGTGGTGACGGTACCGGTCTTGTCCAGCACCACTGTGTCGACCCGGCGGGTGGACTCCAGCACCTCCGGCCCCTTGATCAGCACGCCGAGCTGCGCGCCCCGCCCGGTGCCGACGAGCAGCGCGGTCGGGGTGGCCAGGCCGAGCGCGCACGGGCAGGCGATGATCAGGACGGCCACCGCGGCGGTGAACGCGGCGGTCGGCCCGGAGCCGGTGCCGAGCCACCAGCCGAGCGTGCCGGCGGCCAGCGCGATCACGATCGGCACGAAGACGCCGGAGATCCGGTCGGCGAGCCGCTGCACCGCCGCCTTGCCGGTCTGTGCCTGCTCCACGAGTCGCGCCATCTGGGCGAGCTGGGTGTCCCCGCCGACCCGGGTGGCGCGGACCACCAGGCGGCCGCCCGCGTTCACCGTGGCGCCGACCACGGCGTCGCCCTGGCCCACCTCGACCGGCACCGACTCGCCGGTGAGCATGCTGGCGTCGACTGCGGACGTGCCCTCCTCGACCACACCGTCCGTGGCGATCTTCTCGCCGGGCCGGACCACGAACCGGTCCCCGACCGCGAGCCGGCCGACCGGGATCCGGGTCTCCTGCCCGTCGCGCAGCACCGCCACGTCCTTGGCGCCGAGTTCGAGCAGGGCGCGCAGCGCCGACCCGGCGGTGCGCTTGGAGCGCGCCTCGAAGTACCGCCCGGCCAGGATGAACACGGTCACCCCGGCGGCGGCCTCCAGGTAGATGTTGCCGGCACCGTCGCCGCGGGTGATGTCGAGGCTGAACGGGTGCTTCATCCCGGGCATGCCGGCGTCGCCGAGGAACAGCGCCCAGAGCGACCAGCCGAACGCGGCCAGCGTGCCGAGCGAGACGAGCGTGTCCATGGTCGCCGCGCCGTGCCGCAGGTTGATCAGCGCGGCGCGGTGGAACGGCAGCCCGCCCCAGACCACCACCGGGGCGGCCAGGGTGAGCGAGGCCCACTGCCAGTAGTCGAACTGCCAGGCCGGAACCATGGCGAGCACGATCACCGGCAAGGTGAGCACGGCGGAGACCCAGAGCCGGGTACGCGCGGTGCGCAGCTCGTCCACCGGCTCCCCGGCCGCTGCCGCCTCCGCCTGCTCGGGCGGCGGCGGCACCACAGCGGTGTAGCCGGTCTTCTCGACGGTGGCGATCAGGTCGGCCGGCGCGATGTCGTCGGCGTACCGGACGGTGGCCTTCTCGGTGGCGTAGTTCACCGTCGCCTCGACGCCGTCCATCCGGTTGAGCTTCTTCTCGATCCGGGCGGCGCAGGACGCGCAGGTCATCCCGCCGATCGCCAGTTCGATCAGGTTCGGCGCGGTGGGCAGCGCCTTTCCCGTGGCAGTCATCGCGGCACCTCCGGCGCTCAACTGTGCCCGTGACCCGGGGTGCCGTGTCCGGCGTCCGGGGTCGGTGCGGTGGTGGGTGCCGGCGCGGTGGGCACCGGCGCGGTCTGGTCGCCGGCCAGGACGGTGAACTCGGCGGTGTGCACCGCGTCGCCGTGCCGGAAGTCCAGGTAGAGACGGTACGCCCCGGCCGAGGGCACCTCGGCGGCGAACGTGATCGCCGGCCCGGCCGGTGTGCGCCCGTCGCCGGGCGTGCCCTCCGGGTGCACGTGCAGGTACGCCAGGTCGCCCTGCCGCAGCGCCACCAGGTGCCCGTACGCGCCGAGGTAGGGCGCGAGGTCGGTGACCGGCCGCCCGTCACGGCTGACGGAGAGCGTGAGCCGGCTGGTGCGGCCCGGCTCCGGCGTGCCGGTCAGGGTGACCGTGTAGCCGTCGACGGTGGTGCTGGTCGCCGGTGCCGGCAGCGGCCGGGCGGTCAGCTCGCCGGGGACCGTGACGTCCAGGCCGAGGGTCAGCGGCTCGCCGCCTTCGGGGGTGAAGTCGGCGAACGCCCGCCAGACGCCGGGGCCGCCGAGCGGTGAGGCGACCCGCCAGGTGCCGTCGCCGGTCATCTCCGGATGGACGTGCCGGAACCCGGAGAGGTCCCGGCGGGCGACGATCAGGTGCATGCGCTTGTCGTGGGCCACCTCGAAGCGGGTGACCGGCGCGCCGTCCGGGCCGGTGATCCGGAAGGCGAACTGCCCGGCCGGGGCGCCGGCGGGCTGGAACGTGTAGCCGCGCTCGGAGACGAGCAGCCCGCCGGGCAGGTGCGCGGAGGCGCCGCCCGCCTGGCTCTCGTCACCGTGGCCGGTGTCGCCGGCCCCGTGGTCGCTGTCGGTGTCGTCGTGTCGGGTCTCGGCGGCCGGGGCGACGGGATCGGTCAGGTTGCCGATCCCGTACGCCGCGCCGAACACCGCCACGAGGCCGAGCGCGAAGCCGCTGAGCTTCGTCGCCGTGTTCATGGTGTCTCCTCGGTTGTCGCGGGTCCGCCGGACCCGTCACACACCGACGAGGTCGTAACCGGCCTCGTCGACCGCCGCGCGGACCGTGTCCACGTCCAGCGGGTTCTGACTGGTGACGGTGACCCGGCCGCCGGCCAGGTCGACCTGGACGTCGGTGACGCCCGGAAGTGCGCTCAGCTCGGTGCTCACCGAGTTGACGCAGTGCCCGCAGGTCATGCCGTTCACCTGGTAGGTGGTCTCCATCTCGCCCTCCGATCTGATACCCCCCAGGGGTACGTCCCGAACGTTAGCATACCCCCGAGGGGTACGCTATCCTCGGTTTCATGACCGCGCCGTCCAGCCCGACCCGGGGCTACACCGCCAGCAAGGACCAACTCCTCGCCCGGCTCCGCCGGATCGAGGGCCAGGTCCGTGGCATCGAGAAGATGGTCGAGGACGACCGTTACTGCATCGACGTGCTGACCCAGATCTCGGCCATCCAGGCGGCGCTGGACAAGGTCGGCCTGGGCCTGCTCGACGGCCACGCCCGGCACTGCATGCACGAGGGCGCCGCCGAGGGCCGGGCCGACGAGATGGCGACCGAGATGATGGCCGCCGTCGGGCGCCTGATGAAGCGCGGCTGAGCGGGGACCTCCGGCCCTCAGGACCAGGGCACATCGACCCGTGCCGACGCGCCCGGGCGGACGTACCGTCGAAGTGGCGGGCAGGCCGGACCGGCGGACCCGCGGCGACGGACGGAGGGCGGCCCGATGATGTGGCAGAGCCCGATGATGGGCTGGATGTGGATCTGGTCCCTGCTGGTGCTCGGGGTGCTGGCGGGGCTCGTCTGGGCGGCCGTGCGGTGGACCGGCCCGCAGTATCTGGGCCCGACGACGGCCCGGCGCATCCTGGACGAGCGGTACGCCCGCGGCGAGATCGACGAGGACGAGTACCGGCGGCGCCGGGCGGGCCTGGCCTGACCCGAGCGGGGCGCGTCACCGGTCGCGCCGCCCGGGAGCGGCCGGCCGGGCTGTCTACCATGGCCGGGCGACGACCCGGACGTGGTCGACACGTCCGCGCCGGCCGGGTGACCAGACCGGTCCGGCGGACCAGGCGTCGCCGCGACCGTTGGGAGAGACGCCATGGGTGCCGACCACACCCGCCCCGCACCCGCCGCGCCGCCGGGCGTACGACGGCTGCTCGTCGCCGTGGTGGTGCCGCTGTTCGCGCTCACAGTGATCGCGGCGCTGGTGCTCTGGCCCGGGCAGGACCGGGAGCCGGTCGGCGGCGCTGACGTCCCCCGCTACCACGGCACCGTGACCCGGGTGGTCACCGAGCCCTGCCCGCCGACCCCGGAGGCCCCGGAGGGCGGGGGTGGCCCCTGCGGCACGGTGACGGTCACCGCCGAGCAGGGCCCGGACGCGGGCCGGCAGGTCGAGACGCCGATCCCGGCCGGGCCGGGCGCACCCCGGGTCGCGGTCGGAGACGAGGTCGTCCTGGTCGAGCTGACCGACCCGGCCGACCCGGCGGTGAAGTCCTACAACATCGCCGAGCACCAGCGCGGCACGCCGCTGATCTGGCTGATGGTGCTGTTCGCCGCCGCGATCGTGGCGTTCGGCCGGTGGCGCGGGCTCGCCGCGCTCGGCGGCCTGGTGGCCAGCTTCGCCATCCTCCTCGGCTTCGTGCTGCCGGGCATCGGCGCCGGCCAGCCGCCGCTGCTGGTCGCGATCGTGGGCGCCGCGTTGATCATGTTCGTGGTGCTCTACCTGACCCACGGGATCACCGCGCAGACGTCGGTCGCGGTGCTCGGCACGCTCGGCAGCCTGGTGGTCACCGGCGTGCTCGGCCTGCTCGCCACGTCCGCCACCCACCTGACCGGCTTCGGCAGCGAGGACGCCACCACGCTGTCCATGTTCCAGGGCGACGTGGACCTGCACGGGCTGCTGCTGGCCGGCATCATCATCGGCTCGCTGGGCGTGCTGGACGACGTCACAGTCACCCAGGCGGCCACCGTCACCGAACTGGCGCACGCCAACCCCGGACTGTCCCGGCGGCAGCTCTACCGGGCGGCGACCCGGGTCGGCCGGGCCCACATCGCATCCACCGTCAACACCATCGTGCTGGCGTACGCGGGCGCCTCGCTGCCGCTGCTGCTCCTCCTGGTTGCCGACTCCCGCCCGGTGAGTGAGATCCTCACCAGCGAGTTCCTCGCCCAGGAGATCGTCCGCAGCGCGGTGGCGACGCTCGGCCTGATCGCCGCCGTACCGCTGACGACCGGACTGGCCGCGATCGTGACCACCGCCGGGCGGCGCTCGCGCGGCGCGGAGCCGGCGCCACCCGCGGCCCGGCCGCCGGCCGGACGCGACGACGCGCTGGAGGCCCTGGGCGGCGGGAAGAGTACGGAGGCCGCATGGTGACACTCCGCAGCGTGACCATCGATTTCAAACGCGACGCTGGTCACGGTGCGCCACGGCGAAATCTCGCTATTGGTCGGCTTCCGGACGTAGATCCTCAGGAGTGCTGTCAGGTAACCTCGCTGCCGGTCACCGCCGAAGGCGCGCACCGGCGCCAGCGGTGCCGCCGCCCAATCGCCTGCGGGCGAACCGGGGAACCAGGTACATGGGGTGAATCCGCGACAGCGGTAGGGGCCACTTCCGTCCCGAACCCGTCAGCTAACCCGGTCGGCGGCCGACGGAAGGGAACACTGTGACGGCACCCCTGCGCCGCTGGCTGACACCCGTGGTGGCCGTGCTGGCCTCGCTGGCCGTGCTGGCCGGGCCGACCCCGGCGACCGCGGCCCCCACCGCGGCGGCCCCCGGCAACCCCTCGGGACACGAGGAGGACGGCGAACCGCCGCTCATCACCGAGGCGATCGACGCCGCCAACCGGGCCTTCCTCCAGGCCAAGGCGAAGCTCGCCAAGTCCCAGGACCGCCAGCGGCGGCTGGCGGCCGAGGTGAAGACGGCACAGGCCGAGCTCGAAGCGCTCAGCCCGCAGGTCAACCAGCTCGCTGCCCAGTCCTACCGGACCGGCCGGATGGGCGCGATGGCCATGCTGCTGGAGAGCAACTCACCCGACTCGTTCGTCCGCCGGGTCAACGCCCTGGACGAGCTGAACCTCCTCAACGCGCAGCGCCTGGCCGCCATCAACGCGGTCAAGACCCGC
The DNA here is from genome assembly GCF_000145235.1 of Micromonospora aurantiaca ATCC 27029. Classification (NCBI taxonomy): domain Bacteria; kingdom Bacillati; phylum Actinomycetota; class Actinomycetes; order Micromonosporales; family Micromonosporaceae; genus Micromonospora; species Micromonospora aurantiaca (nom. illeg.). The sequence continues at coordinate 576,128 of NC_014391.1, read as the reverse complement.
GCCGAGCAGGCCAAGATCGCGCTCGACGCCGAGGTGCGCGAGCAGGAGAAGCAGAAGAACGCGATGGAGCGCGAGAAGGTGCAGGCCGAGCGCGCGCTGAAGCTCGTCGGCGGTCTCGGCTTCACCGGCGGCCTGGTCTCCGCCACCTCACCGGTCGCCAAGATCGGCCCCGGCCGCACCGCCGACGGCGGGTGGAAGGCGGAGTCGTGCAGCGAGGACGACCCGACCACCTCGGGCTGCGTCACGCCGCGCACGCTGCACGCGTACAAGGAGGTCCGGCGCGCGGGCTTCAAGCGCTTCGTGGGCTGCTACCGGCCCGGCGGGCCGTGGGAGCACCCCAAGGGCAAGGCGTGCGACTGGTCGCTCCAGAACAGCGGCTTCGCGCCCTGGCACAACAACGACACCCGCCGGTACGGCAACGAGGTGGCCGCCTTCCTCATCCGCAACGCCGACCGGCTGGGCATCTACTACGTCATCTGGAACCGGCAGATCTGGTTCCCGGCCACCGGCTGGAGTTCGTACAGCGGACCCTCGAACCACACCGACCACGTCCACATGTCGATGCTCTGACCCGGACACCACGAGAAGGGGCCGCCCTCGGGCGGCCCCTTCTTCGTCGTCCGTGCGTATCAGCCGGCCAGCGCCGGGTCGGCGGGCGCGGCCGGGGCGGGCAGCGGGGCCGGGGCCTGCGCCACGGTCCGCACCTCGCCACCGGCGAGCCGGTACGACATGCCCACCACCGTGCACCGCCCGGCGGCCACCCGCTCGGCCAGCACGGCGGACCGGGCCAGCAGCGTCTCCACGGTCTGCGCGATGTGGACGTCGACGATGCCGTCGAGGTCCTCGACCCCCTGGCGGGCGGCGCGCAACAGGCTCGGCGAGACCGCGTCCACCACAGCGCCCAGGTGCCCGGCCGGGGCGGCGCCGGTCCGGACCCCCTCCCGGGCGGCCTGGACCGCGCCGCAGGAGTCGTGCCCGAGCACCACCACGAGCGGGGTGCCCAGCACGGTGACGGCGTACTCGACGCTGCCGAGCACCTCCGGCCCGGCGGTGTGCCCGGCGGTACGCACCACGAAGAGGTCACCGAGACCGCGGTCGAAGATGATCTCGGCGGCGAGCCGCGAGTCGGAGCAGCCGACGATCACCGCGAACGGGTGCTGGCCGTCGGCCACAGCCGCCCGGTGCCCGGCGTCCTGATTCGGATGCTGCGGGACGCCCGTGACGAACCGGTGATTACCGGCACGCAGTTCGGTCAGTGCCTGCTCCGGGGTGCTCGGCGTCATGTCCCTCACCTCGTCTACCTGGGGAACCACCAGGCCGAACGGCCTCGCGACCCACGGTCACACGCACCTGGGGGCACGTCAAGATTCGTGATACGCATTTCATACTTTCCCGTCGGCGCCCCGCCCCGGACCGCGCCGATTCGGCAGGTGGCGGACGTGGCCATAGCATGACCACCATGGCGACCACACCAGTTGAGGACGGGAGCCGCCGTAACTGGACCTTCCTCACCAACCACGGCCACGTGCTGCTGGCGATCGCGCGCAACCCCACCGCCCGGCTGCGGGACGTGGCCGACGAGGTGGGCGTGACCGAACGGGCGGCCCAGGCCATCGTCGCCGACCTGGAGGCCGGGGGCTACCTGCGTCGTACGCGGGTGGGACGGCGCAACGAGTACACGATCAACCCGAAGGGCCGCTTCCGGCACCCGGCCGAGGCCGACCAGCAGGTCGGCGCGCTACTGGCCCTGTTCGCCGCCGAGTCGGCCGGGGACGCTGCCGCCGACGGGTGACCCGGGCCGGCACCACGTGTGCCCGCGCGGGCCGGCGAGGCGGGTAATCTCACCGCGTGCGCGACAGCTTGCGGCCGGGCGCGACCACGGGACGCGTCCGGGCCGGACACCGGATCAGGTCCGTCCTCTCCGGAGCGGCGGTGACCGCCCTGCTCGGCGGCGCGCTGGCGGTGCCCGCGCCCGCGCAGGCCGCCCCGAAGTGCGGCCCGGCCGGCGGCCCCGCGCCCACCGAGGTTCCGTGGGCGCTGAGCCGCCTCGACCCGGCCGCCGCGTGGCGGATCGGCAAGGGCGCGGGGGTCACCGTCGCGGTGATCGACTCCGGGGTCTCGCCCGCCCATCCCCTGCTACGCGGGCGGGTGCTGCCGGGTGAGGACTTCAACCAGCTCGTCCGCCTCAAGGGGCAGTGCGACCTGGTCGGCCACGGCACCATGGTCGCGGGCATCATCGCCGGCCGGGAGGGCACCGGCTCGCCCTACACCGGCATCGCGCCGGAGGCGAAGATCCTGCCGCTGCGGGTGCTGGCCGAGAACAAGGAGAACTTCGACCCGGACGTGCCGGCCGAGATCGGCAAGGCGATCCGCTGGGCTGTCGACCACGACGCCGACGTGATCAACCTGTCCCTGGTCACGCTCGACGACCCGGCGCTGAAGTCCGCGGTGCAGTACGCGCTCAGTAAGGACGTGGTAGTCGTCGCCTCCGCCGGCAACCGGCAGGAGAACCGGGAGGACCGGCCGGCCTATCCGGCGGCGTACGACGGTGTCGTCGCCGTCGCCGGCATCGACGAGCAGGGCGGGCACGTCGGCAGCTCGGTCAGCGGGGACTATGTGGACATCGCCGGCCCCGGCCTGAACATCGTCGGGCCCGCTCCGCAGGGATCGGGCTACCGGGCCGAGCCGCAGGGCGGGACGAGCTTCGCCACCGCGTACGTCTCCGGGGTGGCCGCGCTGGTGCGGGCCGCACACCCGGACATCAGCGCCGACGAGGTCGCCTACCGGCTGACCCGTACCGCCGACAACCCGCCCGACGGGCACAACGCCGAGGTCGGCTTCGGGATGGTCAACCCGTACCGGGCGGTCACCAGCCTGCTGGGCACCCGGGAGGACCCGCCGCTGGGCGCGATGCCGCCACCGGCGCCGCCCGCCGACCCGCTGGCCTGGCAGCGCACCGTCGCGATCTGGGTCGCTGTCGTCGGCGCGCTGCTGGCCGGCGTCCTGCTGACGTTGCGCCCCATCCTGGTACGCGGACGGCGGCGCGGGTGGCGTCCCGGCCGCCGCGACGTCCCGCAGGACGCCTGACAACACACGACGGCTCCGCCCGGCACGAGCCGGAGCGGAGCCGCTGTGGACCGGTCGGGGGTCAGTTGCCCCAGACCTTGGAGTTGCTCATCTCCGTGGTCATGTAGTTCTCGCGCGCGATGCCCACGGCACCGCCGATCTCGTTCAGGACCTTGTTGATGTCCCGCACGGCGGCGTCCCACTGGGCCTGGTGCTGCTGGTAGGCGGCCCGGTCCTGGCCCTCCCACTCGAGCTTGGTCAGCATCGCCCGCAGCGTGTCGAGCTTCTCGTCGATGGTCCGCGAGATGGCCTGCATCTGCTGGTTGCTGCTCTCCAGAACAGCGTAATCAACCTTGATGCTCATCGATTCCTCCTCTGCCTGTCTTCGCGGATCACGGGTTGAGAGCAGCGTGGAACTTGTCCAGCATCTGCTGCTGCTCTTCGTCGTTGACCTGGTGCGTGGTGCCGGACTTGTCGAGCAGGTCCGCGATGTTGTCCATCGCGGTCAGCAGCTTCGTAGTGTCCTCGTTCCAGCGAGTCATCAGGCTCTGGAAGCCCGTGGACGCCTGGCCCTTCCAGGCCATCGCCAGGTCGTCGACCACGTTCCACAGCTTCTTGAGCTCGCCGTCGACGTCGCTGCGCGTGGACCGCACGTCACTCGCGGCGGTGTGCAGAGTCGCTGCACTGACCTCGAACGCCATGCTTCACACCCTTCCGTCATCTTGTGGCGGCGGTTCCGCCGCGCCCTCCCCCGCGGCAAGGCGTACACACCCCACCGACGGACACTTCATCCGAACCGTAGCGGACGATGTCCAACCCGCGCAGCCCTGCCGTCCCATGGTCGTATTCCGACATCCCACTGTCGACAGACGCGATCCGCGGCCCTCAGTACGAGGTGGACGGTCGAGGCCGAGGTCACGACCGCTCGCGCGAGGATTTGACGATCGTCGACACGCCGAAGACCAGCACCGCGACCAGCAGCACCACCACGGCCCACAGCATCGGCTTCTCGAAAGCGCGCTGGAACGACAGCACCAGCAGTGCCGCGCAGGTGCTCAGCGACACCACCTCGGCGGCCCGCCGCAGCCGCGCCGAGCGGGTCAGCGCGGCGAACAGCATCAGGACCACGAAGACCGGAATGGTCAGCAGGACGTACAGCAACAACGAGAAGAGCAGGGTTTCCATGCGTCGCTCCCGTCACCCGTAGAACTTGGCGTCCCGCACCCAGTCGATCTTGATGTCCTTGATGTCCGGGTCCGAGCCGGTCGGCGCCCAGCCGGGGCGGGAGTCCGCGGTGAAGGTGAACCGGTTGTCGGTGTGGAAGGCGGCCAGCAGCGCGTGCAGCAGCGCGCTGATCTCACCGAAGACCAGGACCAGGACGGCGGCGGTGGCGGTCAGACCGACGATGCCGATGGCCTGCGCCAGCGCGGTGGTGGCGGGGAAGAACTGGAGCGCGATCGAGGCGATCACCGCGACCAGGATCGGCATGAGCGCCTGGGCCAGGCCGGAGATCGCGTCGTTGTACGCGTCCCGGGCCGCGGTGAGCGTGTCCCGGTTGGCGGCGAACGCCTCGGCCAACGAGTTGATCTCCGCCCCGAGCTTGCGGAGGAACAGGTCGAACGCGTCCCGGTCGTCGAAGTCCCACTCCGCCGCGTCCGGCGGAACCGCCGCCATGGCCGCGCCGAACTGGTCCGCGCCGAGCAGGCGGGCCGCCTCGTCCCACTTCTTGATCGACTCGTTGACCTGCTGGTTGTCGAACGACTCCAGGTAGAGGATCGCGCCGATCAACGCCGCCGAGGCGACGATCCAGACCAGGTTGCCCTTGGCGACGGCCGCCGCCGACCGGACCGGAGCCGTGGTCTCGGCGACCGTCACGGTGCCGGTCACCGTCCCCGAGGCGTTGGCGATGAGGATCTCCGGCGGCATCAGGCGTCCTTCCCGTGGCGGGCCCGGCCGGTCACTTGACCACCCAGGGCTGATCCGACCTCTCCCAGTTCTTCGCGCTCTGTTCGAGCTGCGCGGCGGCCTTGCGCAGATGCTCCACGCCGGTGCGGACGTTGTCCAGGTGCCCGTCCACAGCCGCGTTGTGCCGCTCGACCGCGCCGGTGCCGAACCAGCTCAGCGCGCCGCTGGGCAGCTTCACCTCGCCCAGCAACGTCTCGACGTTGCGGAGGTATTGGATCGGGCCGTCCGGGGCGTCGAGCATCCGGCCCGCCTTCCGGATCGCGTCGACGTCGACCGTGTTCGGCATCGTCGGCCTTCCTCTCGCTCAGCGCCGCAGGTTGCGGGTCGGGTCGGACACGTCCACCCCGAACTGACGGAACCAGTCCTCCGGGGTCAGCGTGCCGTCCTGCGCACGGCGGACCATCTCGGAGTCGCCGAGCATCTCGCTCAGCATCTCGCGCTGCCGCTCCTCGAAGGCCGCGTAGGCCGCGTCGATCGCCGCCTGCATCGCCTCGGACAGGGAGAAGCTGTCCAGCCGCATCGCCCGCGCGTTCAGCTCGATGTCGCCGACCTTCATGCCGCCGTCGACAGTCACCCGCACCAGCCCGTCCGGGCTCTCCCCGGTCACCCGCAGCTCGGCGCGCTGCCGCTGGAGATCGGCCAGCCGGCGCTGCTGTTCCTGCGCCTGCCGCAGCAGGCCCTCCATGGCCGCACCGAAACCCGACGGGCTGCTCACGTGCGCGCCCCTCTCCACTCGCGACGATCGATCGGGCCGACGCTACCGGACCGGGCCGCCCGGCGTCCGTCCCGTCAGGCCGGCTCCGTCCACGCGGTCTGGATCAGCTGCTGGCCGTCGCGGCGACGGACGAGCGTGCCCCGGCCCGGCGGCTGCGGCGTCGGCCGCAGGTTGCCGAAGACCGCACCCTCCTCCCGGCTGCCGGACATCAGCAGGCCGGGCGAGTCCAGCTCGCGCAGCCGTTGCAGCACCGGCTCGTACAGCGCACGGGCCACACCGCCGACCCGGCGCGTGATGATCAGGTGCAGGCCGATGTCCCGCGCCTGCGGCAGCAGCTCGTGCAGCGCGCTCAGCGGGTTGCTGCCACCGGAGGCGACCAGGTCGTAGTCGTCCACCAGGATGTACAGGTCCGGACCCTTCCACCAGCTCCGGTCACGCAGCTGGGCGGTGGTAACGTCCGGGCCGGGCAGCCGGTTCTGCAACGCGCTGCGGATCGAGCCGAGTCCCTGGCTGAACACCTGGTTCGACGGCGCGTAGTCGAGCAGGTGGTCACCCTCGACCGCGCCCAGCAGACCACGCCGGTAGTCGGCGATGACCAGCCGCGCCTGGGCCGGGGTGTACCGCTCGGCGATCCCCCGGGCGATCAGCCGCAGCAGGTTCGTCTTGCCGCACTCGGCGTCGCCGAACACGGTCAGGTGCGGCTCGCCCGCCAGGTCCAGGTAGACCGGGGCGAGCGCCGACTCGTTGACGCCGATCGGAATGCCCGGGGCGGACCGGTCGACCACCTTCGCCAGCTCGGTGACCGCCAGCTTGCGCGGCAGCAGCCGGACCTTCGGCGCCGGCTGTCCCGGCCAGTTCGCCGCGACGTGACCGGCGAGCGCCACCGACGCCTCGGTCAGGTCCTCGATGTCGCGCTTGCCGTCGATCCGGGAGATCGCGGTCAGGAAGTGCAGCTTGTCCCGGGTCAGACCGCGACCGGGCGCGCCCACCGGCACGTTCTGCGCGGCCCGCCTGTCGATCTCCGACTCCGACGGGTCACCGAGCCGCAGCTCCAGCTTGGTGCCGAGCAGGTCCCGCATGTTGATCCGGATCTCCGCCCAGCGCACCGCCGTGATCACCACGTGGACGCCGAAGCCGAGGCCCCGGTTCGCCAGGTTGGTGATCGTCTGCTCCAGCTCCTCGTACTCCTGGCGCAGCGTGTTCCAGCCGTCCACGACGAGGAAGACGTCACCGAACGGGTCGTCGGCGAACTCACCGGCCGCCCGGCGGCGCCGGTAGCTCGCCACCGAGTCGATGCCGTGCTGGGTGAACCGGTTCTCCCGCTCGTCGATCACGGCGACCACCTCGGCCACCGTCCGCCGGACCGCCTCGACGTCCCGCCGGCCCGCCACACCCGAGGTGTGTGGCAGCCCGTCCAGGCTGCGCAACGCGCCACCGCCGAAGTCGAGGCAGAAGAACTGCACCTCGCGCGGCGTGTGGGTGAGCGCCAGCGAGGCCAGCATCGAGCGCAGCATGGTGCTCTTGCCGCTCAGCGACGCCCCGACGATCACCACGTTGCCGCCGGCCCCGGCCAGGTCGACCATCATCGGGTCGCGGCGCTGCTCGTACGGGCGGTCCACGATGCCGACCGGCACGGCGAGCCGGCCGCGGCCCGGCCAGTCGGCGGTGGTCAGGCCGTACGTCGGGTGCACGCTCAGCTTGGGCAGCAGCTCGGCCAGCCCGGACGGCTCGGCCAGCGGCGGCAGCCACACCTGGTGCGCCGGCTTGCCGCGGCCCTTGAGCTGGTCGATCAGCACGTCCAGCATCGCCACGGCCTTGCCGTCGCCGCTCTGCTCCGGCTCCGGGGCGGCCTCCGCCGGGCTCGGCGCCGCCGGCACCGGCACGTAGTCGATGCCGTACGGGACGATCCGGCGTTGCACCTGCGCCCGGGTGGAGCGCTGCACCTGCCCCGGCGCCCGGTACGGGCCGGACACGTACGCGGCGCGGAACCGCAGCATGGTCGCGGTGTCGGTCTTCAGGTAGCCGTGACCGGGCGCGCTGGGCAGCTCGTACGCGTCCGGCACGCCGAGCACGATCCGGCTCTCCACAGCCGAGAACGTGCGCAGACCGATCCGGTACGACAGGTGCGTGTCCAGGCCGCGCAGCTTGCCCTCCTCCAGCCGCTGCGAGGCGAGCAGCAGGTGCACGCCGAGCGACCGGCCGAGGCGGCCGATCATCACGAACAGGTCGATGAAGTCCGGCTTGGCGGCGAGCAGCTCGGAGAACTCGTCACAGATGATCAGCAGGCTGGGCATCGGCTCCAGCGGCTCACCGGCGGCCCGCGCCTTCTCGTAGTCGTACCGCGAGACGTAGTTGCCCGCCGCCCGCAGCACCTCCTGCCGGCGGTTCATCTCACCGGCCAGCGCGTCCCGCATGCGGTCGACCAGCGGCAGCTCGTCGGAGAGGTTGGTGATCACCGCGCTGGTGTGCGGCAACGCGTCCAGCGACGCGAAGGTGGCGCCGCCCTTGAAGTCGACGAGAACGAAGTTCAGTTCCTCCGACGAGTGCGTCACCGCGAGCGCCGCGACCACCGTCCGCAGCAGCTCGCTCTTGCCGGAACCGGTCGCGCCGATGACCAGGCCGTGCGGGCCCATGCCCTCGTGCGCGGACTCCTTGAAGTCCAGCTCCACCACGTTGCCGTCCGGTCCCAGGCCGAGCGGGATGCGCAGCCGGTCGCGGTGGCTGCGCGGACGCCAGGTCTGCCGGGTGTCCACCGTGGCCGCGTCGCCGACACCGAGCAGGTCGGGCAGCTCCATGCTGCGGGCCAGCGGCTCCTCGGTGCTCGCGCCCTGCTGCTGGGAGAGCCGGAACGGGGCGATCTGCCGGGCCAGCCCCTCGGCCGCGCTCAGGGAGAGCCGGTCCGGGCGGCCGAGCCGCGACGTGGCGGTGCCGCGGACCAGGTCGAGGCCGGTGCCGTCCCCGGCGTCCAGGCAGAGCAGCCAGCGCCCGGCGTCACGCGGGACCGCGCCGGACAGGTCGAACACGGTCGTGCCGAGCAGGCCCGGCCCGGTCAGCGCGCAGGTCGCCGAGACCTCGCCGCCGTCGAGCACCACCACCACGTGCGGCGCGGTGGTCAGCGGCTTCGCCTCGGGCGAGAACCGGGGCCGCCCGCCCAGGTCCTGGGCCAGCGCGGTCTCCGCCTCGTCCAGCGCGGCGAACACCATCCGGCGCGCGCCGGCCGCGTCCGTACGCCCCGGGTGCTGGGCGTGCGGCAGCCACTTCACCCAGTCCCAGGCCGCCTGCCGGTCCGGCGCGGCGACCACGACCACCAGGAGGTCCTCCGGGGCGTGGAACGTGACGAGCTGGCCCAGCGCGGCCCGGGTCAGGTCGAGCACCGGCTCCCGGTCGCCGCGCAGCGCGATCCGGCTGAACGCGCGCAGCGACAGCGCGGTCGGCAGGTCCGGCACGCTGGAGTGGGCCCGGACGAACCGGCGCAGCGCGATCGCGCTCATCGGTTCCAGGTCCTCCACCGGCTTGGTCTCCGGCGGCACGATCTCCACCGCCAGCCGCTGCGGGCCGAGCGCGATCCGTACCTCGCCGAAGTCGTCCTCGGTGATCCGCCGCTCCCAGAGCCGGCGCGAGGCGGCGATCGACCAGAGCGCGTCCGGCTCCGGGTGCCGCCAGGTCATCGCGGCGCGCTGCTGCTCGGCCGCCCGCCGGGTGCGCTTGCGCATCTGCGCGAGGTAGCGCATGTAGTCGCGCCGCTGGGCGTTCAGCTCGGCCTTGTCGTTGCCGCCGTTGCCGAGCGTGCCGATCGCCATGCCCAACATGGACACACCGAACAGGCCACCGGCGACGTACGTCATCATGCCGCCGCCCCGGCCGGCGTAGAGGAACGCCATCGCGCCGACGCCGCAGAGCATCGGCAGGATCATCAGCACCTGACCCATGCCCTTGGCCTGCGGCTCCGGCAGCTCGGGCGGGGACTCCAGCAGCACCTCGCCGCGCGGCAGCGCGGGCCCCGGTTGACGCGGAAGTCGGCGGAACACCACCGTACTCACGGCTCTCCCCTCCCCAGAAGCGGCCCTGATCGTGGTCTGCCACCGCCGGTGAGCGTCGGGTGGGCAACCTGTGCGACCGCCATCGTAGGTAATCTCCCGGTGGCGTCGTGGACCCGTGGGGGCGGCGCCGACGGCCCAGCGGATCGTATGCGAGCACGAGGAGGCCACTGTGGCGACGAAGACGGCGACCGGTGGGCTGAGCCGGATCACCATCGTGGCGCCGCGTACCAGGATGGATCTGGCGCTGCCGTCCGACGTGCCGCTCGCCGACCTGCTGCCCACGCTGCTGCGGTACGCGGGCGAGGACCTGGCCGACGAGGGCGTGCGGCACGGCGGCTGGGCCCTGTCCCGGCTCGGCGGTCAGCCGTTCGACGGCGGCCGGACCGCCGCGCAGCTCGGCGTCCGCGACGGCGAGGTGCTCTACTTCAACCCGCGTGCCGCGACCGCCCCCGAGATCGTCTTCGACGACGTGGTGGACGCGGTCGCCACCTCCACCACCCAGCGGGCGGGCGCCTGGCAGGTCGGCACCACACGGGTGTTCGCGGTCCTGCTGGCCGCCTCGGCGCTCGCCGCGGGCGCGGTGGCGACGCTGCTCACCGGCCCACCGCAGCTACCCGGCGCGGCCGCCGCGTTCGTGGTCGCGGTGGCGCTGCTGGTCGGCGCCGCGGTGCTGTCCCGCGCCGCCGGCGACAGCCGCACCGGCGCGGTGCTGGCCCTGGTCGGGATCGGGTACGCGGGCGCCGGCGGCCTGCTGGTGCTCGCCGGTGAGCGGACGCTCGGCGAGCTGGCCGGTCCGCACGTCCTGCTCGCCGGCACCGCTGTGGTGGTCTTCGGCGCGATCGCCGCGCTCGCCGTCGGCGACCGCCTGCCGCTCTTCCTCGGCGCGGTGGGCGTGGGCGCGGCGGTCGGCCTCGGCGCGGTGCTCAGCCTGGCCTTCGACATCGGCGCGGCGGCGGCTGCGGCGGTGGTGTCGACAGTCGCGTTCGGCGCGCTGCCCGCCCTGCCGATGCTCGCCTACCGCCTGGCCCGGCTGCCGGTGCCGTCCATCCCCACCGGCCCGGACGACCTCAAGACCGACACCGAGTCGGTGGACGGGCCGTCGGTGCTGCGCAACAGCGAGCGCGCCGACGCGTTCCTCACCGGTCTGCTCTGGACCGTCTCGCTGCTGGTGCTCGGCGGCGAGGTGGTGCTGGCCGAGAACGGCCGGCTCCCGGCGGTCCTGCTCTGCCTGGTGCTGGCGCTGCTGTCGCTGCTGCGGGCGCGCCCGTTCCTCAGCCGCGCCCAACGCACGCCGGTGCTGCTGTCCGGCACCGTCGGCCTGGGGCTGGTCGCCGCCGCCACGTTCGCCGCCGGCTCGCTGGCGGTACGCCTCGGGCTGATCCTGGGCGGCCTGGCCGTGCTGGCCGTGATCAGCCTGGTCTACGGCCTGACCGTGGCCGGCAAGCGGATCTCCCCGGTCTGGGGCCGGACCCTGGACATCGTCGAGATCCTGCTCATCATCGCGCTGGTGCCGCTGGCCGTCTGGGTCTGCGGCGCGTACGGCTGGATCGTCAACCTTCGACCGTGACGGTCCCCATCGCGGTGCCGACCGGCGCGGTGGCGTAGACGCCGGGGCCGTGCTGGCCGTCCAGCGGGCGGGCCGGCACGCCCGCGCGCCGCGCCATCTCGCGGACCGCCTTCACCAGCGCCTCGGCGTGCCCGTCCATGGCTGCCACCCGCAGCAGCGGCGGCACCCGCCGGCCGCCCGGGAGCACCACGGCGGCGACCGTGTGCGAGGGCGCGGAGGTGGCGGTGACCGCGTCGACCAGCGCGCCGAGTGAGCCGTTGGGGCGTACCCGCAGGGCCAGGCAGCGCTGCGTCCAGCCGCCCCCGCGCAGGCTGGTCCACGTCTCCACCGGGGACTCCGGTGCCAGGTCGAGCCCGGCCCCGGACACCACCGCCGCGTGCAGCTCGTTCCGGTCGAGCACCCGGTGACCGAGGCCGGCGGCGTTGAGCGCCTTGCCGAGCCGGCCCACCCCGGCCGCCACCGTGCGGTGCACGCCGCGCAGGCCGCCGCCCCGGCTCACCGCCTCGGCCCGCGCGTCGGACACCGACAGGCGCAGCGCCACCCACACGGTCCGGTACGCGGACGGCGGCGCGCCGGGCGCCGGGTACCAGACCAGGGTGTGCGAGACGACCTGGGTCTGGGTGACCGGGCCGGAGAAGTCGGCGAGCACCGCGAGCACGCGGTCCACCACCGCCGCCTCGATCGAGCCGGCGGGCGCGCCGGGCCGGCCGGTCAGCGCCAGCGCGGCGAACCAGCCCCGGTCGTCCTGCCCGATGCCGAGCCGGGTGCCGCGCTCGGTCAGCTCCACCACTGTCAGCTCCGGGGCGAGCGCGGCCAGTCTCGGGTCACCACCGGGCGCCGCGCCCCGGGCGCGGTCGCGGCGCCGGCGCAGCCGGCGGCGGAGCATCAGGTCCTCGTACCACCAGCGGCCGCCCCGGCGCGCGAACGCCGCGGCCACCGCCAGCAGCGCCAGGACGGCGACCACCGCGAGCAGCCACGCCGGGCCGGCGGTGGCGAACCAGACCGCGAGCGCCGCGCACTCCACCACCACGAGCTGCCCGACCACGACCGGGCCGAGGCGTCCCCGGCGGCGCTTGTCGGCCGGGGTGACCGGCCGGTCCGGCGGTACGGCGGGAGTGGTGGCGGTACGACCGGGTGGCGCCTGGAGCTGCGTCATCGGTGTGCGTCCCTTCTGGACATCCTGGGCATCCGCCGGGCGGGTGCGGTCGTTCGGTCGGCGGACGGGGTCCGGCGCACCCCCGACGGCCCCTTATCGTAGGGAAGCCCGCGGCGCTGTTCGGACCTGTCGCCGCGGACCCACCCCCGCCGGAGGTTAGTCATGCGGACCCGCCGCGATCAGGTGCAGGCGTACCGCTTCGTCACCCGCCGCATCGTCTCGGCGCTGCTCTCCGGTGATCCGGAGACAAACGACCTGCCGATGCGCCGCCTCGGCATGGCGGTGTTCGGCAGCGTCATCGCGGCCGCAGTGGTGCTCGGCGGCGTGGGCGCGTACGGCCAGCTCACCAGCAACTCCGCGCCGCTGGAGCCGAACACGCTGGTGATCGAGCGGGAGACCGGCGCGACGTACTACTTCGGCGAGGACAAGGTGCTGCGCCCGACGCTCAACTACGCCTCGGCGCGGCTGATCGTCAACGACGCCGCGGCGCAGCCGCGCACCATGTCCCAGGCGTCGATCAAGGACCGTCCACGCGGGCGGCTGGTCGGCATCGTCGGCGCCCCGGACGACCTGCCGGATCGCAAATCGCTGGTCGGGCTCCCCTGGTCGGTGTGCGACGTGCCGGACCCGAACGACCCGCAGCGCTCCACCACCCACCTGGTGATCGACCGCGCGCTGCCCGGCGGCACGGCGCTCACCGACCGGGCCGTGGTGGTGCGGACCGGCGACGCGCGTTACCTGCTCACCGGTGGTTCCCGGCTGCGGGTGGCCGGTGACGAGCAGGCGCTGGTGGCGTTGAAGATGGCCGGCGCGACGAACCTGACCGTCGGGCAGCAACTGCTGAACGCGGTGCCGGCCGGGCCGGTGCTGCGCAAGCCGGCGATCGCCGGGGACGGCGGCGCGAGCGGGCTCACAGTGGCCGACCGGCCGGCCCGGATCGGCCAGGTCTACCAGGCCGCCGGCCAGTACTACGTGCTCACCCGGCAGGGCCTGGCGACAGTCCGCGAGGTCACCGCGCTGCTGCTGCTCGGCGGGGGTGGCGAGGTGACGCAGATCACTCCGGATGAGGCGGGCCGGCTCCTCACCGACCAGCGGCTGGACGCGGACGGCCTGCCGGCCCGGCTGCCGACGCTGCACGAGGTCCGTCCGGGACGGACGGTGCTCTGCGCCACCTACCGGCCCGGCCCGGCCGGTCAGCCGCCGACCACCACGCTGGAGGTCTTCGACTCCCCGCCGGCCGAGCTGACCTCGGCGACCGCGATGCCCGCGCGGCAGGGCGCCCGGGACGCGGTACGCACCGCCGAGAGCGTGCTGCTGCCCGGCGGCAAGGGCGTGCTGGTGCAGGCCACGGCCGGGGAGAGCGGCAAGGCGGCGGCCGGTTCGACTGTCTACCTGATCACCGCGCAGGGCATCCGCTATCCGCTCGGCACCGCCGGGGGCGACGCGAAGAGCGCGCTCGGGTACGGCGACGTGACGCCGCTCGCCGTACCCGCCTCGCTGCTGGCGCTGGTGCCGACCGGACCGACGCTGTCCCGCGAGGATGCGATGACCTACTTCGATGCGTCGACGCCTCCGGGGGCCACCGCGACACCGTCGGCCGGTGGCGCGGAGGCGCAGGTCCAGGGCGGTTGACAGGCCCTGCGGCGATCCGAAGTGGAGGATCTCCGTCACGGGTCGCCCGGGTTGGCTCGCTTCGACTAACCTGAGTACGGCGAACGGTTATCGACGATGACTACGGGGATGCAGCCATGACGGGGCGCACGACAGTAGACGTACTGTCCTTGGAGGACTTTCACCAGCGGCTCGAGCGGCGTCTGCACGAGGCGGAGTCGGTGTTGCGCAAGCTCAACACCCAGATGCAGTGCCGCCCGCCGGCCCTCGGCACGTTCACCGACGCGACCGACAACGCACGTCGCTACTCCGAGACCCACCAGAGCTACGTCAACCACGTCGACCGGCTGCGCCGGGCGATCCTGGCCGCCCGCGAGGCGACCCACAAGATCATGACGAACTACAAGACCGCCGAGGCCCGCAACGCCGCCGCCGCGGCCGACATCGCCGCCGCCCTCTCCGGGCTGAACGAGGCGATGAAGCAGCCGAAGGAGGACCCGCGTGTCTGAGTACACCCGGCGCTACGAGCACGTCAGTCACGAGGAGCTCTACCAGGGCGTCAATGCCGGCGACCCGAAGCAGATCGAGGCGCTCAGCGCCCAGTGGACCTCCCTCAAGGGCACGCTCGACGATCTCGGCCGCGACCTGACCGCCGACCTGGAGGCGCTGGCGAAGACCTGGACCGGCGACGCCGCGCGGGAGTTCCACCGCCGGCTGGACATGGTCGTCCGCTACTCCGGCAACCTCGCCGAGGGCATGACGGGTATCCGACAGGGCCTCGACATGATGTCCAGCGAGCTGCGGGCCGCGCAGTCCAAGGCGGAGAGCCCGGAGAAGACCGACGACAACGACAAGCTGCTCTCCGGCGCCGGCAAGGGCTTCCTGATCGGCGGCGCACCCGGCGCGGTGATCGGCGGGATCGTCGGCCACCAGCAGGACAAGGCCGAGCAGGAGAAGGCGCACCAGCGGATGGTGCAGGTCGTGGCCAAGCTCGCCGAGGGCTACGACTTCTCGGCGTACGGCCGGATCGTCGTACCGGACCCGCCGGAGACCGAGCTGCCCGGCCACACCGGCAACGGTGACCCGACCCTGCAGAACGGGCCGTCGGTGAAGACGCCGTCGTCCGGCCCGAGCCTGGGCAGCTTCGGCCCGGGCGCCAACGCCACCGCCACCACGTCGGGCGTGCACCACACGGCCCCGACCGGCGGCACGCCGGGCGAGGGCACACCGGGTGCGGGCACTCCGGGCGGCCAGCCGGGCGCGGGCGCTCCGGGTTCGGTGCCGACCGGCGGCACCGTCGACCCGACTGGCACCTCGCTGGCCGGCGCCGCGCCGCTGACCAGCACCGCGGGCGGTCCGACGATCGGCGGCGGCCCGGGCTTCGGTCCCGGCGGCGCCGGACCGACGACGATGAGCGCCGGCGGACCGGGTGGCGGGCTCTACGGCGCCCCCGGTGTGCTGAGCACCGGCTCGCTCGCGGGCACCGGCGCCAACTCGGCGTCCTCGGCCCGCTTCGGCGGCATGTCCGGCGCGGAGAACCGCTCGGCGGCCGGCACGGGCCGGCTCACCTCCGGCCGTGGCCTCGTGGTCGACGCCGGGAGCAAGTCCGCCGAGCGCACCGGCGGCGCCACCGGGCGGCCCGCGATGGCCGGCCGCAGCGGCGTGCTGGGTGGGCGCGGCGGCCACGGCGACGACGAGTCCGACGGCCGGCTGACCTGGCTCACCGAGGACGAGATGGTCTGGGGCGACGGAGACGCCGCTCCGCCGCCGGTGCTCGGCGGCAACTGACCCGGCATCCACTGGACGGCGCGGCACCTCGGCAGGGGCGCCGCGCCGTCGCACGTCCGGCCCGCGTGGGTCTCCGTCCACACCGACCCGTGGGGTGGCTCACGTAAACCGCAAGATCCTTGAGCTGCGGGATCGTCCGTCGACCGATAGGTTGAATAGGTGCTGCCCGTAGCGTTCGCCCCGTCCACCTGGACAGCGACGCTGCGCCGGATCGCCCGCACGGCTGTGGCCGGCCTGGTGCTGATCGCCGGCCTCCAGGGCATCACCGCCGCACCCGCCCACGCCGCCGCGGCCTCGCACGCCACAGTCGCCTCGCACGCCGTCGCCTCGCACGTCGCGGCGATCGAGCACGTCGCGACGCGGCAGGCGGTCACGGCCGGCGCCGCGGAACTCACGGCGGCCGACGCCACGACCGCCGCCCTGCGGACCACCGGCCCCGGCACCCGCCCGGCCGGCACCGAAGGCCTTTCCGCCGACTCCGCCGGGCGCGTTCCCGGCGTCGAGGTCGTCGCCGCCGCCGACCCAGGCCGGGCGCACATCGCCCGTCGCGGTCCGCCGCGCGCCTGACCGGGCAACCCTTCCGGTACGCCCCGGCGCGGTCCCACGGGCCGCACGCCTCGCGCCCTGCCGCGCGTCCCGTCGCGTCCGAGTCACGACGCGCACCCGCCCGGATGTCCGGGCCACAACCGTCGATCGTCCTACGTTCCACCCACGAGGTGCTGGTAATGCAGACCGTCTTCTCCTCCGTCCTGCCCGACATGCCCGCGGCCGCCGTGATCTGGCTGGTCCTGCTCGCCGTGGCCGCGACAGTGGTCGCCGCGCTGATCGTCCGCCCGTCCCGGTTCCGTTCGGAACTGGTCGACCGGATCAGTGACGCCGCCCGCCCGAGCAGCATCGAACGCGCCGAGCGCGCCCGCGTACGGGACCAGGAGCGGATCCGCTACGCCGACGAGGTGGCAGTGGCCGCCTCCCGTGCGACGGCGACCGCCGAGCGGAGCCGCGCCGAGTGGCTGACCGCCCAGGAGGAGGCCGAGGCTGCCTGGCAGGCGTACCAGGCGGCCGAGGAGGACGTCCGGCGCCTGACCGCCGCCGCGGCGCTGCCGCTGCCCCGGACCGCCCGGACCCCGGCCGAGTACGCGGACCGGGAGCGCTGGCTGCACCGGGCCGCGATGGACGCCCAGTGGCGCGACGAGATCACGGTGCGGCAGCTCAGCGACATCCTCGGCGGCAACGGCTGGGATCCGAGCCGGCACCCGGTGGAGCAGGAACTGCTGCTGCGCCGGCTCGTCCGGGACAACATGGCGGCACGGCACCGGGCCGCCGCGCAGCGGGAGCAGGCCGCCTGGCAGACCGCCGAGCTGGCCGCGGCGGCGGCGCAGAGCCTGCGCGACGAGGCGTTCGCGGCGCTGCACCCGGTCGCCGAGCCGCAGACGGAACTCTCCATCGTCGGGTTCGCCGGGCCCGAGGCCACCCGGGAACTGCCGACCGGAACGGCGAGCCCCGAGGTCACCCGCGAGCTGCCGCCCGTGGCTCGCGGCCGGGCGGCCGTCGCGGCCTGAAAACCCGTCACCGGCAGCGGCCCGACAGGCCGTCGCCCGGTGCGGGCGCCGAAGGCGAGCACCCCCGCGGCGGGGACGACCGCCGCGCGTGGCGGGCTCGGCTCGGCTAGCGTGGTGGCGTGTCCCGTGAAGCCTGGGTGCTGGTCGTCCTCGCCGCCGTCCTCGCGGCGGCCATGCTGGCCGGGGCGGTGCTGCTCGCCATCCGGGTGGTCCGCACCCGCCGCATGCTCGGCGCGCTCGGCGCCGGCGGCAAGGTCGCGTTCTACGGCGCGCTGATCTACACGATCCTGCCGGTGGACCTGCTTCCCGACCCGATCTACCTGGACGACATGGGCGTGCTGGCCGGCGCACTGTTCTACCTGGGCCGGCTGGTCGCCAAGCACCGCGCCGAGCAGCGGGCCGCCGGGGAGTCCCCGGTGGCGACGTTGCCGCCCGGCGCGGCGCCCCGCCGCTGAGACGTCACCGCACGGAACGAGGAGACGACATGGCGGCACGGCATCGGTTGGATCCGAGCGACGAACGGGTGGCCCGCTTCTTCGCGGATCGGCACCTCGCCACGCTCACCACACCGCGTGCCGACGGCACCCCGCACGTCGTACCCGTGGGGGTGACCTTCGACCCCGCGGCCGGGCTGGCCCGGGTGATCACCTCAGCCGGGTCGGCCAAGGCCCGGCACGTCGCGGCGGGCGGGCCGGACGGCGTCCCGGTCGCGGTGTGCCAGGTCGACGGCCGCTGGTGGCTGACCGTGGAGGGCCGGGCGGTGCTGCGCCGCGACCCGGAGTCGGTGGCCGAGGCCGAGCGCCGGTACGCCGAGCGCTATCGCACGCCGCGTCCGAATCCGGAGCGGGTGGTCATCGAGATCGCGGTGACGGGGCTGCTGGGAAGCCTGCCCGACTGAGGCGTCTGTCCGGTTCCGCGGTGGCCCCGGTCACGCCCGGAAATGGGCTGCCGAGGCAGAGCGGTTGAACTCTCCGTACGCCGAGCGCCACTCCTGGTGCCGCGTCTCCCGCACGGAGCCGTCGACCCCCGAATGGAGCCTCGACCATGAACCCGATCATCCGTAAGTGTGTGCTGTCCGTCGCCGGTCTGGCCGCGGCCGGCGGTGCAGTCGCCGGTCCGGCCGCCGCCGCCCACGCCGCCCCGGTCAAGGGCAAGGGTGACCGCGCCGCCGACTACGAGTACCAGGCGCAGCCGAACTTCTTCTACTGCGGTCCCGCCTCGACCCGGATCGCGCTGTCGGCCGAGGGCAAGGACGTGAGCCAGGACGAGCTGGCCGCCAAGCTCGGTACCACCGAGAACGGCACCGACTCGGCCATCGACATCACCCGGGTCCTGAACGAGTACACAGGTGGCAAGTACCGGACCACCGAGATCCGCGACGACGTGGCCACCCGGGAGCAGGTCGACCGCCTGCGCACGGACATCCGTACCGCTGTGGACGACGACCGGCCCGTGGTGGCGAACATCCTGGGCGGCGCCCGGGACGTCGACGGGGTGGAGCACAGCTACCCCGGCCACTACGTGACAGTCGTGCGGTACGAGGGCGACGGCGACCGGGTGCTGATCGCGGACCCGGCCCGGCCGGACGTGCCGACGTACTGGATGGACGTGACCGAGCTGGCCAACTGGATCGCCGGCCGCGGTTACAGCTCCTGACGGACGGGCCGGTCTCCCCTGTGGAGGCCGGCCCGACACGACGGCGGCCACGCTCCCCACCGGGGGCGTGGCCGCCGTCGTGTCCGAAGCGGGTGTACGTCAGCGACCGGTGTCGCCTTCGCCGGTGCGCTGCTGCGCCATGTCGACGCCCTTGTCGATCTGGTTGTCGTACTTGCCGCCGGTGCGCTTGTCCGCAGCGTCACCCGCCTTCTCGATGCCCTGGTCGACCTGCTTGTCGTGCTTGTCCGCGAAGTCCTTGGCCTTGTCCATGAAGTCGCTCATGTCGGATCTCCCTTCGATACGTTGAATGCCTTCCCTAAGGCCGGGGGTACAAACGCCGGGTGGGCGGTTGCGGCCCTGGTGTCGGATCGGCTCGCGTCGGGTACCAACGGCCTCGATCGAGGAGGGCGACGTGGACGACGACGCTGGTATACCCGGGCGGGCACCGACCGCCGGACCGCGGCAGACCTGGGCCGGACTGCCCTGGCCGGTACGGACGGCGGTCACCTGGAGCGCCTGCCTGCTGGTGGTGACGGCCGGGCTGTGGCTGCTGGGGCAGATCGCCGTGCTGCTCGCGCCGCTTGCGGTGGCGCTGGCCGGCACACTCTTCCTCGCCGCGCTGCTCGATCCGGTCCTGGTACGCCTGCGCCGGCTGCGGGTGCCGGCCGGGCTCGCCGCGCTGCTGAGCATCCTGCTGCTGCTCGGCATCCTGGGCGGTGCCGGCGTCCTGGTCTGGAACCTCACGGCGAGCCAGTTCGGCGAGCTGAGCCAGCAGCTCGACGAGGGGTTGCAGCGCACCCGCGACTTCGTCACGTCCAGCCTGCCGGTCACCGACCAGCAGCTCGACCGGCTCGTGGAGCAGATCCGGCAGGGCCTGAGCAGCGGTGCGCCCGACCCGGTCGCCGGGGCACGCAAGGTCGCCGAGGTCGCGGGCGCGGTGCTGCTCGCCCTGGTGCTGCTGTTCTTCCTGCTCAAGGACGGCCGCTCGATGTGGCGCTGGGTGCTGCGCCGGCTGACCGGCCCGCGCCGGGCGCTGACCGCCGAGGCGGGACGGGCCGGCTGGCGGACGCTCGGCGCGTACAGCCGGGGCACGATGATCATCGCGGCCATCGACGCCATCGGCATCGGGCTGGCCCTGGTCGTGCTGCGTGTCCCGCTGGCCCTGCCGCTCGCCCTGATCACGTTCCTCGGCGGGTTCGTACCGATCATCGGCGCCACGGTGGCCGGTGCGGTGGCGGTGCTCGTCGCGCTCGCCGCGAACGGTCCCACCACCGCGCTGCTGACGCTGGCCGCGGTGATCGCCGTGCAGCAGATCGAGGGCAACCTGCTGGAACCACTGGTCATGCGGCGGCAGGTGCAGCTGCACCCGGCGGTCATCCTGGTCGTGGTCACCGCCGGCACGCTGGTGGCCGGGGTCGCCGGGGCGTTCGTGTCGGTGCCGATCGCGGCGGTGCTGTGGCGGGTGCTGGACACCGTGCAGCGGCACCGCGCCGCCGAGCGGAGCGGCTCCGACGTTCCCGCACCGACCGCCGACCCGGGCCGCGCCGCCGAGGCAGCCGGCTGATTCCGCCGCCGGTCAGGCGGGGTGCGGCTGGCGCAGGTGCGTGGTGAACCACGTACCTGCCTGGTCGGCCACCTGCTCCAGCGTGCCGGGCTCCTCGAACAGGTGCGTGGCGCCGGGCACGATCCGCAGCTCGGCGACCTCGCCCAGCGCGTCCCGGGCCTGCTCGTTGAGTGCGATCACCTGCTCGTCCAGGCCGCCGACGAGCAGGAGCGTCGGTGCGCGTACCGCAGTCAGTGAGCTGCCGGCCAGATCGGGCCGGCCGCCGCGGGAGACCACAGCGCCCGCCCGGTCCGGCCGGGCCGCGGCGGCGACCAGCGCGGCGGCGGCGCCGGTGCTGGCGCCGAACAGCCCGATCGAGAGCCTCCCCAGCTCCGGGTCGGAGCCCATCCAGTCGACGATCCCGGCGAGGCGCTCGGCCAGCATGCCGATGTCGAAGCGCAGCTCGGCGGTGATCTCGTCCCGGGCCTCCTCGTCGGCGGTCAGCAGGTCGACGAGCATCGTGCCGAGCCCGCGCTCGTTGAGTGCACGCCCGACGGCCATGTTGCGCGGGCTGTGCCGCGAGCTGCCGCTCCCGTGCGCGAACAGCACCACCCCACCGGCTCCCGCCGGCACCACCACGTCCCCGACGAGCCCGCCGTCCACCACAGGCACCGAAACCTCACGCATTCCCCTCACCGCCCCTCCCGCTCTCTCCCCCTCCCCTCACGCATACCCCCCACCCCGACGATCATGAAGTTGACGGCCCAGAAAGCGCTCCCCCACCCCGCCAACTTCATGATCAATCCCACCGGGGAAGGCCCCGGGGCAGATCTTGGTACGAAACGGCCCCTGGAGGGGCCATTCCGTACCAAGATCCACAAGGACGGCACCCCAACCCCGCACCCCGCCCCGGACCGGGGTTGATCATGAAGTTGGCGGCGGATTCCGAGATCGAAAACGCCGCTAACTTCATGATCGACAGGGACAGCGGGGAAGCCCGGGGGACAGCGGGGGGGAAAGCGCACGCGTGCGGGGTTGCGTTGACGTCGGCGGCAAGGTTTAGCGTCAACCTGGCAGTGAGGGACGGGGGCGGCGGATGCGGATCGGGGAGCTGGCGCAGCGGGCCGGTACGAGCACCCGCACCCTGCGCTACTACGAGGCCCACGGGCTGGTCCGGCCGAACCGGTCCGCCAACGGGTACCGGGTCTACGACGAGGCGGAACTACGTGTCGTCCGTGAGATCCGCTCCCTGCTGGCGATCGGCTTCGGCCTGGACGACATCCGCCCGTTCGTCGCCTGCCTGCGCGCCGGAAACGACTCCGGTGACGTCTGCCCCGATTCGGTGGCGGTGCTGCGGCGCAAGCTCGCCGAGGTGGACGACTACCTCGACCGGCTGGGTGACGTCCGCCGCCGGCTGCACGACCAGCTCGCCCACGCGATCGCCCAACGGGAGGAAACATGCCTCAGGACACGGGGACCGGCCGGCTGAACCCGGTCACCGACGACACCTTCGCGGCCACAGTGCTGGCCGCCGACCGGCCGGTGGTGGTGGACTTCTGGGCCGAGTGGTGCCCGCCGTGCCGGGTGGTGTCGAAGCACCTGGCCGAGCTGGCCGAGGAGTTCGGTGACGCGCTGCGCTTCGTCACCCTCAACACCGACGAGAACCCGGCCACCGCGCGCGCCCACCGGATCATGTCCGCGCCGACCATGCTGGTGTTCCGGGGCGGCGAGGTGGTCGGCTCGATCGTCGGCTCCCGCCCCAAGGACCACCTGCGGCGCAGCTTCGCGCAGCACGTGGACGGCTGAGCCCTCGCCTGGACGGCTGAGCCCTCGCCTGGACGGTTGAGCCGCCGCCGGGCGGGAACGCGCCGGGTGACCACGGACCCCGACCGATCGCGAGGATCGTCATGGCGAAACAGGACAGGTCCCGGGAACAGGAACTCACCGACCAGGAACGCCGCAAGCAGGAGCTGAAGCGCTCGCCGGACTGGGCCGACCGCGCCTCGACGGCGCGCACGTCCGACGATCCGCGGGCCACGGCGCCGCGCGACGCCGGTGGGCGTCCGTCCAACGGCCGCCAGTTCTGAGGTACGCGTACCGAGCGGTCCCGCCCCTCGTGGCGGGGCCGCTCACTCCATGCGTTCGGGCAGGTGCATCAGCGGCGCGCGACCCTGCGGCTGCTCCGGTTGCGGCCCTCTCGGGTGTGTCGGCGGCACCGCCACGGTGACCGGCTGCGCGGAGGTGACCTGCAGCGGCTCGCCGTGATGCCGCAGCTCCACGACGGTGTCCGGGCCGCCGTTGCGCAGCGAGTACGTCGTCTGGTGCGGCCGGACGTCGACCCGCAGCCGCATCCCGTGCCACTGGAGCGAGAACTCCAGGCGGCTGAGGCGGCTGGAGAGCCGGGGCGCGAAGGAGAGCATCCCGTCGTGGTCCCGCAGCCCGCCGAACCCGGCGACGAGCGCGATCCAGGCACCTGCGAGTGATGCCATGTGCACGCCGTCGCGGGTGTTCTCGTTGAGGTCGTGCAGGTCCATCAGCGCGGCCTCGCGCAGGTAACGGTGGGCCAGTTCGAGGTAGCCGACCTCGGCCGCCAGCACCGCCTGGGTGCAGGCGCTCAGCGACGAGTCGCGTACGGTGCGCCGCTCGTAGTAGACGAAGTTGCGCAGTTTCTCTGCGGCGCTGAACGCGTCGCCCCGCCAGTGCATGGCGAGCACCAGGTCGGCCTGCTTGACGACCTGCTTGCGATAGAGGTCGAAGTACGGGTAGTGCAGCAGCAGCGGGTACTTCTCCGGCGGCGTGTGCTCGAAGTCCCACTCCTGGAAGCGGGTGAATCCCTCCACCTGCTCGTGCACCTCGGTCTCCGCGTCGTACGGGACGTGCATGTCGTTCGCGGCGTCCCGCCAGGCGGCGGCCTCCTCCTCGGTGACGCCGAGGTCGAGCGCCTGGTCCCGGTAGCGCATCGCGCAGTCCGCGGCGGTACGCAGGTTCCGCTGCGCCATCAGGTTGGTGTAGACGTTGTCGTTCTTCACCGCCGTGTACTCGTCCGGGCCGGTCACGCCGTCGATGTGGAACCGTCCGGCGCGGTCGTGGTGGCCGAGCGAACGCCACAGCCGGGCGGTCTCGATCAGCAGTTCCAGCCCGATCTCCCGTTCCAGCGCATCGTCGCCGGTGACCAGCACGTAGCGGCGCAGCGCGTCGGCGACGTCGGCGGCGATGTGGAACGCGGCGGTGCCGGCGGGCCAGTACGCCGACGACTCCGGCCCTTCGATGGTGCGCCACGGGAAGGCGGCACCTTCGAGGTTCAGCGTTCGGGCGCGTTCCTGGGCCTGCGCCAGCGTGTCGTACCGCCACTGCAACGCGTCCCGCACCGCGCCGGGCTGCGTGTACGTGAGCACCGGCAGCACGAACATCTCGGTGTCCCAGAACGCGTGGCCGTCGTACCCCGGGCCGGTGAGGCCCTTGGCCGAGATCGGCCGCCGTTCCGCGCGGGCGCCGGCCTGGAGGACGTGGAAGAGGCCGAACCGGACGGCCTGCTGCACCTCGGGGTCGCCTTCGACGCGCACGTCGGCGGCGTCCCAGAACGCGTCCAGGTATTCGCGCTGGGCCCGGCGCAGCCCGTCCCAGCCGTCGAGCCGGGCCGCTGCGAGCGCCGCGCCGACCTGGTCGCGCAGCGCCGGGAGGGAGCGGCGGCTGGACCAGCCGTACGTGAGGTACTTGACCACCCGCAGCGTCTGGCCGGGCTTGAGCACGCAGCCGATGGTGGTGCGGACCCAGTCCTCGTACCCCTCGCTCTCGATCGTGGTGCGTTCGGGCCCGTCCACGTCGTGGCCCATCGCGGCGGCGACCCGCAGGCCGCTGACCTTGGTGCGGTGGATGAGCTGGCCGCCGTCGTCGGTGGTCAGCTCCTCCTCGGCCTGCAACGGCGACTCCAGGACGGCGGCGACCCGCGGGTCGCGGCTCTGCGGCGGCAGCGACTCGTTGGCGACCAGCTCGGACTGGAGGATCAGCCGCAGCGGCCCGTCGACCGGCTCGACCTCGTAGTGGATGGCCGCCACCGAGCGCTGGGTGAACGACACGAGCCGGGTGGTGCGGACCTTGACCTCGCGGCCGGCCGGGGAGCGCCAGTGCAGTTCCCGCTGGAGCGTGCCGGCGCGCATGTCGAGGACCCGCTCGTGGGCGAGCAGTTCGCCGTAGCGCACGTCGAGCGGCTCGTCGTCGACGAGCAGCCGGATCAGCTTGCCGTTCGTGACGTTGACGATGGTCTGCCCGGATTCGGGGAATCCGAAGCCGGCTTCCGCGTAGGGCAGCGGGCGCAGCTCGTAGAACGAGTTCAGGTAGGTGCCGGGCAGCCCGTGCGGCTCGCCCTCGTCGAGGTTGCCGCGCAGCCCGATGTGCCCGTTGGACAGCGCGAACACCGACTCGGACTGGGCCAGCACGTCCATGTCGAGCTGCATCTCCCGGACGTGCCAGGGCTCGACCGGGTACGCCCGTTCCCGGATCACGCGGCCGGCTCCGGGGCGAGCAGGTCGGCGAGGTCGGTGACCACCACGTCGGCGCCGTGCGCCAGCAGCTCGTCGGCCTGGCCGACCCGGTCGACGCCCACCACGTACCCGAATCCGCCGGCCCGCCCGGCGGCGACGCCGGCGAGGGCGTCCTCGAAGACGGCGGCCTGCGACGGTCCGACGCCGAGCAGCCGGGCGCCTTCCAGGAACGTGTCCGGGTGCGGTTTGCCGCGTAGCCCGTGCGCGCGGGCGACCACGCCGTCCACCCGTGCCTCCAGCCAGCGGTCCAGTCCGGCGGCGTGCACCACGGCGGCGCAGTTGGCGCTGGCCGAGACGACAGCGCGGCGCAGTCCGGCCGTGGTGGCCGCCTCCAGGTAGCGCACCGAGCCCTCGTACACCTCGACGCCGTCGTGCTCGATCCGCTGGAGCAGGACGACGTTCTTGCGGTTGCCGAGGCCGTTGACGGTGTCCGCCTCGGGCGGGTCGTCCGGCGATCCCTCGGGCAGCGTGATGCCGCGCGAGGCCAGGAATGTGCGCACCCCGTCGGCGCGCGGTCTGCCGTCCACGTACCGGTTGTAGTCCGGTCCGCTGTCGAACGGGTGGAACGGCTCGCCGGTTTCGGCCGACCGGCGTCGCAGGTACGCGTCGAACGTCTCCGCCCAGGCGGCGTTGTGCACCTTGGCGGTCTGCGTCAGCACACCGTCCAGATCGAAGAGACAAGCGTTCACGTGCGCGGGGAGGCCCAGCATCGCTTGAATCTATCCAGCCCTCGCCCCGGGCAAACCCCGTTCGGGGCTCAGCGGTTCGGGCGGAGCGTCCAGATCACTGTGAGCGAGGAGGTGAGCGTGCCGTCCTCGGTGTGGACCTCCACCTCGACCGGGAACTCCGGCCGCCGCCCGGCGTCCAGCTCCGCAAGCACCTCGGCGGGTACGCCGCCGAGCCGCGCGGTCGCCAGCACCGGCCCCACCGCCACCTTGCGGTAGCGGATGGTCGCGGTCACGGCCAGGGGTACGGCCCGGTCGAGCGCCTGCCCGAACGCGGCCAGGACAACCGCGCCCGAGGCGGTCTCCCCCAGCGTGAACATGGCTCCGGCGTGCGGGCCGCCCACGTGGTTGTGGTGCGCCGGGTCGTCGGGGAGCCGGACCACGGCCCGGACTCCGCCCTCGGCCTCGGGCGCCACCTCGACGAACTCGATTCCGAGCGTGCGGGCGAACGGCACGGCGTCGAGGAGACCGGCCGCCACCTGGCGAGAGTCGATGCTCATGCCCGAACGCTACTCGCCAGTAACAACACCGGCAAGGCCGATCCCTGTTCAGCCCGCGCTCAGGTCGGTACGGCGGACGATCCACCAGACGACGAGGAGCGCCAGCGCGGTCAGGCCCAGATAGCCGCCGGCGACGATCAGGTGGAACTCGGGGATCCGGCTGCCCGGCTGGTACTGGAGGTGCTGCTGAAGGTTGTGCTCGACGAAGCAGGCGAGCGTCCGGCCGGTGCCGTTGTCGGGCGGGCAGAGGCGTTGCAGCTCGACCCCGGTGAGCTCACGCCCGGAGGCGTCGAACGCGCCGGACGGCCCGTCGATCCCGTAGTCGATCATGCCGCCCTTGACGACCAGGGCGTTGTCGCGCAGCACACCCACGCCCGGCCCGCCGATGACGCGGTGCGCGGTCAGCGGCTCCATCAGCGTGGGGTAGCGCCACCGGACGAGATAGGTCAGGCCGACGAAGCCGACGATCACGCCGAACACGGCCGGGAGCGTGCGCTTGATCGCGGCGCCGAGCGCGACACCGACCGCGAACCAGCAGAGGCTGATCACCGCCGGAAGCATCGCGGTGTTGAGGAACGGCCCGTACTCGAACAGGCTCACCGGTGCGACCCGGGCCTGGAGTCGCTCCAGGTGGTCGCTGACACCGGCGACGGCCGAGGTCACCGCCGCCACGAACAGGCCGAGCAGGGCCAGCCGGGTCCAGAGCCACCGCTGCGGGGAGACGTCCTGGCTCCAGGCCAGCAGCAGGGTGCGCTGCTCGTGTTCCCTGGTCAGCACCGGGACGCCGACGAACACACCGATCAGCAGCGGCATCCACTGCACCACCTGCGACAGCACGGCCAGCGTCAGGACCAGGCCGGATGAGCCACCGAGCCGCCGGCCCTGCGGCGACTCCTCCGCGCAGAACGTCTCGTGACACTGGTGCCACAGGCTCGTCAGCTCCACCGACAGGTAGGTCATCCAGCCCACCAGGACCGCGGCCAGGACCAGCGTGCCGATCACCGTCCAGCGGTGCTGACGCCAGGTCAGCCAGAGCAGACCGCGTACGCCCCCGGCGTACCCGGGGTCGCTCCGGCGGTTCGGGGGTGCGGACAGCTGGCCGACCGGGCTCATGCGGCTGCCTCCCGCTCGTGCGGCGCGGCGGCCGACGCTCTGAGATGGGTCAGGATCAGCTCGTCCAGGGTGATGGGCTGGGCGGTCCAGCCGGGTGCCACGACGGCGTGGGCCGCCGGTGTCGCCGGCCGCCGGAGGACGAAGGTGGACTGGCGGCCGGTGTGCTGCGCCTGGACGACCGTGCCCGGCCCGGGTGGCTGGTCGGCGCGGGGCCCGGTCAGCCGGACGTGGCTGTCGAGGAGTTCCTCGACGTCGCCGGCGAGGACGGGCCGGCCGGCGTCGAGCAGCAGCAGGTGGTCACCGACGCCGCTCAGCTCGGCGACGATGTGGGTCGACAGCATGACAGTCATGTCGTCGTCGGCGACCTCCGCCAGCAGCTCGCCTGTCACCTCGACGCGGGCCAGCGGATCCAGGTTCGCGAGGGGTTCGTCCAGCAGCAGCACCGCCGGGCGGGAGCCGAGCGCGACCGCCAGCGCGACCTGCGCCCGCTGCCCGCCGGACAGCTTGCCGCAGCGGCGGTCCAGCGGGACGGCGAAGCGGTCGAGCCATGACAGCGCCCGCCGCTGGTCCCACACCCGGTTCGTCGAGCGGCCGAAGCGGAGCATGTCCGACACGGTGAAGTCGCGGTAGAGCGGCTTGTCCTGGGCCAGGATCGCCACCCGGCTGCCACCGTCGGCGGACCCGCCCCGCACCACCTGCCGGCCGTGCACCGACACCGTGCCGCCGGTGGCCGCCAGGGTGCCGGCGATGATGCTCAGCAGCGTCGACTTGCCCGCGCCGTTCGCGCCGACCAGCGCGACGACCCGGTTGGCGGGCAGCGCGAACGAGCACTCCCGCAGCGCCCACACGGCGCCGTAGCGCCGGCTCAGGTCACGCGCCTCGACGGCGACCGGCTCGCCGCTCACGCCGCGCCCTCCGCGTTGTCTCTCCTCGCGGGTGCCGCGTTCGCCGCGATCACGGAGGCGAGCAGCGCCTGGACGTCCTCGTCCTCCAGACCGGCCTCCCGGGCCTGGCCGAGCCACCGGGCCAGGCTGCCGCGCAGGCGGGCCATGACGTGGGGATCGGCGTGCCCGAGCGTCCCGCTGACGAACGTGCCCGCGCCCTGCCTCGCCTCCACCAGGCCGGACAGCTCCAGCTCCCGGTAGGCCTTGAGCACAGTGGTCGGGTTGACGGTGCACGCGGTCACCACGCTGCGCACGGTGGGGAGCTGGTCCCCGGGCCGCAGCGTCCCGATCCGCAGCGCCTCACGGACCTGCCGCACCAGCTGGGCGTACGCGGGGACGCTGCTGGACCGGTCGACATGAAAGTTGATCACCCTGGTGACCCTCCGTCAGATTGTTATGGTTAAGTAGAACACCAGTTAAGCGACATGGCAACGACCGGACGGCGTTTCGGAGGCTGCCGACTCCGGGTAGCGAGTGGCCATGAACCGCGATCTCGCGCGCGGGCTGACGGTGGCGTGGGCGCTGCCGGAGTTCCGCGACGGGCTGCGTCACCTCGTCGACCTCGACGAGGTGACGGTGCTGCTGGCCGCGCTGTCCCTTCCGGACCGCGACCGCGAGGTCGAGCGCAGCGCCCTGGGCCTGCTGCGGTCCGGGCTCGACAGCACCGAGGTCCGGGAGGCGGTGTTGCTGCTGCTGGAGCGGGACACCGTACGCCGGCCGCTCGTCGCCGCGGCGGTGGAGCCGCTCGCCAACCGGCCCGGCCTGGTCACCGCCGTCACGTCCGCGACCGAGGACCCCGGGGTACGCCACGAGGTACGGGCGATGCTGGACAGCGCCGGCGTACGCGAGCTGATCTGGCGGGCGGTCGACGATCAGGTTGGCGACAACCGGTTCGGGCTGATCCGCCGGGCGGCGGTGCTGTTCGTCAGGCACCCGAGCGCACGGCGCCTGGGGTGGGCGCTCCGCCGGCACGGCGTGCTCCGCGAACTGCGCCACAGGGCGTGACACCTGATCTGCGGTTGCCCGGTCGTGTCACCTCCGAGATCTTCGGGCCCTACTGTCCCGGCTCCTGCTGAGGTCGCTCGGCCGTCACTCGTATCCCATCGCGGGGATGATCTCGCCCAGTTCCCGCTCGACGTACGCGCGGGTGTCGGCGTCGAACTGGTCGTCGCGGTGCGCGAGCTTGTCCGCCTGGAACGTCGACGCGGTGACGGCGTCCTCGACGCCGAGCCGTTCGAACAGGGCCCGCCGCTGCCCGGGCCAGTCGGCCGCCAGGTCCTCCGCCTTCACCTCGACGTATCGCCGGCTCGTCAGGTCGGCCGCGTTCCTCCAGGCCAGCCACCTGTCGTAGACCGGCAGCAGGTAGGCCAGCGCACCGTCGACCGTGGACGGAGCCCACGGCTGGGCCAGGTGGGAGGCGAGCACCGAGATCGGGTGACGCTTGATGTGCACGATCGTCGCCTCGGGCACCAGTTCCCAGAGGAAGTCCAGGTAGAAGAGGTTGAACGGCGTCTTCTCGCACCAGGTCGGCTTGCCCGCGTCGGCCGCCGCCCCGCCGAACAGGGTGTCGACCAGGCCCCGCAGGACGCCGATCAGTTCGCTCCGGTCACGGAAGTACCTCGGGACGACCCGCCGTCGGCTGGCCGGCCCGAACGGCCCGGCGGGCCGGTCGCCGTCGCCGAAGCCCTCCGCGGGCGCGGGCTCCTCGAAGGCGTGCGCGATCACCTGCGGCCAGAGCCGGTGTACGGCGTCCCGATAGCGCCGCTCGCCGACCAGCTCGGGCACGGTCTTGCCACGGTCGTCACGCCGGCCGGGCGCGCGTACGGTGAGGAAGTCGCTCAGCCGGTGCAGGGCGTCCTCACCGACGATGGGGTCGTACCGGTCGGTGAGCGCGTCGGCCAGATCCCGCAGGCCGCCCGGTTCGACGAGGAACTTGGTCTCCATGGGGATCCGGTGGATCAGCGGATGCTGGCCGATGACGTCGGCGATCCGCGACGTGCCCGAACGGCCCGTGCCCGCGACGAAGACCGGTGAGGGGGACGGCATGGACGGCAGTCAAACTCCCGGCCCGGCGCAGGGGCAATCCAATTATCCCCGCCGCGATCAGCTGATCGCCCTCCTGGCCGACGCGGTCGGGTCCGTCACAGTGGCGCACCCGACGCGGGTCGCCGTCGACGGGCCGCCCGCCGCCGGAAAGACCACGCTCGCCGACGAGCTGGCCGCCGTCCTGCGCGCCCGCGGCCGGTACGTCATCCGGGCGACAGTCGACGACTTCCTCTTCCCCCGGGAGCGGCGCTATCGACGGGGTGAGTTCTCGGCGCAGGGCTGCTACGTCGACACCCACGACCACGGGACGCTGAAGCGGGTGCTGCTCGATCCGCTCGGCCCGGGCGGCGATCGACGCTTCCGGCGCACGGCCTACGACCACGCCACCGACGCGGTGCTGTCCCCGCCGCTCACCACCGCTCCCGCCAACGCCGTGCTGGTGTTCGACGGCGTCTTCCTCCTGCGCCCGGAACTGCTCGACCGGTGGGAGCTGCGGGTGCTCGTGTCGGCCGCGCTGGACCGTACCGTGGAGCGTGCGGTGGTCCGGGAGAGCCCGGTGTCGTCCCGGGCCGACGTCGAACGGCGCTGGCGGGAGCGTTACCTGCCCGCCCAGCGGCTCTACTTCGCCACGGCCCGCCCGGCCGAGCACGCCCACGTCGTCGTGCACAACGACGATCCCCGGCAGCCGATCTGGGAGACCCGGACACACCCGGATGGCAGGCTGGCGACCATGGACAGGAATCGGGTGGCCGCCTGGATCGCGGCGTACGAGCAGGCGTGGCGCACACCGGGAACGGCGGCGCTCGGCACGATGTTCACGGCCGACGCGAGCTACCGGCAGGGGCCGTACCGGGATCCGGTCGTCGGCCTGCCCGCCATCACCCGCATGTGGGACAGCGAGCGCGACGGACCCGACGAGGTCTTCGAGATGACATCGGAGATCGTTGCGGTCGACGGCGACACCGCTGTGGCACGGGTGCAGGTCCGGTACGGCGACCCCGTCCACCAGGAGTGGCGCGATCTCTGGATCATGCGGTTCGCCGAGGACGGCAAATGCTTGTCGTTCGAGGAGTGGCCGTTCGCGCCGGAGAAGCGGGCCGCCGCCGCCGGGTGAGAGACGGGCCGTCTAGTCGGCGGATATCTCCCCGAGAACGCGTTGCGCCTCGGCCGATTCCTCCGCGTCCTCGGGGTCGTCGACGGTGCGGGAGTAGGTGGACAGCGTCTTCCAGAGCGCCCAGCCACGTCCGCGCGCCCAGGTCGCGTCGTCCACCGACAGCCGCTCGCGGAATGCCGCCCGGCCCTCGACGCTCAGCAACGTCCAGGCGATCGCCAGGTCGCAGGCCGGGTCACCGACGCCGCATGTCCCGAAGTCGATGACGGCCGCCAGCCGGCCGTGCGCGAGCAGCAGGTTTCCCGAGGCGATGTCGCCGTGGAACCAGCGATCCACCCCGTCCCAGCGGGCGCCGACCGCCCGCGCCCAGATCTCGCGTACCAGCGCGGCATCGACGCGGCCGTCCAGCGCCACGAGCGCATGCTCGACCTTCTTGTCGTACGTGCGCAGCGTGCCGCCCCGGAACCAGTTGTGGACGCCCGGCTGCGGACCACCGGCGGCGTCGACGTCCTGCAGGGCCGAGAGGAATCCGGCCAGGTCGAGGGCGAACCGCACCGGGTCGGCGATCCGGTCCACGGCCGCGGTCTCGCCGTCGAGCCAGCGGTAGATCGACCACGGATACGGGTAGCCCGCACCCGGCTCGCCCTTCGCCAGCGGTGCGGGGATGGGCAGTGGCAGCCGATCGGCGAGGGCCGGGAGCCACAGGTGTTCCTTGTCGACGGCCAGGGCGTACTCGGCAGCGCTGGGCAGGCGCACCAGCAGCTCGGGGCCGAGGTGGAAGGTCCAGTTGTCCCAGCCGCCCTTGGCGACCGGTTCGATCCGGAGGGCGGCCAGGTGTGGGAACTGGTCGGCTACCAGGCGACGCACCTGCTCCACGCCGACGGCGGTGCGTCGTGGCGGGGGACCGAGATCCGGTACGTCACTCACGCCCGTTTGGCGTACGCGACGAACGCCGCCCAGCTCGACGGCGTGAACGTCAGCGCCGGCCCCTGCCGGTCCTTGCTGTCCCGCACCCCCACCACACCGGGCAGGTTGTCCGCCACCTCGACGCAGTTGCCGCCGTTACCGCTGCTGCGGGTGCTCTTGCGCCAGGTCGCGCCGGTCAACTCCATCGCTTCGCCGCCTCCGTGATCGCCGCCAGAGTCGCCCCGTGCGGCATCGCCTCCGCGCGAATGGACTCCCACGTCTGCCGCAGTGAGTTCACGTCCACCGTGCGCTCCACGATTGTGCCGTGCAACGGGTTATCCAGATAGCCCAGATCGTCGCCGTCGGCCGGGGTGGCGAGCACGAAAGCACCGTTGAGCCCCGGATAGGCACCGACCGTCTCCGGCACCAGGTGCAGGTGCACCCGGGGCCGCCGTGCCATCTCGATCAGGTGCTCCAACTGCTCCCGCATCACCTTCGGCCCGCCGACCGGGCGAGCCAGCGCCGCGTGGTCGAGCACCACCACGAACTGCGGCGGCGTGGGGCCGTCCAGCACCGCCTGCCGGGCCAGCCGGGCCGCCACCTGCTGTTCGACCGCCTCGCCGACGAACTGCGCGGCCCCTTCGTAGAGCGCTCGGGCGTACCCCTCGGTCTGCAGCAATCCGGGCACCACGAGTGGCTCGTAACTGCGTAACGCCGTCGCCTCCTGCTCGATGCTCACCCACTCGCGGAACCACGGCATCAGCGCCTCCTGCATCAGCGCGTCCCGGATCCGCACCAGCAGGCCGCCGCCGTTCAGCACCTCGTCGCAGCGCTCGGTGAACTCGGCGCGCGGCGCCCGGCGGCACTGCTCGACGGCCGCCACCAGCGACGCCGAATAGCTCACCCGCTCACCCAGCGCCTCCTGGGTCAGCCCGGCATCGGTGCGTAACCGGCGCAGCTCGCCGGCGAACAGTTCCCACAACGGCACACGGATCATCTGCACACCTCTGCACACGGCTGCACACGGAAATCGGCCGGTCGGACGGCCAGGAAGGTGGGGGTGGAACGCCTTCCGACCCTAGCGGCGCGGTGACGAGACTGTCACGCAGTGGAGCCGAATTCGTCCGGTTCCCGCTACCGAGAGGAGTTGCGCCGTGCGACTGCGCTGGTTCCGCTGCCGGGGTGCGTCGGCACCGACACTGCCCCACCGGGTACGGGGCGACAACCTGCCGGAGTGGATGCGGCAGCCGACGCGTCCACTGCCGACGATGGGCCCCGGCCGGGTCGGCAACCTCACCCCGGCCCAGCAGTGGCGGGCGAACGGCGGTCGCTGGTCCGTACCGGAGCAGCGCGGGAACGGCGGCGGCCATCGGTCCGCTCCGGAGAGGCGCCCGGGAGACGGCCACCACGAGGAGCGCCGGTGATCAGCCACCAGCTCGGGCAGCCGCCGGACGGGCCCAGGCCGGATCGCCCCCGGCCGTACCCGTTGCACGCCACCCCGCACACGCCGCTGCGTCCGATGTGGTGTTGCCGGGCCTGCGGCCAGCCGTGGCCGTGCCCGATGGCCCGCCTGCTGCTGCGCAGCGAGTACGAGGACAACCGGATCGGGTTGTCCATCTACCTGTGCGGGCTGCTGTACGAGGCCACGCGCGACCTCTACCGGCTGAACCCGAACGACGCGCCGGCCCCGGCCGACATGTTCGCCCGCTTCGTCGGCTGGGGCCCGTACCGCCGTCACCGGCCCGTCCCTCCGGGCGGCGACTGTTAATAAGGGGCCCTTCCTCTACCGGAGGCGTTAATAGGGTGCCCCTCCTTTCACCGCCAGCCGACGTCGATGCGGTCGCCTCGCTCGTCGAAGAAGTGCAGCGCGTCCATCCGTACCTGCACGGCGAGCGGGTGCCCGGGCGACACCTGCGGGTACGGCGCGAGCCGTACCGCCAGTTCCGCCGGACGACGGTGGTGGCGGCCCGGGTCGGGCAGCACGCTCGTGCGGTTGCCGGCGCCCCCGCCGGCCTCCGGGGCCGGGGCCGACGACTCCGCCGCGCGGCCGGTGAGCCGCTGCATCACCTGGTTGAACCGGCGCAGGCCGCGCTGGCCCGGTGCGGCCTGCTCGACCGGCGTGCCCATCTCGTCGACGACGATCGCGGTGGCGCCGATGTCGAGGAACGCGAGCGACTCGTGACCGTGGTGCTCCAGGTAGCGGATACGCCCGTGCAGCACGTCACCGGCGGTGTCCGGGGCGACCGGGGTGAGCGCCTCGGCGCGCATGCCGACCACGATCCGCTCACCGTGGTAGTGCGCCACCGCACGGCTGCGGATGTCGTCCCAGGGCAGGTAGAGCGACTGCTCGCCGAGGTTCAGCGCGACGTACCGGTCGAGGTGGACGTAGACCGACGCCTCCAGCAGGTTCATCCGGGGGCTGCCCAGGAACGCGGCGACGTAGAGCGTCGCGGGACGGCCGTACACCTGGGTGGGGGTGCCCACGTCCTGGAGCACGCCCTTGCGCATGATGGCGACGCGGTCGGCCATGGTGAGCGCCTCGGCCTGGTCGTGGGTGACGTAGATGGTGGTGACGCCCAGCTCGCGGGTGAGGCCGGAGATCTCCGCCCGCAGCTCGGCGCGCAACCCGCTGTCCAGGTTGGAAAGTGGCTCGTCCATGAGGAACAGGCCGGGCCGGCGCACTATCGCCCGCCCCATGGCGACCCGCTGCCGCTGGCCACCGGAGAGCTGGCTGGGCTTGCGCCCGAGCACGTCGCCGATGCCGAGCGCGCTCGCCACGTCCTGGATCCGCTCACCGCGCGGGCCGGGCTCGACGCCGCTCAGGCGCAGCGGGAAGCCGATGTTGTCGCCGACCGTCATGTGCGGATAGAGCGCGAAGTCCTGGAAGACCATGGCGATCTTCCGGTCCCGCGGTGGCAGGTCGTTCGCCAGCTCACCACCGAGCATGATGGCGCCGGAGGACGGATCCTCCAGTCCGGCCACCATGCGCAGCACTGTCGATTTCCCGCAGCCCGACGGGCCGAGCAGCACCATGAACTCGCCGTCGTTGACGTCCAGATTGATGGTGTCGACCGCGACTGTTCCGTCCGGGAACACCTTGGTGACATCCTTGAGCGCGACGGTCGCCACCGCCACCTCCCCAGCTACTCGCCCCAAACCCGGGAATGACTGTGACCAGGATCATCTGATTCGCACATCGGGTAAACGTGCCATGTTCAGCTCGTGACAGTCCTATTAACCGGTATTCGCCGGGCTCCGCAGTTAAGTGACCTGCCGGTAACCACTTTTACGGCGTTTCGCCGAGGAACACGCGGCGCACCACGCGCTCGGCGGCGTGCCCGTCGTCGAGCGCGCAGAACCGCGACCGGAACGCCGTCCGGGCCCGCTCGGCCGCCTCGTCGTCGACCGCGCCGGAACGGAACACGTCGAGCAGGCCGGGGAAGTCCAGCGCGACGGGCCCCGGCGGCTCGGCCAGGAGGTCGAAGTAGACGCCCCGGGCGACCCGGTAGGCGTCCCAGTCCGGCGCGTAGACCACTATCGGCCGGTCCAGCACCGCGTAGTCGAACATCGCCGAGGAATAGTCGGTGACCAGCACGTCCGCCGCCAGGTAGAGGTCCTCCACCCGGTCGTACGCGCTCACGTCCAGCACGCCGTCCGCGGCCGGTCCCCGGGGGTGCCGCTCCCGGTCGTGGAAGTAGTGGCTGCGCATCAGCAGCCGGCCCCGGGGCCCGAGCACGTCGAGCATCCGGTCCGGGTCGAACGGCGGCCGCCACCCGGGCAGGTGCTCCCGGTGCGTCGGCGCGTAGAGCACCACGTACTCGTCGGGTGCGATGCCCAGCGCGGCGCGGACCTGGCCGCGGTCCTCGGCGGTGGCCAGCGCCAGCCGGTCGTTTCGTGGGTAGCCGACCTCCAGCGTGGTGTAGTCCGCCGGGTACGCCCGCTCCCACATCTGGGTGGAGAAGCTGTTCGAGGTGATGCTGTAGTCCCAGCGGTCGACGCGGCGCAGCAGGCCGGCGAAGTTCATCCCCATCGCGCCCACCGGGTAGCGCTGCTGGTCCAGGCCCATCACCTTCACGGGCGTGCCGTGGTGGGTCTGCACGTGCACCGAGCCGGGGCGCTTGCGGACGAAGTCCGGGAAGTTGACGTTGTTGACGAGCCAGCGGGCGCGGGCCAGCACGCGGTGGTACTCGCGGCTGCCGGCCACCACGTACTCGACGCCCGGCGGCAACGTGGCCACCCGGTCGCGGCGGACGATCCACACGCCGCGCACCTGCGGCGCGAGCCGTCGGGCCGCCTCGTAGATCGCCGCCGGGTTGCACGAGTAGCCCCGGTACCAGTAGGCCGCGTACACCGCGAGCGTCGGGTCGATCGGCCGGTGCAGCTCGGCCCGGTAGTACTCGCCCAGTGCCAGGTCACGGGCCCGCCGGGCGGTACGCCGCACCACCGGCGTCACTCGCCGCCGCGCCCGCCGCGCGGTACGCCGGGCCGTCTCCCCCGCCTGGTGCGCCTCGCGCAACGCGCTGAACGTCCGCCAGCGCCCGGCCGCCACCAGCCGGTGCTTGAGCCCTTCCGGGCCGGGCGGGACCGGGTAGCCCTCGGGCGGCAGGAACCGCACGTAGTCGGCGTGCATCTGGGCGAAGAACGGTGCCCGCAGCTCGGGCGCGATCCGGGCGCCGTTGCCGAGCACCGTGAGGTAGTGCCAGATCATCCGCTCGAAGACGGCCGGTCGCAGCCCGGTCACGTGCCAGCGGTCCATCAGCCCGAACACGCGGTGCCACTGGGCGAAGACCTCGAAGTGCCGGTCCCCCCGGGTCTTCGTGATCGCGCCGGTGCGGCGCTGCCGGTAGTTCAGGCAGATCCGGTCGAGTACGCCGATCCGCCCGGCCGCCATCAGCGCCGGATAGCTGAACGAGACGTCCTCGTACCAGCCCGGCTCGAAACGCAGCCCGCGTTCGAGCAGGAACTCCCGGCGCACCACCCGGTTCCACGCGGTGTGCAGCAGCTTCAGCGTCTCCGGCCGGTCCCGCAGCGTGAACGTCGTCGCGCCGGGCGGGTCGGGGAACACGTCACGCATCGCGCTGCGGGTGCCGATGTTGTTCCAGTGCGCCCGGACGTGATCGACGATCAGCACGTCCGGCGCGGTGTCGCGGAGCCGGTCCGCGACGTGCGGCAGGCAGCCGGGCACCAGCCAGTCGTCCCCGTCGACGAACCACACGTACTCGCCGACGGCCCGGTCCAGCCCGATGTTGCGGGCCGGACCGAGCCCGACGTTCTCGGCGAGGCGTACCGGGCGGACCCGGGGGTCGCGCAGCGCGTACTCGGCCAGGATCTCGCCGCTGTCGTCCGGCGAGGCGTCGTCGACACCGATCACCTCGATGTCGCCGAACGGCTGGCCGAGGATCGAGTCGAGACATTCCCGCAGGTAGCCCTGCACCTTGAAGGCCGGCACGACGAAGCTGATCAAGGTCACCCCGGCCCGCCCTCCGTCAGCCCGGCGAGCGCACACCCCCACGGGCGCGGGCCGGCAGGACCACCCAGGCGAGGACCACGCTCGCGACAAAAACCACGAGAAGGTACGCACCGATTGTAGCTAGAGCGATACTCGCATATCCGGCGATCAGCCCGATTGCCAGCAGCAGCGAACGCCCCGGCCAGCCCAGCGTGGCCGCGTGCAGCGGCGGCGCCGACTGCCGCTTCTCCAGCCGCGCGGTCAGGTCGTAGTGCAGCAGCGTGAGCACCAGGACGTACCCGAAGATCAGCCAGGCCGGGGCCCGGCCCGCCACCCCGACCGCGATGGCGAACAGGTACTCGGCGGCCCGCAACGCGGCCGGCACCAGCCAGTCCAGCGACCCGTCGTGCGGCGCCCGCGACGCCTGCGCGGCCCCCAGCAGCAGCACCAGCGCGAGCACCGGCACGAAGACCGGCAGGTCCCCGCCGCCGTGCACCGCCAGCAGCGCCCACACCAGCGTCCCCGCCGCGCCGAGCGCGCCGAGCACCGCCAGCAGCAGCGGCCGTCGCGCGGTCGGCAGCGTCCGCACCAGCAGGCCGTCGTCACGGTGCAGACCCGCGTCCACAGTGGTCAGCACCGGCACCCGCATCCACCGCGCCCGCAAGGTCCGCAACCCCCCGGTGTACGCGAACGCCAGCGTCCCCCAGACCAGCACCGCGACCAGCGCCACCAGCGGCCCGAACAGCGCGGCGGCGATCGCGATCAGCGCCCACCGCTCA
This sequence comes from Micromonospora aurantiaca ATCC 27029, assembly GCF_000145235.1. Taxonomy (NCBI): domain Bacteria; kingdom Bacillati; phylum Actinomycetota; class Actinomycetes; order Micromonosporales; family Micromonosporaceae; genus Micromonospora; species Micromonospora aurantiaca (nom. illeg.). The sequence continues at coordinate 537,348 of NC_014391.1, read as the reverse complement.
CCGATCGGGAACACCACTGTGCGCTTCAGCCAGTACGACACCGAGCCCGTGTCCGCCTGCACCCGCGTCGACGCGGCGTTCAGCTTCCCGCCGATGCCGCCCGCGTCGGCGCTCACCACCTTCGGCCGCCGGGCCGCCTCGTCGTGCAGCGCGCCGTACCACGTGTCCGTCATGTGCCGCACTGTCTGCAACGTCATCGCGGCGAGCGCCAGCGCCCAGCCGTACCGGAACCCGGCGTGCGTGGCGCCGAAGCCGAGACCGGCGTAGACCACGTACTCCTTGAACCGGTCGGCCATCGTGTCCAGCCAGCCGCCCCAGGCGCTGAAGTGCCGGGTGTAGCGGGCGAGCTGCCCGTCCACGCAGTCGAGCACGAAACCCAGGTAGAGCAGGACCGCGCCGGCCACCAGCGCGGGCCGTCCACCGGCGCCGAACAGCACCGCCGCGGCCACCGCGAACGCCACCGAGACCATGGTGACCCCGGTCGGGCCGATCCCGATCCGGGCCGCCGCCTTCGTGACGTACGGGGACCAGGTGCTGACGAAGAACGTGGTGAAGAAGTCGTCCCGCTCCTTCACCGACAGCTTCAACTCGGCGCGGTCCTCGTCGACGGCGGCCACCGCCGACTCGGCCGCCACCCGCTGCGCCTCGTCGCCGACCCGGTGCGCCACGAGCAGACGTACCCGATGGGCGAAGATCAGTGTGCCCCCGGCGGCGAGGTCGGCCACGAGCCGGTCCACCGCGCCCAGCGGCCCGCCGCCCGCGGCGCGGCGGGCGGCCTCGGCGAGCGCCGGCAGGTCCGCCGCGCCCACCCGCAGCGCGCCGCCGAACACGCCGCTCGCCTCGGCGGCGCCGACCTCGACCACCTGCCCACGCTCCTCACGCACGGTGGCCTGCCCAGGAGCGGGCGGATCGGTGAGCACCAGCGCCACCGTCGGCCCCACCGGGCTGGTCGCGAGATGCTTGAGTACGGCGGTGTGCGCCACCAGGTCAGCGCCGCTGACCAGCACCGGGCCGGACGCGGCGGCCACCAGATCGGCCAGCTCGGTCAGGTCGGCGGCGATGCGAACGTCGTCCGCCCCGGCCCGCCGCCACTGCGCGGCCAGGCGTTCGGTGAGGTGGCCCGCCGCCGGGTCGGCGGCGAGCACGATCGCGAGCGTCACCGCTTCGCCGCGTCGGCGTAGGCGGCCAGCGCCTCGTCAATCGTCCCGTCGACGATCAGCCGTCCGGCGTCGAGGTAGAGCCCCCGACGGCAGAACCGGGTGAGGTCCTTGTCGTTGTGTGACACCAGCACCAGCGTGCGCCCTTCCGCGAGAAGTCGCTCGATGGTCGCATAGCACTTCGCGCGGAACTCCGCGTCCCCGACCGCTGTCACCTCGTCCACAAGCAGCACCGGGTGCGGCAGGTGCGCGATCACCGCGAACCCCAGCCGCACCTTCATCCCCGACGAGTAGTGCCGCACCGACGTGTCGATGGCGCGTTCCACCTGCTCACCGGCGAACGAGACGATCTCGTCGAAGTGCTCCCGCAGGTACGCCGACGACAGCCCGTGCAGCCCGCCCACCAGGTAGAGGTTCTCCCGGCCGGTCAGGTCGCCGGAGAACCCGGCGGACAGTTCGAGCAGCGGCGCCACCCGGCCGTGCACGCGGATCGAGCCCTCGTCCGGGATGAGCACGCCGGCGATCAGCCGCAGCAGTGTGCTCTTGCCGGTGCCGTTGCGGCCCACCACGCCCACCGTCTCGCCCGGCTCGACCCGGAACGACAGGTCACGCAGCGGCCAGAACCGGCCCGCGTCCGGGTCGCGGGCGCCCCGGTGCACGATCAGCTCCCGCAGCCGTAGCTGACGGCGCCGGTTGCGGACGAACCGGATGCCGAGCCCGTCCGCCTCGATGATCGGGGCCATTCAGAGTTCCTTCAGCACTGCCGGTTCGAGGCGGTGGAACGCCCACCAGCCGAGCGCCAGCACCAGCACACTGCCGGTCACCGTGATGGTGAGCAGCCGGGCATCAGGGAACTCGTCCGGATACCAGACCGCGTGGTGCAGCTGGAAGATCCCGACCAGCGGGTTCAGCTCGTACCCGATCTTGAGCCAGGCGGGCATGCCCGATTCCCGCACCAGGTCGAGCGGGTAGATGATCGGCGTCGCGTAGAACAGCAGCCGGATGACCAGCCGCATCGTGCGTTCGATGTCGCGCATCAGCACGTTGCCCGCCGACAGCAGCAGCGCCAGGCCCACCAGCAGCACGAACTGCACCGCCACCGCCAGCGGCAGGGCGAGCAGGCTCCAGCCGGGGCGGATCTTCCCCTGGCTCGCGTAGATCGCCGCGACGGCGGCCAGGATCGGCAACCCGGCCAGGTACTCGGCGAACCGTCCGGCGACCCGCCCGATCGGGAAGATCGGCCGGGGCAGGTTCATCGTGGTGATCAGCCGGGACTGCCCGGTGAGCGCGTTCGCGGCCTCGGTCAGCGCCGAACTCGCCCACATCCAGGCGAAGATCCCGGTGATCAGGAACAGCGGGTACGACCCGGCCGCCTCGCCGAGGTGCCGCCGGGTCGCGCCGGAATAGAGCACGCCGAAGACGAACCAGTAGATCAGGCCCATGCCGAGCGGCTCGATCAGCGACCAGAAGTAGCCCAGCACCGACTGCTGGTACTTCACCGCGAGATCCCGGCGGACCAGGATGCGCAGCGAGGTGCGGGCGGACCAGAGCGCCGCGACGCCTGACGTCACCGCATCATGGTCGCTTTGTCAGTCGCGCTCCCGGGCCGGGTGCGGGCCGGGGTCACCCCAACGAGGTCAGCACTCGATCACGTTGACGGCGAGCCCGCCCCGCGCGGTCTCCTTGTACTTGACCTTCATGTCCGCGCCGGTCTCCCGCATGGTCTTGATGACCTTGTCCAGCGACACGTGGTGCACCCCGTCGCCGCGCAACGCCAGCCGGGCCGCGGTGATCGCCTTGATGCTCGCCACCGCGTTGCGCTCGATGCACGGAATCTGCACCAGGCCACCCACCGGATCGCAGGTCAGCCCCAGGTTGTGCTCCATGCCGATCTCGGCGGCGTTCTCCACCTGCTCCGGCGTACCGCCCAGCGCCTCGGCCAGCCCGGCCGCCGCCATCGAGCACGCCGAACCCACCTCACCCTGACAGCCCACCTCGGCCCCGGAGATCGACGCGTTCTCCTTGAACAACACACCGATCGCGCCCGCCGCCAGCAGAAACCGGACCACGCCCTCCTCGGAGGCACCCGGCACGAACCGGGTGTAGTAGTGCAGTACAGCCGGGATGATCCCGGCGGCACCATTCGTCGGCGCGGTGACCACCCGCCCGCCGGCCGCGTTCTCCTCGTTGACCGCCAGCGCGAACAACGTCACCCAGTCCATCGCGCGCAGCGGATCCTGGCTGCCGGTCTCCGCCTCCAGGCTGCGCCGCATCTCCGCCGCGCGCCGCCGGACCTTCAACCCACCCGGGAGTACGCCGTCACGGGTGCAGCCGTTCTCCACGCACTCGCGCATCACCCGCCAGATCTCCAGCAGCCCGGCGCGCACGTCCGCCTCGCTGCGCCAGGACACCTCGTTGGCGAGCATCACCTCACTGATCGACAGCCCGGTCTCCGAGGTGACGGTCAGCAGCTCCGCGCCGGTCAGGAACGGGTGCCGTACCCGGGTGCTGTCCGCCTTGATCCGGTCCGCCCCGGCCGCCGCCTCGTCCACCACGAACCCGCCACCGACCGAGTAGTACGTGCGCGTCCGCACCTCGCCCCCGGCCGCGTCGTACGCCGCGAACGTCATCCCGTTCGGGTGATACGGCAACGAGCGCCGACGATGCAGCACCAGATCCGTGTCCGGATCGAAGTCGACCCCCTGACTGCCGAACAGGTCGAGCCGCCGCTGCGTACGGATCCGCTCCACCCGCGGCCCGACCGAGTCCGTGTCGACGGTCTCCGGGACCTCACCCTCCAGCCCCAGCAGCACCGCCCGGTCACTGCCGTGCCCGTGGCCGGTCGCGCCGAGCGAGCCGAACAGCTCCGCCCGTACCCGCGCCACATCGGCGAGCATCCCGTCGGCCTTCAGACCCGCCACGAACGTACGGGCGGCCCGCATCGGCCCGACGGTGTGCGAGCTGGACGGCCCGATACCGACGCTGAAAAGATCGAAAACACTGATCATTTGCTGCTTTCCTCGCCGTCGTCCCCGTTGTGCGGATCCGAGCCGGTGCGTGGGTGCCGCGCCCGCCGGGCGGGTAGACGGCCGGCGCCCGGGGTGGGGGCGCCCGACCGGCGAGCCTACCTCGCCCCCGTGAATACCCGCCCCCACTCCGCCACATACCCGCCCCGGCGCACGCGTCCGCCCCCTGCCCGTTCCACTCCCGCCGTCGCCCACCCGCTCCATCCCGCCCGCTCAGGCCCGCGCCCGCCCCGCCCGCCCTCGCGCTACTGCCGCCGACTCCCGCCCCGCCCCTCCCCGTCGATCTTGGAGTTATGGCGCCCAGGATGCCCGATTAACGCCATTCGCGAGGTGCCACAACTCCAAGATCGACGCGCCGTGGCCTGCCCCCGGGGAGATCTTGGTACCGAATGGCCCCCATAGGGGCACTTTCCTACCAAGATCTCCACTGCCCCAGTCAGCGGAACGCCAGTCCCGCGAGGCGGAAAGCGCTCGACGCAGCACCCCTCGCCGAGCAGGGCTCCCGCCCGACGCCACCCCCACCACTCCCGCGATCTTGCAGTTGCGGCCCTGAACAACTGCGCGAATCGGGCACAACGGGGGCCGCAACTGCAAGATCGCGAGGGCTGCGCGGGGCGGCGCGACGGCGGCACGGGGCAGCGCGAGGGCGGCGCGAGGGTGAGGCGAGGAGCGGGGGCGTTGGTGAGGAAGCGCCGGGGTAAGCACCTACGGGTGCCCGGGTCGCCGATCCTCCTCGGGGCTGAGGGCGCGGCGCGTACCCCTTTCTACCGTGGAATCAGCGCGGCGGATCGCCGCAGAAGTGGGAGACGACGATGAGTCGCAAACTGGTCCGGCCCCGCCAGGGGCGCATGATCGCCGGTGTCTGCGCCGGCCTGGGGCAGCGGTTCGGCATGTCGGCCGGCATGGTCCGGCTGCTGTTCCTGCTGTCGCTGCTGCTGCCCGGCACGCAGGTGATCGTCTACCTGATCCTGTGGATCCTGATGCCGAACGAGGACCGCTACCTCGCCACCCGCTGACGCGACACGAGCCGGGACGCCGGCACACACGCGACGCGCCCGCCCCGGAACCATCGGGGCGGGCGCGCGGCGTCAGAGCGGTCAGGGAGCGGTGTACGTGACCGTCACCTTCTCGTACCCGAGGGAGCGCAGCAGCCCTTCGAGCATCTTGCGGGTGTTCTCCTGGGCCCGGGCGGTGAGCCCGCTGTCCCGGGCGGCAGCGGTGATCCGGTCCTCGGCGAGCTTGTAGACCTGCTGCTGCCGGTTCGGGTCGCCCGCGACCAGGTCGTTGAGCCGGTTGATCAGGCCGCGCTGCTCGGCGAACACGTAGCTCTTGTCCATGTCCAGATCGGTCTCGCCGAGCTGCGGCGCGGGCAGCTTGATCTCGGCGGACTTGCCGTCCTCGGAGACCACCACGGCACCGTCGGCGATCTTCCCGAAGTCGACGTACGCCTCGACCCGGCCCGCCCCGACGAACAGCGTGCGCTCGTTGAGCAGGAAGTCGGGCACGTTGCGCCTGTCGTTCTGCACGTCCACCACGACCTGGAAGTTGCCCTCGGCGGCGACGTAGCGGCTCAGGTCACGGATCGACTTGAGCAGCGGCGGCTGGCTGCGGTCGGTCTGCTCCTTGGCGAACGGGTTGCGGAAGTCGGGCAGCAGACCGGTGGCCTGCACGCCGAGCAGCACCACGACCGCCAGCGCCGCCGCGCCGAGCACCCAGAGCAGGCCGCGCGCCGGGCCGCCGCCCGACGCCGGGGCACCGGGGGCGTACTCGCGGTCGTGGTCGGGCGAGCCCTCCGCCCGGTCTCGAAGGGACTCGCTGGTGGGGTAGTCCGGGAACTCCCGGGTGGGCTCGTTGATGTCACCGTCGCGGGCCATCGCCCTCACCGTCCTCGTCCGACACTTCCTCGTCCGACACATCGATCCTCAGCCGACACATCGACTGACAATGACGGTACGGCCACCGTGCGACAGTCGCTCGCCGAGCGCCCCGATCGGGTGAAACCGCAGGTCAGGCGAACGCGGACAGGCCGGTGAGCCGCTGGCCGATGACGAGCTGGTGGATCTCGGAGGTGCCCTCGTAGGTGAGCACGCTCTCCAGGTTGTTGGCGTGCCGCATCACCGGGTACTCCCCCGAGACGCCGTTGGCGCCGAGGATCGTGCGGCACTGCCGGGCGATGGCGAGCGCCTCGCGGACGTTGTTCAGCTTGCCCACGCTCACCTGGTCGGGCCGCAGCGTGCCCGCGTCGGCGAGGCGGCCCAGGTGCAGCGCGAGCAGCATGCCCTTGTTCCACTCCACCGCCATGTCGGCGAGCTTGGCCTGGGTGAGCTGGAAACCGGCGAGCGGGCGGCCGAACTGGGTGCGCGTGGTCGCGTACTCCAGGGCGGTCTCCAGGCAGTCGCGGGCCGCGCCGAGCGCGCCCCAGACGATGCCGTGCCGGGCCTCGGTCAAGCATCCCAGCGGCGCTTTGAGCCCGATCGCCTCGGGCAGTCGCGCGTCGGCCGGCAGCCGGACGTCGTCGAGGGCGATCTCGCCGGTCAGGGACGCGCGCAGCGACATCTTGTGCCGGATCTCGCGCGCCGTCACCCCCGGCGTGTCCATGGGTACGGCGAAGCCGCGCACCCCGTCGTCGGTACGCGCCCAGATCACGCCCACGTCCGCGATCGGCGCGTTGGTGATCCACAGTTTGCTGCCGTTGAGGATCCAGTCGTCGCCGTCGCGGCGGGCGCGGGTGGCCATCGAGGCGGGGTCGGAGCCGTGGTCGGGTTCGGTGAGCCCGAAGCAGCCGATCGCCTCACCGGCCGCCATGGCGGGCAGCCAGCGCTGCTTCTGCTCCTCGCTGCCGTAGCGCCAGATGGCGTACATGGCGAGCGATCCCTGCACCGACACCAGCGAGCGGACGCCGGAGTCGCCGGCCTCCAGTTCCAGGCAGGCGAGCCCGTACGCGACCGCTGACGCGCCGGCGCAGCCGTAGCCGGTCAGGTGCATGCCGAGCAGGCCGAGTTTGCCGAACTCGCGGGCCAGTTCGCGGGCCGGAACCTGGCCGTCCTCGTACCATCCGGCGATGTGCGGGCGTACCCGGTCGGTCACGAGCCGGCGCACGACGGTGCGGATCTGCCGCTCCTCGTCGCTGAGCGACGCATCGATGTCGAGCAGGTCGAGAGGAGTCATGGCGTCACCTTAACCAAGACTCAGGGAGGCGTCACTCGCCCTGGTCACCGAGCACGAGCACCCGCGCGTGGATCTGGTTGCGCTGCTGGAGCGCCGCGCGCAGCGCCCGGTGCAGGCCGTCCTCCAGGTAGAGGCCGCCGTTCCACTGGACGACGTGCGGGAAGAGGTCGCCGTAGAAGGTGGAGTCCTCCGCGAGCAGCTTGTCCAGCGCGAGTTCGCGCTTGGTGGTGATGAGCTGGTCAAGCCGCAGCGGGCGCGGCGGAATCTCGGCCCACTGCTTCAGCGTGAGGTTGTGCTCCGGGTAGGGACGCCCGTCCCGGACCGCCCTGAAGATCACGGCGTGCTCTCCTCCCCAGGCCAGGCTGACAATGTGGATGTCAGCCTAACCGCTCAGGTCCACCGTCCCCGCCGCACCACATCCTGCACCGGACGCCGCCCTCGGCGCAGCGACGGTGACCGGTGGTCGACAGCTCGGTAACCTACTGTGATCGCACCGATCGGGTGCAGTTCCGGCGGTACCCCGAACGCCTCCCGGTACGCCCCGATGCGCTGCGGCGGGATGCCGAAGAAGCAGGCGCCCAGCCCTTCGTCCACGGCGGTGAGCAGCATCAGCAGCGCCGCGAAGCCGGTGTCCACGTACCAGTAGGGCACCGGCCAGCGGTCCTCGGCGCGGTCCGACCAGCCCTTGTCCGCCTCGGCGTAGCGGTCCAGGTAGGCGTCGCGGTTGGCGTGCGGCACCACGATCAGCGGAGCCCGGCGCATCCCGGCCAGCCAGCGTTCCCGGCCGCCGCCACCAGGCGTGGTCGCGGCCCAGAACCGTTCCCGGTCCTCGGGTTCCTCCAGCACCAGGAAGCCCCAGCCCTGCGAGAACCCGGCCGACGGGGCCCGGACGGCGTGATCGAGCAGCCGGTCCACCACCTCCGGCGGCACCGGCCTGTCGGGGTCGTAGTTGCGCACCATCCGGCGGCGCCGGACGACGTCGGCGAACTCCACGCTCAGACCTCCGGGCGGACGCCCCAGGCGCCCCGCCAGGTCTGCCCCGGCTCCAGCATGATCAGGTCCTTGCCGGAGCGGAACGCGTCGGGCGGGCAGGTCATCGGCTCCACCGCCACGGACCGGCGGTGCCGTTCCCCGCCGAGCGTGTCGCCGGTGAACACCTGCCACCAGCCGAACTCGCGGTCCGCCCAGATCCGCAGCCCGGACGAGCCGTCCGGCGCGCTGAGCACCACCGCCGAGCCGCCGTCGGCGTCCCGCTCGACGTCACCGAACGCGGTGTCGAGCACCAGGTCGCCGATCGGGCGCGGGCTGGTGAAGTCGAACTCGGAGCCGGCCACCTCGGCGGCGGCGACCGGCAGCAGGCGGCTGTCCACCAGCACCCGCCGCCGGGCCGGTACGTGCAACCGCAACTCGTCCACGCCGACCTTCGGCAGTTGCAGGTAGGGGTGCACGGAGAAGCCGAACGGCGCGGGCTCGTCGGAGACGTTCGTCGCCTCGTGCTCGGCCCGCAGGCCGTCCGGGCCGACGCTCCACCGGGCCCGCAGCCGCAGTGCCCACGGGTAGCCGGGGCTCGGCGGCAGGTCGTAGCCGACGGTCACGCTGTCCGCCGACTGCTCGATCGGCTGCCACCGCACCCAGTTCACCAGGCCGTGCAGGGCGTTGCGCCGCTCCGGTTCGGTGAGGTCGAGCTGAAACGACCGTTCCCCGACCGTGTAGACGCCGTCCCGGACGCGGTTCGGCCACGGCGCCAGCACCTGCCCGGCCGAGCCGGGGCAGACCTCGTCCTCGGCGTACCCGTCGAGGTGATCCACGCCGTCGTAGCGGTAGGCCCGCAGGCCGCCGCCCACCTCGACCACGACGGCCTCGTGGCCGTCGGCCGCGATGGTCCACTGTGTACCGGACGGAGGCTGCACGTCGATCCCCATGTCGGCGACCCTACCGTCAGTGCCGGTCCTCGGCGGGAGTGGTCGAGCGATAGCGCAGCAGCGCCGGGAACGCCACCACCAGCAGCACCGCGAGTACGGCGGCGGCCAGGCCGCCACCGACCATGGCGAAGCCGGTGCCGAAACCGGCGGCCATCGCACCGGCCCGCAGGTCGCCCAGACGCGGGCCACCGGCCACCACGACCGTGTTCACGCCCTGGAGGCGGCCACGCATCCGGTCCGGCGCGTAGACCAGCAGCATCGACTGGCGCAGCGTGGCGCTGACCAGGTCGGCGGCGCCGGCGACGCCCAGCAGCACCACCGCCACCCACAGCTGCCCGGCCAGCCCGGCGAGCGCGATGGCCACGCCCCAGCCGACCACCGCCACTGTGAGCGCGAGGCCCTGCCGTCGTACCCGGCCGATCCACCCCGAGGTCAGGCCGCCCAGCATCGCGCCGATGGCGATGGAGCTGTAGAGCCAGCCCACCGCCGAGGCACCGCCGAAGCGTTCCTGCGCCAGCTCCGGGAACAGCGCCCGCGGCATGGCCAGGATCATCGCGATCAGGTCGATGGCGAAGGAGAGCAGCAGCACCCGCGTGGTCGCCAGGTAGCGGAAGCCGTCGACGATGCTGGCGAACCCGGCCTTGCGGACACCGCCGTCCGGGTCCGGCGCGGGCGGCATCGCGGGCAGCCGCAGCGTGGCCCAGAGCGACGCGGTGAACAGCAGCGCGTCCGCCGCGTACGCGATGGGCAGCGCCACCCCGACCTGCCAGGCGGCGAAGATCAGGCCGGCGGCGAGCGGGCCGAAGACGGCGGCGGCGGTGAACGTGGTGAAGTTCAGCGTGGTGGCCGCCGGGACCAGCTCCGCGGGCACCAGCCGGGGCAGGATCGCGCTGCGGGCCGGCGAGGTGATCGCGAAGGCCGTCGACTGGAGGCCGACGAGCAGCAGGAGCAGCAGCGGGCTGCGCGCACCGGCCAGCGACTGCACCAGAAGCCCGAGCGTCGAGACCCAGAGCACGCAGCCGCCGACGAGCAGCACGCGGCGGCGGTCCCGGGCGTCGGCGACCGCGCCGCCCCACAGCCCGAAGATCAGCAGCGGTACGAAGCCCGCGATGCCGAGCAGACCGACCCAGAGTGAGCCGCCGGTCAGGTCGAACATCTCCACCGGCACCGCCACGGCGGTGAACTGGAACCCGAACATGGCGATCGCGTTGCCGGTCCAGACCCGCCGGTACGCGGGCACGCGCAGCGGACGCAGGTCGATCGCCCAGCGGCGCGCGCCCCGCCGCCGGGTCTGCGTGACGTCGGTCACGGCGCGAGCCGCTCGACGACGAAGAACCCGTCCCCGGTACGCCGGAAGCGCAGCCGGTCGTGCAGCCGGCTGGCCCGGCCCTGCCAGAACTCGACAGTCTCCGGACGGACCCGGAACCCGCCCCAGTACGGCGGCGCGGGGATCGGGTCCACGTCGGCGAACCGCTCGGCCGCCGCCCGGTACGCCGCGTCGAGCGCGGTCCGGTCCGGCACCACCGCCGACTGGGCGCTGGCCCACGCCCCGAGCTGCGAGCCGCGCGGCCGAGTGGCGAAGTACGCCTCGGTCTCGGCCCGGTCCACCTGCTCGACCCGGCCGGTCACGATCACCTGCCGCTGCATCGGGAACCAGGGGAACACCAGGCTGGCCCACGGGTTCCCGATCACCTCGGCGCCCTTACGCGAGCCGTGGTTGGTGTAGAAGACGAAGCCCTCCGGGCCGTATCCCTTGAGCAGCACGGTGCGCCCGCTGGGCCGGCCCCGGTCGTCGGCCGTGCCGAGCACCATCGCGTTCGGCTCGGGCAGCTGATGGGCCACCGCGTCGGCGAACCAGCGGGCGAACTGGGTGTGCCAGTCCGGCGCCAGGTCCGTCTCGGTCAGGCCCAGGTCGGCCGCGTACTCGTTACGCATGCCGGCCGGGGCGGGTGTGTCGCCTGTCACTGTGGTAGTCCCTCTCCCGGGCGTGCCGGCGTCCCCCGACGCTGGCCAGGCCCCGGTACCCAGTCTTCTCCTCCCCGAACGGGCGTCCACCGGCGGGGATGTCGCGTGGCGCACAGTGGCTGTGGGTCGCGCAGCGCGTTACCCACCGGGCAAGATGTCACGAACCACATCCCTGAAGGGTCGCCTGAGCTGCGGGGCTCGATCAGCCCGCCCGGGCGCGCCGAGCCGAAGCCAGGAGACGACATGTCCGATTTCAAGCCGGGCCTGGAAGGCGTCGTAGCCTTCGAGACCGAGATCGCCGAACCCGACCGCGCGGGGGGATCACTGCGCTACCGGGGCGTGGACATCGAGGACCTGATCGGCCAGGTCTCGTTCGGCAACGTCTGGGCACTGCTGGTGGACGGCCGGTTCGGCCCGGGCCTGCCTCCGGCCGAGCCGTTCCCGGTGCCGGTTCACTCCGGTGACATCCGCGTCGACGTGCAGTCCGCGGTCGCCATGCTGGCCCCGTACTGGGGGCTCAACCAGCTTCTCGACATCTCCGACGAGCAGGCCCGCGAGGACCTGGCCCGGGTGTCGGTCACCGCGCTGTCATTCGTCGCCCAGTCGGCGCGCGGCCTGGGCCTGCCGGCCGTGCCGCAGAAGGAGATCGACAAGGCGGAGACCATCGTCGAGCGGTTCATGAAGCGCTGGCGCGGTGAGCCCGACCCGCGGCACGTCAAGGCCGTCGACGCGTACTTCATCTCGGCCGCCGAGCACGGCCTGAACGCCTCCACCTTCACCGCCCGGATCGTCGCCTCCACCGGCGCGGACGCCGCGGCCTGCATCTCCTCCGGCATCGGCGCGCTCTCCGGCCCGCTGCACGGCGGCGCCCCGTCCCGGGTGCTCAGCATGCTGGAGGCGGTCGAGCGCAGTGGCGACGCCGACGGGTACGTCAAGGGCGTCCTGGACCGGGGCGAGCGCCTGATGGGCTTCGGCCACCGGGTCTACCGGGCCGAGGACCCGCGCGCCCGCGTGCTGCGGCGTACCGCCAAGGAGCTGGGCGCGCCCCGCTTCGAGGTCGCCGAGGCGCTGGAGAAGGCCGCGCTGGCCGAGCTGCAGGCCCGCCGCCCGGACCGCGTCCTCGCCACAAACGTCGAGTTCTGGTCCGCGGTGGTGCTGGACTTCGCCGAGGTGCCGGCGCACATGTTCACCTCGATGTTCACCTGCGCCCGGATGGGCGGCTGGTCGGCGCACATCCTGGAGCAGAAGAAGCTCCAGCGGCTGGTCCGGCCGTCGGCCACGTACGTCGGCCACGGCCCGCGCAAGCCGCAGCAGGTCGAGGGCTGGGACGCCATCCCGCACGGCGTCTGACGTGTAAGGAAGGGGCCCCGCTTAACGCCTCCGGTAGAGGCGGGGCCCCTTCTTAACGCCCGCCTCCGTGCCCACGAGGCGCTGCGCCGCTGTGGCGCACGACTCAGCGCCGACAGTGGGACCAGCCGCCGGTCCGGGCCGCCCGGGTGGGAGGATGAAGGCCGGCAGCGCTGCCGGCCGGGTTCGGACCCCGGCCGCCTCGTGCGCCCGGCGCACGCCCGGCCATCGGTCCGCGCCCGCACCAAGGGCCCGTCCCGCCCACGCGGAAGGATCAAGACAACCGTGGCTGACGCACCGACCATCCGGATTCCCGACGAGATCAGGCCCGCCGACGGACGATTCGGCTGCGGCCCGTCCAAGGTCCGTCCGGCCGCGGTCTCCGCCCTCTCCGACGTCGCCACCAGCTACCTGGGCACGTCGCACCGGCAGAAGACGGTCCGCGACCAGGTGTCCCGGCTGCGCCGCGGCCTGGCCGAGTTCTTCTCCCTGCCCGAGGGGTACGAGGTGGTGCTCGGCAACGGCGGCACCACCGCGTTCTGGGAGGTCGCCACGTTCGGCCTGATCCGCGACCGGGCCCAGTTCGCCAGCTTCGGCGAGTTCGGCGCCAAGTTCGCCAAGTCGGTCAAGGACGCACCGTTCCTCGGTGAGCCGACCGTGCGCAAGTCCGACGCGGGCAGCGCCCCGTCGCTCGTGGCCGAGGCCGGCGTGGACGTCTACGCCACCCCGCACAACGAGACCTCCACCGGCGTCGCGGTGCCGATCAGCCGGGTCGCGGGCGCCGACGAGGGCTCGCTGCTGCTGGTCGACGCCACCTCCGGCGCGGGCGGGCTGGACGTGGACGTCGCCCAGACCGACGTCTACTACTTCGCCCCGCAGAAGTGCTTCGGCTCCGACGGCGGGCTCTGGCTGGCCCTGATGTCGCCGGCCGCGCTGGCCCGGGCCACCGAGGTCAAGGAGTCCGGCCGGTACATCCCGGCCTTCCTCGACCTGGTCACCGCGATCGACAACTCGCGGCTGGAGCAGACGTACAACACCCCGGCGCTGGCGACCATCTTCCTGGCCGCGGAGCAGACCGACTGGATGAACTCCCAGGGCGGGCTGGCCTGGGCGGCCAAGCGCACCGCCGAGAGCGCCGGCATCGTGTACGGCTGGGCCGAGCGCTCGTCGTTCGCCACGCCGTTCGTGTCGGACCCGGCGCTGCGGTCCAACGTGGTCGCCACCATCGACTTCGCCGACGAGGTGGACGCCACGGCGATCGCCAAGGCGCTGCGCGCCAACGGCATCGTCGACACCGAGCCGTACCGCAAGCTGGGCCGCAACCAGCTGCGGGTGGCGCTGTTCCCGGCCGTCGAGCCGGCCGACGTCGAGGCGCTCACCGCGTCCATCGACTACGTGGTAGAGCGACTCTGATCACGTCGTCACGGTGCGTGGCCGTCGGGGCTCCGGCGGCCACCCACCGTGATCGTTACCGCAGCTCAGTCACGACATGCCGGGGTGTCGCAGTCCCCATCGGCGGGTAGATGAGCGTACGGTGGTGCGAGACGCCCGGGTGGCCGGCTCCCGTGGCGTGACGGCCAGCGAAGCGGGACGGAGGCAAGCCCATGCGCCCAGTACGCTTCGTCGCCCTCTCCGAGGACGGCCAGGCCCTGGTGCTCGCCGACGAGGTGGGGCGCCTGCTGGCGCTGCCCATCGACGAGCGGATCGCGTCGGCGCTGCACGCCGAGCCGGGCGCCCCGCCGCTCGCTGTGGTGCCGAGCGCCACCGACCCGACGCCGTCGCTGTCCCCACGCGACATCCAGGCCCGGATCCGGTCCGGCGAGTCCGCGGAGGACGTCGCCCGCATCGCCGGCGTACCAGTCGACCGGGTGCTGCGTTACGCCGGTCCGGTGCTCCAGGAGCGGGCCATGCTCGCCCAGCACGCCCGCCGCACCCGGCTCAAGGGCGCGGAGAAGCCGACCCCGCTGGCCGAGGTCGTCAACGGCCGGCTGGCCCAGCACGGCATCGACACCGAGAAGATCTCGTGGGACGCCTACCGCCGCGACGACGGCACCTGGCGGATCATCGCGACCTGGCCGTCCGGCAAGGCCACCGCCCAGGCGGTGTGGGACCTGGACAAGACCCGGCAGAACGTCGCGCCGCACGACGACATGGCGCAATACCTGTGCGCCGAGCGGCCCACGCCGATCCTCGGCCAGGAGCCGGCGCCCGAGCGGGGCGGTCACGCGCTGCCCGGCCCGTCGCGCGGCGAGCCGAGCCGGGGTGGGCACGGCCTTCCGGCTGCCTCCGAGCACGCCCGTCCGGGGCGTGACCCGATCCGCGCCGGCCGGGACGCGCTGCTCGCCTCGCTGGACCGGCCGCTCGGCGGCACGTCCGGGCGTGGTCTCGACACCCGCTCCCCGGCTGCGCTGGCCGGGCAGGAGGCGCCCCGTCAGCGGGCTGTCGCCGGTGGTGCCGCCGCGCTGCTCGGTGGTGGGCAGGGTTCGGCCTTCGACGACGACTCGGACGCGCCGAAGGAGATCCCGGCCGTACCCTCGCTGGCCGTGCTGCGGCCCCGCCGCACCGGCCCCGCGGCGGCGACCGGCGGCGCGGCAGCCGAGTCCACCGATGCCGGCGGCAAGCCGCGCAAGCGGTTGCCGAGCTGGGACGACGTGCTGTTCGGCACCGGCCCGGCGGCCCGCGAATCATCCTGATCCATCGCTCCACCCTGGCTCGTTGAGAGGGCACTCTAAGTGCCGGCGTGCCAGGGTGGAGTCATGGAGTACACGAACCTGGGACGCACCGGTCTGTCCGTGAGCCGACTCTGCCTCGGCACGATGAACTTCGGTCCGCAGACCGACGAGCCGGACAGTTTCGCCATCATGGACCGGGCGCTCGAACACGGGATCAACTTCTTCGACACCGCGAACGTCTACGGCTGGAAGCTCGGTGAGGGCGTCACCGAGCAGATCGTCGGCCGCTGGTTCGCGCAGGGCGGCGGGCGCCGCGACAAGGTCGTCCTCGCCACCAAGGTGTACGGCAAGATGGGCGAGTGGCCCAACGAGCAGGGCCTGAGCGCCCGGCACATCATCCGGGCCTGCGAGGACTCGCTGCGCCGGCTCCAGACCGACACGATCGACCTCTACCAGATGCACCACATCTCCCGGACCACGCCGTGGGAGGAGATCTGGCAGGCGATGGAGACGCTCGTCGCCCAGGGCAAGGTGCTCTACGTCGGATCGTCCAACTTCGCCGGCTGGCACATCGCGCAGGCGCAGGCCGCGGCCGGCAAGCGCAACTTCCTCGGGCTCGTCTCCGAGCAGTGCATCTACAACCTGCTGACCCGGTACGTCGAACTGGAGGTCGTCCCGGCCGCGCAGCACTACGGGCTGGGCATCATCCCCTGGTCGCCGCTGCACGGCGGGCTGCTCTCCGGCATCATCCGCAAGATGGCCGAGGGCAGCGCGGCGCGCGGCACCACCGGCCGCTCGGCCGACGCGCTGGCCGAGCACCGGAACACCATCGAGGCGTACGAGAAGCTCTGTGCCGACCTGGGTCACGACCCGGCGGATGTGGCGCTGGCGTGGCTGCTGTCCCGGCCGGGGGTGACCGCCCCGATCGTCGGCCCGCGCACCATGGACCAGCTCGACCGTAACCTGGGCGCCCTCGACGTCCGGCTGGACGAGTCGACGCTGACCCGCCTCGACGAGCTGTTCCCGCCGGTCGGCAACGGCGGTCCCGGCCCCGAAGCCTGGGCCTGGTAGGTGTAAGGAAGGGCCCCTTCTTAACGCCTCCGGTAGAGGAGGGGCCCCTTCTTAACGCCCCACCCGAATTAAGCGCCCGCCGCCAGCGCCCACGCGGCGACGGGGGTGTAGCGCGGCGTACGGCCCAGGTGGCTGCGAATCAGGAGCACCTCGCCGGCCGTCCACTGCGGCCCGGCGTAGTCGTGCAGCGTGTGGACGTCCGAGCGGACGTCGGCCTCGGGCACCCGGTCGCCGGGGCGGGCGATGGTCAGATGCGCCCGGAACGGCTTGTCGTCACACGGCAGCCCGGCCTCGCGCAGCCCGTCGCGGATCGACAAGGCGAGCGCGTCGAGCGCCTCGACGTCGCCGCGCACGTCGACCCAGAGCACTGTGGACCGGCCCTCACCGAAGCAGCCGCCACCCGCCAGGCACAGCCGCGGGGAACGAGCCGTCCGGGCGGCCGAGGCGAGCGCGTGCTTCACATCGGGCAGCCGGTCGTCCGGCACCTCGCCGAGGAAGGCGAGCGTGAGGTGCAGGTTCGCCGGGTCGGCGAGGCGGGCGTGGCGGGCGGCCGCGACCCGCAGGCCCTTCATCCGGGCGGTCAGGTCCGCGACGACCACGGCAGGTGGGTAGATCGCCGCGAAGAGACGCACCCGGTCAGCGGTGCCGCTGGTGGTGCGCGGCGCGCGCGGCCGGCAGGGTCAGCCCGGCGGCGTGCAGCAGCCCTTCGACGCGTACCCGTTCGATCTCCCGGTCGACGCCGTCCAGCTCGGCCAGGTGTTCGGCGATGCCGAGCGCGTGGCAGGCGGCGCGCAGCCGTTCGTCGTACGCCTCGATGACCGCGCCGTGCCACACCACGCTGCGGTCGGCGGCGGCGAGCCGGTGGCCGCCGAGCCGGCGCAGGTCGGTGGCGAGTTGTTCCAGCGGACGGCGGCCGTCCTTGTCGAACTCGGTGAGGTCGATGTCGCGGGTCAGCGCCTCGGCCTCGATGGCCCGGTCGAGCCGCGCGATGGTACGGCGTTCCCGGCGCTGCTCCCGCCACTCGGCCCATCCGCAGGCGACCCGATCGATGATCTCGTCGGCGCAGAACAGCAGCGCGAACAGGGCAGGCAGGCAGCAGACGGCGAGGATCGCCAGCGCCAGCAGCAGTCCCTGCCCCACTTCCACACATCGACGCTAAGCCCTGCCGCACCGGCCCGCCACCCGTTTGGGTAATCGGGCCGGTACGACCGGCTATCAGGGCTACTTGGCGCCGGGCGAAACCACGTAGAAGCGGGGCATCGGCAGCACCCGCATCCGCAGCCGGGCGCCGGAGCGGCGCAGCTGCCAGGTGAGCGCCAGCAGCGCGGCGGTGAGCGAGATCAGACCGCCGGCCCAGATGCTCGCGCCCGCGCCGTACGTCTCGGCGACCCAGCCGATCAGCGGCGCGCCGACCGGGTTGGTGCCCAGGAACACCAGCACCCACAGCGCCATCACCCGTCCCCGGAAGGACGCGTCGACACCGAGCTGTACGCGCTGGTTGGCGGCCTGGGCAAAGTAGATCATGAAGAACCCGGCGGGCAGCAGCAGCGTCACGACCATCCAGTACGCCGGGGCGAGCCCGACGAGCGTGCCGAAGATCGCGCAGCCGATCGCGGCGCCGAGCACGAGCCAGACCGAGGGCCGGCTGCGCCGTCCGGTGCCGGCCAGCGCCCCGACCAGCGCGCCGGCCGCGAGGGCGGTGCTGAACAGGCCGAACGAGGCGGCACCGGTGTTGAATACGGTCTTCGCGAGCGCGGCGAGGGTGAGCTGGAAGTTGAACAGGCTCATCCCGATCACCGACATGAGGACCATCGGCAGCAGGATGTCCGGGCGGCGTGCCACGTACCGGAGGCCGTCGACCACCCGGGCCTGGTCCCGCTCGCCGACCGGCGGCAGGTCCTTGCGGTGCAGCTCGTCGGTACGCATCCGGACCACGTTGACCAGCGGGGCGATCGAGCTGAGCGCGGTGACCAGGAAGACCGGGCCGACGTCGACGACGGCGATGGCCAGGCCGGCGACGGCCGGGCCGACGATCCGGGCGGAGTTGAACACTGCCGCGTTGAGCGAGAGCGCGTTCGGCAGCAGCGGCATGCCGACCAGCTCGGAGACGAACGCCTGGCGGACCGGCGTCTCGACCGCGTTGGCGACGCCGAGCAGGGCGGCGAACGTGAAGACGTGCCAGAGCTGCACCAGGCCGGTGAGGACCAGGATGCTCATGGCGAGCGACAGCACGGTCCAGAAGGCGTTGGCGACGAAGAGCAGCATCCGCTTGTCGTAGCGGTCGGCGAGCCGGCCGGACAGCAGCGTGAGCAGGAGTACGGGGGTGAACTGCAACGCGGTGACCACGCCGAGCGCGGTCGCGGAGTTGTCGCTGAGCTCGAGGACGAGCCAGTCCTGGGCGATGAACATCATCCAGACGCCGATCAGTTTGATCAGCTGCCCGGTGGCGAAGAGTCGATAGTTGCGGACTCGTAGGGACTGGAACATCGTGCTCAGCTTGGCCTGCACTCTAGGTGCGCCTCCTCGCGTCGGTACGCTTCATCCACAGCTGACGAAGCGAACCGCGGGCGGCGGTGTCAGGCGCGAGCGATGCCCTGGAGGATGTCCGCTGCTCGCCGTAGCGTCTCGCGTTCGTCCTCGGTCAGCGCGGCCAGCCGGGTGGCCAGCCACTCGTTGCGGGCCCGCTCGAACTGGTCGAGTACGGCCCTTCCCCCTTCGGTCGCCGCCAGGATGACCTGCCGTCCGTCGGTCGGATGGGGGGTGCGCTGCACGAGGCCGCGCTCCTCCAACTTCGCGACGATCTTCGTCATCGTGGGCGGCTGCACCCGTTCGACATCAGCCAGTTCCCGTGGCGTGAGGGCGCCCGCCAGATTGAGGCTGGTGAGCGCCGACAGCTGGGTGACCGTGAGGTCGCCGACCGGCCGGGCTTGTCGTACCCGCCGGTTGAGCCGGGTGATCGCATCTCGCAGCTGAGGAGCCAGCTGCGCCGGTGGCACGCGTTTCGCCGTCACCGTCCGCTCCGTCACACTAGTTAGCCTAACTAATGAGCCTGGCTAACGACATGCGTTATGACCAGGCTCACCAGCGTCAGAGCAACACGGACTCGACCGGCCCGCGCAGGAAGTACACGATGAACAGCACGGCGACCCCGTACAGGAGCGGGTGGACCTCCCGGGCCTTACCCTTCGCCACCTTCAGCAGTACGAAGCTGATCACGCCGGCCCCGATGCCGTTCGAGATCGAATAGGTGAACGGCATCAGCGCGATGGTGAGGAACGCCGGGATGGCGATCTCGTAGTCGGTCCAGTCGATCGTGCGGACCGCCGTCATCATCAGGAAGCCGACCACCACCAGCGCCGTCGACGCGGCCTCGAACGGCACGATCAGCGACAGCGGTGCCAGGAACATGGCGAGCAGGAACAACGCGCCGGTGACCAGGTTGGCCACGCCGGTCCGCGCACCCTCCGCAACGCCTGCGGCGCTCTCGATGTACGACGTGTTGCTGGACACCGAGGCCGCGCCACCCGCGGCGGCGGCGATCGAGTCGACCAGCAGGATCTCCTTGGCCTTCGGCGGGGTGCCCGTCTCGTCGAGCATGTCCCCTTCCTGGCCGATCGCGACCATCGTGCCCATGGTGTCGAAGAAGTCCGTGATCAGCAGCGTGAAGATGAACATCAGCGGCACCAGCCAGCCGACCCGGCTCCACGAGTTCAGCACGTTGAACTGGCCCAGCAGCGACAGGTCGGGCAGGTCCACGATCTGTTTGGGCAGCTCGGGCACGTTCAGCGCCCAGCCCTTCGGGTTCGGCTTGCCGTCGACGAAGGACGGGCCGACGTTGGCGATCGCCTCGACCACGATGGCCAGCACGGTGGAGGCCAGGATGCCGATCAGGATCGCGCCGCGGACCCGGCGTACCACCAGGACCAGCGTGATCAGCAGGCCGACCACGAAGACGAGCATCGGCCAGCTGACGATCTTGCCGTTGATGCCCAGCCCGACCGGCACCGTGGAGTTCGCGGCGTCCGGCACGCGCCTGACGAAACCGGCGTCGACCAGGCCGATGATGGTCAGGAACAGACCGATGCCGACGCCGATCGCGGTCTTGAGCTGCGTGGGCACCGAGCGGAACACCGCGGTACGCAGTCCGGTGAGCACCAGGATGCCGATCAGCACACCCTCGATGACCACCAGGCCCATCGCATCCGCCCAGGTCATCTGGGGCGCGATCTCATAGGCGACGAGCGCGTTCACGCCCAGACCGGCCGCGAGCGCGATCGGGAACCGGGCCACCACGCCCATCAGGATGGTCATCAGGCCGGCGACCAGCGCGGTCGCCGCGGCGAGCGCCGGGATGGCCAGCGAACGGCCGTCGCCGTCCTTACCGCTGCCCAGGATCAGCGGGTTCAACACCACGATGTACGCCATCGTGAAGAACGTGGCGAAGCCGCCTCGCAACTCCCGGCTCAGCGTCGACCCGCGCGCCGAGATCAGGAAGAAGCGGTCGAAGGCGTTTCGTGGATGCGCGGGATCGGGCGGTGTGCCGTGATCCGGCGGCGGGGCAATGGACATGGTTCCTCATCTGGTCATCGGCCGGGTTTTGTCGCGCGCATCGTCCCAGATCACCTGGCAGGCAGGGAAGAACGATCACGTAGGCTGGGCCGGTGTCACAGGAGCAACAGCCGCGGCCGGAGCCGCTCGACCCGCCGATGGTGCCGTTCGCCGTCGCCGGGCTGATCGCCTGGGCGGTGGCCGGCCTGGTGCTGCTGATCTTCTTCCGGGACTGGCTCACCGAATCCGGGCGTCAGAACTGGCTCTGGACCTGTCTGGCCGGTTTCCTGTGGGGCTTTCCCGGCTTGGCGGTGATGATGCGGCACGACGCCAACCGGCGTCGCCGACGCGCTGCCGAAGCGCAGCGAGCGCGCTGACCCGTCAGGGGTGGCCGTACGGCTCCGCCGGTTCGGCCGCCTCCACCGAGCCCGGGGCCCGGCTGACGGTCATGGCCTCGACCGCGCTGTCGTCGTAGACGGTGGGCAGCTCGTCCACGGACGTCTCGGCCGCTTCGATCATCGTCTCCGAGTGCGCGCCGCAACCGTGGTCGGCGCTCACCACCCGGCCGTCGTCAGGGGCGTAGAAATTGCCGCAGGCACCGAACGCCAGGCGCAGCGAACCGGCGAGCGGCAGGTAGAAACCGCAGGTGCCGCAGCGTGCGGCGGCCGGCGCGGCGGCCGAGATCGCGGCGTCCGGGCCGTGGTCCCCGTCGTACCACCGCTGGGCGGCCTCGGCGCGGCCCTCCCGGGACAGCACCCGGGCCCGGCCCAGGCCCAGCTCCCAGGCGGTCTCCTCCACTGCGGGGTCGTCGGAGAGCAGGTAGCCGGGGGCGAGCCGCTCGTCGTCGGCCGGGGTGGGCAGCAGGTCGCCCGGACCCAGGTCGCCCGGCTTGAGCCGCTCCTGCCAGGGCAGCCAGCCCGGAGCGAGAAGCGCGTCCGGGCCGGGCAGCAGCACCGTCTCGCAGATGGTGACGTGCCGGCTGCGCGGCACCCGGGTCACAGTGACGGCCCAGCGCCAGCCGCGGTAACCGGCCATCCGGCATTCGAAGTAGTGGGTGACGACCCGGTCGCCCTCGGCGACCGCCTGGAGATGATCGCCGATGTCGGTGGGCTCCACCTCGGTGATCGCGTCGCGGGCCACCTCGACGGCGGCGGCGCAGACCTGGTCGAGCCGGGGAGCGCGGGCGGAGGCGGGCCTGGTCACCTGACCATTGTTCCCCATGCCCGTCCACGGGCGACAGGCACTCCCCGGAGTCATTCTCTCCGGGTGATGCGGCACACGCGGAGAGAATGGGCGAGGATGGGACGCATGGCGCTGTCCTCCCGCTCCGGCCGCTCCTTTCTCGGGCGGACCGTCGGCACCGGCATCCGCGCCACCCGGCTGCTGCTGCGGGGCTCGCTGCACGGCGGGCGCTGGATGACCCGGCGTGCCGGCACGGCCCGGGCCCGCAGCGCCGGCAACGAGGTGGGCATGGTCCGCCTGTTCGACCTGCACGCGCTCTCCTGCGCCGGTGACACGCTCATCGCGATCGGCCTGGCCGGGACGATCTTCTTCGACGTGCCGCTGGGCGAGGCGCGCAACAAGGTGGCCCTCTACCTGCTGGTGACGATGGTCCCGTTCGCCATGCTCGCCCCGGTGGTCGGCCCGCTGCTCGACCACTTCCGCCACGGCCGGCGGTACGCGCTGGCCACCACCATGCTGGGCCGGGCGTTCCTGGCCTGGTTGATCTCCGACTACATCGGCGGCTTCGGGCTCTACCCGGCGGCGTTCGGCGTGCTCGCGCTCTCCCGGGCGTACGGGGTGGCCCGCTCGGCGGCGGTCCCCCGGCTTCTCCCGGAAGGGCTGGGGCTGTCCCAGGTCGGGGCGCGCGCGAGCGTCTACGGCACGGTGGCCGGCGCACTCGTCGCACCGATCGGCCTGGCCGCGTTCTGGTTCGGGCCGCAGTGGCCGCTGCGGGTCGCCTCGGTGATCTTCCTGATCGGCATGGTGATCTCGCTCCGGCTGCCGCCGAAGGCCGACTCCGAGCCGCCGGAGCGGATGCCGCACCCGCTGCGCGCGCTGCGCCGCCGCGACGGCGAGCGCCCGCTGGGCCGGGGTCGTCCCAGTGGCCGGCTGGTGATCGCCACGCTGATCGGCGCGGCGGCGCTACGCGGGCTCTACGGCTTCCTGCTGCTGTTCCTGGCCTTCGCGATCAAGGCCGGTGACCTGACCACCGACTTCTTCGGCCGCGACCTCGGCGCCCAGGGCGCGCTGGGTCTGGTCGGCGGCGCACTGGCGGTCGGCACGTTCCTGGCCACCGCGCTCGGCACCCGTCTGCGCATCCACCGGCCGACAGCGCTCCAGTCCAGCGGCACGATCGTGGTGGCCGGTGTGGCGGTGCTCGCCGCGCTGAAGTTCTCGCTGCCGATGGTGGCGCTGCTGTGCCTGGTCGCGGCGATGATGAGCGGGATCGCCAAGCTGGCGGTGGACGCCTCGATCCAGGAACGCATCCCGGAGCGGCTGCGCGCCAGCTCGTTCGCGCACTCGGAGACCGCGCTGATGCTGGCGTTCGTGGCCGGGGGCGGGCTCGGGCTGGTGCCGTTCACCGGCCTGATCGGGGTGACCGTCGCCGCCGCGGTGGCCGCGCTGGTGGCCGTACGCGGCGTGCTGGTCGCCGGCAAGCTGCGCGGTGAGCACCTGGCCGGCCGGCCGCTCGGCGACGAGGAACTGGCGGCGGAGCAGGCGACCCGCGCCGAGAAACCGGCCACGACCTCGTTCGACGACCCGGCGCCCACGTCACCGGCGCCCCAGCGTTCCGGCCCGCCGCCGGACGACGACGGGCTGGCCCCGCCCGGCTTCCACATCTACCGGCCGTCCTCCTCGGTGGGCGGGCCGGGCGGCGTCGAGGACACCGAGCGGCGCGACCCCCGGGGGCCGGTGGCGTGACCGGTCTGCTCGTGGTCACGGCCGTACCGGCCGAGGCCGAGGCGATCCGTGCCGGCCTCACCGCACCGGCAGCGCCGAACGGGACGACGCCGCCGGACGGGACTGCATCGCCGGACGGGACTGCACCGCCGGACGTGACGGTGCTGCCGGTCGGGGTCGGCCCGGCCGTCGCCGGGGCCGCCACGGCACGGCTGCTGGCGCTGGCCGAGGCGGCCGGGCGGCCGTACCGGGCGGTGGTCAGCGCCGGCATCGCCGGAGGGTTCGTCGGCCGGGTCGCGGTGGGCGGCACTGTGCTCGCCGACCGCAGCGTCGCCGCCGACCTCGGTGCCGAGTCACCGGCCGGGTTCATCCCGGTCGAGGACCTGGGCATGCCTCCCGAACTACTCGGCGGCGGCCGGATCGTGCTCGCCGATCCGGGCCTGCTGGCCCGTCTGCGCGCCGCGCTGCCCGCAGCCACCGTCGGCACCGTGCTCACCGTCAGCACGGTGACCGGCACCGCCGCGAGCACGGCGGCCCTCGCCGAACGGCACCCGGACGCGGTGGCCGAGGCGATGGAGGGGTACGGCGTGGCGGTCGCCGCCGCCCAGGCCGGTGTGCCCTTCGCCGAGCTGCGCACCGTCTCCAACCCGATCGGACCGCGTGACCGGAGCGCGTGGCGGATGCGGGAGGCGTTCGCCGCGCTCACCGCCGCGGCGGCCGCCCTTCAGTGATCCATCCACCTGTGGACAACCCTGTGGATAAGTCGCCGGGCTGGGGACGGCGGGCTCAGATCGTGATGACGACCTTGGCTCGCGCGTGCTCGGTTTCGAGGTAGCGGACGGCCTCGGGCACCTCGCGCAGCGGATGCGTCCGGTCGACCACAGGCGTGAGCCGGCCCGCCTCGGCGTGCTCGCGCAGCACGTCGAGGTGGGCCCGGCCGGGTGACGTGGCGAGGACGACGACGCGCTGCCTGACGACCGGCGCGAGCAGCCGTCCGCGCGCCAGCAGCCCGATCGGGCCGAGCAGGCTGCCGCCCCGGTAGACGCCGCCACCGGAGAGCACGAGCGTCCCGTCCGGCGTGAGCGCCCGCCGCAACGCGGTCAGGGGGCGGTTGCCGACCAGGTCGAACACCACGTCGTGGCGGCGCCCGTCGCGGGT
Source organism: Micromonospora aurantiaca ATCC 27029 (assembly GCF_000145235.1). NCBI lineage: Bacteria > Bacillati > Actinomycetota > Actinomycetes > Micromonosporales > Micromonosporaceae > Micromonospora > Micromonospora aurantiaca (nom. illeg.). The sequence continues at coordinate 512,410 of NC_014391.1, read as the reverse complement.
GAAGTCGTCGCGGGTGTAGTCGACCACGTGGTCGGCGCCCAGGGAACGGACCAGCGCGACGTTGCGGGTGCGGCACACGCCTGTCACAGTCGCGCCGAGTGCCTTCGCCAACTGGACGGCGAGCGTGCCGACGCCGCCGGAGGCCCCGTTGATCAGGACGCGGTGGCCGGGCCGGACCTGCCCGGCGTCGCGCAGGCCCTGGAGCGCGGTGACCCCCGCCAGCGGCAGTGCTGCCGCCTGCGCCGCCGTCAGGTTCGCCGGCCGCGGCGCGACCAGGTGCTCGGGCACGCACACGTACTCGGCGAACGCGCCGTCGGCCTCGCCGAGGTCACCGAAGACGGTGTCGCCGGGGCGTACCTGCCGCACCTGGGCGCCGACGGCCTCGACCCGGCCGGCGAAGTCCCGGCCACGGATGCGGGCGCGGGGCCGCGCGAGGCCGAGCGCCAGCCGCGACAGCCGGGGGTCGCCGCGCATGACGTGCCAGTCGTACGCGTTCAACGCGGCGGCCTCGACCCGGACGAGGACGTCGCCGGGGCCGGGCGCGGGCGTCTCGACGTCGGCGAGCACGAGTGTCTCCGGGGGGCCGTACCGCTCCTGGACGATCGCCTTCATGTCGCCACTCCCTCCCAGGTGTACGGCGTACACCATCATGGGACAAGGCTAGGTGTACGCCGTACACCAGTCAAGACGGTTACTGTGTCAACGGCCTTCGGGAGGACTGGGGACGACATGGCGGAGCAGACGGAGACGGTGCGCCGGACACCCCTGACCAGGGATCGCGTCCTGCGTACCGCAGTCGTGCTCGCCGACCGGACCGGCATCGAGTCGCTGAGCATGCGCAACCTCGCGCAGGACCTGGGCGTCGTGCCGATGGCCCTCTACAAGCACGTGGCGAACAAGGACGAACTGCTCGACGGCATGATCGACATCGTCGTCGCGGAGATCGACCCGCCGGCGGCCGGCGACTGGAAGCAGTCGATCCGCCGGCGCATCCTGTCGGCGCGGCAGATGCTGCTCCGCCACCCGTGGGCGTCGCTGGCGATCGAGTCCCGGACCACGCCCACGCCGGCCGTCCTCGCGTACCTCGACTCGACAGTGGGCGCGCTGCGGGCGGGCGGGTTCTCCACCGACCTGGCCCACCACGTCATGCACGCGCTGGGCAGCCGCGTGCTGGGCTTCAGCCAGGAGCTGTTCGACACCTCCCGGCAGGCGGGCCGGTCCGGCGCGACGAGCGCCGACCCGCCGGCGGACCTGCCGCCGGAGGCGGCCGCCCGGTTCCCGCACCTCGCGGCCATCGCCACCGCCGCGTCCCACGACGACGACTCGGTGGTCGGCCCGGGCTGCGACGACCAGTTCGAGTTCGAATTCGCGCTGGACCTGCTGCTCGACGGCATCGAGCGGCTGCACCGGAACGGCTGGACGTCACACCGGACGGGGTGACGGGCCGCCCGGCCGCCGGGGTTACGGTGGGACCGTGGCGCTCTCCCTGGCGATCTCCCCCTGCCCCAACGACACGTTCGTCTTCGACGCCCTCGTGCACGGCCGGGTGCCGGGCGCGCCGGCGGTCGAGGTGACCTACGCGGACGTCGACGTCACGAACACCGCCGCCGAGCGGGGCGCGTTCGACCTGGTGAAGGTCAGCTACGCGGCGCTGCCCTGGCTGCTCGACGACTACCACCTGCTGCCCTGCGGCGGCGCGCTGGGCCGGGGCTGCGGGCCGCTGGTGCTGACCCGTGGCGACCGGACCGACCTGTCCGGCGCGACGGTGGCGGTGCCCGGCGAGCGGACCACCGCGTACCTGCTGTTCCGCCTCTGGGCGGCCGACCAGGCACCGGCGCGGATCGAGGTGGTGCCGTTCCACGAGATCATGCCGGGCGTGGCCGCCGGCCGGTACGACGCGGGCCTGGTCATCCACGAGGCGCGCTTCACCTACCCGCGGCACGGGCTGACCGCCCTGGTCGACCTGGGCGAGTGGTGGGAGGGCGACACCGGGCTGCCGATCCCGCTCGGCGCGATCCTGGCCCGCCGGGGCGCCGTCGACCCGGTCGACGCCGCCGCATGGATCCGCGAGTCGGTACGCCAGGCGTGGGCCGACCCGGAGGCCAGCCGCGAGTACGTCCTTACGCACGCTCAGGAGATGGAGCCCGACGTGGTGGACCGGCACATCGGCCTCTACGTCAACGAGTTCACCGCCGACCTGGGAGAGGCCGGCTTCGCCGCCGTGGAGGCGCTGCTGGGCCGGGCCGCCGACGCCGGGCTCGTCCCTCAGACCTCCAGCTCGCGCGCCACCGCGTGGACCAGCTGAGCGATCTTCTGCGCGGTCTTCCGATCCGGGAAGCGACCCCGGCGCAGGTCCGGCTGGACCTTCGCCTCCAGCACCTTGATCATGTCTTCGACCAGGCCGTGGAGTTCCTCGGCCGGCCGGCGGCGCAGCTCCGCCACGGACGGCGGCGCCTCCAGCAGCTTGACCCCCATCGCCTGGGCGCCCCGCCGGCTGTCGACCACGCTGAAATCGACCCGCTGGCCACCCTTCAGGTCGGCGACACCCGCCGGTAGCGCGCCCTTCGGCAGGAACACGTCGCCACCCTCGTCACTGGTGACGAACCCGTACCCCTTGGCGGCGTCGTACCACTTCACTCGACCCGTCGGCACCTGTTGAACCCCGCTCCACTCGAACCGTCTACCCCTCCAAGGCTAGCCCGATGATCCGGTCCAGCGCCCTCGGGAATTCGACGAGATCATCAAGCACCAGGTACGCCCCGGCCTCGGTCAGTTCGTCGGCCGAGCACGGGCCGGTCGCCACTGCCACGCCCGGGATTCCCGCGGCTCGCGCGGCGGCCATGTCGGCCACGTGGTCGCCCACGTAGAGCGTCGCGCCGTGCTCGCGCAACGCGACCGCCTTCTGCTCGGCGAACACGTCCCCGGCCAGCTCGTCCACCGGTAGCCCGAGGTGGTCCAGGTGCAGCTTCGCCAGCCGGCCCATCTTCGCGGTCACCACCATCGTCCGCCCGCCGCGCGCCTGCACCGCGCGCAGCGCGGCCTCCGCACCCGGCATCGGCACGGTCGGCGTGATCGCGTACGCCGGATACAGCTCCCGGTAGAGCGTCACCGCCTCCTCGACGCGCTCCGGCGGGAACCAGTGCGCCAGCTCGGTACGCAGCGGCGGGCCCAGCCGGGAGACGGCCAGTTCCCCGTCCACGTGCACGCCCGTGCGCGCGGTAAGCGCCCGGAACGCGGCGGCGATCCCGGGCCGGGAGTCGACCAGGGTCATGTCGAGGTCGAAGCCGACCATCAGCGGAGACATGCCGAGAACCTACCCAGCGGGCTAGCGTGGTACGACGATGACCACCTCACTCGCCGACCACCTGCGGGCCCTCCCCGACGAGTCGCTTGCCGCCCTGCTCCAGCTGCGGCCGGACCTCGTCGTGCCGGTGCCGGCCGACGTGTCCGCCCTCGCCCTGCGCGCCCAGTCCCGGGTCTCCGTGGCCCGGGCGCTCGACGGGCTGGACCAGTTCACCCTCCAGATCCTCGACGCCGCCCGGCTCACCCGCGGTCCCGAGGGCGCCACCTCCACCGACCAGATCCTCGCCATGGCCACCGCCGGGCCGCAGCCGCCCGCCCCGACAGCGGTCCGCGCCGCCGTCGACCGGCTCCGGGCCCGGTTCCTGCTGTACGGCCCCGAGCACGACCTGTGCGTGGCCGGCGGCATCGACGAGGTGTCCCCGTACCCGGCGGGGCTGGGCCGGCCGGCGGCGGAGCTGGACCCGCGCGCGGCGGCGCTCTGCGCGGACCCGGCGAGACTGCGGCGGACGCTGCTGTCCGCGCCGCCCTCGGCCCGCGCGGTCCTGGACCGGCTCGCCGCCGGGCCGCCGGTCGGGACCGTGGCCCCCGGCGCGCTGGAGGCCCCCGCCACCGGCGCCGAGGACGTGCTCCCGCCCGACCTGGTGAACGGCGGCGCGCCGACCGGCTCGCCGATCCGCTGGCTGGTCGAGCACCGGCTCCTGGTCCGGATGTCCGGCGGCCGCAACGGCACCGTCGAGCTGCCCCGCGAGGTGGGGCTGGTGCTGCGCCGCGACGCCGGTCCGCTCGGCCCGCTGCGCACCAGCCCGCCGGTGGTGTCCGGCCCGCCGCGCGAGGTGAAGTCCGTCGACTCGGCCGGCGCCGGGCAGACCATGGAGGTGGTCCGGCACACCGAGGCGATGCTGGAGGCGCTGACCGCCGAACCGGCACCGGTCCTGCGCTCCGGCGGCGTCGGCGTACGGGACCTGCGGCGGCTCGCCCGTGGCCTCGGGCTGGACGAGCCGACCACCGCGCTGCTGTTCGAGGTGGCGTACGCGGCCGGACTGACCGGCGAGATGGAGCTGACCGGCGCGGCCACCACCCGGTACGGCGGCGACCAGCAGATCCTGCCCACCGGCGGATACGAGGTGTGGCGCGCGGTGTCGCTGGCCCAGCGCTGGGAGCAGCTCGCCCGCGCCTGGATGTCGATGCCCCGCCAGGCCGGCCTGATCGGGCAGCGCGACGACCGGGACCGGCCCATCTCGGTGCTCTCCGCCGAGGCGGAACGAGCAGGGGCGCCGGCCGCCCGGCGTGCGGTGCTCGCCGTGCTGGCCGACCTGCCACCCGGCACCGCCCCGACCACCGACGAGGTGCTGGAACTGCTGGACTGGCGCGCGCCGCGGCGGGCCCGGGGGCGGGAGACGGCGCACCGGGAGGTGCTCGCCGAGGCCGCCACGCTGGGCGTGACCGGGCTCAATGCGCTCACCTCGTACGGGCGGCTGCTGCTCGCCGAGCTGACCGAGGCCGACGAGCGCGGTGACGACCCGCTCGGGCTGCGCTCCGACGCCGAGTCGGGCGACGCGTCGACGACAGTACGGGCGCTGGACGGGCTGCTGCCCGCCCCGGTCGACCACGTGCTGGTGCAGGCCGACCTGACAGTGGTGGTGCCCGGCCCGCCCGACCCGGCGCTCGCCGCCGAACTGGACGTGGTGGCCGAGCACGAGTCGGCGGGCGGAGCCAGCGTGCACCGGGTCACCACGGCGAGCATCAGGCGGGCGCTCGACGCCGGCTACACCGCCGACGACCTGCACGCGCTGTTCCGCCGCCGCTCGCGTACCCCGGTGCCGCAGGGCCTGACCTATCTGGTCGACGACGCGGCCCGCAAGCACGGCGGGCTGCGCGTCGGGTCGGCCGGCGCGTACGTGCGCAGCGACGACGAGACGCTGCTCAGCGAGGTGCAGGCGGACCGGCGACTGGAGCCGCTGGCGTTCCGCCGGCTCGCGCCCACGGTGCTGGTCACCCCGTACCAGGTCAACCGGATGCTCACCGCGCTGCGCGACGCCGGGTACGCCCCGGTGCCGGAGGACGCCAGCGGAGCGACTGTGCTGGCGCGGCCGAAGACCCGGCGGGCGCCGGCGCGTACCGCGATCGGCCGTGCGGTCGACCCGCTCGCCACGCCGAAGCTGCCGATGCCCCGCCTGCTCGGCGTGGTGGAGCAGATCCGCCGGGGCGAGGCGGCGGCCCGGGCGGCGCGGCGGGCCCCGGCGGTGGTCCGCGGCGCCCCGGCGGCCGGCGGTCCCGCGCCCGTGTCCGGGCACGGCGACGCGCTGGCGGTGCTCCAGCAGGCGGTACGGGACAAGGCGCTGGTCTGGGTCGGCTACGTCGACGCGCACGGGGCGACCGCGTCCCGGCTGGTCCGGCCGGTGTCGATCGGCGCCGGCTACCTGCGCGCCGAGGACGACCGGACGGAGATGCTGCACACGTTCGCGCTGCACCGGATCACTGCGGCGGTGCTGGAGGAGTGAGCTACTCCCCGTTGCGGCGCAGCGTGCCGATCACCGACACGGCCAGCAGCAACGCGAACGCCGCACCGGCCGACTCGCCCACCGAGTCGACGAAGCCCTGCTGCTGCACCAGCAGCCCGAACAGGAACCAGCCGAACACCCCCGCCGCGGCGGCCGCGTAGGCGAGCACGACCGCCGTGGGCACCTCCTGCTGCCGCGTCCGCTCGTCCTCGGGAAGCACGTCCTGGTCAACGGTCATGACAGTCCCTCCCCGTCCCGGCATGGACCCGGCTTCCAGGGTTACACCAACCGGAGCGCGCGGACAGGGGTTAAAACCCTGATCCGGGCGCTCCGGTCACGGGTGGAACGGGTTCCGGGGCTCAGGTGCCGGGGCGGCGGCCGATCACGACCACGCGGGTGCCGACCGAGCCCAGCTCCCACAGGCGTACCGCGTCACGGTGCAGCAGGTTCACGCAGCCGTGCGAACCGATCGCGCCGTTGTGCAGGTAGGTGGTGGTCTCGTGGAAGCCGATCCCGCCGTTGAACTGCTGCCAGTACGGCAGCCACACCTCGTACGGGTTGGACCACTCGCGCGGGTTCTTCCGGCCCACCGAGTACGTGCCGGCGGGGGTGGCGTAGCCGGACATGCCGGTGCGGGTGACTGTCGGTCCCATCACCACCTTCCCGCCGCGCATCGCCCAGACCGTCTGCCGGGTCAGGTCGACGCAGAAGGTGAGCCGGGAACCCGCCTTGCACCTTGCGGTGTCGGTGGCGGCGAGCCGCTTCGCCACGTCGTACGTGGTGGGGCCGGCGCGGCCGGAGGACGGGCTGATCCCGTACCGGATCTGGAACTTCTTGATCGCGGCGCAGTCGGCGGCGGACTGCTCGCCGTCCACGGTCAGCGTCCCGAAGCCGCCCAGCCGGGTCAGGTAGGTCTCCACGGCCCGCTGGTGCTCCCCCTGCGGGCACCCGGCGGACGCGCTCGGCTTCGGCTCGGGCTTCGTCGTCTTCGTCGCCCCGGGCGACCGGGAGGGTTTCGGCGAGGCCGTCCGGCTCGGCTGCGCCGACGGGGACGTGACCGGCTGTTCCGGCGTGGGCGACGCGCTCGCCCCCGATGCTCCCTCCGTCAGCCCGACCGGGCCGGGGGTGCTCCCCCCGGCGCCTTCCGCCTGCGGATCGAGCGCACAGGCGCCGACACCGACCAGCACGACCACCGCCAGGGCGGTGACCCGGGCGAGAAACCGGACACGCTGCATGGGCCCTCCCTGGACAGTTGTCCCGCTTGCTAGACGTGTGGGACGAGTATGACGTTGCCTGTCCAGCGAGACTTTTTTGCGGCGCCCTCCGGCGTGCAACACTGGATGGTCGGCCTGCGGCAGGTCAGCCGGGGTGCGGACGGGATGCCGGGCGACCGGGTTCCGGGCGACGAGTTTCCGGGCAGCGGGTTCCGGGCGATGCGAGAGGACGCTGGCGTGAGCGGTGGACCACTGATCGTGCAGTCGGACAAGACGCTGCTGCTGGAGGTGGATCACCCCGACGCGCAGGCGTGCCGGATGGCGATCGCGCCGTTCGCCGAGCTGGAACGCTCCCCCGAGCACGTGCACACCTACCGGCTCACGCCGCTTGGCCTGTGGAACGCCCGGGCCGCCGGCCACGACGCCGAGGGCGTGGTCGACTCGCTGATCAAGTATTCGCGCTACCCGGTGCCGCACGGACTGCTCGTCGACGTGGCCGAGACGATGGACCGGTACGGCCGGCTCCAGCTCGCCAACGACCCGGTGCACGGCCTGGTGCTGCGCGCGCTCGACCGGGTGGTGCTGATCGAGGTCGCCAAGAGCAAGAAGCTCGCCGGCATGCTCGGCGCGAAGCTCGACGACGACACCGTCGCGGTGCACCCGTCCGAGCGGGGGCGGCTCAAGCAGGCGCTGCTCAAGCTGGGCTGGCCGGCCGAGGACCTCGCCGGGTACGTGGACGGCGAGGCGCACCCGATCGAGCTGGCCGAGTCCGGCAAGGACGGCGGCAAGCCGTGGACGCTGCGGTCGTACCAGCGGGAGGCGGTCGAGGCGTTCTGGGCCGGCGGGTCCGGCGTGGTGGTGCTGCCCTGCGGCGCCGGCAAGACGCTCGTCGGGGCGGCGGCGATGGCCGAGGCGAAGGCGACCACGCTGATCCTGGTCACCAACACGGTGGCGGGACGGCAGTGGAAGCGGGAGCTGATCGCCCGCACGTCGCTGACCGAGGAGGAGATCGGCGAGTACTCGGGCGAGCGCAAGGAGATCCGCCCGGTCACCATCGCCACGTACCAGGTGCTCACCTCACGGCGCGGCGGCGCGTTCACCCACCTGGACCTGTTCGGCGCCCGCGACTGGGGCCTGGTCGTCTACGACGAGGTGCATCTGCTGCCCGCGCCGATCTTCCGCTTCACGGCGGACCTCCAGGCCCGTCGCCGGCTCGGCCTCACCGCGACTCTGGTACGCGAGGACGGCCGCGAGGGCGACGTGTTCAGCCTGATCGGCCCGAAGCGGTACGACGCGCCGTGGAAGGACATCGAGCAGCAGGGCTGGATCGCCCCGGCGGAGTGCACCGAGGTACGGGTGACGCTCACCGACGCCGAGCGGCTGGCGTACGCGACGGCGGAGGCCGAGGAGCGCTACCGGATGGCGGCGACCGCCCGCACGAAGCTGCCCGTGGTGCGGGCCCTGGTGGACCGGCACCCGTCCGAGCAGGTCCTCGTCATCGGTGGGTTCCTCGACCAGCTGCACCAGCTCGGCGAATACCTGGACGCGCCGATCGTGCAGGGCTCCACAACGAACAAGGAGCGCGAGCGGCTGTTCGACGCGTTCCGCTCCGGCGAGATCCGCACCCTGGTCATCTCCAAGGTCGGGAACTTCTCCATCGACCTGCCGGAGGCGGCGGTGGCGATCCAGGTGTCCGGCACGTTCGGCTCCCGGCAGGAGGAGGCGCAACGGCTGGGCCGGGTGCTGCGCCCGAAGGCCGACGGCCGGCAGGCGCACTTCTACACGGTGGTCTCCCGGGACACCATCGACACCGAGTACGCCGCGCACCGGCAGCGGTTCCTGGCCGAGCAGGGGTACGCGTACACCATCGTGGACGCCGACGACGTGCTCGGGCCGTCGCTGCCCACAGTCGACTGAGCGACCGGTGGGCCGCCCCTTCCGGGCGGCCCACCGTCACCACCGGGTCAGGAGTAGTTGACCAGGAAGTAGTAGCTCGTCGTGTCGGTCCACACCCCGTCGGCGGTCCGGCCGCGCACCCGCATGGTGTACGAGCCGGCCGAGGTCGGCGTGAAGGTCGCCGTGGCGACTCCGGCGGCGTTCGCGGCCACTGTCACCGGCTGCCCGTCGTCGACCGTGTACTCGAACTCGGTCACACCCGGGCTGCCCTGCGTGAAGGTGAACTCACCGGCCACCCCCACACCGCCGGACCACTGACCGGCCGGGTAGGTGCCCGACGCGACGAGCGGCGCCGTGCCGACCAGGAACGGGTAGTCGGTCTGCGGCGTCTGGTCGCCCGAGGCGGTACGGCCCCGCACCGAGATGAGGTTCGCGCCGTTGCGGTCCATCGTCACAGTGATGTCCGTGACAAACGCATCAGGCTTCTTCGGCACGCTCTGCCAGGCGCCGCCGTTGAGCTGGTACTCGAAGGTCGTCACCTCGCTGATCTCGGTGTACACCCCGAACGTGCCGACCGACCCGACCCCGCCACGCGGGCTGTACTCGTCGTACGCGCTGCTGACGTTGACCCGCGGCTCACGGACCCGGAAGTAGTACCGGCGCTCCGGGCTGACCGTGCCGTCGGCCGTCCGGCTGGTGACCGTCAGCAGCGTGTAGCCGGAGTGCGTCGGCGTGATCTCGATGGTCGCCCGGCCGTCCGCGCCGGCGGCAACCACCTGCTCCTCGCCGCTGTACTCCAGGACGTAGCGGTACTCCGTCACGCCGGGACGGCCGGGGTTGAAGGTGAACCGGCCGGTCTGGCCGGGCTGACCCGCCGAGTCGTTCTCCGGGTAGTCGCTCGACGTCACCACAGGCGCGTCGCTGACCTCGAAGGTGTACGTCCGCGTCGGCGAGAAGGAGCCGTCCAGGAACCGGGTACGCACTGTCAGCGTGTTGCTGCCGGAGCGGTCCGGCGTGAGCATCACCCGGGTCCAGCTGGAATCCGTGTCCACGACCTGCTCGGGCCCGTCGTTGAGGCGATAGACGTAGGCGTCGACGTCGGGCATCACGGTGTCGAACTGGAACTCACCCGGCATGCCGACACCGCCCCAGGCGCCGTACTCGTAGTAGGTGCTGGAGTAGACGGACGGCTTGGTGTCGATGACGTTGAACTGGTGCTCCTGCGTCTCCGAGACCGTGCCGTCGGCGCTGACGCTCCGCACGGTCAGCGCGTACCAGCCCGGCTCGGTGGGCGTCCAGTGCAGCACCGCGGTGCCGTCCGCGGCCGCGTCGACGCGCAGCAGATTGCCGTCACCGAACGAGTACTCGTACGCCACGACAGCGGTCCGGCCGGGCCGGAACGTGAAGCTGCCGGGACGGTCCACCACGCCGTCGTGCTCGGGGAAGGAGAAGTCGGCCGACTCCACGGTCGGCAGGTCGCGGACCGACACGTTCTCGGTGTACCCGCCGACGAACTCGCTGCCGACGTAGCTGCGTACCTCGACCTTGACGAGGCCCGCCTCGGCGAACGTCACCGGGATCTCGGTCGGGCCGTCGGGGTTCACCGGCACCCTGGTCTCACCGCCGGCACCGATCCGGTAGCCGAACTCGGTGACCCCCTCCACATTCGTCGACACGGCCAGCTTGCTGGGCAGCCCGATGCCGGCCATCGTCACCTGCACCTCCGGCGCGGTCGACTTCACCCAGAACTCGTAGCGGACCGTCTCGGACGAGTTCGACGCGCTGTCCACACTGCGCACGCTCAGCGAGTCGGAGAACGAGGTCGGGGTGTATTCGAGGGTCACGTCCGCACCGGGCGCGGGCGCGGGGATGTAGTTGTACGCGTCGCCGAAGCGCCCCCAGTAGTAGCCGACCACGTCCGGCGAGCCGTTGGCCTTGAACGTGAACGTCCCCGGCACTCCCGCCCCGCCGTGCGGCAGGCCGTCGTTCGGGTACTTCTCCGAGGTCACCACGGGGGCGGCGGGTCGCTGCGCGTCCACCTTGACGTAGCACGGCTCGGCCCACGGCGAGAAGTCGTGATCGTCGTAGGCGCGGGCGGTCCAGGCCACCACGGTCCCGTGCGGGTACTGCGACATGTCCCAGTCGAGCTTCGAGAGGGCGCCGCCGTAGCTGTAGCCGAACTGCTCGGCGCGCTGGTCCTCGTGGCCGACCGGCCATGCCGCGAACTGCCCCCGGTAGTTGGCGTCGTTGCTGTCCGCGTCCGCGCCCTTGACCATCAGGCCGTGGTTGCGCGGCCCCACCGGCTGCGGCTCGGTCTTGGTCCCGCAGGCCCAGGCCGGGAAGTCGATCCCGATCTGCCCGACCGTCGGCGCGTGGTTCGCCTCGCTGTTGATCACCGGGAACGGGCGGAGCTTGCGGCCGTGGGAGAGCTTGCCCTCGGAGCCGTGCGGCACCCGGATCTCGACGGTGAGCGTCTGCTTGCCCTGATCCGCGAGCTTCTGGAGGGCGGGCATGATGTCCCACGCCAGATAGCCGGGGCAGGCCGCCTCCCCGCCGGCCTGCACCGTGCCGAGCAGCTCACGACGACGCGGGCTCGACGCCCAGCTCGTGGTCGCGGTGATCGGGTCGGTACGCCACAGCTCGACCGGCTGGGCGGTCGCGCAGTCCGCCGCGGAGCGCTCCGCGACGACCAGGTCCGCCTTGTGGACGACGGTCCCGCGGAAACGCGAGATGTCGAAGGTGAAGTAGGACCGGGACTTGTGCTTCGTGCCGGTCGCGTCCGTCCAGGCGCCGACCGGCGCGTCCCCGTCCGTGTTGACGAACGACTTCCTCGGCTGTTGCGAATCCGTGTAGGCCCAGCCGGACTTGCCGGTGGTCCGGTGCTCGTAGGCCTGCGCCGGAGCGGTGTCGACACTGATCAGGCCGGCACCGAGCACAATGCCCAGTGACGCGGCGAGCATTCTTCGTGCGCGCACGACGATGCCCCTCCCCCCGTTGGACAACGGCGTGCATCGCCGTCGAGTCGCATGAGGGTATCGAGAAGGGACGACATCTGAGTACGCCGATTCGGGTGGGCTCCGGTCGACCGGGCGGACCGCGTCGTCACGGCCCGCCCGGTCTCGCGGTCAGCCTCGTCCGCCGGCGCGGAACGCGACCCAGGCGTCGCTCATCCGGTCGGCCTGGCCCGGGGTGAACATGTTCATGCAGGAGTCCTGCGTGTAGTCCATGAAGTTGTGGATCGGGTCGAGGCCCGGCGCGGTGCAGGTGTCCGCCCCGATCGGGCAGTTGAACTGCGGCGCCGCCTCACGCGGCGTGTCGGCCACGAAGTCGCCGGACGCGGAGCAGCCGTGCGCGAACGTGTGCTCCAGCATCAGCCAGTGCCCGACCTCGTGCGTGAGCGTGTCACCGAGCGCGTACTTGCCGGCCGTGCCGCCCGGCATCGACTCGTCGAGCATCACCACGCCGTCGATGTAGTCGCGGCCGTTGTTGTAGCCCTTCGGGAAGTACGCCCAGCCGAGCAGCCCGTCACCGATGTTCGCCGCGTAGACGTTCAGCGTGCGGGAGTCGCCGGTGTAGAGCGCCTTCTTCATGTCCCGCTCGCTCTTGCCCGGCACCACCGTGTACCAGGAGCTGTTGACGGTCCACGTGGTGTCCACGAGCGAGAAGCGGAACGGCGTGTCCGACGCGTCAGCCGCGGTACGACCCGCGAACGAGTCGTTCAGCACAGTCATCTGCGCCGCGATGAGCGTGTTCCAGCGGGCCTTCTCGGCCGCGCTCAGCTCGTGGTCCGAGATCATGTGGAAGATCGTCGGCACTGTGACGCTGCCGTTCGCCAGGCGCGGCGAGTCCTTGATGACGCCGTACGCCTTGGCCTCGTTCGTCGAGTAGAGCTCGGGCTCCTTGACGGTGGCGCCCTCGCGTACCCGGGCGGCGCTGTGCGTGTCGGCGCCCGGGTCGCACTCGGCGACCGCGGGAGAGGCGGCCACGGGTGCGGTCGTGGCGGAGGCTCCTCCGGCGGTCAGGAAGGTGGCGGCGGCAGCGACGAGCACTGCCAGGTGGATCGTCGGTTTCCTGTGCATCGTTGCACCTTTCGAGAGGCATGAAAGGAGTACCGACGCGGGGTTGTCAAAGCTGCGGATCGATGACGTCGTCGTTCCGCCATGAGACCACGTCACCGGGCGTCCGCAACAGCCCCCGGCGGCTCGGTCGATGTCACGGCGTCGGCGATGGCGCGCGCCACGCACTCGTAGTCGCGCACCAGCGGCCCGACCAGCTTGGGGTCCGGCTCGAACGCGGCGACCAGTCCGCGTACCAGATCTCTGAGCCGGTCGTCCGGGCCGAGCCGCCGCCCCCGGTGCCGGCGGGCGACGCTGCGCCACCGGCGCAGACCGACGTCGGCGAGCCGTTCGTGGAGTTCGGGCGCGGGCACCGGGCAGCCGTTCGCCCACAGGTCGGCGAGGGCCCGCAGAATCGCCTCCCGCGTCGGGTCAGCCATGCAGATAGCGGGCGCGGCGGCCGAAGTCGCGGAAGCCGAGCCGCCGGTACAGCCCGGCGGCCGGGTTGTCGTCGTTGACGCAGAGCCACGCGGCGTCCGCGCCCGCGTCGGCGAGGCCGCGCAGCACGCGCGCCACCAGGTACGCGCCGACCCGCCGCCCGCGCCACCCGGGCACCACGCCGACCTGGTCGATCCAGTTGTCGAGCACGGTGACGAAGCCGGCCGGCGCACCGTCCGGGCCGCGTGCGAGCAGTGTCAGCTCCGGGCGGAAGTCCTCGTCGTCACGCAGGTCGCCCAGCCACTCGCCGGCCTCCGGTTCGACGAATCCGGGCCGGTCGGCGAACGACGCGCGGTAGGTGGCGAACAACTCCGGCCCCAGCGTCGCAGGCTCCACAGTCACGCCGTCCGGCGCGGCGACCTCGGGCAGCGCGTCGAGGTCGTGCCGCAGCACCCACTCCAGGAACGTCCGCGTGTAGCCACGCGCCGCGAACAACTCCTCCGCGCCAGCGGTCCACGTCTCCGTGGTGACCAGCAGGCCCGCATCGCCCGCCTGCTTCTCCGCCCGGTCCAGCAGCGCGCCGCCGAGCCCGCGCCCACGCCATGCCGGATGCACGAGGCCGGTGGCGGTGGCGGGCGTCCGTCCGGTGCCGACCCCGACGGCCGCGACCAGGTCGTCGCCGGACCAGGCGCCGTGGGTACGCGTCTGGAGCAGCCGCGCCCGCGCCAACGGGGTACGCCCGAACAGCGGCAACCCGCCGTCAGTGGCGAGGCACGCCTGCGCCAGGCCGGTCAACGCGGGCAGGTCGTCCTCGCCGAACTCCCGCCAGACCAACGCATCCGTCCCGTCCACGCCCGCTCCCGCCACCCCGCCCGACCCCCACGGTCCAGCACACCGACGCAGTAGGCCCCACCCCTCCCCCCGAGGTCAACCACTTTCCCCACCCACCCCGGCCCTCCGGGCCACCCACCTTGAGACAGACGCCCCACCGACCGGGATCGGCCGAGATCTCGGAAGCACCCTCCGCGATCTTGGAGTTGTGGCACCTCACGAATACCGCTAATCCGACCATCTGGGCGCCACAGCTCCAAGATCGACGGAAGCCGCCCCATCACCCCGTTGATCATGCAGTTGCTGCCCTGATAAAAGTCGCAACCCGGGCATCAGGAGGGCCGAAACCGCAAGATCGACGAGAGCGAGGGCGGTAGGCGCGGCGCGGGCGGGGAGGGTGGGGAGGGCGGGGCTAGGGGGTGGGGGTGGGGGTGGCGTGGATCAGGACTGTGGCGCCAGCGGACAACGGGGCCAGCAGCCACTTCAGGGGCTGCTCGTCCTCGGTCGGGTCGATCACGAGGCGATCACCTTGGTGCAGGTTCATCTGGGTGGCGATCTCGGCGGCCAGGCGGCGCCACGCGCCGAAGCTGGTGCCGTCCGGCGTGGCCGGGTCGGACGGGTCGACGGCGGTGTAGTCCGGCGGGTCGGTCGGGTGCCGCAGCACCTCGGCCGACCAGTCCAGCCAGCCCGGCGGCACCTCGTCGAGCGGGCCCGGCCCGGTGCCCACCAGGTAGCGGTGCGTCCCCTCGGGCACGTCCTCCAGCCAGTCGTCGAGGCGTTCCGGGGTCACGAACACCGCGTCGTAGGGCCGGTCCGCGCCGGGTTCGAGCACCGGCAGCCCGGCCAGCGCGCGGGGACGGAACGACACGGTCAGCCCGATCGACCAGGCGCCGATCAGCACCGCCGCGGTACGCCAGTGCGGCGGCAGCAGCACCGCCACCCGGTCACCGGGGCGCAGCCCGCACCCGTCGCGCAGCAGCCCGGCACTACGGGCCGCCCACCGGCCCAACTGCGGCCCGGTCAGCTCGGTTCGCTCGCCGGTGGCGTCGTCGAGGTAGGTCAGCAGTGGCTCGTCGGTCGCGACGGCGGCGGGTGCGCGGGTGGCCATCGGATGTACTCCTCCCTGGCGGTCAGCTCACCCTAGCCGGGCGAACCGGTCGACCAGGAGGGCCAACCGCCGCTCGTGTTCGTCCCGCCGCAGACGGCCGCCGCGCATCAGCGTGACCTGGCCGTGCAGCGCGCTCCAGAACGTCTCGGTGAACGTCTCCAGGTCGTCGTCGCCGGTGAACGGGCGCAGCGTCTCGGCCAGTTCGGCGAAGGCCCGGACCAGCTCGACGGGTGTGTCCTGGCTGGCGAAGGAGAGGGCGACGGGGAGGGTGAAGATCGCGTCGTAGAGCGCGGGCCGGCGTTCGGCGAACGCGGCGTACGCCGTGGCGATGGCGGCCACCGCGGCCCGCGGGTCGGTGGCGGCGGCCCGGGCGGCGGCGAGTTCGACTGCCAGTTCGGCGCAGCCCTCCAGAGCGACGGCCGCCATGATGGCGTCCTTGCCCTTGAAGTGGCTGTAGAGGACGGGCTGGCTGTACTCGATCTCGGCGGCGAGGCGGCGGGTGGTGACCGCGTCCCAGCCCTCCGACTCGGCGAGGTCCCGGGCGGCGGTGATGATCGCCCGTTCGCGGTCCGCCCGCTCCCGCTCCCGGCGCGCCTGAATCGACATGACCGGCACTCTAGCACCGCTAGCCAATCTATCGGCGCTCTGCTAGCTTCGCTCTCATCCCTAGCAGCGCTAGAATCTTGGAGTCGGCATGCTCACCCTCGTCGCCTACGGGCTCGCCATCGTCCTCAGCCTCTTCATCGTCCTGATCGGCGCGCGCTTCCTCCTCGTTCCCCGAGCCGCCGCCGCCGGCTACGGCGTCCCCGCCGCGGAGGGCACGGGAGATCCCGCGTACCTCACGATCAAAGGGCTGCGTGACCTCACCTACGGCCTGGTCGGCCTCGCCTTGATCGCCTTCACCAGCGCCGACGCCGTCGCCTGGTTCATGCTCGTGGTCGCACTCGCCCCGCTGGGCGACACCCTCATCGTGCTGCGGCACGGCGGCTCCCGGGCGACCGCCTTCGGCATCCACTTCGCCACCGCCGTGGTCGTCCTCCTCGACGCCGCGCTGCTGTTCGCGCTCTAGCCGGGCCCACCGGTCCGCGACCGTCGACTTTGGTCGCGGGCCCGGTCGTCCGACGGCCGTATCGGGGGGCCGGGTGGCTGCGGGACCGTGCGGGCATGACGACCGAACCCCCGCGCCGGCGGCTGGTGCCGGCGATCGCGCTGCTGCTGCTCGCCCCGTGGACCGCCGAGTGCTCCTGGGGCGGCTTCACCCTCACCGGCATGCCGTTCGTGGTGCTGGTGCTCGCCCCGATGTACGGCGGGGCCGCGCTGCTGATCCGCGAGACGGCCCGGCGGTTCGGGCTCGGCTGGCCGGGGATCGCGCTGCTCGCTGCCGCGTTCGGCGTGATCCAGGCCGGCTTGGTCGACCAGTCGTTGTTCAATCCGGGGTTCCTGGACGACACCGAGTTCGCCGACACCCGGGCCGCGGCGGAGGCCACGCTGGTGCCCGGTCTCGGGTTCAGCGCGAGGCAGGCGGTCGACTACGTGGGCAACCATGTGGTGCTGACCGTCTGCGCGCCGATCGCGCTCGTCGAGTCGTACCTCGGCGCGGGCCGGCGGGCGCGGCCCTGGCTGGGCCGACCGGGGCTGACCGCGGCGGCGCTGCTCTGGCTCGGCGGCAGCCTGCTGGTGTTCGCCGACGACGGTGGCCGCAAGAACTTCCTGGCCTCGCCGGTCCAGTTGGCGGTCGCCACCGGCGTGGCACTGGCCCTCATCACCGCCGCCCTGCTCCGCCACCGGCACGCCGGGCCACCGCCCGACGCGCCTGCGCCCGCCGGGCCGACGCCCGCAGGCCGACCGCAAACCGAAGCCGGCCCGCCCCGGCCGCTCCGGCCCGCGCTGGTCGTGGCGGCGGCGTACGTGGGTTCCACGATCGCCCCGGGATGGCCGGGAGTGGTGCTCGCCCTCGCACTCGCCGGGATCGCCGCCGCCCTGCTGACGCGCTGGTCCCGGCGACCCGGCTGGGGGCAGCGGCACGTGCTCGCCACCGGTACGGCAGGCCTGGTCGTCGCGGCAGCGCTCGCGTACACCGTGCCGACCTATGCCCCGGCGAGCCCGACGGCGGCGCTGGTGGGTGACGTGGCGATCAGCGTGATCGTGCTGCTGCTGGTGGGCGGCGCGTGGTGGCGGGTCACGGCAGTTCGGGACCGCCGTCGAGCAGCGGCGCCAGCAGGTCGCCCTGCTTCTCCACCCGCTTGAGCACCTCACCAGCGGTGTACGGCCGCGTCGACGGCCGCTTCCCCGCCGCCCCGGCCTCCACCTCGTCCCAGGTCAGCGGCGTGGACACCGAGGGCACCGACTGGGCCCGCAGCGAGTACGGCGCCACAGTCGTCTTCGCCGCGTTGTTCTGACTCCAGTCGATGAAGATCTTGCCGGGGCGCAGGTTCTTCGCCATCTTCGACACGACCAGCTTCGGGTGTGCCTGCTCCAGCTCCTGCGCGATGCGCTTGGCGTAGTCGGAGACGACCTCGGCGTCCTGCGTACCGGCGATCGGGCAGCAGAGCTGCATGCCCTTCTTCCCGGACGTCTTCGGGAACGAGGAAATCCCGTCGTCGGCCAGCCGGTCGCGCATCAGCAGCGCCACCCGGCAGCACTGCTTGAGCGCGGCCGGGGCGCCCGGGTCCAGGTCGACCACCATCATGTCCGGGTGGGCGCCGATCTTCCACTGCGGAGTGTGCAGCTCAAGCGCGGCCAGGTTGGCCAGCCACACGAGTGTGGGCAGCTCGTCGCAGACCACGTAGTCGATGGTCTCCCGCCCCTTCGTCGACCCGGGGGCGGGCAGGTTCTCGGTGCGTACCCAACCGGGGGTCGCGGCGGGTGCGTTCTTCTCGAAGAACGAGCCGCCGTCGACGCCGTTGGGGAACCGGATCCGGGTCAGCGCGCGGTCGCGCAGGTGCGGCAGCAGCACCGGGGCGATCCGGGTGTAGTAGTCGATCACCTCGCCCTTGGTGAACCCGGCCTTCGGGAACAGCACCTTGTCCAGGTTGGACAGCTCCAGTGAGCGCCCCTCGACCTCGACCTTCAACCGCTCAGAGGGCATCGTCGACCTCCTCGGGCGGCTTGTCCGGGCGCAGGCGCAGGATGCGCGGGAAGCGCAGCCGGCCGTCCGGCGTGCGCTGGCCGTACTTGACCTCCACCACGATCCGGGGAGTTACCCAGATCGCGCCCCGGGCATCCTCGCGCGGCACGCCGGCGGCGAACGGCGAGTCGGTGGAGCGCAGTGGTTCCAGCTCGCGCAGCAGTTCCCGTTCGAGCGCCGCGCCGATCCCGCCGCCGACCCGCCCCCGGTAGACCAGCCGTCCGTCCGGGCCGGGCACGCCGACCAGCAGGCCACCGACGCGCCGCGCGCCGGGCCGCCAGCCGCCGACCACGAAGTCGGCGGTGACCTCCAGCTTGACCTTCACCCAGTCCAGCGAGCGCACGCCGGGCCGGTAGAGCGAGTCGACCCGCTTGGCCATCACCCCTTCCAGCCCGTGCTCGCCGGCCGCCGCGTAGGTGGCCGGGCCGTCGCCGAAGACCGGCGGCACCGCCCACCGGGCGGCGCCGAGCCCGAGCGACTCCAGCGCCGCCCGCCGCTCCCGCCACGGCCGGGCGGTCAGGTCGACGCCGTCGAGCCGCAACAGGTCGAAGATCATGTACGTGACGGGTACTGTCGCCGCCAGCCGCGCCGCCTTGGCCGGGTTGCGGACGTGCATCCGCTCGGCGAGCGCGGTGAACGAGGGCTGCCCGTCGGTGAAGAGGACGACCTCGCCGTCGAGCAGCGCGTCGCCGACCTGCTCGGCCAGGTTGAGCAGTTCCGGGTACGCGGTGGTGATCTCGACGCCGGAGCGGGCGTAGAAGTGCCTGTCGCCGCGCGAGATGTCGGCGAGCGCGCGGACGCCGTCCCATTTGAACTCGTACGACCAGGCGGCGCCGGCCGGGAGCTGCCCGGTCGTCGCGAGCATCGGCTTCAACGGCGCGCCGGGCACCTCCTGACTGTAGTTGCGCACGGAAGCGCGTGCGTCCCGTTCGATCGTTTGCGATTCTGGTTGTCAACCGGGGAGAGGAGCGCGGGAATGCGGGCGATCTGGAAAGGAGCGGTGTCGTTCGGCCTGGTGTCGATCGGGGTGAAGGTCTACTCGGCCACCGAGGAGAAGGACATCCGTTTCCACCAGGTGCACCGTGAGGACGGCGGCCGGATCCGCTACAAGCGCACCTGCTCGGTCTGCGGCGAGGAGGTCACCTACGACGACATCGCCAAGGGGTACGACATCGGCGGCGGCGAGATGGTGATCCTCACCGACGAGGACTTCGCCGACCTGCCGTTGAGCACGTCGCACGCGATCGACGTGCTGGAGTTCGTACCGGCCGAGCAGGTCGACCCGATCCTCTACAACAAGGCGTACTTCCTGGAGCCGGAGGGCTCGGCGACCAAGCCGTACGTGCTGCTGCGTGACGCGCTGTCCGACTCGGAGCGGGTGGCGATCGTCAAGGTGGCGCTGCGCCAGCGGGAGCAGTTGGCCACGCTGCGCGTCCGCGAGGGCGTGCTGCTGCTCAACACCATGCTGTGGCCGGACGAGATCCGCCGGCCCGACTTCGGTTTCCTGGACGAGGACCTGAAGGTACGCCCGCCGGAGCTGGCGATGGCCAGCTCGCTGATCGACTCGATGGCCGGGGAGTTCGAGCCGGACGCGTTCACCGACGACTACCGGGCCGCGTTGCAGGAGGTCATCGACGCGAAGGTCGAGGGCCGCGAGGTGGTGCAGCCGGAGGAGGAAGAGGCCGCTCCGGCCGCCGCCGTGGACCTGATGGCCGCGCTGAAGGCGTCGGTGGAGCGGGCCCGGGCGGCCCGGGGCGAGGCGCCGTCCGGTGGCGGCGCCGAGCCGACGCCGATCTCGTCGGCCCGCTCGGCGAAGAAGGCCGCGAAGAAGGCGCCGGCGAAGAAGACCGAGCCTGCGAAGAAGACCACTGCCAAGAAGGCGCCCGCGAAGAAGACGGCGGCGAAGAAGGCCGAACCGGCCAAGAAGACCGCCGCCAAGAAGACGCCCGCGAAGAAGAAGACCGCCTGACGCGTACGGCGATCGCCCCGCCCCCGGTGGCGGGCGGGGCTCCGCCGTTCAGCCGCGGCCGAGCTTCTCGGTGGGGGTGACGCGGACGATGACGCGCTCCTCGCCGGGGCGGCGCCAGGGGTAGGTGTCCTGGCCGAGGTACTTCTTCGCCATCCGGTCGATGTGCTCGTCGGCGCCTTCGGTGACGAACTCGACGGTGCCCTTGATCCAGAGCGTGCGGAAGTCGTCGGCCTTGTCCGCCACCGACACCGCGACCACCGGGTTGCGGGACATGTTCAGGTACTTCTGCCGGCCCTTGGCCGTGTTGAACACGATGTGCTCGCCGTCGGTGTCGACCCAGACCGGGGTGACGTGCGGGGTGCCGTCGGCCTCGATCGTCGCCACGTGCGCGAGCTGCGGCTCGCCGAGCAGGGCCAGGTCTTCTTCGCTGAGGATCGCCATGGTCGGAACGTACCCCGTGTGGTGCCCCCGTATCGGGCATCGTGTCCGGATCGTGGCGGCCGTATGGGCACGCTGGGGCTCCGGGCGGGTACCGTGTGCGCTGGCCTCGGCGGCGGCCCGCCGGGGGCGCACCCACCCACCCTGCAGGGAGTCGACGTGAGCGAGCGTGTGGAGAACCGGTCGGCGGGCCAGGCCCCGGCCACCAAGGCACAGCGGCGGCTGGCCGCCCAGCTGGCCGAGAAGAAGGCAGCCGAGGCGCGTCGCCGCCGGCAGTCGATCCTCGGCGCGGCGGTCGGCGTGCTCGCGGTGGTGGCCCTGGTCGGCGGCCTGGTCTGGCTGAACAGCGGGGACGACGACAAGACGTCCACCGCCGGCTCCTCGGCCAGCCCCACCGCGCCGGCCGAGCCCACCGCGGCGCCCGCTCCGGAGCTGCCCGCCGGTTTCGACCCGGCGCTGAAGACCAAGCCGACAGTGCAGGCCGGTACCGGCGAGCTGACGAAGCTCACCGTCACCACCCTGGTCAAGGGCACCGGCCCGGCGGTGAAGGCCGGGCAGAACATCACCACGAACTACGTGGGCGTGTTCTACAAGGACGGCAAGCAGTTCGACGCGTCCTGGGACAGCGGCCAGCCGGCCACCTTCCAGATCGGCGTGGGCCAGGTCATCAAGGGCTGGGACCAGGGCCTGGTCGGCGTGCCGGTGGGCAGCCGGGTCCAGCTGGACCTCCCGGCCGAGCTGGCGTACGGCAACGACGCCGCGGGCGGCCGTCCGGCCGGGCCGCTGCGCTTCGTCGTCGACGTGCTGGCTGCGCAGTAGATCACTCCGGGCTTCCGTCCGGTCACCCAGCGGCAGTAGGTTCATGGTCACCACGGGCGGCACGTTCGCCCGTGGTGATCTGCCCACCGACGCGGAGGTGCACGTGGCGGCGCTGGACGAGTCCGGGGTGACCCGGCAGATGTGGACGCTCTACGAGCCGGTCCACGCGGTGACCTACTTCCACCCCCGGGCCCGGGCCGCGTTCGAGGCGGTCGGGCTGCGGGGCTACTGGCGCGGCTACTTCGCCGGCCGGGCCGCGCCGCTCGGGCCGGTCGACGCGCCGACCGTCACGGCCGCCTTCTTCAGCTTCGCGCCGGCCATGGTGGCTCGCGCGCTGCCCTCGGTGTGGCGCCTGGCCACCCCGGAGGAGACGCTGCGGGCCCGGCTCACCGGTGGCGTGCAGGCGCTCGCCGAGTTCACCTACGAACTGCCCGAGTCGCACCTGGTCGAGGCCGCCGACCTGCTGGAGGAGGCGGCCGGCCGGGTGGACGTCGCGGGCCGGGTGCTCGGCGCGGTCAACGCCGCGCTGCCCCGGGGCGAGTACCCGCTGGCCCGGCTCTGGCAGGCCGCCACCACGCTGCGCGAGCACCGCGGCGACGGCCACGTGGCGGCGCTGGTGACGACCGGGCTGGAACCGGCCGAGGTGGTGGCCTGGCGGTGCCGGGTCGACCAGTCCCGCGAGTTCCACCAGCCGGCCCGGGGCTGGACCGACGAGCAGTGGACCGCCGCCGAGCAGCGCCTGGTGGACAAGGGCTGGCTGACCGCCGACCTGAACCCCACGCCGTACGCCACGGAGACGTTCCGCGTGGTCGAGGAGGCTACCGACCGGGCCGCCGCGGGTCCGTGGCGGGCGCTGGGCGCGGAGCGTACCGGCCGGCTGCGGGAGCTGCTGGAGCCGATCGCGACGCGCTGCCGCACGATCATCCCGGCCAAGGCCCCGATCGGCCTTCCGGCTCAGCGTTCGGCCGGAGCGGCGCTGCCACGGTGAGTCCGGCCGCCGGCTGGGGCAGGATGGTCGACGTGGTGGACGCGGTGCTCTTCGACCTGGACGGCGTGATCGTGGACTCCGAGCCGGTGTGGGAGGAGGTCCGGCGGGCGTACGTGGCCGAGCACGGCGGCGTCTGGCAGCCGGACACGCAGCGCCGGCTGATGGGCATGAGCACCGCCGAGTGGGCCGAATACCTCAGCGGTGAGCTGGGCGTCGACAGGTCGGCCGAGCAGGTCGCCACCGAGGTGGTGACCGAGATGGCCCGGCGGTACGCGCAGCACGTACCGCTGATCGACGGCGCCGACGCGGTCGTGCGCCGCATCGCCGCGCGGTGGCCGCTGGGGCTGGCCAGTTCCTCACCGACCCGGCTGATCGCGGCGGCGCTGGACGCGACGGGCCTGGCCGGCGCGTTCGGCGCGACGCTGTCGACCGAGGAGACCGCCCGGGGCAAGCCCGCGCCCGACGTGTGGCTCGCGGTGGCGCAGCGGCTGGGCGTCGACCCGGCCCGGTGCGTGGCGGTGGAGGACTCGTCGAACGGGGTCCGCTCGGCGGCCGCCGCCGGGTGCCGCGTGGTGGCGGTGCCGCACGCGTCGTACCCGCTCGACCCGGACGCCGAGGCGCTCGCGGCCGTGCTGCTCCCCTCGATCGGCGCGCTCACGCCCGAGGTGGTGGCGGGGATCGACTGAACCACCCACCCGCCGCCGCCACCCGGCCTACGGTCGGTGACATGAGGGCTGTGGTGTACGAGGGGCCGCACGAGGTGGCCGTCAACGAGGTCGACGACCCCCGGATCGAGGATCCGAACGACGTGGTCGTCCAGGTCACGACGACCGCGATCTGCGGTTCGGACCTGCACATGTACGAGGGACGGACGGCCGCCGAGCCGGGCATCGTGTTCGGCCACGAGAACATGGGCGTGATCGTCGAGACCGGGCCGGGCGTGACGAGCCTGCGCGTGGGCGACCGGGTCTCGATGCCGTTCAACGTGGCGTGCGGGTTCTGCCGCAACTGCCGGGAGCAGCGCACCGGTTTCTGCCTGACGGTGAACCCGGGCTTCGCCGGCGGCGCGTACGGCTACGTGTCGATGGGGCCGTACCGGGGTGGGCAGGCCGAGTACCTGCGGGTGCCGTTCGCCGACTTCAACTGCCTGAAGCTGCCGCCGGGCACCGAACACGAGAACGACTACGCGATGCTCGCCGACATCTTCCCGACCGGCTACCACGGTGTGGCGATGACCGGGCTGCGGCCGGGCGAGAACCTGACAGTGATGGGCGGCGGGCCGGTCGGGCTGATGGCCGCGTACTCGGCGGTGCTGATCGGGGCGTCCGAGGTGTTCGTGGTGGACCGGGTGCCGGACCGGCTGCGGCTGGCCGAGTCGATCGGCGCCACAGCGATCGACTTCAGCGCGGGCGACCCGGTCGAGCAGATCCGGGACCGGACCGACGGGGTGGGGACCGATCACGGCGTGGACGCGGTGGGATACCAGGCGTCCGCGCCCAGCGGCGAGGAGCAGCCGGCGCTGGTGCTGAACACGCTCGTGGAGGTGGTGCGCGCGACCGGGGCGATCGGCGTGGTCGGGCTCTACCTCTCGGCGGACCCGGGCGCCCCGGACGAGCACTCCGCCCGGGGTGAGCTGCTGTTCAAGGTGGGCAAGCTGTTCGAGAAGGGCCTGCGGATCGGCACCGGGCAGGCGAACGTGAAGACGTACAACGCGTACCTGCGGAACCTGATCACGGCGGGGCGGGCGACGCCGAGCTTCGTGGTGAGCAAGGAACTGCCGCTGGACGCGGCGCCGGAGGCGTACCAGCGCTTCGACCGCCGCGAACCGGGCTACTCGAAGGTCGTGCTCAAGCCGGCCGCCTGACGAGCCGTCGTACGGTGGCCGGGTGCGCCCGGACCGAATGTTCGGGCGGCTGCCGGGTAGCGCACCCGGGAGGACGGCGGAGGGACGGCGATGAAGGCGATCGTGTACGAGCGCAGCGGGGACGCCTCGGTGCTCCAGGTGGTCGAGCGGCCGGTGCCGGAACCCGGACCGGGCGAGGTGCTGGTCCGGATGGCCGTGTCGGGGGTGAACCCGACCGACTGGAAGGCCCGCCAGGCGTGGCCGCTGCCGGCCGGCTGGCAGATCCCGCACCAGGACGGCGCCGGGGTGGTCGAGGCGGTCGGCGAGGGCGTGGACCGGACGCTCATCGGTGAGCGGGTCTGGGTGTGGGAGGCGGCGTGGCAGCGGCCGTGGGGCACCGCCGCCGAGTACACGCTGGTCCCGGTCCGGCACGCGGTGCCGCTCGGTCCGGCCTCGTTCGACCTGGGCGCGGCGCTCGGCATCCCGTTCATGACCGCGCACCGCTGCCTGACCGCCGGCGAGTTCATGCCGGACAAGCTGCACGCCGGCGCGTTGAGCGACCACGTGGTGCTGGTGCAGGGCGGCGCGGGGGCGGTGGGCAACGCGGCGATCCAGCTCGCCCGGTGGGCCGACGCGTGCGTGATCACCACGGTGAGCAGCCCGGAGAAGGCGCAGCTCGCGGCGGCGGCGGGTGCCAGCTTCGTGATCAACTATCGCGAGCAGGACGTGGTCGAGGAGGTCCGCAAGGTCGCGCCCGACGGGGTCCACACGATCGTGGAGGTGTCCGCCGCCCGCAACGCCGCCGCCGACGTACGGATGCTGCGCACCGGCGGGGCGGTCTGCGTGTACGCCGACGACGGCGGTGGCGAGGTGACGTTGCCGATCCGGCCGCTGATGGGCCCGAACGCCCGCTGGCAGTTCGTACTGATCTACACCGCGCCGAAGGTGGCGAAGGCGCAGGCGGTCACGGACATCGCGGCGGCGGTGGCGCAGGGCGCGATCCGGGTCGGTGAGGAGGCCGGGCTGCCGCTGCACCGGTATCCGCTGGCGGAGGCCGCCGCCGCACAGCAGGCGGTGCAGGACAGCGTGGTGGGAAAGGTGCTGGTGAGCACCGCCGACGAGTAGACGACCGGATTTCCCCGACAGCCGGACAGACGCGAACAAGTTTCGCAACAATGACGGTGCGGGTCACCCCGTAACGGACGGGCGGCCCCGGCGCGGTGCGAACGCCGGGGCCGCCCTCTGGGAGGAATGTCCGCTGGGAACGCGTTCCTACCCGTGTAGGCGACGGTACGCCGCGAAACGTTACGACGCGGTCAGTTCCCGCACGTCGAGCCCGCCGTCGGCGTACCGCGAGCGCACCACCTTCTTGTCGAACTTGCCGACGCTCGTCTTCGGCACCGCGTCGATGAACGCCCAGCGCTCCGGCAACTGCCAGCGGGCCACCGAGCCGGCGAGGAAGTCCCGCAGTTCCTCCGCGGTCACCGAGGCGCCCTCGCGGACCACCACAGTGGCCAGCGGCCGCTCGTCCCACCGCTCGTCCGGTACGCCCACCACGCACGCCTCCAGCACCGCCGGGTGGGCCATCAGGGCGTTCTCCAGCTCGACCGAGGAGATCCACTCCCCGCCTGACTTGATCACGTCCTTGGCGCGGTCGGTGAGCGTGATGTAGCCGTCCGGCGAGAGCGTGCCGACGTCACCGGTCCGCAGCCAGCCGTCCCGGAACTTCTCCTCCTCCGGGGCGTCGTCGCCGATGTACCGCGCGGTCACCCACGGCCCGCGTACCTCCAGCTCACCCACCGACGTCCCGTCGGCGGGCAGCGGCTCGCCGGCCGGGCCGACGATCCGCGCCGTCACGCCGGCCGGAACACGGCCCTGCGTGTAGCGGTAGCGCCAGGCGTCGTCGCCGGTCGCGCCGGCCGGTGCCCGGGAGACCGAGCCCAGCGGCGACATCTCGGTCATGCCCCAGGCGTGGATGACGTCGATGCCGTACCGGTCGTGGAACGCGTGCATCAGCGCCGGAGGGCAGGCCGATCCGCCGACGATGACCTCCTTCAGCGAGGAGAGATCCACCTCGTGCGCGTCCAGGTAGGCCAGCAGGTCGGTCCAGATGGTCGGCACCGCCCCGGCGAGCGTGGGGCGCTCGGCGGCGATCATCGCGGCGATCGGCTCGGCCTGGAGGAACCGGTCCGGCATGATCAGCGAGGCGCCGGAGAGGAACGCCGCGTACGGCAGGCCCCACGACATCGCGTGGAACATCGGCACGATCGCCAGTTCCCTGTCGTTCGGGCCGAGCCCGAAGCCCTCCGGCATGCAGACCTGGAGCGAGTGCAGGTAGATCGAGCGGTGCGAGTAGGCGACGCCCTTGGGGTTGCCGGTGGTCCCGGAGGTGTAGCAGAGGGCGGCGGCGTCACGCTCGTCCACCTCCGGCCAGTCGAAGTGGTCCGGGCGGCCGGCCAGCAGCGCGTCCCAGTGGTGCACTGTGATCCGGTCGCCGGCCGCGGCCAGCAGCGGCGCCGGGTCACCGCCGCCGACCACCACCACGTGCGCCACGATGGTCATCTCGCCGATCACCCGGGCGAGCAGCGGGATGAGCGTGCTGTCGACGAGCACCACCCGGTCCTGCGCGTGGTTGGCGATGTAGGCGACCTGGTCGGGGAAGAGGCGGATGTTGAGCGTGTGCAGCACCGCGCCCATGCTCGGGACGGCGAAGTAGGCCACCAGGTGCTCGTTGTTGTTCCACATGAACGTGCCGACCCGCTCGTCGCCGGTCACCCCGCACTCGTCTCGCAGCGCGTGGGCCAGCCGGGCGGCGGCGCGGCCGACCTCCGCGTACGTCATCCGGCGGGGTTCGGCGCCGGTCCAGGTGACCACCTCCGCCGCGCCGTGCACGGTGGAGCCGTGTTCGAGGATCCGGGCGACCTGGAGAGGGGCATCCATCATCGTGCTACGCATGGGTAACAACGTAGTGGCGGCGGTCACATCTGCGGAACCCCCCGGAATCGCCGAGGTGATCACGGATGGTGCGTAGATTGTCCGGGTGAGCATCTCGTGGGCCGACTCGTACGTGGGGCAGCTCCGCGCCCTGGCCGGTGACCGCACCCTGATGTTCGTCGGCGCCCGCGCCGTGGTGCGCGACAACGCCGCCCGGGTGCTGCTGATCCAGCGTTCCGACAACGGCCAGTGGGCCCTGCCGGCCGGCGCCATGGAACTCGGCGAGTCGATCGCCGACTGCGCGGTCCGGGAGGTCCGGGAGGAGACCGGGCTGCGGGCGCTGCGGGTCAGCGCGTTCGCGCTCTACACCGGCCCGGACCGCACCCACACCAACATGTACGGCCACACGTACCAGGTCTTCACCACGGCGTTCCGGGTCGACGAGTGGGACGGCGAGCTGGCCCGGTTCACCGACGAGACCACCGACTCGGGCTTCTTCCGCCCGGCGGACTTCCCGCACCCGCTGTCGTCGAGCGTGCACGAGACGCTCGCCGACCTCGACGTGTTCGAGCAGACCAACCGGCTGATCCTCAAGTAGCCGCCGGTCACAGCATCGTCTGCGACTTCGCCTCCATGTCGGCGGCGGCCTCGTCCTTCGACTCCTTCGTCAGCGGCTTGCCGCCGGGCGCGGGCGCCTTCCCGCCGAGCGGGTCGGCGCCGCCGGTGGCACCCTGCGGGCCGGTGCCGCGCAACTGAAGGTTCGGCATGGCCAGCGTGACCAGCACGGCGATCACGGCGATCAGCCCGGTGGTCAGGAAGACCAGGTGCAGCGACTCGACGAACGCGGCCTGGACGGCGGCGCGTACCGGGGCGGGCAGCGCGAGGATCGCCGCCGGGTCGTTGATCGAGAAGTCCCCGCCGGCCGTCACCGCGGCCCGCTGCTCCGGCGGGAGCTGCGCCAGCGCACCGGGCAGCCGCGCGGACATCTCGGCGGTGAGCCGGGACGACAGCACCGCGCCGAGGATGGCCACGCCGAACGATCCGCCGAGCGACCGGAAGAACGTCGCAGACGAGGTGCCCGCGCCCAGGTCGCGGACGCTCACCGCGTTCTGCACGGCCAGGATCAGCGACTGCATGCACAGGCCCAGCCCGACGCCGATCACCACCATGTAGCCGAACGCGAGCCAGAGCGAGGTGGCCACCTGGAGCTGCTGGAAGAGCAGCATGCCGACCACCAGCACGGCCGCGCCCGCCACCGGGAACCACTTGTACCTGCCGATCCGGCTCATCGCCCGGCCGGTGAGCACCGAGGTGACGATGACGCCGGCCATCATCGGCAGCATCAGCAGACCGCTGCGGGTCGGCGAGGCGCCCTTGACGATCTGGAGGTAGAGCGGGATGAAGATGATCGACCCGAACATCACCAGACCGAGCACGAAACCCGCGCCGTTGGCGAGCGCGAACGTGGCGCTGCGGAACAGCCGCAGCGGCAGGATCGGCTCCTTGGTCCGGGCCTCCTGGGCGACGAACAGCACGCCCAGCACCGCGCCCGCGGCGAACAGCCCGACGATCACGCCGGAGCCCCAGGCGTACTCGGCGCCGCCCCAGCTCAGCGCCAGCAGCAGGCAGCTCACGCCGGCCACCAGCAGTGCCGCGCCGATCCAGTCGACGGTGTGCTCCCGCCGCTCGAACGGCACCAGCCGCATCACGTGCCAGCAGACCACGATGGCGAGGATCGCCAGCGGCACGTTGATGTAGAAGATCCACCGCCAGTTGTTCTCCGCGAAGTAGCCGCCGACCAGCGGTCCGGCCACCGACGACACACCGAACACGGCGCCGAACAACCCCTGGTAGCGGCCACGCTCCCGGGGCGACACCACGTCCGAGATGATGGTGAACGCCAGCGTCATCAGGCCGCCCGCGCCCAGGCCCTGCACGCCCCGCGTGACGATCAGCTGGGTCATGTCCTGCGACAGCCCGGCCAGCAGCGAGCCGAGCAGGAACATCCCGATCGAGAACAGGAAGACCGGCCGGCGTCCGTACAGGTCGGCCATCTTGCCGTACAGCGGCGTCGAGGCGGTCGAGGCCAGCAGGTACGCGGTGACCACCCACGAGTAGTGGTTGATGCCGCCCAGCTCGCCCACGATCGTCGGCAGCGCGGTGCCGACGATCGTCTGGTCCAGCGCCGCCAGCAGCATGCCGGTCATCAGACCGAACATCAGCAGGCGGATCTGTCGGGCGGGCAACGCGGGACGGGCGGCCTGGGCGGTCATCCCGCTTCCTATCCCACCGGGGGCGGATCATGCCCCCGGTGGGCGTACGAGTTTCATCGGGCGGCGTGCCGCCCCTCGGCGAACTCCTCGACGATCTTGGCGCAGAACGCCGGCAGGTCATCCGGCTTGCGGCTGCTGACCAGCCCGTTGTCGGTAACGACCTCCTGGTCGACCCACTTGGCGCCGGCATTGGTGAGGTCGGTGCGCAGGCTCGGCCAGGAGGTGATGGTGCGGCCCCGCACCACGTCCGCCTCGACGAGCGTCCACGGGCCGTGGCAGATCACGCCGACCGGCTTGCCCGCGTCGAAGAACGCCTTGACGAACCGGACCGCCTCCGGGTCCGTCCGCAGGAAGTCGGGGTTCGCCACGCCACCGGGCAGGACCAGGCCGTCGTACGCCCCGGCGTCCGCCTCCTCGGTGGTGACGTCGACCTGGTACTGCTTGCCGTGGTCGAGGTGGTTGAAGGCCTGGATGGTGCCGGACTCGATGGAGACCAGCTCGACCTGGGCGCCGGCGTTCTCCACCGCCTCCCGGGGCTTGGTGTACTCGACCTCCTCGACGCCGTCGGCGGCCAGGAAGGCGATGCGCTTGCCCTGAAGTGTCGCTGCCATGCTGTTCTCTCCTCTCCGGGGTACGTCTGAGACGGTTCCCCCGCCCGATGCCGCGAAACCGGACGCATCGGGTGGCCCGCGTCGCACCAAGGTTTGGCCCGACGGCCCGGGGGGATCCGCAGAGGCATGGCAGGAGCAGCAGCGGAAGAGCGCCGGCTGGCCACCGTCGTGGCGAGCTGGCAGCAGCGTCCCGTGCTGGTCGTCGGGGACGCCATGCTGGACGAGTGGCGGTTCGCCGAGTCGGAGCGGCTCTGCCGCGAGGCGCCCGCGCCGGTCCTCACCCTGCGGCGGCGGATCTCCGCTGCGGGGGGCGCCGCCAACACGGCGGTGAACGTGGCGGCGCTCGGCGGCCGGGCCGCGCTGGTCGCCCCGGTCGGGGCCGACGTGGCCGGCGACGAGTTGCACGACTGCCTGGACCGGGCGGCGGTCTGGGACCGCACGGTGAGCCAGCCCGGCCGGCCCACCCCGGTCAAGCGGCGGATGCTCGCCGGCAACCAGATCCTGCTCCGCGAGGACTCCGGCGGTCCGGAGGACGGGCTGGACGCCGACGGCGTGGCCCGCCTGCTGACCGCGCTGCACTGCGCCACCGAGGAACTGCGGGCGGTGGCCGCCGGGCAGCCGCTCACGCTTGTGGTCTGCGACTACGGCCTGGGCGCGCTGCCGTCGGCGGTACGCGCCTGGCTGATCGCCAACCGCGACCGGTACGGCACCGTGGCGCTCGACGCGCACGACCTGGCCGACTGGCGCGGGCTGAACCCGACAGTGGTGACGCCGAGCTTCGCCGAGGCGACCCGGCTGCTGGCCCGCGCCGCCGCCGGGTTCGCGCACGCCGAGCGGGGCGCCGTCCCCAGCGGTGACGTGCACCTGAACCACCCGGCGGAGGCCGACGGCCCGTCCGAGCTGATGGTGGGCGCCGCGCCCGGCGGGTCCGGTGAGCGCGTACCCGGCAGCCCGCACCCGACCTCCGGTACGCCCGCAGCCGAGGTCCCCGCCGGCCCGACCGGCGAACCGGTGCCGGGCGAGGAGCGGGTGGCGCTGACCGGCGACGGGCTGAGCGTCACCGGGACCGGCGTGACTGTGAGCGCGGCGGCCGGCGCCGGCGTGGACCGTGCCGTGCTGGCCGAGTCACGCCTGCCCGAGCTGCGCGAGCACACCGGCGCCGACGTGGTGGCGGTGACCCTGGACACCGAGGGCGCGGTGGTCGGCGGCGCCGAGGGCGAGCCCCGGCGCAGCCACAGCACCCCGGTTCCGGCCAGTCACGCGGTGGGTGCCGGGGACGCGTACCTGGCGGCCATGACGCTGGCGCTCGCCGCCGACGCGGGCCTGCCCACCGCCGCCCAGCTCGCCCAGCTCGCCGCCACCATCACTGTGGCCGACACCGGCACCTGCGTGTGCCGCCGGCAGGACCTGCTGGCCGCGCTCGGCACCGGCGCGGACGAGGGCGGGCATCCGGCGCTGGTCGGCGCCGACGAGCTGGCCGCCCTGGTGGACGAGCACCGGCAGGCCGGGCGGTCGGTGGTGTTCACGAACGGCTGCTTCGACGTGCTGCACCCGGGGCACGTCCGCTACCTGACCCAGGCCCGCGCGCTCGGCGACCTGCTCATCGTGGCGGTCAACTCGGACGGCAGCGTACGGCGACTCAAGGGCCCGGATCGGCCCGTCAACCCGGTCGAGGACCGGATCGCCCTGCTGGCGGCGCTGGCCTGCGTCGACCACGTGGTGGTCTTCGAGGAGGACTCGCCGGCCCGGCTGATCGAGGCGGTCCGGCCCGACGTCTACGTCAAGGGCGGCGACTACCCGCCGGAGATGGTGCCGGAGGCGCCGCTGGTACGGCGGCTGGGCGGGCAGGTGCGCACGCTCGGGTACGTGCCGGACCGCTCCACCTCGGCGATCATCGACCGGATCCGCGCCCACCCGGTCGGCGACACGGTCGGCGACACCGTCGGCGAGGGCAGGCCGGCGTGACCCGTCCGCTCGACCCGGGCACGCCCGGACGGTTCCGGCACCACCGGCGGCTCGACGTGCTGATCCCCACCCGCAACCGGCCCGCCGAACTGGCGGTCACGCTGTCCGGGCTGGCCGCCCAGGAGGGCGTACCCGGGTTCGGGGTGGTGGTCAGCGACCAGTCCGACGGCGATCCCGCGTACGCCCACCCGGCCGCCGCCACGATGGTGCGGGCGCTGCGGCACCGGGGGCATCCGGTGCTGCTGACCCGGCGGCTGCCCCGGCGCGGCCTGGCCGAGCACCGGTCGTACCTGCTGGCCCAGTCGGCGGCCGACGCGGTGCTCTGCCTCGACGACGACGTGTGGCTGGAGCCGGGCGCGCTGTCCCGCCTGGTCACCGCGCTCGACGAGTTGGGCTGCGGGTTCGTCGGCAACGCGGTGCACGGCCTCTCCTACGCCGACGACGTCCGCCCGGAGACGCACCAGCACTACGAGGAGTGGACCGGGCCGCCGGTGCCGGAACGCATCCAGCCCGGCACGCCGGAGTGGCACCGGGCGTCCATCCACCCGGCGGCGAACCTGCTGCACGTCACCGAGAAGCTCGACCTGGCGGCGGACGAGTGGCGGGCGTACAAGATCTCCTGGATCGGCGGGTGCGTGCTCTACGACCGGGCCAAGCTCGTCGAGGCCGGCGGCTTCGACTTCTGGGAGCGGCTGCCCGAGCGGCACCAGGGCGAGGACGTCGCCGCGCAGCTCGCGGTGCTGGAGCGCCACGGCGGCGCCGGGGTGCTGCCCAGCGGGGCCTATCACCTGGAGTCGCCGACCACAGTCACCGAACGCGACGTGGAGGCGTGGGAGGTCGTGCTCAGCGAGTCGCCCGCGGAGGTGTGAGCAGCTCGCGGGCCGCCTCGACCACCTCGGCGACTGGTACGTCGGCCACGAACGACACCCGGTGCGGGCACTCGCCGTCGCCCGGCCGGTGCGGGTAGATCCCGGGTGTGCAGTCGACGCCGCAGACCGGGCAGTGGGTGGTCCAGGCGGCGATCGGGCGGTGCCGCCCGCGCAGCGGCGACGCCCCGTTGATCAGGTTGCCGACCCAGAAGACACCCACTGTCGGTGCTCCCACGGCGGCGGCCAGGTGCAGCGGGCCGGTGTCGTTGGAGACCACCAGCGCGCAGTCCGCGTACGCGGCGGCCAGCGCGCCCAGGCTGAGCGTGCCGACCTGGGGACGCACCGGCACCCCGGCCGCCGCCACCACCGCGTCGACCGTCTCCTGCTCGGCCGGGGTGCCGGTGACCAGCACCTCGTACCCGTCTCCGGTCAGCTCGCGGGCGACCTCGGCGAAGCGTTCCGGCGGCCAGCGCCGCCGCGTGTCGGTGGCGCCCGGGTGCAGCGCGACCCGCGGCCGGGTGGGTTCGCCGAGCACGGCGGCGGCCTCCGCCCGGTCGGCGGCGGTGACCGCGAGCGACGGGGTGATCGTGGTGGCGGGCGCGCCGACCAGGGCGGCCACCTCCAGGTAGCGGATCACCTCGTGCTGGTAGTAGACGTAGCGCAGCCACCGGTCCAGCGGCGGCGCGCCCTCGGCCCGCAGACCGGCGGTGACCCGGGCGCCCAGCCCGGCCACGAACGGGTTCGAGTTGCCGCCGCCGCCGTGCACCTGCAACGCCAGGTCGAACCGTTCGGCGCGGGCGGCGGCCAGGAACGCCGGGACGTCACCCGGCGACTCGCCGGGCCCCGGGTCGCGGATGCCGGGCGCCGCCGGCACCACCAGCACCCGGTCCACCGGGCCGGGCCGGTCGCGCCAGAGCGCCGCGTGCCACGGCGCGCCGAGCAGCACGATCTCGGCCGACGGGTACGCGGACCGCAGCGCGTCCAGCGCGGGCAGCACGAAGATGAAGTCACCGAGCGCGTTGGCGCGCAGCACGGCGATCCGTTCGACGTCAGGGACGCGCTCGCCCACCGGCCCGAGCGCCGACGGCTCCAGGTCGCGGCGCGGCGAGCGGGAGTCAGGCGGGCTGGTCACGCGGCCCCTACGGCCTGTCGATCTCGTCGAGCGCGGTGTCCGGGTGGTGCAGCTCCCGGTCCGCGGCCGGGTCGGCGGGCATCGGCGTACGGTCGGCGCCCGGTCGCGGGCCGGTCCGGCCGACGGTGATGGTGCGCGGCGCGGGCCGGGTCGCCCGGGGCAGGCGGATCCGGAGCAGGCCGTGGTCCATCACCGCGTCGATCCGGTCCGGGTCCACGCGGGACGGCAGGTCCACGCGGTACTCGAAGCCCCGGGTGGTGAACCCGCCCGGGATGCCGTGGTCGGCGTTCACCTCGGCCTCCGACCGGGCGCGTACGCACAGCTCCCGGTCGTCCAGCTCGACGGCGACCTCCTCCGGCGCCACGCCGGGAAGCCGGACGACTACCTCCCAGCCGTCGGCCGTCTCGGCCAGATCCACGTCCTGGCTGCCGGAGCGTCCGCCGACCAGCCGGCTCAGCTCGGACCGCAGCGACTGGAGTTCGCCCATCGGATCCCAGCCCTGCTGGCGACCACGCCAGCCCCGTCCGCTGCCCTGTTCCGTCATCGCGCGTCTCCGATCCGCTGTGTCGCCGAGGAGGGGCGCAGCGAGCTGGGCGCGTTGAGATCGTGCTCCGGGTCGACGCCGACACCGAGCCGGTCCACCAGTTCGCCGCCGAGCCACGCGCTCACGCCGAGGATCGCCAGGGCGACCACCTCGATGGCGACGAGCGCGCCCCCGGCCGCCCGGGAGTCGGCGTTGAGCCGGACCGCCCAGACCGCGGCGAACAGCAGGATGACCGCCACGTTGGCGGCGGCGTGGGTGACACCGACCCGCTTGGCGCGGGTGCCGGCCGGCAGGGCGAGCAGGTCGAACGCCCCCGCCGCCGCGGCCAGCAGGCCGCCGATCAGACCGACGGTGATGTTCCAGTACGCGACCTCGGCCAGGAAGCCGGGCCCGCCCACGGTGTCCACCACGTCGAAGATCACCGCGGTCACGAAGAGCGCCACCGGGAACATCACGAGCATCGGATGCACGGGATGGCCGAGCACCTTGAGTCGGCTCTCCATCTCGGCCTCCATCCGTCGCGTCCGGACGCACGCTGCGAACCGGTCCCTACCCGCCGGCTCCGGGGGCAAACCCGGCACTCGACGCGCTCTCCTAGGCTGACAGTGGCGGATCACGGCCCGTCGCGGGCCGGAACCGTCGTCGAGGTCAACGGACGGGGGAGGAAGACGTGACGACCCGGGAGATCACCAGCGAGGCCGAACTACGCGAGCTGATCGGCACACCGATGCCGCGAGCGGCCGCCAAGGACCGCCGTACGCTGCACGAACGCGACCGGGAGTGGCTCGCCGCCTCGCCGTTCTGCCTGATCGCCACCGCCGGCGCGGACGGCACCTGCGACGTCTCCCCCAAGGGTGACCCGCCCGGTTTCGCGCTGGTGCTCGACGACACCACGATCGCGATCCCGGAGCGGCCCGGCAACCGGCGGGCCGACGGCTACCGCAACGTCCTGGCCAACCCGCACGTCGGGTTGATCTTCCTGATCCCCGGCCGCACCGACACGCTGCGGATCAACGGCCGGGCCCGGCTGATCTCCGACGCGCCGTGGTTCGCCGACATGGAGGTGAAGGGCCACCGGCCGGTGCTCGCCGTCGAGGTCGCGATCGAGCAGATCTTCTACCACTGCGCGAAGGCGTTCCTGCGCTCCGAGCTGTGGCAGCCGGAGACCTGGCAACCGGACGTGCTGCCGACGCGGGCCCGGCTGATCAAGGAGGTGGAGGCCCCGGCGGAGAGCCTGGCCGACCTGGAACGCCACTACGGCCCGGCCTACCTGGAGACGCTCTACCGCTGACCCCGTCGCCGGCGGCCGGCACCGAGCGTTGCGCTTGCGTCAACGCCCGGCGTTGCGCTTGCGTTTGCCCCGGCCGGTGTAGCCGCGACCGTCTCCGACCGGCGTCGGCGCCATCCGGCGCGGCCGGTCGCGGCGCGCCGCGTCGTGGCCCGGCCGGCCGGCGCGGTCGCCTGGTCGGGCGGCGCGCCGGATGCGGGACAGCGTCAGCACCACCCCGGCGCCCAGGGCGAACAGCCCGACCACGCCGAGTACGCCCTGCACCCGCCCGCGATGCCCGCTGAGCTGCCCGAAGTCGGTGACGAAGTCGTTCGGGTCCGCCGGGTTGACCCAGATCGGCACCTCGGTGCCCGCGGCCCGGCACACCTCGAAGCAGGGCACCTCCTGCGAGTGCGTCCGGCCGTCGACCGCGTAACTGAAGTACATGGTGCGCGACGAGGAACTCCGGTTGCCACCGCTCTCCGTCACCTGGTCGACCACCGTCGCCTGTGCGGGCGTACCCCGCTCGCGCAGCGTCACCCCCCAGTCGTCGAGCGCCATCTGGGTGTGGAACGGCAGCCAGAGCAGGGCGCCACCGGCGACCGCCAGCAGCACGTACGCGAGGCTGAGCCAGAGCGGCCGACGCATGATCACGCCGCCATCGTGGCCGGGCGCCGCAACCCCGGCGACCTACCCGGCCGGGGTGAAGCGCGCGGGCACGCCGACGTCGGACAGGGCACGGGCGAGGTGCGGCGCGGTCGTCTTCACGTACGCCGCGCCGATGTGCGAGCCACCCCGGTAGATGAGCACGTTGCCGAACACCACAGGGCACCTGTCGGTCGGGCAGACGGCGTCGAACAGGTCGATCATCTTGACCTTCGGCGCGCCCGCGACCGCCTGCCGCTGCATCCGGTAGGCCGGGTCCTGGTCGTGCTTCTCCCTGTCGAACGCGCAGGCGGACAGGCGCTTGCGGTTCTTGTCGGCGCACGCCACCGCCGCGCCCGGATGCGGGTTGTTGGCGAGGACGACGACCTTGGTCCCCACCGAGTCGAGCTTCTTCCACGAGGCCCGTACGCCGGACACCATCGCCGCGACGGTGGCGCGCTCACCCCCGCTGTCCAGGGCCGTCGACGCCGACTGCGAGGTGACCACGTAGTCGGGGCGCTCCTGCACCAGGCGGTCCAGCAGCGCACGGTTCCACTCGATGCAGTCGGTGTACGGCTTGCCGGACCCGTCGCCCTTGAGCACCTGGGCGCTGGTGAAGGCGCACCCCGCCTTCGCCATGATCAGCAGCTTCCAGTCGTTCTGGGCGGCGAGCACCTGGAACGCGGGCAGCCACTGGTCCATCTTCGAGTCGCCGACGAGCGCGACGGTGGTGGACCCGTTCGGAACGCCGTACGTGCAGGACAGCACCTCGGCGCCCTCGACCTGCTGGAAACACTTGTCCCGGTTGGTGTCCGGCACGTCCATGAAGCCCTGCCGGATCTGCAGCGGGTCCGGCGTGATCGCGTCGAACCGCTCCGGGACCGGGCCGATCGGCGCCGTGCCGGGCGCTGTCGACAGCAGCGCCGCGCCCGGGGCGTACCGGCCCTTGGTCGTGGTCGCGGCGGCGGCCCACGCGCCCATCAGCACCAGGACCAGACCGGCGCAGATGCCGGCGAGCGTGAAGTTGCCGCCCAGGCTCAACGCCAGACGCGGCGACGTGGAGATCTTCCGCGAGTACCGCAGCGGGTTCTCGACCAGCCGGAAGGTGAGCCAGGCCGGGATCACCGAGGCGAGCGCCACCACCAGGCCCTCGGTCACCGACAGGTCACCGAAGTGCGCGGCGGCCACCACGAGCATCGGCCAGTGC
This sequence comes from Micromonospora aurantiaca ATCC 27029, assembly GCF_000145235.1. Classification (NCBI taxonomy): domain Bacteria; kingdom Bacillati; phylum Actinomycetota; class Actinomycetes; order Micromonosporales; family Micromonosporaceae; genus Micromonospora; species Micromonospora aurantiaca (nom. illeg.). Next base: position 474,433 of record NC_014391.1, on the reverse strand, counting down.
CACAGGTACAGCGAGTACGACAGGTCACCGATCCACTGGAACGGACGCATGCCGAGCACCAGCACCGGCCCTCGGGAGCCGGCCGCGGCACCGGCCGCGATCACCGCCGCCGCGCCGAGCGTGGGCAGCGCCGCCGCGTACCCCGGCCATGCGGTCTTCCCGCTGACCAGCAGCGCCGCCGCCACGATCGCGGCGAGGCCGAGCCACCCGAGGACGACAGCCACCGACCGGGGCATCCGCGCGGCGCGGACCGCCAGCAGCGCGACCGCCGCGCCGACCGCGAGCTCCCACAGCCGCGTGGTGGAGACGAAGAACGCGCGCTCGGGCGAGTTCGCCGTCTCGACGATCGACCAGACGAACGACGGCACCGCCAGCACCGCGAGACCGACCCACAGGACCGGCCGTACGTTCGCCCGCCGGAGCCTGCGCGCGGCGAGGATGGCCAGCACGATCAGCAGCGGCCAGAGGAGGTAGAACTGCTCCTCCACGGCGAGCGACCAGAAGTGCTGGACCGGCGACGGCGCGACGTCCTCGGCCAGGTAGTCGACCGCGCGGTCGGCGAACCGCCAGTTGACGACGTAGGTCGCCGCGGCGGCGATGTCGCCGCCGATGACCTGCCACTCACCCCGGGGTACGAACAGCCGGACCGCGACGGCGGTGGCCGCCAGCACCACAGTGGCCGCGGGCAGGATCCGCTTGGCCCGGCGCGCGTAGAAACCGGTGAGCGAGACCCGTCCGCTGCGCTCGATCTCCGAGATGAGCTGCCCGGTGATGAGGAAGCCGGAGATCACGAAGAAGACGTCGACGCCGACGAAGCCACCGGGGATGAACGGCAACCCGGCGTGGTAGAGCAGCACCAGCCCCACGGCGACAGCCCGGAGCCCGGCGACGTCTGCCCGGAACCGGCTCGGCGTCGCCTCCCTGCCCGGCTCGCGTCCGGTCGCCGTGCCGGCCGGTTCCTCGGCGGGCGAACCTTCCCGATCGGCAACTTTCGTCAACGGCGGGGAAGTCATCGCGATCCTCAAACTCTGCGGGCTGGGGGCGAGGGAACGATAGCGGCTGGTCACTCGGCGGGACAATCGCGCCGCGTCACCACCTCACCGGCGCGTGACCTCGAACCCGGATGCGGTTGAATCGGCTGCGTGGCGAAGACCCTGACGATCACCACCCGCAACGCGAGCTTCCAGCAGTGGCAGGCGCTGCTGACCAACCGCACCAAGCGGCAGCGTTCCGGGGAGTTCCTGGTCCAGGGGGTGCGCCCGATCACGGTGGCCCTGGAACAGGGCTGGGAGATCCGTGCCCTCCTCCACCCGGACCGGCAGCCCCTGTCCCGCTGGTGCCGCGACCTGCTCGACCGCTCCGACGCCAGGCGGGTGGCCCTCGCGCCGGAGCTGATGCGTGAATTGAGCGGCAAGGAGGAGGAGTCACCCGAACTGCTCGCAGTCGTGGCGCAGCCCGCTGACGACCTGGCCCGCATCCCGGTCGGGCCGGCCATGCTCGTGGTGGTCTTCGACCGCCCCAAGACCCCGGGCAACATCGGCACGCTGATCCGCTCCGCTGACGCCTTCGGCGCCTCCGGCGTGATCATCACGGGCCACGCCGCCGACCCGTACGACCCGAAGGCGGTCCGGGCCACCACCGGGTCGCTGTTCGCCCTACCCGTGGTGCGCGTCCCCAGTCACCGCGACGTCCTGGACTGGGTCGCCGCGGTGCGCGCGGACGGACTTCCGCAGGTCCAGATCATCGGTACGGACGAGCACGGGGACGTGGACGTCGCCGAGCACGACCTGACCGGCCCCACTCTCCTGCTCATCGGCAACGAGACGCACGGGCTCAGCAAGGGCTGGCAGGAGGCCAGCGACCGGATGGTGCGCATCCCGATCGTGGGGGCGGCGAGTTCCCTGAACGCGGCGGCGGCCGGGACCGTGGCGCTGTACGAGGCGGCCCGGCAGCGGGCCGAGCGCCGGTAGCGGTTGCGCCGCCACCGGACGCCCGACGCTCCCCTGTCCGTCGGCGTTCTCCCCTACCCGGACGGGCGGGTGGACGCCCGCCCCGCGACCGCCTGCCGGTGGGCCGCACTGCCCTCCCGATAGAACAGGTAGCCGCCGTGGTGCAGGACGTCGCCGTCGAACCGGCCGTCGGCGGTGAACCCGCTGTCGTCCCAGTAGTCGATGTGCTCGCCGGTCACCTCGTACCGGCCGGTGTAGGCGCTCGCCCGGTCGCCACGCGCCTCGTCGTACCGGCCGTCGGGCAACAACTCCTGCCGGATGTGGCCGTCGGCGGTGACCCACATCCCGACGTACGGATGAAGGGCCTCGCAGACCGAGGGCCGCGCCGGCGTCGCGGACGGGGCGGCCTGCGGTACGGGCGGTGTCTCCGTGCCGCAGGCGGTGAGCGCCGCCGTCAGGAGGACGGTGGCGGCCTTGCGGTGGCTGGTGCCGGACATGTTCAGCCTCGCTGCCGGGTCGGACGGATGATGATCTCGTTGACGTCGACGTCCGCCGGCTGGCCGACGGCGTACGAGATGGCTCGCGCCACGGCGTCCGGTGAGATCGCGTTCCGCCGGTACTTCCGCATCGCCTCCCGAGCCACCGGGTCGGTGATCGACTCGGCCAGCTCCGACTCGACAACGCCGGGCGTGATCGTGGTGACCCGCAGGCTCGGGTCGGCCTCCAGTCGCAGACCCTCGGTGATCGCCCACGCCGCGAACTTCGTCGCCGAGTACACCGCGGAGGTCGGCACCACCTCGTGCGCGCCGACGGAGGCGACGGTGATCAGGTGGCCACTGCCCTGCCGCTGGAAGACCGGCAGGACGGCCGCGATGCCGTGCAGCAGACCCCGGACGTTGACATCGATCATCCGATCCCACTCGTCCACCAGCAGGGCGTCGAGCCGGGACAACGGCATCAGACCCGCGTTGTTGACGAGCACGTCGACCCGCCCGAACTCAGCCACCGCACTGTCGACGAACGCCACCACGTCGTCACGGCCGGTCACGTCGAGCCGCCGTACCCTGATGTTGTCGTGCCGTGCGGCGAGCGCGGCGAGCCGCTCGCGGCGCCGCGCGCCCGCGACCACAGCGTGCCCCTCGGCGGCCAGGCGCAGTGCGGTCGCCTCGCCGATGCCGCTGCTCGCGCCGGTGACCAGAACGACCTTCTGTGTGGATTCCATGAGTCCACGGTGCGGAGTACGGCCGGTCGCAACCAGGGTGCGTCACACCCCGGCTGAGCCTCCTGGCGGCCGACCGCCCGCGGTTATGTTGAAGTGGTGGACGGCAGCAATCCGCTCGGCGAGTTCCTGCGCGCCCGGCGTGAGGCGACCAGCCCGGCGGAGGCCGGCATCGTCTCCTCGGGCCGGCGCCGGACGCCAGGTCTGCGGCGCGAGGAGGTCGCCCAGCTGTCCGGGGTCAGCGCCGACTACTACGCCCGCCTGGAGCAGGGGCGGGAACAGCACCCGTCGGAACAGATGCTGAACGCCCTGGCCCGCACCCTCGGACTCGACGCCGAGGAGGCGGCGCACCTGCACCTGCTGGCCAGGAGCGGCCGCAAGCCCGCCCGCAGGGGTACGCGGGAGACCGTCCGGCCGAGCCTGCTGCGCCTGATGGACGGCTGGCTGCACACACCCGCGCTGATCGTCGACCGCAGGATGGACGTGCTGGCCGCCAACCGGCTCGGACGCGCCCTGTTCGCCAAGCTGTTCGAGGCCGACGAGCCCAACCTCGTCCGGTTCGTCTTCCTCGACTCGGCGGCCCGTTCCTTCTATCCCCACTGGGACCGGGTCGCGCAGTCCAGCCTGGGCGCGCTGCGGGCCGCCGCAGCCGACATGCTCGACGACGCGCGGCTCACCGAACTGGTCGGGGAACTCTCGCTGAAGAGTCCGGAGTTCCGCCGGCTGTGGGCCCGCCACGACGTACGGGGAAAGACGCACGAGGCGAAGCTGTTCCACCATCACGACGTCGGCGAGCTGACCCTCACGTACGACTCCTTGACCGTCGCCGGGGCGACGGGCCAGCAGCTGGTCGTCTACCAGGCCGAGCCCGGCAGCCGGCCGGCGCAGGCGCTGGCGCTGCTGGGCACGGTGGCCGCCGACCTGCCCGCTCCGGGCAGAAGAACTCGGGCGGCCTCGTAACGGCGTCTACAGCCGACACGCTAGCGATGATCCCGACTGTTCTCCTGATGGGATTTCCCAGCGACGCTAGGACGATCATCCGATGCGACAGGAGCATCCGCAGCGCGTACCCGACCGCACCGACCCGCCCGGTGTCGAGGGCAGGTGGGCGGTCGCCCGCTGGCGGCGCGCCCTTGCGGTTCTCGCGCCGCTGGTCGCAGCGGTGCTCGGCGCCGCGATGGCCACGCAGTGGGAGGTCGGCGGCGGCCGAGCCGTCAGCTCTCTCCCCGCTCCGGCGCGATGGATGGCCGAGAACCTGCCGTTGTTCGACGGTGGGGAGCCGGCCTGGATCTGGCGTGGTCCCTTCTTCGTGTCGGTGCTGCTGACGCTGCCGCTCGTCTGGACGGTGACGGGCCACGCCACCGCGACGCCTCGGCGCCTCACGAGGTACGGGCTCCTCGCCGCGGCCATCGCGATCGGCCTGGAATACAACAGCCCCGGATACGGGTGGATGTTCGACCTCGTGGCCCTGCTGACGGCGCTGGCGGGCACCGTCTGGTGCGGGCTGCAGGGGCTGCGTCGCGGTGTGTTGCCACGCCGCGTCGCGTGGGCGCTCATCGCGGCACTGCCGTTGACGCCACCGTCCGGCTTCCTCACGTTCTGGTACCTGCCGCCTGGCCTGACCATGGGCGTACTGCTGGCCTGGGCGGCTGCCGCCGGCTGGCCCCGCCGGCCTGGTGTCCGGACGACGGCGTGAAAGGGGCTTGCCGGCTGGCCCGGCCGGTCGAAGCAGCCGCGGCGCGGACGATTTACGGACCGGCACCCATCGGCGGAGGGGCGATCGCCCTCGGGAAACGGCGAAGCCCAGGTCGATGACCTGGGCTTCTGTACCGAGCCGCCTGACGGAATCGAACCGTCGACCTACGCATTACGAGTGCGTCGCTCTAGCCGACTGAGCTAAGGCGGCAACGACCGCCAAGTGTACGGCACGCCCGACCGGAAGCCGAACCGGATCCCCCGACTCCGAAGCCGGACACCCGACCACATCCGCCCCGGTACGGGAGAGACTTCGCGCCCGGTCCGGACTACCCTGCGGCGGGTGACCGACGAACCGCCGCGCCCACCGGCTCCCGAGGCGCGTCCCGGCGAGCGTGCCACCCGCCGCCCCCGCAGCATCGACCCCCGGGAGCTGGGTTTCACCCCCCGCCGGCCGGTGCCCTGGCTCGCGCCACTGCTCCTGATCAGCACCGGCCTGCGTACGTTGCTGGCCATGCTGTTCGGGGCGTACCTGGACAAGCGTGAGTTGCAGAACGCGTTCAGCGACGGCACGTTCCGGCAGGTCGGGCCGGACGGTGGGCTCTGGCTCGACTACGTGGCCGACCTGGGTGACGGCTTCGACGCCACGTACTCGGTGGCGTACCTGCTCGCCCAGCCGGAGCTGACAGTGGACGGGCACACCCTTCCCCGCGCACAGACACTGGTGATGGGCGGCGACCAGGTCTATCCAGCGGCGGGCTACGAGGCGTACGAGGACCGGTGCAAGGGTCCGTACCAGGCGGCGCTGCCTGTTGCCCCGCCGGAGCAGCCGAAGCTGTTCGCGGTGCCCGGCAACCACGACTGGTACGACGGCCTGACCGCGTTCCTGCGCCTGTTCGTGCGTACCCGGGACCGGCACTTCGGCGGCTGGGGCACCGGCCAGTCCCGCTCGTACTTCGCCGTCGAGCTGCCGGCCGGCTGGTGGCTGCTCGGCCTCGACGACCAGTCCGGGTCGTACCTGGACGACCCGCAGCTCACCTACTTCGACGAGGTGGCCCGCAAGCTCACCCCGGAATCCAAGGTGATCCTGGCGGTGCCGGCGCCGACGTGGGTCAAGGCCGTCGACCACCCCAACGCGTACGACTCGATCGACTACTTCATCCGTACCCTCGTCGCGCCGACCGGGGCGCAGGTACGGGTGCTGGTCTCCGGCGACCTGCACCACTACGCCCGCTATGCCGGGACGGACCGGCAGCTCATCACGTGCGGCGGCGGCGGCGCCTACCTCTACCCCACGCACCGGCTGCCGGAGAAGCTGGAGGTGCCGCCGCGTGACACGCTGACCCGGCGGGCCAGCAACACCCGGGAGTACGACCTGGCTGCGCGCTATCCGGACAAGGCGCGCTCCCGCCGGTACGGCTGGGGGATCTTCGCCCGGCTGCCGTTCCGCAACCCGGGCTTCACGACGCTGCTCGGCACGCTGCACACGCTGCTGATGCTGGCCATGGCCGGGGTGGCGGTGCAGCAGGTGGGCACCACCGAGCAGCGGCTGTTCAGCGTGCCGCTGGCGATCATGCTGGTGGTGGCGATGATGGGCGCGGTGTTCTTCGCCAAGCCGCCCACGGCGGGCGGGAAACGGCACGCCCGGCACTGGATCCTCGGGGTGGCGCACGGGCTGGCCCAGGTGGCGCTCGCCGCCGGGGGCACGTGGGTCTGGTTGCAGCTGCCGTTCTACGACTGGCCGTGGCCGCTGCCGGCGGTCGCCGCGGTGGTGCTCTACGGGCCGCTGAGCGGGCTGGTCGCCAGCCAGCTCGTGGCGCTCTACCTGCTGGTGGCGGGCGCGTTCGGGGTGAACCTGAACGAGTTGTTCGCGGCGCAGGGCATCGAGGACTCGAAGGCGTTCCTGCGGTTCCGGATCGACCCGGACGGCACGCTGACGATCTACCCGATCGCCGTGGACAAGGTGTCGCACGACTGGCAGCTGAACCCCGACCAGTCCCCCACCGCCGCCTGGCTGACCCCGAAGACCCCGCTGACCCCCCGCCTGGCCGAACCCCCCATCGTCATCCGCTGACCCCACCCGGCACACACCGGGCCCCACCCCGTCGATCATGAAGTTGACGGCGAATTCGATCACCATTTCGACCGCTAACTTCATGATCAACGGGGAAACGGAGGGAGGGAGGGAGGGAGGGAGGGTCAGGGCTGGGGGTAGTGCTGGTCGTGGGCCTGTCTCGGGCCGCACACCGACGCGCGGGAGCACATCGAGCGGGAGCCGTCGGCGTCCAGCCGGACCGTGACCGCGTCGCGCGGGACACTGTGGCCGACCACCTTGCCCTCGCCCTGCGGAGTGGACACCCGGCTGCCGACCGCCGGGGCCGACTCCTGGAACTTCTGGTACAGCGGGTGCTCGTACTTCAGGCAGCACATCAGCCGCCCGCACGCCCCGGAGATGCGCAGCGGGTTGAGCGGCAGGTCCTGGTCCTTCGCCATCCGGATGGTCACCGGCTCGAAGTCGGTCAGGAACGTGGCGCAGCACAGATCGCGCCCGCAGGAGCCGATGCCGCCCTGCACGCGGGCGGAGTCCCGGGCGGACAGTTGCCGCAGCTCGACCCGGCAGTGCAGCGTGGCGCCCAGGTCGCGGACCAGCGAGCGGAAGTCGACGCGGTGCGGCGCGGTGAAGTAGATGGTGGTGCGGTCACTGCCGTTCTCCGGCGTGGCCAGGACGTGGTCGACGGCGACCACCTTCATCGGCAGGCCGTGTTCGCGGATCAGCCGCTTGGCGGCGACCTTCGCCTCGGCCTTGCGCCGGCGCAGCATCTCGTCGCGGCGCAGGTCTTCGTCGCCGGCGATCCCTGCGAGTTTCGGGAAGCTGTCGGTGTCCTCGCTGACCCACTGCGCGGCCCAGACGCACTCGGCCACCTCGGGCCCCTCGTCGGTGGGCACCAGCACCCGGTCGCCCACCTGCGGGCGCAGCTCGCCCGGGTCGAGGTAGTAGAGGCGCCCGTACCGGTTGAAGCTGACCGCGCAGAGCATGCCCATACGCCACACCCTACGCGGATCGACGACCGCCGCACGGCGCACCTGTCGCCGCCCGGTCACCCACCGCAGCGATCATCGTCGTCGACCCGGCCGAACCGGCCCCATCGCCTCGCCCGGACGGCTGAATCTCCGGCGGGCCCCTGACAAACACCGCCCGGGCGCGTTGAGTGAAGGCATACCTGCGGGGGGTGCAGGGGAGGCCACGGCGCCGCCGCCGTCACCCGGCCACGGCCGGTCCGGTGCGCGGCGCCGTGGACCGTCAGTAGCCGATCCGGGTGGTGCCGCCGTAGCGCGGGGCGGTGGTGGCGCGGTCCCGCCACGGCGTCTCGGCCAGGCTCGGCCCCCACTGGCGCAGCAGCGTCTCCGCGCCGTCGTAGGCCACCCCGAGCACACCCAGGATCCTCGTCGCGATCTCGGCCGCCGCCGACGCCCCGGCCCGTCCGGCCTCGGCGCCGGGCCGCGTCGCCGCGTGCACCGCGACCGCCTCGGCCGAGCCCAGCACCTCGGCCAGCGCCCGGGCCAGCGCCGCCCGGCTGCCCTCCACCCAGCCGGCCAGCGCGTCGGCGTAGCCCGCTGTCGACTCCAGCCGCCCGACCAGGCTGTCCGGCCCCTCGTCCAGGTGCCGCAGCAGGGCGGCACGTGCCTCGTCGTACGCCGACGCGGCAGCGCCGGACCAGGCGACCTGGTCGGCCAGCAGCGCGCAGGTGTCGTCGTACCCCCGGACGAGCCGGCGCACGGCGTGGCCGGCGCCGGTCAGCGGCGCGGGATGCAGGTCGAGGAACTCGCGCACGGCCGCGCCGGGAAGCACCTGCATGCGGCGCAGCAGCGGCCACAGCCGGTGCCCCTCGGGCGCACCGGCGGCCAGCAGCGTGTCGACGCGGGCGAGCAGGTCGAGCCCCGGCTCGGCGAGGCGGTCGAGCGCGTCCATCAGGCCTCCCGGGCCAGCCGCCGGGCGACCGCGTCGTCGGCGGCGGCGTAGCGGTCGGCGGCGCTGCGCAGCGCCGCCGCTGCGGCGGCCAGCCGGACGGCGGCGGCCTGCGCCTCGCGCGCCCGGTCGGCAGTGGCCACTGTCCACTGGCGGTGCAGCGCACGGCCCACCTCACCGGGGCGGCCGGCGGCGTGCGCGCCGAACGCGGGATGCGGCGGGTCGGTGGCGGTCACCGTGCGGGACAGGGTGGCGAGGGTCGCGCCGGCCTCGTCGAGACGGGCGGCCAGGGCACGCAGCGTCTCCATGTCAGGCCCCCGCCAGCGGCCGGTACGCCGCGAACGTCTCGTTGTGCAGCTTCTCCCGCGCCCACTGGGCCGCGTCGGCGGCGGCCGTCACAGCGGCCTGCACCGAACCGGCCACGTCGCGCGGGCTGCGGTGGTGCAGCGGGCCGAGGAAACGCACGTCGGTGATGCGCCCGCCGGCGGTCACCACCACCTCGACGAGCCCGTCGGGTGAGCGGACGGTGACCTCGACCGTCGCGACCGCGTGGTCGAACTCGGCCTGCAGGTTCTCGATCCGGCGGTAGCGCCGCACCGCCTCCTCGATCCAGGCCTCGTCGATCTCGCCCCGCGGCATCGGCGGACTCCTCCCGGCCGGTCGGCCCGACCCTCACTGAGCGTGCCGCCTCGGTCACCGCGGCATCACCGGACCGTACCGCACGCCAATCGCGCGTGTCGATGCCCTGTGGACAGTGCGGAAAGTGCCCGGCTCAGCCGCGCCAGAGGGCCAGCATCATCGCCTCCACGGCGATCCGCGGCTTGACGTTGGCCTCGATCGCCGCGCGGCACTCCAGCACCGCCTCCAGGCGGCGCAGCGAGCCCTCGGCGTCCCACTTCTGCGCACCCGCACCGGCGAGCGACGCCGTGTCGGTGTGCACCGGGGCGACGGGCGCCCGCCACGCCATGGTGAGCGCGTCCCGGTAGAACCCGGCCAGGTCGACCAGGGCGCGGTCGAGGGCGTCCCGCTGGGCACGGGTGGCACGCGACTTCTGCCGCTTCTCCAGATCCTTGAGCTGACCGGCCGCGCCGCGCATGGCGCCGGCCGCGCCCCGGCCGGTGCCGCCCGCGCCGAGCGCGGTCTGCAACGCCGTACGCTCTGCCTCGTCGATCTCCGCGACGGACGCGGCGGCCTCCGCCTCGGCGGCCTCGATCAGCGCCGAGGCCGCGTCGAACGCCGCGCCCACGCCGGTCAGCCGACGCGGTACGGCGAGCACCGCGTCACGCCGCTGCCGGGCCTCCGGGTCGCGGGCCAGCCGCCGGGCCCGGCCCACGTGCCCCTGCGCCGCCGCGGCGGCCCACTCGGCCACGTCCGGCGCGATGCCGTCGCGGCGGACCAGCACCTCGGCCACCGCTGCCGGCGGCGGCTGCCGCAGGGGTACGACGCGGCAGCGCGACCGGATGGTCACGGAGATGTCGTCCGGGTGGGTGGACGGGGCGCAGAGCAGGAAGACGGTACGCGGCGGCGGCTCCTCGATCGCCTTGAGCAGCGCGTTGCCGGCGGCCTCGGTGAGCCGGTCGGCGTCCTCGATGATCACGATCTGCCACCGGCCGCCGGACGGCGCGCTGGCCGCCCGCAGCACCAGCGCGCGCATCTCGTTGACGCCGATGGACAGGCCCTCGGGCACCACGAGACGGACGTCCGCGTGGGTGCCGGCGAGCGTGGTGTGGCAGCCGGGGCAGGTGCCGCACCCGGTGCCGTGCACGCACTCCAGCGCGGCGGCGAACGCGCGGGCCGCCACCGAGCGGCCCGATCCGGGCGGCCCGGTGAAGATCCAGGCGTGGGTCATGCCGCCGCCCGGGTCGGCCGGCGCAACCGGGCCCGGGTCGCCGTCGTGCTCCTCGGCGAGCGCGTCGAGGTCGTCGTGCCCGCCCGCGGGGGACGTCACCGGCGCGCGCAGCAGGGCGGCGGCCGAGGCGGCGGCCCGCCGCAGCATGGCCACCGCCTCGTCCTGCCCGACCAGATCGCCGAAGACGTCGGTCATCGTCGGGGTTGCTCCATCGTCACCAGCTCCGCGTCGGATAACTCGGGCTGGACCGAGGTGTCCGGGCCCTGCGCCGGACGGGGGTGCACGATGCCGGCCGGGTCGGCGAGCAGCTCGCCCACCCGGCGGGCGACCGCGTCGGCGGTCTCGTCGATCGGGCGGGACGCGTCGAGCACCAGGTAGCGCTTCGGGTCACCGGCGGCGAGGTCGAGGAAGGCGTACCGGACCCGCTCGTGGAACGTCAGCGACTCGGCCTCCAGCCGGTCGGTGCCCTCGGCGCGGTCCTCGACCCGGCTCAGGCCGGTACGCGGCTCGACGTCGAGCAGCACCACCAGGTCGGGCTTGAGGCCGCCGGTGGCCCAGGAGGAGAGCCAGGACACCTCGTCCACCGGAAGCGTCCGGCCGGCGCCCTGGTAGGCGAGCGACGAGTCGACGTACCGGTCGCTGATCACCACAGCGCCGCGCACGAGCGCCGGGCGGACGACGGTGGCTACGTGGTGCGCCCGGTCGGCGGCGTAGAGCAGCGCCTCGGCGCGCGGCGACGGCGCCTCGCCGGGCGTGGTGCCGAGCACCAGGGAGCGGATCCGTTCGCCGACCGGCGTGGCGCCCGGCTCGCGGGTGACCACCACGTCGCGGCCCTGCGCGCGCAGCCGCTCGGCCAGCTCGGCGAGCTGGGTGGACTTGCCGGCCCCCTCACCGCCCTCGAAGACCACGAACAGGCCGCTGGAGACGAACGGCTCGGCCGGCATCAGCGGGCGGCCCCGGATCGAGCCCCACAGGTCGGCGAGGACCGGTACGCCCTTCTTGTCGTCCATCTGGCCGAACGCGCTGATGCCCGCGATGATGCCGGCCGCGCCGGCGGCGAGCAGCAGCAGGCGGGTGGAGGAGATGGAGATGCCCAGGTCGGCGATGGTGAGCTGGCGGGAGCCGCCGACGCCGACCAGGAGGCTGCTGAGCGCGATGGCCAGGATCAGCACCAGCCGGGTGCCGATCTGCACCACCGCGAAGACCCGGCCGCGCACCTCGTCGGCCACCTCGCCGCCGAGCAGCGTGGTGCCGGCCAGGAACGCCATGCCCGCGCCCGCGCCGACCAGGATCGCGCCGAGGATGGCCATGGACAGGTGGATGGCGAACGCGAGCACCAGCACGGAGGCGCTGGCGAGCACGATGCTCATGCCGAACCAGCGGCGGCGGGACATGTCCCGCACGATCATCGGCCCGAGACCGATGCCGAGCGCCAGGCCGACGAAGATCGCGCCGAAGAGCAGCGAGAACGCGGCGTCACCGGCGCCGAGCGAGTTGGCGAAGAACTTGGCCGTGCCGACCACGATGCCGCCGCCGGCGAACGCGCCGAAGATGCCCAGCACGAGGCCGCGGACGAGCGGGGTCTGGCCGATGTATTTCCAGCCCTCGGAGAACTGCCGGAACATGCTCTGCTCGGAGCGCTCGGCCTCGCCGCGCTGGGCGTGACTGATCTCCTTGATCCCGAACGCCACCACGAGCGCGGTGGCCAGCCGGGAGAAGGCGTTGAACCAGAGCGCGAGCTGGGCCGGTTCGGCCCAGCCGGGCAGGTCGCCGCCGACCGCGCCGCGGACGCCGCGGTCCAGCACGGCGAGCGCGACGGCCGCGGCCACCGGCGTGAGGCCGTACGTGGTGATCAGCGTGAGCTGGTTCGCCGCCTCCAGCCGGGTACGCGGGATGAGGTTGGGGACCGCCGCCTCCTTGGCCGGGATCCACATCAACGTGATCGACTCGATCAGGAAGGTGGCGATCAGCGCCCAGCCGACCACCAGCCCGCCCGCGGCGCCGGTGAGCGCGTACAGCGGGATCGAGGCGAACAGCACGAAGCGCAGCAGGTCGCAGATGACCATGGTCCACCGGCGGTCGAACCGGTCGGCGAACACACCGGCCACCGGGCCGAGCACCAGCGCCGGGAGCAGCCGGATCGCCGTCACACCGCCGAACGCGGCACCCTGGGCGGTGCTGCCGGAGACCTGGGACGCGGCGAACAGCGCGGTGGCGAGCAGGCCGAGCCAGTCGCCGAACGAGGCGGCGCTGAGGACGATCCACAGCCTGCGGAACGGCCGGATGCGCAGCACCGAGCGGATGGCGGCGACGCCGGAGTGGTCGGCGGCTGTCCCGGGCGACGACACGCCGGGCGACTCGCCGTTGTTCTGGCTTTCGATGGCCGTACCTCCACGTGCCGGCCCAGGTCTGGGCATCCCCGGTGGAACACTCTAGTCGCGCAGGAAGGGTCGTCCCCCGCGACATTCACCTGCTCGCCGAGCCTAGGCCGCCGGGACCACCGCCCGCAGCCCGGACAGACGCGAGGGTATTTCGCATTGCCGTCCAGACAGTTAGCGTGCAGACGTGGCCATCGACCGTGACAAAACTCGCGATCGTCTCGACCGGGCGACCGCTCACCTCGACCCGCCGTACGCGGTGGTCGACCTCACCGCGTTCGACGCCAACGCCGAGGCGCTCGCCGGCCGGTCCGGCGGCAAGCCGCTGCGCGTGGCGAGCAAGTCGGTACGCGTCCGCGAGCTGCTGACCCGGGCGCTCAAGCGGCCCGGATGGCACGGCGTGATGGCCTTCACGCTGCCCGAGGCGCTGTGGCTGGTCCGCTCCGGGGTCAGCGACGACGTGCTCGTGGCGTACCCGACGGCCCACCGGGGCGGCCTCGCCGAACTGGCCGCCGACCCGGCGCTCGCCGACGCGGTGACCTTGATGATCGACGACACCGCACAGCTCGACCTGATCGACCGGGTGTGCCCGCCCGCACGCCGCCCCGCGCTGCGGATCTGCCTCGACCTGGACGCCTCCTGGCGCCCGCTGGGCGGCCGGGTGCACGTCGGCGTGCGCCGCTCCCCGGTGCACAGCGCCACGGCGGCCGGCGCGCTCGCCGCCGCCGTCGCCGGGCGGCCGGGCTTCCGTCTGGTCGGCCTGATGTCGTACGAGGCACAGATCGCCGGCCTCGGCGACGCGCCGCCCGGACAGGCGATGCTCGGCTCGGCGATCCGGGTCGCGCAGCGCGGCTCGTACCGGGAACTGCTCGCACGCCGCTCGGCCGCGGTCGGTGCGGTACGCGAGCACGCCGACCTGGAGTTCGTCAACGGCGGCGGCACCGGCAGCGTGGCCGCCACCAGCGCGGACCCCGCCGTCACCGAGGTCACCGCGGGCTCCGGCCTGTACGGGCCGACGCTGTTCGACGCGTACCGTGCCTGGCAGCCGACCCCGGCGGCGTTCTTCGCCTGCGCGGTGGTCCGCCGCCCGGCGCCCGGGCTGGCGACGGTGCTCGGCGGCGGCTGGATCGCCTCCGGCCCGGCGGCGGACAGCCGGCTGCCGCGGCCGTGGCTGCCGGAGGGGTTGAAGCTGCTCGGCGCGGAGGGCGCCGGCGAGGTGCAGACCCCGCTGGCCGGGGAGGCCGCCGACGGCCTGCGCGTCGGCGACCGGGTGTGGTTCCGCCACGCCAAGGCGGGCGAGCTGTGCGAGCACGTCAACGAGGTGCACCTGGTCGAGGGGGACGCGGTGGTCGCCACCGTGCCGACCTACCGGGGCGAGGGGCACGCCTTCCTCTGAGCCGCCCCGCGGCTCTGCCCCACCGCCGTGACGACGGCGGGCCCCGGCGCACTCTCAGAACCCGCCGTTCAACGTGCCGCTCAACCCTGGTGGACGGCCTCCGTGGGGGCGTTCACCTGCCGGTGCAGGTACTCCCGGATGAGCGCCTTCGCCTCGACCAGCACCCGCTCGTCGCCGTCGGTGCGGCGACGGAAGGCCAGCTTGATCAGGGCATCAGCGGCCTCCACCGCGACCTCCAGGTGGAACCGCAGGTCGGGCACCACGGCCAGGCCGAAACGCTCGGTGAGTACGCGGGCGAGCTGCTCCGCGATGACTCCGTTGTTGTCCCGCTGGTCGTCCAGCAGGTGCAGGTCGACCACGTCGCCGAAGTGCAGGGTACGGAAGCCGGGAACGGTGCGGTGCATCGAGATGTACTCGTCGATCGCCGCGTCGACGCCGTCCCACCAGTGGGTCAGGTCGTCCGAGGAGAACCGCTCGTCGAGCCGCTGGAGGTAGGACTCCATGGTGCGCAGGGTCAGCGCCTGCACGATCGCCCGTTTGTCCGGAAAGAACTGGTAGACCGACCCGATCGCCACCTCGGCACGCTCGGCGAGCAGGGTCGTGGTCAGCCCTTCGTACCCCACCTCGTCGACGAGCTCGGCGCAGGCGTCCAGCATCCGCTGGACCCGCGCGACACTTCGACCCTGCACCGGTACCCGACGCAGCGGCCCGGTCGTGGCGGCTGGTGTGGACACTCGGCGCCACCCCCCTTCGACGGATGAACATATCTGCACGTCACGAGTCTGTGACTACCGGTACAACGAGCCGGGCTCGATTGCGGTATTTACCAGGCACAACGTTCCTGATATGAATTCAGTTCATATTCATGTCGAGGAGTGGCCGCGATGACCGGTACCACCGCCACCTGGTCCAACTGGGCCGGCAACCAGCACAGCACCGCGCTCCTCACCGTGCGCCCGCATAGCGTCTCCGACGTGGCCGAGGCGGTGCGCCAGGCCGCCGCGGCGGGCCGGACCGTCCGGGCCACCGGCAGCGGCCACTCCTTCACCGCCACCGCCGTCGCCGACGGGCACCGGATCGACCTCGCCGCGCTGGAGACGGACGTCACAGTCGATGTGGCGCGCCGCCTGGTCACCGTACCGGCCGGGATGACGTTGCACACGCTCAACGAACTGCTCGCCGGGCACGGCCTCGCCATGCCGAACCTGGGCGACATCGACGCCCAGACCATCGCCGGTGCGCTGTCGACAGGCACCCACGGCACCGGGGCGAAACTGGGCTGCCTGTCCACCTTCGTGGTCGGGCTGACGCTCGTCACCGGCACCGGCGAGGTGCTGCGCTGCTCGGCCGAGGAGAACCGCGACGTCTTCGACGCCGCCCGGGTCGGGCTCGGCGCCGTCGGCGTGCTGGTCGAGGTCACGCTGCGCTGCGTGGACGCCTTCGTGCTGCGCGCGCACGAACGCCCGGCCCCGCTCGCCGAGGTGCTCGACGACCTGCCCGGCCTGTACGACGCGCACGACCACGCCGAGTTCTACTGGTTCCCCTACACCGACCGGGTGCAGGTCAAGACAAACGACCGGGTACCCGCCGACGACCGGCCGCTGCCCCGCTGGCGCGGCTGGCTGGACGACGAGTTCCTCTCCAACACCGTCTTCGCCGGCGCCTGCCGCCTCGGCCGCGCCGTACCCGCCCTCGCACCCCGGATCAGCGCCGTCTCCGCCCGCGCGCTCACCGAACGCACCTACACCGGCCGCTCCGACCGGGTGTTCTGCACACCGCGCCGGGTCCGCTTCGTGGAGATGGAGTACGGCCTGCCACGCGAGGCGCTGCCCACCGCGCTGGCCGAGCTGCGCCGGATCGTGGACCGGCTGCCGTTCAAGGTGCTGTTCCCGGTCGAGGTGCGGTTCACCGCCGCCGACGACATCTGGCTGTCCCACTCGTACGGGCGGGACTCGGCGTACATCGCCGTGCACCAGTACGTGGGCATGCCGTACGAGCCGTACTTCCGCGCGTTCGAGCAGGTGGCGACCGAGTTGGGTGGCCGGCCGCACTGGGGCAAGCTGCACTGGCGCACCGCCGAGTCCCTCGCGAGCGCCTACCCGAGATTCGCCGACTTCCAGTCCGTCCGCGCCCGCCTCGACCCCCACAACCTTTTCCAGAACCCCTACCTGACCCAGGTCCTGGGCGCTTGAGGATCTTGGTACGAGGACGCCCCTCGAGGGGCGTTTCCGTACCAAGATCTCGACGGCTGTCCACAGGGGCAGCAGGGACGACGGGACAGCGGGTGGGATTCATGTGTGGAGATGCCGGGGGATGACGCCGACGAGTTGAGCTGGTTGCTGTTCCATCAGGAACGGGTGCTCGAAGCGACGCAGGCTCGACGGTTCCTGTCCGAGAAGGCGATCCGCCACCGGCTGGGCAGCGGGCGCTGGCGGCAGGCGCACCGGCGCGTCTACGTCACCCACAACGGGCCGGTGGGTCCGAAAGAGTGGCGTTGGGTGGCGGTGCTCGCGGCGGGACCGGCGGCGACGCTGGGTGGACTCACCGCGGCTCAGGCATGGGGCCTACGGCGCTACGAGAGCCGGCTGGTGCATCTGCTGCTGCCGGCCCGGCATCAGACGCGAACCCTGCCACCGGCTGTGCGGATCCATCGCACCACCGCACTTCCGCCGGAGGACGTGCTCACCGTCGGCCGGCCCCGCCGGACCATGCCGGCCCGCTCGCTCGTCGACGCGGCGCAGTGGGCGGCGACCGACGAGGAGGCACGGGCTGTCATCGCGGCGGGCTTCCAGCAACGCCTGGTCTGGGGCGACGACCTGCACCGGGTGCTGGAACGGCTTCCCCGGGCGCGCCGCCGTCGCCTGATCCTGGCGACCGCCACGGACGCGGCGGGCGGAGCCCACTCCCTCGCCGAACTCGACTTCCTCGATCTCGTCCGTCGGGCCGGGCTGCCCGAACCGTCCCTCCAGGTCGTGCGGCGGAACGCCACCGGGCGGCGGCGCTACCTGGACGTCTGGTTCGAGCGGTGGCGTGTGCACGTCGAGATCGACGGCGGGCAGCACCTCGACCCGAGGACCGCCTGGGCGGACATGCAGCGGCAGAACGACGTCTGGGCCACCGGTGACCGGGTGCTCCGCTTCCCCGCCTGGGCGGTCCGCAACGACCCCACCCGCGTCGTGACCCAGTTGCGTGCCGCCCTGCGATCCGCAGGCTGGCCGGACTGAGATCTTGGTACGGCCCCGCCCCTGGAAGGGCGTTTCCGTACCAAGATCACTCGTTCGGGGTTGAGGTCGCCTTCTTGGGGGCGGCCTTCTTCGCGGGAGCCTTCTTGGCGGCCGTGGTCTTCTTGGCCGCCGTGGTCTTCTTCGCCGCCGTCGTCTTCTTCGCCGGGGCGGCCTTCTTCGCGGCCTTCTTCTTCGGCGCCGGGCCCTTCGCGCGCTTCTCGGCCAGCATCTCCGACGCCTGCTCCAGCGTCAGCTCCTCCGGCGTCTGCCCGCGCCGCAGCGACGCGTTGAACTCGCCGTCGGTCACATACGGTCCGAAGCGCCCGTCCTTGATCACCAGCGGCTTCTCGGTGAGCGGGTCGTTGCCCATCTCCCGCAGCGGCGGCGCGGCGGCCCGGCGCTGACGCGTCTTCGGGGCGGCCAGCAACGCCAGCGCCTCGTCCAGCGTGACTGTGAACATCTTGTCTTCCGAGTCCAGCGAGCGGAACTCGTCACCGCGCTTGACGTACGGGCCGTAGCGGCCGTTGTTGGCGAACACCTCGACGCCGTCCGGGGCCACGCCGATCAGCCGGGGCAGGCGCAGCAGCTGCAACGCCTGCTCCAGGGTCAGGCTGTCCGGCGTCTGCGAGCGCAGCAGCGACGACTTGCGCTCGCCGCTCGCCACGTACGGGCCGAACCGGCCGGACTTGAGCACGATCGGCTCGCCGGTCGACGGGTCGTCGCCGAGCTTGCGCTCACCGCCGCCGCCGAGGAACAGCTCGTGCACCTTCTCCGGGGTCAGCTCGTCCGGCGCCAGGCCCTCCGGGATCGGTGCCCGGTCGCCCTGCGAGCCGCTCTCCTCGCCCTCACCCGAGGCCGCCGGCGTCGGCGCCTGCTGCTCGCCGGGCAGCGCCCGCTGGAGGTACGGCCCGTACCGGCCGACCCGGACGACGACCTCGCGGCCCTCGTCGTCGGTGAACAGCGGGATGGAGTTGACGCTGCGCGCGTCGATCTCGCTGAGGTTCTCGGTGACCAGCTTCTTCAGGCCGCCCGCGTGGGCGATGGCCTGGTCGCCGGTGCCGTTGGTGCTGCCGAAGTAGAAGGAGGTGAGGAAGTCGACGGCGGCGTGGTCACCACCGGCGATCTCGTCCAGCTCGTTCTCCATGCTGGCGGTGAAGTCGTAGTCGATCAGTCGCGGGTAGTGCCGCTCCATCAGCCCGATCACCGCGAACGCCAGGAACGACGGGATCATGGCCTGGCCGCGCTTCACCACGTACCCGCGGTCCTGGATCGTCTGCATGATCGACGCGTACGTGGAGGGCCGGCCGATGCCCAGCTCTTCGAGGGCCTTGACCAGCGACGCCTCGGTGTAGCGGGCGGGCGGCTGGGTGTGGTGGCCCTGCGCGGCCAGCTCGTCGGCGGTCAGCGGCTGGTCCTTGACCAGCGTGGGCAGCCGCCGCTCGGCGTCCTCGGCCTCGGCGTTCTCGTCGTCGCTCGACTCGACGTACGCGCGCAGGAAGCCCGGGTCGGTGATGGTCTTGCCGGTCGCGCCGAAGTCGGCCTCCTCCTGGGCGGAGGAGACGGCGCGGATGCGCACCGACACGCTGGAGCCGACCGCGTCGGTCATCTGCGAGGCGATGGTGCGCCGCCAGATCAGCTCGTAGAGCTTGAACTCCTCGGCGGACAGCTCCTTGGCCACCTCGCCCGGGGTGCGGAAGTTGTCGCCGGCGGGGCGGATCGCCTCGTGCGCCTCCTGGGCGTTCTTCACCTTGCCGGTGTAGCGGCGCGGCTCCGGCGGCACGCTGCGCTCGCCGTACAGCTCGACGATCTGCCGGCGGGCCGCCGTGATGGCCGTCTCGGACAGGTTCACCGAGTCGGTACGCATGTAGGTGATGTAGCCGTTCTCGTACAGGCGCTGCGCGGTGCGCATCGTCTGCTGCGACGAGAACCGCATCTTGCGGGCCGCCTCCTGCTGGAGTGTGGAGGTGATGAACGGCGCGTACGGGCGGCGGCGGTAGGGCTTCTCCTCGACCCGGGTGACGGTGAACGGCTGGTCGGCCAGGCGGGCCGCCAGGCCCCGGGCCCCGCCCTCGTCGAGGTGGACGACACCCGCACCGGCGCGAACGCGACCCGTGGTCGGCTCGAAGTCCTTGCCGGTGGCGATCCGGTCACCGTTGAGCGCGACGAGCGTGGCGTTGAACGTCCGCGGGCCCTCGCCCGGCTTCGCCACGGCGAGCGTGGCCAGGATGTCCCAGTACTCGGCGGTGCGGAACGCCATCCGCTGGCGCTCCCGCTCGACCACGATGCGCGTCGCCACCGACTGCACCCGGCCCGCCGACAGCTTCGGCATGACCTTCTTCCACAGCACCGGCGAGACCTCGTAGCCGTAGAGGCGGTCGAGGATGCGCCGCGCCTCCTGGGCGTCGACCAGGTCGCGGTCGATCTCCCGGGGGTTCGCCACTGCGGCCTGGATGGCCGGCTTGGTGATCTCGTGGAAGACCATCCGCTTGACCGGCACCTTGGGCTTGAGCGTCTCCACCAGGTGCCAGGCGATGGCCTCGCCCTCGCGGTCCTCATCCGTCGCCAGGAAGATCTCGTCGACCTCCTTGGCCAGCTTCACCAGCTTGCTGATCTGCTGCTTACGGTCGGGCGAGACCACGTAGAGCGCGTGGAAGCCGTTGTCGACGTCGACGCCGAGGCGCGCCCAGGGCTCACCCTTGTACTTCGCCGGGACGTCGGCAGCGTTGCGGGGCAGGTCCCGGACGTGGCCGAAGCTGGCCTCCACGACGTACCCCGGGCCGAGGTAGCCCGAGATCGTCTTGGCCTTCGCCGGTGACTCGACGATGACCAGACGGGTGGTTCCAGCGTTGCTCGGCACGTCTCTCCCCGACCTCACTCCTACGCCATGCCCGCTTCGGGCCGTGTTGCGCCACCCGGACCACAGGCGGTCCGGATGTCCAACGTAACGCGCCGTCCGCGTTCCGGGTTTCGTGGGCGGCAAACGGGCCGCCCTCCCGGCGACCGCCGGCCGCACCCTGCCGGACGGCGTCACGGTACACCGTGGGTAGGGCGACAGGCGGGTCACTGTGACGATCGCGTACCCCCGGCGGAGCCCTCCCCGGGTGTCCGGCTTCGGACAGCGGCGGTCAGCCCCGGGAGCCCGGCCAGTCCGCCACCGGCGCCGTCGCCGGCCGTTCCCCCACCAGCTCGGCGAGCCGCGACATCCGCCGCCCGCCGATCCGGAACGCGGGCCCGCCCTCGTCCGGCTCCACGAACGCGGCCGGCAGACCCACCGCCGCCAGCGCGGCGCGGACCACCGGCCAGGACGGCTCGTCGGCCGGTCCGAGCCGCAGCCGGAATCCGGCCGGCTCGGCCGTGCCGGCGGCGGCCGCCCAGAGCCGCAGCCGCCGCCCGTCCAGGTGGAAACGGGCCGGTGGCCGCTTCACACCGCCGCGCAGCCAGGCCCGCGCGAGCGGCGCCAGCATGCTCGTGTACGCGGTGCGCACCCGGTGCCGCCCGTCCTCGGTCGGCTCCCAGCTCGCCGGCACACCCCGGGCGCCCAGCTCGGCCACCAGCACGTGCACCCGCCAGGCGGCGTCGACCACCACGGAGATCCGGGCCGTGCCGCCCATCCGCCCCACCTCACCCGGCCCGGCGAGCAGGCCGGCGAGGTCCGCCAGCGCGGGATCGGCCGCCTCGGTGGAGAACAGCGAGGGCTGGCGGGCCGGTTTCGGGGTGGGAGGGGTCAGCGACACTCCGGGACCTCGTCGAAGGCCTCTTTCAGCTCGGTCGAGTTGAGTTTGCTGGTGTCCAGCGCGCTCGCGTCGTACTCCTTGTTGAGCGTGTCCACGGCGGCGCGCACGCCGTCGTAGAACGGACCGGCCTGGGCGGTGTCGAGCCGGTCGATGGCGGACCGGGCCCGGCCGTACGCGTCACGCATCTTGCTCAGCGACCCCAGGAACCCGGCGGACACCTCGGCGCCGCGTTCGGCCTCGGGCACGCCCGCCTCCTCGACCTTGCGCCGGGCCGTCTCGCTGGCCTGCTCGGCACCGGCGAAGAGCCGGACCAGGTTCTCCTTGGCCTGCGCCGGGGTGGTCTGCGCGGTCATCTGCTGCTGCGTGCTGCTGGTCAGCTTGGAGATCTCCGCGCGCCACGGGGTGAGCGCCTGGCACACCGACGCGGCCCAGACCCGGGGGTTGGGACCGCCACCGCACCCGGCGACCACGAGGACCAGCGTGGCCAGGACCACCGTGAGCTTTCCGGCGGTTGCCGCCCGGCGCGTACGCATGCGATGCAGCGTACGACCTCCGGGCGGAACCGCCACCGGTCAGGTTTGCCGGGCACGGGGTTCCCGGCCGGCCGGGGCCGGCCGGGAACCGTCGCGTGCGATCAGGCGTTCACCGTCTCCGGACGCTGGTCCGGGGTGCCGGCCCCGCTGTCCTCGTCGGTCATCGCCACACCCTTGCGCTTGCTGAACACCACTGCGGCCGCGATGATCAGCGCGGCCACCACGGCGATGGTGATGCGCAGCGCCGGGTTCTTGTCGTCGCCCACGCTCCAGGCCACCACGGCCGGGGCGATCAGCAGCGAGACCAGGTTCATCACCTTGATCAGCGGGTTGATCGCCGGGCCGGCGGTGTCCTTGAACGGGTCACCGACGGTGTCGCCGATGACGGTGGCGGAGTGCGCGTCGGAGCCCTTGCCGCCGTACGCGCCGTCCTCCACCAGCTTCTTGGCGTTGTCCCAGGCGCCACCGGAGTTGGCCAGGAACACTGCCATCAGCGTGCCCGCGCCGATCGCGCCGGCCAGGTACGCGGCCAGCGCGCCCGGGCCGAGGCCGAAGCCGACAGCGATCGGGGCCAGGATGGCCAGCAGGCCGGGGGTCATCAGCTCGCGCTGCGCGTCCCGGGTGCAGATGTCCACGACCTTGCCGTACTCGGGCCGCTGGGTGCGGTCCATGATGCCGGGCAGTTCGCGGAACTGGCGGCGTACCTCCATCACCACGGCGCCGGCCGAGCGGGAGACCGCGTTGATGGCCAGGCCGGAGAAGAGGAAGACCACCGCCGCGCCGATGATCAGGCCGACCAGGTTGCGCGGGTTGGACACGTTGAGCGAGTTGAGGATCTCGGTGCCGACGTCGCCCACGCCCGCGTCCTCGTACGCCGAGCGCAGCGTGTCGGTGTACGAGCCGAACAGCGCGGTGGCGGCCAGCACCGCGGTGGCGATCGCGATGCCCTTGGTGATCGCCTTGGTGGTGTTGCCGACGGCGTCCAGCTCGGTGAGCGTCCGCGCGCCGTGCTCGTCGATGTCGCCGGACATCTCGGCCACGCCCTGCGCGTTGTCGGAGATCGGGCCGAACGTGTCCATCGCGACGATGACGCCGACGGTGGTGAGCAGGCCGGTGCCGGCCAGCGCGACGGCGAACAGCGACAGCGTGATCGAGCTGCCGCCGAGCAGGAACGCGCCGAAGACGCCGGCGCCGATCAGCAGCGCCGAGTAGACGGCCGACTCCAGGCCGACGCTGATGCCGGCGAGGATGACGGTGGCCGGGCCGGTCTGCGAGCTCTTGCCGATGTCCTGCACCGGACGCCGGTTGGTCTCGGTGAAGTAGCCGGTCAGCGCCTGGATCGCGGCGGCCAGCACGATACCGATCACGACCGCGCCGATGGCGACCAGCCGCGGGTTGCGGTCGACGTCGGTCAGCCCGCCCTCCAGCTCGGCGAACGTGGCCGGCAGGTACGCGAACGCGGCGATCGCGACGAGCACCGCGGCGATCAGCGCGGACAGGTAGAAGGCCCGGTTGATCGCGGTCAGGCCGTTGCGGTCGCTGGCGCGCAGCCGGGTGATGAAGACGCCGACGATCGCGACCAGCACGCCGATGGTGGAGATGATCAGCGGGAAGACCAGGCCGGTCTCGCCGAACGCGGCCCGGCCGAGGATCAGCGCCGCGACGAGCGTGACCGCGTACGACTCGAACAGGTCGGCGGCCATGCCGGCGCAGTCGCCCACGTTGTCGCCCACGTTGTCGGCGATGGTGGCGGCGTTGCGCGGGTCGTCCTCCGGGATGCCCTGCTCGACCTTGCCGACCAGGTCGGCGCCGACGTCGGCGGCCTTGGTGAAGATGCCGCCGCCGACCCGCATGAACATGGCGAGCAGCGCGGCGCCGAAGCCGAAGCCCTCCAGCACGGTCGGGGCGTCACCCCGGAAGATCAGCACGACCAGCGCCGCACCGAACAGGCCGAGGCCGACGGTGAGGAAGCCGACCACGCCGCCGGTGCGGAAGGCGATCTTCATGGCGGCCTCGCGGCCGCCTTCCCGCTCCCGCGCGGCCGCTGCCACCCGCAGGTTGGCGCGGGTGGCCAGCCACATGCCGGCGCCGCCGATGAACGCGCTGAACAGCGCACCCACCACGAAGAACGCCGAGCGGCCGGCCTTCACGAGCGTTTCGTTGCCGTCGGTGTCGTGCACCGGCAGCAGGAAGAGCAGCACGACGGCGATCACCACGAAGATCGCCAGCGTGCGGAACTGCCGCAGCAGGTACGCCGACGCGCCCTCCTGCACCGCGCCGGAGATCTCCTGCATGTTGGTGGTTCCCTTACCGGCTGCCAGGACCGCCCTGGTGAGGGCGGCCGCGAAGACGAGCGCCACCAGCGCGATGACCGCGGCGATGACGACGTACGTCACGTTGGCTCCGGTAAGGGACAGTGCGCCGCCGTCGGCGGCCAAGGTCCCGGACATCTATGTCCTCCTGTACCGAACAACTCGCGCCGACCTGTGGAGACGCACGGGCCGACGCCTGGATGCGGACTCGCAAGCGCGCGCCGACCCACTCCGGCGGACCAGCGATGAACTCCCGTTCCCGCTGGCTACGGGACGGGATCACTTGCTGACAACCCGCGTACTGTAGCCCTCTGGCGTGGCGGAGGTCACACCGAGGGGGCACCGTGTCTCGATGATCTTCGTAACTGTGTTATGCGAAGAAATCTGATATATGGCGCGGCCAATACGACGAGGCCGCGCTCCCCCTTCGGGGAGCGCGGCCTGCGTGTGCGTTTCGGGTCAGGCGCGGCCGGCCGGCCAGGACATCCGTACCTCGGTGCCGACGCCGTCGTCGACCGGACGAACCTGGAGATCCTCCACGAAACCGGCGAGCAGCGCGAAGCCCACCCCGGTGGTGAGCGCGTCCTCGCTGAGCGACTCCTTGGCCAGCTCGTCCGGGCCGAGCGCGGCCAGGCCGAGGCCCGCCTCGATCGGGGCCCGGTCCACCACCCGGACCGTGTAGCCGCCGCCGTCGGACATCTCCACGTACACCGGGTCGGCCAGGCCGTACTGCCGGTGCAGCGCGACCGCCCGGGTGCACGCCTCACCGATGGCCAGGCGCACCTCGTCCAGCAGGTCCTCGCGTACGCCGGCCCGCCGGGCCACCGCGACGCCGACCAGGCGGGCGGTGCGCACGTGCACCGGGGCCGGAGAGAAGGACAGCTTGACGGTCGCCATCACGCGCCGGTGGAGTCGGCGGCGATGGCCGCGTCGACCGTCGGATGCAGCGGGAAGACCTGGTCCAGGGCGGTGATCCGGAAGATCTTGAGCAGCGGCTCCTTGTCGCAGACCAGCGCGAAGGAGCCACCGGCCGAGCGCAGCCGCTTGAGCGCGCCCACGAGCACACCCAGACCGGTCGAGTCGAGGAAGTCCACCCGGCCGAGGTCGACCACCACGTGGCGGGCCCCGCCGTCGATCAACTCCAGGAGCCGTTCCCGCAGGCGGGGGGCGGTGTAGACATCCACCTCACCACCGACCTCGAGCACCGTGTGCTCCCCCACGGCGCGGGTCGCCAGCGACAGCTCCATCGGTCCCTCCTCGGTAAACTCTCCTGGGCATCTAACCATCTCCCCGTGCGGCCCCCTCGGTCACCGGCCACGCCCTCCCCATACCCCCACCCTGCGGTTCCCAATTCCGAACACCAGTGCGAGAGTGCAGGACGTGACCGACCACAGCCCCGGCCCGCGGCGTGCGCCGGGCGAGCTGCTGCGCCGGCTGCGGCTGCGTCACCCCACCGACCCGGTCACCCACGTCGAACGCGTCCCGGCCCGCGCCGGCGAGCCCGCCGGGTGGCCCGGCTGGGCGCCGGAGGAACTGAGGGCGGCGTTCGCGCGGCGCGGCGTCACCGCCCCGTGGCGGCACCAGGCCGAGGCCGCCGAGCTGGCGTACGCGGGCCGGCACGTGGTGGTCGCCACCGGCACGGCGTCCGGCAAGTCCCTGGCGTACCAGCTTCCCGCACTGAGCACGCTGCTCGCCGACCCGCGCGCCACCGTGCTCTACCTGGCGCCGACCAAGGCGCTCGCCGCCGACCAGCTCCGCGCCGTCGCCGGTCTCGAACTCGACGGGGTACGCCCCGCCACCTACGACGGGGACACGCCGCGCGCCGAACGGGAGTGGATCCGCCGGCACTCCCGGTTCGTGCTGACCAACCCGGACATGCTGCACCACGGCGTCCTGCCCGGGCACGCACACTGGTCCGGGTTCCTGCGCCGGCTCGCGTACGTGGTGGTCGACGAGTGCCACACCTACCGGGGCGTCTTCGGCTCACACGTCGCGCACGTGCTGCGGCGGTTGCGGCGGCAGTGCGCGCGCTTCGGGCGTACCCCCGTCTTTCTGCTGGCCTCCGCCACGTCGGGTGACCCGGCGGCGGCGGCCGAGCGGCTCACCGGCCTGCCCGTCACCGCCGTCACCGAGGACACGTCGCCGCGCGGCGGGGTGACGTTCGCGCTCTGGGAGCCGCCGCTGCTGCCGCCCACCGACTCGTCCGTCGACGCCGACCTCGTCCAGGTCCGGCGCTCCGCGCTGCGGGAGACCGCGGACCTGCTCGCCGACAGCGTGGTCGAGGGGGTACGCACGCTCGCGTTCGTGCGGTCCCGCCGGGGCGCCGAGGTGGTCGCAGCGAATGCCCGGCGGTCGCTCGACGAGGCCGTACCCGGGCTGGGCGACCGGGTTGCCGCTTACCGGGCCGGCTACCTGCGCGAGGAGCGCCGCGAGCTGGAACGGGCGCTGCTGCACGGCGACCTGCTCGGGCTCGCCTCCACCAACGCGCTCGAACTCGGCGTCGACCTGGTCGGCCTGGACGCGGTGCTGATCTGCGGCTGGCCCGGCACCCGCGCGTCGCTGTGGCAGCAGGCCGGGCGGGCCGGGCGCTCCGGCGACGAGGCGCTCGCCGTGCTGGTGGCCCGGGACGACCCGCTCGACACCTACCTGGTGCACCACCCGGAGGCGCTGTTCGGGCGGCCGGTCGAGGCGACGGTGCTCGACCCGGCCAACCCGTACGTGCTCGCGCCACAGCTCGCCTGCGCCGCCCACGAGTCCCCGCTCACCCCGGCGGACCTGGACCTGTTCGGTGAGGGCGCGAAGGAGGCGGTGGATTCGCTGGTCGAGGCGGGGGCGCTGCGGCAGCGGCCCACCGGCTGGTACTGGCGGCACCGGGAACGCCCCGAGGTCGACCTGCGAGGCGAGGGCGGCGCCCCGGTGTGCGTGGTGGAGGAGTCCACCGGCCGGCTGCTCGGCACCGTCGACGGCGGGTCGGCGCACTTCCTGCTGCACACCGGCGCGGTCTACCTGCACCAGGGCGTCTCGTACGTGGTCGACTCGCTCGACCTGGCCGACGGGTGCGCGCTCGTGCACGCCGAGGAGCCGGACTGGTCCACCCACGCCCGCGACGTCACCTCGCTGTCGGTGGTGTCGGTCCGCTCGTACGTGGACGCCGGGCCGGTCGGGCTGTTCCTCGGCGAGGTGGACGTGACCAGCCAGGTGGTGTCGTACCAGCGGCGGCGCATCGCCACCGGCGAGGTGATCGACACCCGCCCGCTGGACCTGCCCGCGCGGGAGCTGCGCACCGTCGCGGTGTGGTTCACGCTCTCCCCCGAGTCGCTGACCGCCGCCGGTGTCGAGGCGGCTGACGTGCCGGGCGCGCTGCACGCCGCCGAGCACGCCGCCATCGGCCTGCTGCCGCTGATGGCGACGTGCGACAGGTGGGACATCGGCGGGCTGTCCACCGCCCTGCACCCGGACACCGAGGCACCCACCGTCTTCGTCTACGACGGTCACCCCGGCGGGGCGGGTTTCGCCGAGCGGGCGTACGGCACCGCCGCCGCCTGGCTGCGCGCCACCCGGGACGCGATCGCCGAGTGCGGGTGCGAGACCGGGTGCCCGTCGTGCGTCCAGTCCCCGAAGTGCGGCAACGGCAACAATCCGCTGGCCAAGGCGGAGGCGGTGAAGGTCCTCGACGTGGTGCTGACCAACCTCGCCACGGCCGGCGGCGAGGCGGCGGTGACCGGCCCGGAGGCGGTGGCCGGCCCGGAGGCGGCGGCCGGCCCGGAGGCGGTGGCCGGCCCGGACTCGGGCGGCCCGGAGCGCGGCGAGGTGTTGCCCCGGCAGGACGACCGGGCGGCCCGCCCAGCTCAGGCGGCCGGTGCCCCACCCGCCTGACCGCACCGGGCCGGTTGGGGCTGCCCGCCGCCACTTCGGGGAGGTTGCGGTATCGACAGGTGCTGGACCCCGCCACTTCCCCGAACTGGTGTCGATCAAGCTGGGCCGTGCGGCTCCGCGGGTGCCCAGGTGTCTGGTTGGTGGGACGGGTGCATGAGGGTAGGGCCGTCGGGGCATTGATGTATGGGAGCGCTTCCATGCATCATTTCTGGTAGCGCGCAGGTGACCCGAGACCCGTCCCGCCGGAGGTGCCGCCGTGGCCGACACGATCGCCGAGACCGTCGAGCTGCTCTACACCATCGACCAGGAAAACCTCACGCCCGACCAGCAGATAGCGCTGGGCACCGCGATGGCCACGCTCGCCCAGGCGGAACGGCTGGAGCAGATCAACGAGCGCCTGCGCGGCATCCATCAGGTGCTGAACAGCTGGGCGATGAAGGCCACGGTCGACGGCGGCCGCTGACCTTGCGTCCCGCCTCCACTTCCGGCCCGCGGTCGCGCAGTCCCGGCCCGCGCCGGTCACGGCAACGGCGCCATGCTTCGCCTCATGCACCGTGCGGCTCCTGCGTGCGGGCCCGTCCGTCCAGGCAGCGGTGGGTGCGCTCGGGCGAGCGGTCGTCGGCCCGCTGTGCAAGACTCCGGCGACCCCTCGAAGGAGAGCCCATGTCGCCCGACAACCTGCAGGCCCAGCACCGGTTCATCATCCGTCAGCGACTCCGGATGATGGTCAACCAGTACGAGGTGCACTCGGTGGCGCCCGACGGCTCCGAGGGTGGGCTGCTCGCGTTCGCGCAGCAGAAGCGGCTCGCCTTCAAGGAGCAGGTGACCATCTACACCGACGACTCCAAGCAGTACCCCCTTCTCGGCTTCAAGGCCCGTCAGCGGCTCGACCTCGGCGCCACCTACGACGTGACCGATCACGCGGGCAACCCCATCGGGCTGTTCCGCAAGGACTTCGCCCAGTCGCTGCTGCGCTCGACGTGGCACGTCGAGCAGCCCGGCCTGCCGCCCGCCACCGGGCAGGAGCGCAGCCTGCCGGTCGCGCTGCTGCGCCGGTTCGTCGACTCGCTCTCCTGGCTGCCGTACCACTTCGACTTCATGGCCGGCGGCCAGCCGGTGTTCTCGGTCGACCGGAAGTGGGGTCTGCGGGACCGGTACAACGTGGAGATCCAGCACCCGCAGATCGACCGTCGGCTGGTGATCGCCATGGCGGTCGGACTGGACGCCCTTCAGTCCCGCTGACCTGCGGCACTCGGGCCCGGCCCGGCTCTCGGTTCCGGCACTGGCGTCCGCCCGTCAGGACCGGGCCGGGCCGGCCCGGGACGTCGCGACGGCGTCCCGGGTCAGTCCCGGCAGCGGGGCGACGCGTACCTGCGCCGTGACGATCAGGTCCAGTCCGTCAGCCCGGCATCCGGTCATCCGGCCGCCGTTGGCCGAAACCAGGTCGGCGGCGCGAGCGCAGGCGACGTCGGCTCCGTCGAGCACCTGCACGGCACCCGCCAGCGCCCCGAAGTCCGCCGCGTTGCGGGCCTGATGCCGGGCGCACCGGGCCGCCCCGACCGCGGCGCCGAACACCCCGACCAGCACGAACACCAGCCCGATCGCGAGCAGGCACACGGTCGCGCCGCCCCGGTCGGTCGAGGACGTCCTCACACCAGGCTTCCCACGCTCCCCTCTCCCCGCAGGCCAGCCCACCCGAGATCTGCTCGCCCCGCGCCTGCTCGGGTCGGCTCGGCCTCCCACGACGACCTGGCGGAAGGACGAGTCGGCCCAGGCACCGCCGGCTCTCACGGCACCGGCCCCGGCGCTCCGGGTTCCACGGCGGCCACCGCCTCCGCCGCCACGACCAGCCGGGGCAGCCGCGTACCGAACGTCCGGACCGGTGCCCGGACCGTCGCCGTGACCCGATCGCCTGTCACAGTCACCGACACCTCGGCGCCGTCCGGGGCGTACCGGGTTGCGGCAACCGTGCCGGGCTCGCCCCGGGCCGCCGCGAGCGCCGCCTCCCGGGCCGCGTCGACACACGCGACCCGGGTACCCACAGCGTTCACCGCGGTCAGACCGGCGACGAGGAGCAGCATGAGCGCCGGCAGGCCGGCCGCCAACTCGGCGGTGAAGGAACCCCGCTCGCACGCGGCCCACAAGCGCCACCGGCGCCGCACCTCCCCGGCCCGGGTGCCGACGGCGTCCCGGGTCGAGCCGGGCTCGGTCGACACGTCGAGCGGGACTGCTGGTTCGTGGAGCCACCCACCACCACGGCCGGCCCACCGGCGCCCGATCACTTCAGGGCCCGGTCGATGACGGCGGTCAGCGCGGACTGCACGTTGCCGGAGGTGAGCACCTTCAGCAGGATCCCGGCGAAGGCGACCGCGGCGAGGGTGCCCACCGCGTACTCGGCGGTGTTCATACCGGCGTCACCCCGCAGGCGGGTGAGGAGCTTGCGCATGTCGTACGTCCCTTCTCGATGGTTCACAGCACGTCGCCGAGCACGGCGACGATCACCGGCACCAGACCGGCGAGAATGAAGGCGGGCAGGAAGCACAGCCCGAGCGGCAGCACGATGAGCACGCCCGCGCGGCGGGCCGCCGCCTCGGCCGAGGTCGACCGTTCGGCACGCAGGTCGTCGGCCAGCCGGGTCAGCGCGCGAGCCAGTGCGGCGCCGCTGTTCGACGAGCGGACCGCCGCCGCGGCCACGGGTTCGGCCCCGGTGACGCCTTCCAGGTGCGCCCAGGCCTCGCCGGGGCTGCCTCCGAGCCGTAGCG
Source organism: Micromonospora aurantiaca ATCC 27029 (assembly GCF_000145235.1). NCBI lineage: Bacteria > Bacillati > Actinomycetota > Actinomycetes > Micromonosporales > Micromonosporaceae > Micromonospora > Micromonospora aurantiaca (nom. illeg.). Next base: position 443,539 of record NC_014391.1, on the reverse strand, counting down.
TCCGGCCGACCCGGCCGAGCCGGTCCGCGAGTGGCCCGCCGAGCGCCTCGGCGACGGCGAGCACCGAGCGGTCGACCGGCGCGCCCGCCCGCAGCGCGGCCGCCAGCAGGTCCGCGGCGAGCGGCAGGTCGGCGGTCTCCCGCAGCCGCCGTTCCCGGGCGGCGCGCGGCTCGATCCGGCGTAGCAGACGGTCGGCGGCGGCACCGGCCAGCAGCCCGAGGAACACGCCCGTGACACCGCCGACCACCACCGCCACCGCGATTCCGGCCAGCGCTGCGCCGAGGCGTACCCGATCCGGCCACCACGCCGGGCGAGTGGGCGGCGGCGTCGGAGCGAGCCGGCGCAGCCGCCGTGCCGGGCGGACGACCGGACCGGCGACGACCAGGAGCGACGCGGCGCCGCCGAGACACACGGCGGCCAGTACCTGCCGTGACATCAGGCGGCCCGCCCGGGCGTGACGCCGAGTCGCTCGGCCCAGAGCAACCCGCCGACCTGCAACACGACTGCCGCCACCGCACTGCCGGCACCCACCGGCGTGTGCAGGAGCACCGCCACCGGGTCCACCCCGATGCCGTAGCCGAGACCTATGCCGCCGAGCGGCAGCGCGGCGAGCAGCCACGCGGTCGCCCGAGCCCCGGCGGCCTGGGCGGCGGCAGCGGCAAGGCCCCGGTCGGCGGCGCGGGCGTCGGCCTCGATCCGTTCCAGCAGATCGGCCAGCGGCGCACCCGTCTGGTCGGCCAGTCTCCCGGCGGCCCGGGCCAGCCGCGCGACGCGTCCCGGGCCGTCGTCGACACCGCCGTCGACGGGTAGCCCGGCCCGCAGGTCGGCGGCGACGGCGGCGAGGCGGTCCAGATCGCGGCGGTGCGCGAGGGTGGCCGTCCGGTGGGTACGTCGGCGCAGCACCGCCCGGGCCGCGAGCACGCCGTAGGTGGCGAGCACCAGGGCGGCCACCGGACCGCCGAGCAGTGCCCCGGTCACGGCCCCGCACAGCGCCGCCACGGGCAGCACGCGTCCGGCGGAGAGCGGCAGCGCAGGAGCCGACGCCGGAGAGGATGTCACCGGAACCGGCACGAGGCCCGTCCATCGCCGTACCTGATGCCCGACACCGGGTCGACGCCGTTCCCGGCCCCGGCCGGGAGGCCGTGCGGACGCCTTCGGCCCGGCGTCGAGCGGACGTCGTCGCAGGTCCGGGGATGCTGGACGTGCGCCCTTCACCCGCTCGACCGGGATGTCCGCACTGCCCAGGACCGCCAGCCGCCGGGCGCGAGCGGCCCGTACCGGCCAGGCGACGGCGACCGCCGCAGCCACCAGGAGCAGGACCGCCGGCCAGAGGTGGCCGGTCACGACGGTTCTGCCGGACCGGGCCACGCCGCCTGGAGGATCGGCGGTACCGGCGCTCCCCGCTCCCGCAGCAGGCCGGCGAGCAGCAGGGCCGCCGGGGCAAGACCCCGGCCGCGCGCCCAGGCCGGAACCACCGTCACCACCCGGTCGGGCCCGTCGGGCAGCAGCAGGCCGATGGAGTCGAGGACGCGCCCCTCGCCGGTACGGCGGAGCTGGAGGACGACCTGCAACGCGGCGGCGACCTGGGCGTGCAACGCGAGCCGGGGCAGGCCGCCGAGCATCCCGAGCGCCTCCAGCCGGGCCGGAACGTCGGCCGGGGCGTTCGCGTGCAGCGTTCCCGCCCCGCCGTCGTGGCCGGTGTTCAACGCGGCGAGCAGGTCGACCACCTCGGCGCCCCGGCACTCGCCCACTACCAGCCGGTCCGGCCGCATCCGCAGCGCCTGCCGGACCAGGTCGCCGAGCCCGACGGCTCCGGCGCCCTCGACGTTCGCCGTCCGGGCCTGCAACCCGATCACGTGCGGGTGCACCGGGCGCAGCTCGGCGGCGTCCTCCACCAGCACGATCCGCTCGGTGCCGGGTACCAGCCCGAGCAGCGTGTTGAGCAGCGTCGTCTTGCCGGATCCCGTGCCGCCGCTGACCAGGTACGCGAGGCGGGCCGCCACGAGTGCGGCGAGCAGCGGGGCGATCGGCCGGGGCACCGTGCCCCGCTCGACGAGTTCGTCGAGGGTGAACGGCCGCTGCCGGAAGGTACGCAACGACAGGTAGGGCCCGTCGGTCGCCACCGGAGGCAGCACCGCGTGCAGCCGGGTGCCGTCGGGCAGGCGCGCGTCGGCGTACGGGGAGGCGTCGTCGAGCCGGCGACCGGCCGCCGAGGTGAGGCGCTGCGCCAACCGGCGTACGTCGTCGAGCGAGCCCAGCGGCACGGCGACCTGCCGTAGTCCCCGTCCCCTGTCGACCCAGACCCGCACCCCGTTCACCAGCACGTCGGTGACCTGCGGGTCGGCGAGCAGCGGTGCCAGTGGACCGGCGCCGACCAGGTCGTCGTGCACCCGGTCGGCGATCCGCAGCAGCGTGGTGTCGCCGAGCACCGCCGTCGCCGGTTCGGCGCGTACCGCCGAGACGATCGCCGCGGGCGTGACCGGGGTGGCCTCGGCGGCGAACCGGTGCCGGACCCGGGCGGCCAGCTCCCCCGGGTCGGCCGGCGCGGTCATGCCGCACCCGCAGCCGACGACCCGACCAGCTCGTCCACGATCCGCTGGCACAGCGCGGCGAGCGGCCCCTTCCCGCTCGCGCCCGGCGCCTCGCCCCGCTCCAGCCCACGGCACAGCCCCGGCTCGGGTCGCAGCGTGCCGGCGAGCGGCAGCCCCAGCGCCCGGGACACCTCGGCCGCGCGCAGTCGGCCGGGCGCCGGACCGCGCACGATGACAGAGAGGTCGATGCAGTGCGGCGCGGCGACGGCGGCGACCCGGGCCGCGGCGGCCGCCGCCCGCAGCTCGGCCGGTACGACGAGCAGCGCCCGGTCGGCGGCCTGGAGCGCGACCACAGCCGCGTCGTCGAGATGCCGGGGCAGGTCGAGCACGACTAGGTCCCGCCCCCGGCGGCCGGCGTCGACTGTGGCGGCCATCGCCTCGGCCGGCAGGTGCCGCAGGTCGCCCCGGTCCCAGGAGAGCACCACCAGGTCGCCCCGGCTGGGCAGCGCGCGGATCAGCGACGGCGGGTCGACCCGCCCGTCCGTGCCGGCCAGCTCCGGCCAGCGCAACCCGTCGAGCTGCTCCCAGCCGAGCACCAGGTCGAGACCACCGCCGAGCGGGTCGGCGTCGACGAGCAGCGTGCGGAGCCGGGACCGGGCCGCGCTGACGGCGAGCCCACCTGCAAGCACGCTGGCTCCGGCGCCGCCCCGGCCGCCGAGGACAGCCACCACCCGGCCCTGACCCGGGCCGGCCGGACCGGCCACGCACTCGGCGAACCGGTCGACCAGCCAGGGCTCGGCCGCCGGCAGCGTCGCGACGTGCTCCGAGCCGATGAGTTCGGCCAACTCCGTACCCGGATCGAGCTCTCCGGAGCGACCGACCAGGACCGTGCGGGCGCGGCGGGGAAGGCGCGCCCGCAGGCAGGCCGCCGCCTGGTCGGCGCCGATGAGCACCAGCGGCGCCGGCGCCCAGCGGGCCCGGGCGGCGGCCGGGTCGGCCGCCAGCTCGACCTCGGTGCCGCCGGCCGCCGCGAGTCGCAACAGCTCGTCGAGAAGGTCGCCGTCGGAGGTGACGAGCAGGGGCAGGCGACGGTACGGCGGGAGCGGGGTACGGGGCGGCATGGCGGCCTCCATCGGTCGGACTCGGACGTGCCGCGGTGCAGCCTGCCCGGCCGAGGGATGCGGGACCGGTGCCCTGTGGACAACGGAGGGCGTTGTGGACAGACCTCGGTGGCCCGGTTGATCTGCTATGTGCCGGAGACGGAGGCAACGAGTGGCCCGTCGGCCATTGACGACAGGGATGATCAGTAGCGGATAATCGGGGCCCCTCGCCGCTCGATGAACGGCACCGGCTTGCGGAATCGAGGCCATGACCGATTCGCCGCACCCCCTCACGCCCCCCTCGGTACGACCCCATTCACGGTCCGCCCCAACGGCCGGCGGCGAGATCTGGCTCCGCGATCCGTCGCCGACGCTGCTCGCCGCCATCGCCATCGGGCTCGTGGTCGTGGTGCTGGCGAGCATCGTCAGCGTCTTCGCCACGCCGCGTCGCCCCGACCTCCCGCCGCCGCTCGAGGGCCAGGCGATCCTGGCGTCCCCGACGAGGGCGGGGTCGGTGACGGAGACGCCCGCCGAGTCCTACGCGCCGCCGTCGGTGTCGTTCTCCAGCCGCGCCGTCGCGCCCAGCCGCACCGCCGCACCGACCCGCCGCCCCACCCCGAGCAGCCGGCCGACCTCGCCGAAGCCGTCGATCCCCCGGTCGAAGCCGCCGGTGGTCGGCCCGGGGGAACTGGCCCCACTGCCGGCCTCGCGTGAGTCGCGGCTGCGCTCGCACGGCGGTGGCCCGTCGACCTTCATCGACTTCGTCAACAGCCACGGGTCGACAGTCGTGGTCCACTGGATCAACTACGATGGCCGTCGACAGCAGTACGCGGTGCTGCGGCCCGGGCAGTCCTACCGGCAGCAGACGTACGTCGGTCATCCGTGGGTCGTGGCCGACGAGCGGGGCCGAGGCTTGGTGTGCTTCGAGCCGGACCGGCAGACGCTGCGCGCGGTGATCCGGTAACTCCCTTGCCCGGCCCGGCCGGCGGCTGCGACGCTCCGCCGGGTGATCGACAAGCCGGACATCGACGAGCGGCTGCTGGCGGCCGAGGTCGCCGCCGCCTGGTCGGTGGACGTCGTCGACCTGGCGTTCATGCCGGTCGGCCTCGACGGGCACGCGTGGGCGTACCGGGTGGAGACGTCCGACGGCGGGCGCTGCTTCCTGAAGGTGCGCCGCGGCGACTTCACCCCGGCCGCCGTCCTGCTGCCCGGCTTCCTCCGGACGCAGGGCCTCCGGCAGGTGGTCGCGCCGCTGGACCTTCGCCTCGATGGCGGGGTTGCACGTCGGTTCGGGGACTACCGACTACTGCTCTACCCGTTCCAGGACGGCGACAGCCTGTGGGGCCGCGGTCTCACCGACCGCCAGTGGACCGAGTACGGCGATTTCCTGGGCCGGCTGCACCGGGTCACGCCGAGCGCTGAGGTAGCAGCCGTCCTGCCGGTCGAGACGTACCGATCGAGCGCGGGCGACCGACTCCGAGCCCTCGGCGGGCAGGCCGCTGCGAGCGAGACCCTGGGCGCCTTCTGGAAGCGGTACGGTGCCGCGCTGCGCCGGTTGGCGGAGACTGTCGACGACCTGGCGTCGCGCGTGACGCCGGGACAGCACGTCATCTGCCACGCCGACATCCATCCGGGCAATCTCATCGCCGACGGCGACGGGACGCTGCACGTCGTGGACTGGGACGCGCCGATCCTCGCGCCGCGCGAGCGGGACCTGATGTTCGTCCACAGCGCCGACTTCGGCGAGCACCCGATCGACGCGCACCGGGCTGAACTCTTCCGCGAAGGCTACGGGGCGCTGGAGCCGGACCCGGTCCTGCTGAGTTACTACCGCGGCGAACGGCATCTCGACGATGTCGCCGCGTTTCTGGGCAGCATCCTCGGTCCCGAGGCGAGTGCGGAGTCCCGGGCCAACGATCTGCACTGGCTCATCCGCATCGCCGAGGCGGTCGCCGACCCCGGCTACGCGCCCTGAGCTGACGCGGAACGCTCGTCCCGCAAAGGGACGACCCCCGTCGGGGGGAGACGGGGGTCGTCTTGTGGTTCGGCTCCGGGGGGGTCGAGCCGAACCGACTCAGCGGTTACGGGGGGTGCAACCGCCGAGGCCCATCGGCGCCGGGTCTGCGAACTCCCGCCGCGAGGACAAGCATGCCGCAGTCGACCCTTATACGTCGAGTGTTGTTCACTCCACGCAAAGCTAAATTCATCGATAGCTGCCTGTGACCGCCGTCACTCCACCGGGTGCTCATCGGCTTTCGCGACCCGGGCGGACGCCTCCGCGCCTTCCGTCGGGCTAGACTTTCGCGCCGTGGGCCGCAGCGCCGCTTTCTTCGATCTCGACAAGACCGTCATCGCCAAGTCGAGCGCCCTGGCGTTCGGTCGGCCGTTCTACCGGGACGGGCTGATCACCCGGCGTGACGTGGTCAAGTCGGCGTACGCGCAGTTGATGTTCCGGCTGGGCGGCACCGACGAGCAGACCATGGCCCGCACCCGGGACTACCTGGCCACGCTCTGCAAGGGCTGGCCGGTGGAACAGGTCCGCCAGATCGTCGCGGAGACACTGCACGAACTGATCAACCCCTACGTGTACGCCGAAGCGGCCGCCCTCATCGAGGAGCACCAGGCCGCCGGGCGGGACGTGGTGCTGGTCTCCGCGTCGGGCGACGAGATGGTCCGGCCGATCGGCGAGCTGCTCGGGATCACCGACGTGATCGCCACCCGGATGGGCGTGGTCGACGGCCGTTACAGCGGCGAGGTCGAGTTCTACGCGGCCGGTCCGAGCAAGGTCGAGGCGGTCAGCGAACTGGCTCTTGAGCGGGACTACGACCTGGCCGACTCGTACGCGTACTCCGACTCGTACTCCGATCGGCCGCTGCTGGAGTGCGTGGGGCATCCGACGGTGGTCAACCCGGACCGGGCGCTGCGCAAGCTGGCGGTGGAGAACGCGTGGCCGGTGCTGGAGTTCCGGCACCCGATCCCGCTGGGCCGCCGGCTGCGGGAGCGGCCGGCGGTGCCGGTCGCGGCGGCGGCGCTCGGCGTGGGCGTAGGCGTGGCCATCGGCATCGCCTGGTACGGCCGGCACCGGCGCACCCGCGCCGCAGCACCCACCGCCTGACACCCCGCGCGCGTCAGGACGCGGCGAGGATCTCGTCGCCGATCAGCGTGATCTGGTCGGCGCCGACCTCCACCGCGCTCATGTAGTGCCGCAGCCAGGAGCGCAGGCCGTCGGGCGTGCCGGTGGCGAACGCGCCGGCCGCTCCCACGTACTCCGGTTCGCGCTCGCGGTGCCCGACGTCCACCGCGACCAGCCCGCGGGGGTCGAACCCGGTGGAGATCAGCACCAGCCGGGCGGCGGCACGGGCCACCACCCCGGACGGGCCCGGGAACGGGCGCAGGTTCAGCAGCTCGCCGTGTACGACGGCGGCCAGCACCAGCGGTGGCACCTTGGTGCCGCCGGCGACGAGGGCGGCCAGGCCGTCGAGGCGGGCCGCGACCACCGGGTCGGCGACCGGGCGGCCCAGTTCCTCCTCGGTCACCACGTCGCGGGCGGCGAGCACGTGCAGCCGGGCCATCACCTGCCGGGGAGCCTTGGGCCAGAGGTCGCTCAGCCCGGGCAGCGCCCCGGCGACCCGGAGCGCGCCCTGGAGCACCGGGTCGGTGACGGTGCCGGCGCGTACCTCCTCGCGGTCGTGGACGCGGCCCTCCAGCGCGGCGCTGGCCACTGCCGAGCGGAGGCTGACCTCGGCGGCGACCTGGCCGCCCTGGCGGCGCAGCGCGCGGTGCCGGTGGGCCAGGTCGACCCGCTCGCGGGCCTGCTCGACGGCGGTGGCGACGTCGGCGAGCGCGAGCAGCGGGGCGAGCGGATCGGTGGTCACCCCGTCACGCTAGCGACCGCCGGGCTCCTCCCAAGCCGGGGGTTGTTAATAAGGGGCCCTTCCTCTACCGGAGGCGTTAATAAGGGGCCCTTCCTTACACCTCGGCGCGAGGGAAGGGCCACTGGGCGCGCGGTGAGGGGCCGGACGGTCGCGAGCGGGGTACGGCGGGACTAACCTTCCCCGGAGTAGGAGACGCAGGTCACGCGACGAAGGAGTCACCGCATGAGCGAGGCATTGGCCAACTTGCTGAACGAGACGCGCCAGTTCCCGCCGCCGGCTGAACTCGCCGCGAACGCCAACGTGACCGCCGAGGCGTACGAGGAGGCGGCCGGGGACCGGCTGGCCTTCTGGGAGCGCCAGGCCGGCCGGCTGGCCTGGGCCCAGCCGTGGGAGCAGGTGCTCGACTGGTCGAACGCCCCGTTCGCGAAGTGGTTCACCGGGGGCAAGCTCAACGTGGCGTACAACTGCCTGGACCGGCACGTCGAGGCGGGCCTCGGCGACAAGGTGGCGATCCACTGGGAGGGCGAGCCGGGCGACACCCGTACCGTCACCTACGCCGACCTGCACAAGCTCACCTGTCAGGCGGCGAACGCGCTGACCGAGCTGGGCGTGACCGCCGGTGACCGGGTGGCGATCTACCTGCCGATGATCCCGGAGGCGGCGGTGGCGATGCTCGCCTGCGCCCGGATCGGCGCCACGCACAGCGTGGTGTTCGGCGGCTTCTCCGCCGACGCGCTCACCAACCGGATCCAGGACGCCAGCGCCAAGGTGGTGATCACCGCGGACGGCGGCTTCCGCCGGGGCAAGCCGTCGGCGCTCAAGCCGACGGTGGACGAGGCGGTGGCGAACTGCCCGTCGGTCGAGCACGTGCTGGTGGTCCGGCGTACCGGTGAGGAGGTCGCCTGGTCGGCGAAGGACCACTGGTGGCACGAGACGGTGGAGACGGCGTCGCCGGAGCACGAGGCGCAGGCGTTCGACGCCGAGCACCCGCTGTTCATCCTCTACACCAGCGGCACGACCGCCCGCCCGAAGGGCATCCTGCACACCACCGGCGGCTACCTGACCCAGACGTCGTACACCACGCACGCGGTGTTCGACCTGAAGCCGGAGACGGACGTCTACTGGTGCACGGCCGACATCGGCTGGGTGACCGGGCACTCCTACATCGTGTACGGCCCGCTCTCCAACGGCGCCACCCAGGTCATGTACGAGGGCACGCCGGACACCCCGCACAAGGGCCGGTTCTGGGAGGTCGTCGACAAGTACAAGGTGACCATCCTGTACACCGCGCCGACGCTGATCCGCACCATGATGAAGTGGGGCGAGGACATCCCGGCCGGGTACGACCTGTCGTCGCTGCGCCTGCTCGGCAGCGTCGGTGAGCCGATCAACCCGGAGGCGTGGATCTGGTACCGGCAGCACGTCGGCCGCGGCGAGCTGCCGGTGGTGGACACCTGGTGGCAGACCGAGACCGGCGCCATCATGATCTCGCCGCTGCCCGGCGTGACCGAGGCGAAGCCCGGCTCGGCGATGAGCCCGCTGCCCGGCATCGTCGCCGACGTGGTCGACGACCAGGGCCAGTCGGTGCCGAACGGCGGCGGCGGATACCTCGTGCTGAAGGAGCCGTGGCCGTCGATGCTGCGGACGATCTGGGGCGACGACAACCGGTTCCTGGAGACGTACTGGTCCCGGTTCGGCGCCGGTGCGAACACCGGGGACGAGTGGGTCTACTTCGCCGGTGACGGCGCGAAGAAGGACGACGACGGGCACATCTGGCTGCTCGGCCGGGTGGACGACGTGATGCTGGTGTCCGGCCACAACATCTCCACCACGGAGGTGGAGTCGGCGCTGGTCAGCCACCCGTCGGTGGCGGAGGCGGCGGTGGTGGGCGCGACCGACCCGACCACCGGCCAGGCGATTGTCGCGTTCGCCATCCCGCGCGGCAGCGCGGAGATCTCCGGTGACGCGGGCGAACAGCTCATCGCCGAGCTGCGCAACCACGTGGCGAAGACGCTCGGCCCGATCGCCAAGCCGCGGCAGATCATGCTGGTGCCGGAGCTGCCGAAGACCCGCTCCGGCAAGATCATGCGCCGGCTGCTGCGGGACGTGGCGGAGAACCGGTCGCTCGGCGACGTGACCACGCTCCAGGACTCCTCGGTCATGGAATTGATCTCGTCGGGGATGAGCGGCGGGAAGTCCGACGAGGACTGACGTCGACCGACGAGGGGGCGGGCCGCCGGACGGTCCGCCCCCTCGTCGCATCCGGGATCCGCGCCGGTCGATCGGGGGATCCGGGACTGACCTGATCGGCCAGAGGGCCTGATCAACTCTGTCGATGTCGCTCGTCGTCGGTTACGTTCAGCCAACCGGCGGATTTCGACGAGCGTCACTGAGACGGCCGGTCCCCACCATTCCCTACGAACGGAGTGGCATGCTCCCCATGTCGCAGCACAGGGCACGGCGACGCTTACTCGTCGCACTGCCCGCCATCGCGCTCGCGGCCACGTCGCTGACCGTGACGGGCAGCGCGGCGGCCCAGCCGGCCCGCTCCGCACCGGTCACGATCGGGGCGGACGAGCACTACATCAACTACGCCGAGCCCGAGGTCCAGCCGGACACCGGCGGCAAGGAGGTCAAGGGCCGCGACGGCGTCTTCTCCTCGCCGGCGGACGAGGCCCGCGCCTACGACCGCAAGTACGCCGGGGGCAACCCGATCGCGGCCCGCGAGCTGGCCAAGCTGGAGGCCAAGTCCATCCGGACCGGCCACAGCCCTCGGAAGATCAAGAAGGCCAAGAGCACACAGACCGCCAAGCTGCTGACGCTGCTCGTCGAGTTCAACGACAAGGCCAACGACGACTTCACCGACGTGATGGTCCCGAAGACGGTGTTCGAGGACCGCACCTGCGTTCCCGGCACCGTGCAGAACGGGCCGCGGCACAACACGATCCCGAACCCGGCCACGCTGCCGCACAAGGACAACAACTCGATGTGGGTGCCGGACTTCTCTCCGGCCCACTACGACAAGATGCTGTACAGCAAGAAGGGCATCACCGAGCGGGTCCGCAAGGACCTGAAGGGGCCGGACGGCAAGCCGGGCATCAGCCTCGCCGGGCGGACCATGCACAACATGTACCTGGAGATGTCCAAGGGCGCGTACACAGTGGACGGGCAGGCCAGCCCGTGGATCACGGTGCCGCACTCGGAGGGCTGGTACGCCGCCTCGCGCTGCTTCCAGGACGAGAACGGCAACTGGGTCGCCGGGCGTGAGCAGTCGATGAACGGCCACCCGGACAACCCGCAGGGCGCCGGCCGGCTCGCCACCGACGCGATCGACGCGCTGGCCGCGGCCGACCCGAACTTCCCCTGGGCCGACTACGACATCGAGGACCAGAGCGACCGCGACGGCGACGGCAACTACCACGAGCCGGACGGCGTGATCGACCACCTCGTGCTGGTGCACGCCAACCAGGGCAAGTCCCGCGGCGGCGGCGACGTCGGCATCTACTCGGTCTGGGCGCACTCGTCGACCGTGACCGGTGGCTACACGATTCCGGGCACCAACCTGAAGGTGTCGAACTACATCGTGCAGCCGGAGGACGCCGGCGTCGGCGTCTTCGCCCACGAGTTCGGGCACGACCTGGGCCTGCCGGACCTCTACGACACCTCCGGCAACGCCGACTCCGACGTGGACTTCTGGGACCTGATGGCGTCCGGCTCGCACTCCGGCGAGATCTTCCAGGCGCTGCCCACCCACATGGGCCTCTGGGACAAGTGGGTGCTCGGCTGGGCCGAGCCGAAGACGTTCGGCCCGGGTGACCGGTCCAAGCTGGTCAAGCTCGGGCAGACGTCACGTACGCCGGTCGGCACCGAGGACGGCATCAAGATCGACCTGCCGGACAAGGTGATCTCGCTGGCCACGCCGCACAGCGGCTCGAACATGTGGTACTCCGGCGCCGACCAGAACTGGGCCGACGTCAAGCTCAGCCGCACGGTGACCGTCCCGAACGCCGCTGATGCGAAGTTCTGGATGTGGAACAACTACGTCATCGAGGCGGACTGGGACTTCGGCTTCGTCGAGGTCTCCACCGACGGCGGTGCCACCTGGAGCGAGCAGAAGGTGTACGCCGAGGGCGGCGCGCTGGTCTCCACCAACGACGGCTACGCCGACCCGAACGGCCGCATGGTCGACTTCGGCAACAAGAAGTACGGCCTGACCGGCAGCACGAACGGGTGGCGGCACGACTACGTCGACCTGTCGTCGTACGCCGGGCAGACCGTGCAGGTGCGGCTGCGCTACGCCACCGACGAGGCGTTCGTGGAGCGCGGCTGGTTCGCCGACGACTTCTCGGTGACCGGCGGCGGCGCCACCACCTGGAGCGACGACGTGGAGAGCGGCGCGGCGGGCTGGACCCAGACCGGTGGCACCTTCACCGACACCAGCGGCGCGGGTTGGTACATCGACTCGGGCACCCAGGTGAAGTCGCACTACTACCTGGCCGAGTGGCGTAACTTCGACGGCTTCGACAAGGGCCTGAAGTACACCTACGACACCGTCTACTCGCACGAGGCGTGGAAGGTCGACCGGATCGCGTACAACGCGCCGGGCATGCTGGTCTGGTACCGGGACACCCAGCTCGGCGACGTCAACCACGTCACCGCGCAGATGACCGCGCTGCCCAGCTACGGCGCCAAGGGCGGTCTGCTGATCGTCGACTCGCACAACGACCCGCTGCGCCGCAAGGGCGTCGCGGCCGAGAAGGACCCGTCGGTGCTGAAGAACCTGCCCAGCCGGCCGCAGTCCTCCAACGCCGCGTTCGGCCTGAAGCCGACGTACCCGTTCAAGGAGTGCCTGGAGGCGGCGGACGAGCCGTACAGCGAGTACTGCACGAAGTTCGGCCCGCAGGCTCCGGTGCGCGGTTTCACCGACGCCAAGGGCTGGTACCCGGGCATCGAGATCCGTGACGGCGCCGCGTACGCGCGGGACAACGACGCCTCGGTGGTCGTCCCGTCGCGGGGCAACCAGCAGTACACGACCCGGGTGGTGAACCCGGACGGCACCCCGGCGACGGACTACTACGGTTCGACGCTGGGTGGCGGGGCGATCGTGCTCGGCACCGGCAACCCGGGTGACGCGGGCGTCCAGTACGGCGTCTCGATCATCATCAAGCGGGCCGTCAAGGACAACTCGTACGCCACTGTGTACGTGGTTCCGCCGCGGAGCTGAACCGTACGTTCAAACCGGAACCGGAATGACCGAAAAATGAGCTGAACAGGCTCGATGGGGGAAGGGTCGGGAGCGCGAGCGCCCCCGACCCTTCCGCGTTACCGCTTAATCCATGACTGTCACTGCAATCCATGATCCAGGCATCGCTGCTGGTCAACGGCTCGGTGACAGGCAGGCGTGTGACGGTGAAAAGCATCCCCAACAAAAAGTTGCTACAAATCGACGCACACATCTTCCCACCAGTCGCAGCAGTGTCTATGTTCACCCTTGGTCCCACTAGTGGGACGTTCCACCGGCCCGTACCCCCAGTTGGGCCGGTTCCCTCACACCGGAGGTACCACGTGCGCAAAGTCGCAGTGGGTCTGCTCGGGCTTTCGCTGACCGCGACGGGACTGGTGGCAGGCACGTCCGCCAGCGCCGCGCCGACGCCGAAGTTGCCGGCCGCCGCCCCGTCGGTGGCCGAGCCTGCGCAGGCTGAGCACGACCTGCCCAACCCGCTCGAGGAGAAGCGGCGCGCGCTGCGCCAGGAGGGCCTCAGCGAGGTCCTGTCCGGCAGGGCGAAGGCCCAGAAGATCAACGGCAGCACGGTCGTCAAGGTCGGCGAGCGGGCTGCCGAAGGTGCCGCGGCGGGCAGGTCCGCCAAGAGCACCAAGGCCGGCAAGGGTCCGACCAAGGACCAGTACGTCGAACTCTCCCGCGAGCGGACCGACAAGATCTTCGTCATCCTCGCGGAGTTCGGCGACGAGCGGCACCCGAACTACCCGGACCAGGACACCGACCCGGACACCCCGGGCCCGTCCCGGTTCGACGGTCCGCGCGTCAACCAGATCCCGGAGCCCAACCGGGCGGTGGACAACTCCACCGTGTGGCAGGCCGACTACAGCGCCGACCACTTCCGGAAGCTGTACTTCGGCACCGCCCCCGGTGACGAGTCGGTGAAGCAGTACTACGAGGCCCAGTCCTCGGGTCGGTACAGCGTCGACGGCGAGGTCACCAACTGGGTGAGGGTGCGGTACAACGAGGCCCGCTACGGCCGTTCCGACGGCTACCCGTGCGCCTCGAACGTCTGCACCAACACCTGGGCGCTGGTCCGCGACGCCGCCAACCAGTGGGTCGCCGACCAGAAGGCGCAGGGCCGCTCCGACGCGGAGATCGCCGCGGACGTCAAGGCGATGGACGAGTGGGACCGGTACGACTTCGACGGCGACGGCAACTTCAACGAGCCGGACGGCTACATCGACCACTTCCAGATCGTCCACGCCGGCGGCGACCAGGCCGACGGTGACCCGTACCAGGGTGAGGACGCCATCTGGAGCCACCGGTGGTACGCCTTCGCCAGCGACCAGGGCAACACCGGCCCGGAGAACTTCCCGGCCGGCGGCACCCAGATCGGCAACACCGGCGTCTGGATCGGTGACTACACCATCCAGCCGGAGAACGGTGGCCGGAGCGTCTTCTACCACGAGTACGGCCACGACCTCGGTCTGCCGGACGACTACAACGTGGTCAGCGGTGGGGACAACAACAACGAGCACTGGACCCTGATGGCCCAGAGCCGGCTCGGCGCCAAGAACGACGGCGGCATCGGCGAGCGCGGTGGCGACCTCGGCGCCTGGAACAAGCTCCAGCTCGGCTGGCTCGACTACGAGGTTGTCGTGGCCGGGCAGAAGCGCACCCTGGAGCTGGGCCCGCAGGAGTACAACTCCAACAAGGCCCAGGCCGCCGTGGTGGTGCTGCCGCAGCGGGAGTACACGTTCCAGAACGGCAAGCCGTTCGAGGGTACGAAGCAGTTCTTCTCGGGCAACGACGACGACCTGAACAACACGATGACGCGCACTGTCGACCTCACCGGGAAGACCAGCGCCGCGCTGTCGATGAAGGGTCGTTACAGCATCGAGGCGGACTACGACTACCTGTTCTTCGAGGCGTCCACCGACGGTGGCCAGACCTGGACCTCGCTGGCCGGTACGGCCAACGGCGCCCCGCTGAAGGAGATCTCCCCCGGGCGCTACGCCCTGGACGGCTCCAGCAACGACCAGTGGGTCGACGTCAACATCCCGATGGACGCGGTCGCCGGCAAGGTCGCGCAGTTCCGGCTCCGCTACCAGACGGACGGCGGTGTCTCCGAGGGCGGCTTCTACGGTGACGCGATCACCGTGACCGCCGACGGCCAGACGGTGCTCACCGACGGCGCCGAGGCCGGTGCGAACGGCTGGACCCTCAGCGGCTTCAGCATCGTCGAGGAAACCTACACCCGTAAGTTCGACAACTACTACATCGCCGGCAACCGGTCGTACGTCTCGTACGACAAGTACCTCAAGACCGGCCCGTACTTCTTCGGCTACGCGAACACCCGCCCGGACTACGTGGACCACTACGCGTACCAGGAGGGTCTGCTGATCTCCTACTGGAACCTCCGGTTCGCGGACAACGACACGTTCGCGCACCCGGGTGAGGGTCGGAACATGATCATCGACGCGCACCCGCGGCCGATCTACAACCTGACCGGGCAGCCCTGGCGGGCCCGCGTCCAGGTCTACGACGCGCCGTTCAGCCTGAAGAAGGCCGACTCGTTCACGCTGCACCTCAACAGCCAGCCGCAGTACATCCGCGGCCAGGCGGCGCAGCCGCTGTTCGACGACACCAAGCAGTACTGGTACCCGGAGCTGCCGAACCACGGCGTCAAGCTCCCGGCCACCGGCACCAAGATCAAGGTCCTGGAGCAGAACGGCACCTCGGTGAAGGTCCGCTTCTCCTGATCCACTGATCGACGCACCACGCGATGCCCGGGCGGTTCACCCGCCCGGGCATCGCCCTTTCCGGGGAACCCGGCGTACCCCACCCGCGTCCCATCCGTTCGACACCCGCACCACGCTGCCGGCCGCTCCGCGATGGCGCTGATCGCCGGCGCGGCCGAGACGGAGGATCCGTGTCCGACGACCACCAGCCGGCCGCGAGCGGCCCCGCCTCGCCCGCCGGCCGCCCCACGCCGCTGTCCGCCACCGACCTGCCGACGCTGCGCCGGCCCGCCGGCCCGCCGAAGAGACCGACTGACAACCGGCCCACGGGCGTCGTCGCCGGCTGGATCACCCGGGGCGGTCCCGGGCCGTGCTACGGGCTGATGGACGAGAACGGCACGGAGTACGCGGTGTACGGCCCGAACGCCGGCGAGCTGCGCAAGGGCGACCTGGTCACGCTGCGGCTCACCGCGCGGGACCGCTCCGTCGACTGCGGACCCGGCATCCCGATGCGGATCATCGAGGAGTGACAGGCGGTATCGGCGCCCTCACGCACCCGGCGGGCGGCCGGGTATGCGGTTCCGGGTGACCGCCCGGAGAAATCCCTGATCCTGGTCACCTGCGGGGCCGGTGGGTGACCGGCGGCCCTAGGCTGTGCCCCATGACCGACCAGCGCGGCGGACCCGTCGACGAGTCCTGCGTCCTGCCCGAAGGGCCGTGGACGCACCGGTTCGTCGGCGCCAACGGCAGCCGGTTCCACGTCGTCGAGGCGGGCACCGGCCCGATGGTGCTCTTCCTGCACGGCTTCCCCGAATACTGGTACGCCTGGCGCGAGATGCTGCCCGCGGTCGCCGACGCGGGCTTCCGCGCGGTCGCTGTCGACCTGCGCGGTTACGGTGCGAGCGACAAGCCACCCCGGGGGTACGACGGCTACACGCTCGCCGCCGACGTCGCCGGCCTGATCCGGGCACTCGGTGAGCGGTCGGCCACCGTGGTCGGCACCGGCGCGGGCGGGCTCATCGGCTGGACCGCCGCCTCCTTCCACCCGACCCTGGTCCGGCGGCTCGTGGTGCTCGGCGCGCCGCATCCGCTGCGGCTGCGGGCGGCCATCTTCGCCGACCCGCGCGGCCAGTTCACCTCGGCCACCGCGACGCTGAAGTTCCAGCTCCCCCGCTACGAGCACGTACTGGCCCGGGACGGCGCCGCCGAGGTGGAGGAGATCCTGCGCCGGTGGGGTGGCCCGCGCTGGGTGTCCGGCCCGGACTTCGCCGACTACGCCCACTGCTGCCGGGTGGCGATGCAGATCCCGCAGGCCGCGTTCTGCGCGATGGAGGGCTACCGCTGGGCGTTCCGCTCCGTGCTGCGGCTGCACGGCTACCGCTTCGTGAAGCTGATGCAGAAGCCGCTGGTCACGCCGACCCTGCAACTGCACGGCGCGCTCGACCGGGCCTCGCTCCCCCGTACCGCC
Organism: Micromonospora aurantiaca ATCC 27029; assembly: GCF_000145235.1. Lineage (NCBI taxonomy): Bacteria > Bacillati > Actinomycetota > Actinomycetes > Micromonosporales > Micromonosporaceae > Micromonospora > Micromonospora aurantiaca (nom. illeg.). Next base: position 426,603 of record NC_014391.1, on the reverse strand, counting down.
CAGGGCTCCGGCCGCTACGTCACCGCCCCGTACGAGTGGCGGCTGCTCGACGACGTGGGCCACTTCCCGCACGTGGAGGCCCGGGACGTGGTGCTCGGCGAGATCCTGCGCTGGGCGAAGTCCTGACTCAGACCCGCTGCTCGCCCAGGTCGGCCACCTCGGCCGCCGGCGCCCAGCCCTGGTAGACGCCGAAGTCGAACGCCTCCAAGCCCATCGCCTCGGCCACCGGCCAGCGCCCGCCGGTGTACTCCAGCCGCAACCAGCCCTCGTGCTCGGCCAGCACGATGAACGGCTGGCCCTGCCAGGTGCAGGTGGTCCGCACGTACGCCAGATCGTCGACCTCGGCGGCCGGCACCACCCGGACGTACCGGCCGGGGCGCACCTCGGTGAATCCCTCGTCCGGGCCGGGCTGGTACAGGCGGATGTCGTCGCCGTCGGGGCTGGCCTGGTACTCCCGCCCTCGCCAGCGGGCCACGTAGCCGTCGCGGCTCACGCCTCGCCCGCCTTCCGCCACAGCAGCTCGTCGGTGTCCAGGACCGCGACCAGCTTGCTGTCACCGTCCGAGCCGACCCGCCACAGCTCGGCGCCGTGGGGGAGCCGGGCGCTGTCCACCTTGAACTCGGCGATCACGTCGCTGCTCTCCCCCGGCGCGAAGCCGTTGCCGCGGAACGGGGACCGCTCGATCACCCAGCCCTCCATCGCCCGCATCGCCGCCTCGTTCGGGCCGCCGTACGGGATCCGGTAGAGGCTCGGCCGGTAGGCGGGCCAGCGTAGCAGGTATATCTCGTCGTCGTCCGGGGAGAACGGCGAACCGGGGTGGCCGAGGCCGAGCGCGCGGTACAGCTCCGCCGGGGTACGCAGGTGTGCCAGTTCCCCGGCCCGGTGCACGAATCCGGAGACCCGGTCGTAGCCACGCTCCAGGTAGTACGCGAGCTGGCTCGCCGCGATCGCCTTCTGCATGGTCACCGGCCGGTCCGCAGTGTTCGTGGGCGCCTCCGGACGCTGTCGCTCCGCCTGCTGCGGCGCGGCGGCCGGCTCCGGGTCGTCGCCGAGGCCCACCTCGGCCGCCCAGTTGGCGAGCGCGAGGACCTGCTCCCCCGGGTACGTCGCGCCGACCGGGCTGCCCGGGTTGACCCGGAACGACCACGCCACGTCCGGCCACCTGCGGATGAGCTGGACGAACTTGACCCGTACCGTCTCGATCTGGCCCTCGGTGTGCTCGGCCAGGCGTTCCGGCGAGGTGTAGACCGAGACGCACCTCCCGCCGTCGACCTGGTCGGCGTGCCAGACGAAGCCGGGGTCACCCGGCCGGCTGCCGGTGGCCGAGTCGGGCGCGACCGGCAGCAGCACCCGGGCCAGCAGCAGGGTGGTGAGGAAGCCGTCGGTGCTGCCGCTGCCCGCGGCGGCCAGCAGGTCCTCCTCGACGTCGTTCGCCGGTACGAACTCGGCGGCCGATCCGTCGCCTGACGGCGGCTCGTCAGTCGTTTCGGAGGCCGCGGGCCCCGCCGTGTCCGGCGCCTGCGTGGACAGCGCCACGGTCGGCTCACCGGGCGCGAACAGCGACGTGGCGACCGGTTCGTCGCCGGTCGCCGGCTCGAAGAGGGACACGGTCGGCTGTTCCGCCGGCGCGGGGTCGGACAGCGACGCGGTCGGCTCGGCCGGCGGGCTGGTCAGTGGCGCAGTGGGGTCGTCCGGCGCGAGGTCCGACAGCGACGTCGTCGACTCGGACGGCACCGGATCGAACAACGACACGGTCGGCTCCGCCGGTGCCCGGTCGAACAGCGGAGCGGTCTGCTCGGTCGGGGCCGGATCGAACAGCGAGACCGTCGGCTCGGCCCCATCCCGGCCGGCCAGCGGCGCGGTCGACTCGGTCGAAACCCGATCGAACAGCGAGACCGTCGGCTCGGCCGACGACGACGCCGACGACGACGCCGCCGACGACACGAACAGCGGCGCGGTGGCCTCGCCTGCCGGGGTCGGCGGCTCGAACAGCGACGTCGTGGGCTCGGACTCCGACGCGAGCGACACGGTCGGCTCGTCGGGTGGCGTACTCCGGTCCGTCGCGGCGGTGGCCCCGGTACGGGCCGGCGTCGGCTCGGTGAGGTTCACCGTGTCGTCTGCGACCGGCGGGTCCACGGAGAGCGGCATCGTCGGGTCGGTGGTTCCGGCCCAGGGCGTGGCCGCGCCCTCGGCCGGTTCCGCGCGTACCGGACCGGCCGGCTGCGCGGACCAGAGCGGCGCGGGCTCGGTCAGGTCGCGGGCCTCGATGACGGTGCCCTCGATGACGATGGGTGTGAAGTCGCGGCGCGGCGCGGGCGGCGCGGAGACCGGTTCGGCGATCGACGGAGGCAGTTCCTCCGCCGGCTCGTCGATCGTCTCCCACCGCGTGGTCTCGTCCTCGGTGCCGCCCGGCGCGGCCCTCCATCCGTCAGCAGTGGCCGGTCCGGCGTGGGCTGCCACGGCCGGTCCGGCGTGCGTCGCCGCAGCCGTTCCGGCGTCTGCCGGTCCGGCGTGACGGCGGGGCAGCGCCTCGGTCGCGTCCTCGGGCGGGCGGGTCGGCCGGAACGCCTGCGTCGCCTCGTCCGGCCGGGGCACTGGCGGCTCGTCCGGCCGCGCCGCGAACGCGTGGGTCGGACCCTCGCGTACCGGCTCGTTCAGCGGCCGTCGGCGCGGGAACGGCTGCCCGCCGGCGAACCGGGTCGGTGGGGTGGCCCGGTCGCCGGCCCGGCGCGACGGGTCCAGCGGCGACGGGCGCCGGGCCGAGCGGCCACCGGACGAGGGTTCGAAGAAGGAGCGGGCCGGCGGCGGAGCGGCGGCGGCCGGTGGCTCGTCGGCGGGTGCCGCCGGGGCGGCGGCGAAGGGGTCCGGCTCGTCCGGGCGACGGCGCAGGTCGGTGAGCCAGCCGTCGAGGGCGTCCGTATCCGCCTCGGCGCCGGAAGTGGTCCGGCTCGGGACGTCGCTGTCCGCCGCTCGGCGGCGCGGCGGCACGGTGGGCAGTCGCCGTCCCAGGACCGAGGCGGCCCGCATCGGCACCGTGGCCGGCTCGTCGGTCTCCATCAGCCGCTCGTCCCGGCCCGGCGCACCAGCACCAGCAAGGGGCGGCACGGCCGGAGGCGGCACCGCGGGTGGCGGCACGACCGGAGGCGGAGCAGCGGCCGGCGGGACGACGGCAGGGGGCACCCGAGCAGGGGTGACGGCGGCCGGCGGGACGGGAACGGCGGGCGGGCGGGGCGCGGCCTCGGGCACCGTGTTCCGGGCTCCCCGGGTGGCGTTCTCCACCCGTTCCAGCCGGGCCCGGGCGCCCATCGTGCGTCCGGGCAGCCGGACGTCGCCCCGGGAGAGCTGAGCCACGTACCAGGCGGGCAGGTAGCCCTCGATCGGCAGCCCGGGGTTGACCGCCAACCACCACTCGGGGTTCGGCCAGCCGGCCGCCAGGTCCGGGTAGGGGACGCGGCGGGTGGGGCCCGCGTTCTCCCCCAGGCTCGCACGCAGCGCGGCGACGGAGGTGAAGGCCAGCACGTGGGTGCGCCCCCCGGAGGTCCAGGTGCCCCACCCGGCGGTCGGTCCGTTCGCGACCGGAAGCAAGAGATCGACGCGGGTCAGCGCACGGAAGTACTGCTGCTGGTCCTGCGCGCGCAGCGCGTCCCGCATCGCCACCTCGGCCTCGGTGGCCGGCTCCCATCCGGTCACGGCCACCTCTCCTTCCGCGAACAGGCCACAGGCATCGCATACAACCTACAAGGTGGCAGCAAGATCAGGACTTCTGGCCATCGACGGTCGGCCCCGACGTGAGTGAGCCGCTAACATCCCGTTCCGGAGCCGACACGTTACGGAGGTCGTCGATGTCTCGGCCAGTCGCGTACCCCGTCGTGGCCGCCCTGGCGACGCTCCTCGTCGCCGGGGTTCCGGCCGCTCCGGCGACGGCTCGCGCACCCGCCGGCTGCGCCTCGCCGCCCGCGCCGGCCCGCCCGGTGGCGGACCAGCCGTGGCCGCAGCAGCGGTACGCCCCGGAACGGCTCACCCCCCTCGCAACGGGGGCCGGGGTCGTGGTCGCGGTCGTCGACTCGGGAGTGGACCGGTCCCACCCGCAGCTGGCCGGTCGCGTCCTCGACGGCGCCGACTTCCTCGATCGGAGCGGGGACGGCACCCGGGACTGCGCCGGGCACGGCACCGGGGTGGCGAGCATCATCGCCGCCGCGCCGCAGCCCGGCGTCGCGTTCCGCGGCCTCGCGCCGGACGCACGCATCCTGCCGGTACGGGTGAGCGAGCAGCAGGTGGTCGACGGGCGGGAGTCGGGGCGTACCGTCGACGCGGCCGGGTTCGCCCGGGCCATCCGCTGGGCCGTGGACCACGACGCCGACGTGCTCAACCTCTCGGTCGTGCTGTACGCGGACGACCCGGCCGTACGCGCCGCCGTCGCCTACGCGGTGCGGCGGGACGTGGTGGTGGTGGCCGCCGCCGGCAACCTGCACGACAACGGGGATCCCCGGCCCTACCCGGCGGCGTACGACGGGGTGCTCGGCGTCGGCGCGATCGGGCGGGACGGGACACGCTCGGCGTTCTCCCAGACCGGCTCGTACGTGGACGTGGTCGCCCCTGGTAGCGAGGTGCTGATGGCGGCGCCCAGGTCGGGCCACCAGCGGGCGGAGGGGACCAGCTACGCCACTCCGTTCGTGGCGGGTACTGCCGCGTTGCTGCGCCAGTACCGGCCCCGGCTGAGCGCGGCCGAGGTGGCCGGCCTGATCGTGGCCGCCGCCGACCCGGCGCCCGGGCGGGACGCGGGCTACGGCGCGGGGGTGCTCAACCCGTACCGGGCGGTGACCGAGTCGGCCGGCGCGACCGATACCCGCACCCGGCCGGGGGCGGCGCTTCCCGCCGAGCGGCCCGATCCGGCCGCACTGGCCCGCCAGTCCCGCCGGGACACGGCCCGGGACCGGGCGCTGCTGGCCGCCGCCGTCGCGGGCGGGGCGGTGGCACTGGTGGCGGCGCTCGCCCTGGTGCTGCCGCGCGGCGCACGCAGGCGCTGGCGGGCGGCGGACCCGGCAGTTCCGAGCTGATCGCCGGCCACGCGCGAAGCCGCGCGGCCCGGGTCACCTGCCCGGGCCGCGCGGCGTCGGTTCACTGGAACATGTTGGCGTTGCGCTTCTCGGTGTCGAGGTAGTCGGTCGCGGAGTCCTCGACGGCGAGCTTGATGTCACGCAGCATCGCCTGGAGGTCCTGCGAGGCGGCCCGCCACCGGGACTGCCGCACCTCGTACGCCTCGCGGGCCTCGCCGTTCCAGCTCGCCACCAGCGGGGCGGCGTCGCGTTCGAGCTGACCGAGCTGACTCTCCAGCGTGGACAGCGCCCGTTGGATGTCGGCGCCCGCCTGTTGCAGGGCGGCGAAGTTGACGACCAGCACACCGTGCTCCATGGATTCGATCCTTCCGGTTGTCAGAGCGGCAGCTGGATGCCGCGGTTGGTGCCCGCCACCCGGCCGGCGGCCTCGGTGTCGGAGACGTCGTAGTGGCGGCCGGCGCTGCGGATCGCGGTCGCGGTCTCGCGCAGCGCCCGCTGAAGGGCGGCCTGGTCCTGCGCCCACTGCTGCTTGACCTGCGCGAACGAGCGCCCACCGGCACCCCGCCAGGCCTGCTGCAACACCTCCAGCTCGGCCATCAGGCCGCTGAGCATGGTCTGGAGCGACTGGTCGACCTGCTCGAACTTCGCGGCGGTCTGCTGCATCACCGCGGCTTCTGCCTGGGTCTGGGACATCCCGGACGTCACCTCGTCTCCTCGGTCGTGGCTGGCCACCGTGTGACCACCGTGGACTCGTCGGCGGGGGTCCGGGGCCGGTGGAGGGGGAAGCCCGGCGGCGGCGGACACGCAACTCGACGATTTCGTCGCTGACGGTAGTCGTCCGACTCCGGTTCTGCTACCCCCTCGGGCTCCCCTGTGGACAACCCGCCCACTACGATGAGCCACGGCAACGTCACGCGGAGGCCCGGCGAGGAGGTGCGGTGACCGCGAGCACGTCCGAGCGGCCCGCGTCTGTCCCGGTCCGCACGCCACAGTGGACGAATCGTCCGACCGCTCGCCTGCGCGCCGGCCAGATCGTGGCCACCCAGGTCGCGGCGGCGGTGCTGGTCGCAGCCGCCGGGCGGGGTGTCGTGCCGACGGCCGTCGCGCTGCTGTCGGCGGCCCTGCTGCTGCCGGCCGCGTGGGTCCGGGTGCGCGGCCGCTGGCTGCACGAGTGGCTCGTCACCGCTGCCGCGTACGTGACGCGGCGGCGCGCCCTGCCACCGGCGGCCGATCCGGCGGCGCTGCTGGGGCTGCTCCGGCCGGGCTCGGTGGTCGGCGCGACGGAGGCGTCCGGCGGGGCGGCCGTGCTGCACGACGCCGCCGGGCTGACCGCCCTCCTGGAGCTGGGCGACCCGGACGACCTGCTCGGCGACCACGCGCACGAGCTGCCCACGCCGTTCGACCTGCTTCCCCCGGCCGGTCCGGACGCCCCCGCGATCCGGCTGCAACTGGTGTTCTCGTCGTCGCCCGCACCGGTGCCCGCGGTTGCCGGCGGTCCGGCCGGGACGTCGTACCGCCAGCTCACCGACGGGCGGGTGGCCGCGCGGGCACGGGTGGTGCTGGCCGTCCAGGTGCTGCGCGCCGACGGCTGGCCGGACGAGGACCTGTTGCGGGCACTGTCCGGCACCCTGCGGCGACTCGTCCGCCGGCTCGGCCCGCTCACCGCCCGGCCGCTGGGCGGCGACGCGGCGCTGCGGGTGATCGCCGAACTTGCCCACCACGAGCCCGGAGCCCCGGTACGGGAGACCTGGCCGCTGCTCACTGTCGGTGGCTTGACGCAGGCCACCTGGCGACTGCGCCGGTGGCCGGATCCGCGTGGCGAGGCGGCCCGGGGGCTGGTGGGCCGCCTGCTCGCACTGCCCGCGACCGCCACCACAGTCGCGCTCACAGCCGGTCCGCGCACCGGCACCGCGCCGGTCCCGGCCGAGCTGGCGGTACGGGTGGCGGCCGGGAGCGCGGCCGGGCTGTCGACGGCGGAACGCACGCTGCGCCGGATCGCCGGTGACGTCGGCGGCGAGTTGCGCCGGCTCGACGGTGAGCACCTCGCCGGGCTGGTCGCCACGCTGCCGTTGGCGGTGACCGGTGGGGCCGCGTCCCCGGCCGGGTCGCCTCCGCCCGCGCTGGACCTGCCCTCGGCCGCCGCCGGCCTGATGGTGGGCGCGAACCGGCACGGCGCCGCACTCACCGTCCGCCTGTTCCGCCCGGCCACGACCCGGGTGCTGCTCGTCGGCGGCGTGCCCGCGGCGCAACTGCTCGTGCTGCGGGCGCTGGCGCTCGGCGCGCGCGTGGTGGTGCAGACCGGCCGCCCCCGCTTCTGGGAGCCGTTCGTGCGGGGTGTCGGGACGGTCGGCGGCGGCGTACCGCTGCTCCCGCCGGGCCGTCCGGCCGGTGGCGCGCCCGGCTCGCCGCTGCACCCGCTGCTGGTGGTGGTGGACGCCGGCCCGGTGCCGCCGGAGGCCGGACCGGCAGCCGCCTGGCAGTCGGTGCTGGTGGTCCGCGACGAGCTGACCTCGGCCGACACGCCCGCGCTGGCCCGCGCCGACCTGGCGATCCTCCAGCCGCTCGACCCGGACGAGGCCGCGCTGGCGGGCGCGGCGCTGGGCCTGGGCGGCTCCGCCGAGTGGCTCACCCGGATCCGCGACGACATGGTGGCTGTGGTCAACCGGCGGGCCCTGCGCTGGGCGCTGCTCTCGCCCACACCTGTCGAGTCGCAACTGGTCGGTCGCCCGGCCCGGCACTGACGAGCCGCACCGCCGCGTACCAGGTCGAGCCTTCCCCTGGTGGTACGGCCGTGGCACGATCCCGGCCATGGATTTCCTGAAGGGTCTTCTGATTCGCGTGGGTTCGACGGCGGTGGCGTTCTGGCTCGCCACCCTGCTCATCCCGGGCATCTCGCTCGACTCCGACTCGGCCACCGAGACGGTGATCACGCTGGTGCTCGTCGCGGTCATCTTCGGTGTGGTGAACGCGGTGCTCCAGCCGATCATCAAGACCGTGGGGTGCGGCTTCTACCTGCTGACCCTCGGCCTGATCGCGCTGGTGGTGAACGGCCTGCTCTTCCTGCTCACCAGCTGGATCGCCGGTGAGGCCGGACTGCCCTTCCACGTGGACGGGTTCTGGCCGGAGGCGGTGCTGGGCGCGCTCTTCGTCGGCATCGTCACCTGGATCCTCGGCGCCGTCCTCGACCGCGACTGACACCGGACCCCGGCCGGCCGGCGTCGCGACCGGCCGGGGCCACCAGGCCAGCCGTAGGGAATTGGCTGGCGAGGGCCCCGGCCGGGGGTACTAGCCTCGGCCGGGTGTTCACCCTGACCCGCGCGGACGGCTACGAGATCAGCACCGACCCGGATCGGATCGACCTGGACCGGGTGCACGTCTGGCTCTCCACCGACGCGTACTGGGCGCTGGGGCGGGAGCGGGAGACGGTGGCGCGCGCGTTCACCGGCTCGATCGGCTTCGGCGTCTACCGGCCGGGTGACGGACGGCAGGTCGCTGTCGCCCGGGTGGTCACCGACGGGGCCACCTTCGCCTGGCTCTGCGACGTGTACGTGGACCCGGCCGAGCGGGGTAGCGGGCTGGGCACCTGGCTGGCCGGCGCGGTCCGCGACCACCTGAACGAGCTGGGCGTACGCCGGATCCTGCTGGCCACGCTCGACGCGCACGGGGTCTACGCGAAGATCGGCTTCAAGCCGGTCGCAGCGGATCGGTGGATGGAGCTGGATCAGCGGGTGACGCCGGTCACCGATAAGGACCAAGATAAGGATCCACCACTTACGGTGGAGCGGTGAACCAGCTCCGGCTCGGCTACCTGTACGGCGTCGGCGCGTACCTGATCTGGGGTTTCTTCCCGATCTACCTGAAGCTGCTGCGCCCGGCCGGGCCGGTGGAGATCCTCGCGCACCGGATCCTCTGGTCGGTGGCGTTCGTGGCGTTGCTGCTGGCCGCCACGCGGCACGCCGGCTTCCTGCGCAAGCTGGCCCGGCGGCCCCGGGCGCTCGCCGGCATCGGGCTCGCCGCCGCGCTGATCGCGGTCAACTGGGGCACGTACATCTACGGCGTGAACTCCGACCGGGTGGTGGAGACGGCGCTCGGTTACTTCATCAACCCGCTGGTGTCGGTGCTGTTCGGCGTCCTGGTGCTGCGGGAACGGCTGCGCCGCGCCCAGTGGGCGGCGCTCGGCGTGGGTGCGCTCGCGGTCGCGGTGCTCACCGTCGACTACGGCCGCCTGCCCTGGCTGGCGCTCACCCTGGCGTTCAGCTTCGCCGGGTACGGGCTGGTCAAGAAGCAGCTCGCGCTGCCCGCCACGGAAGGGCTGTTCGTCGAGTCGGCGGTGCTGGCGCTGCCCGCACTGGCGTACCTGGGGTGGCTGTCGGCGCGCGGCGACTCGACGTTCGGGCACGTCTCGGCCGGGCACACCGCGCTGCTGGTGCTGGCGGGGGCCGCCACCGCGATCCCGCTGCTGCTGTTCGCCGGGGCGGCGAACCGGCTGCCGTTGTCCACTGTCGGCATGCTGCAGTACCTCGCGCCGATCCTCCAGCTCGGCTGCGGCGTGCTGATCTTCCACGAGCCGATGCCGCCGGCCCGGCTGGCCGGCTTCGCCCTGGTCTGGCTCGCCCTGGTGGTCTTCACCGCCGACGCCCTGCGCCACTCCCACCGCACCCGCCAGGCCGCCCGCACCCCGACCACCCCCACCCCCACCCCGTCCCGCTGATCTTGCACTTACCGCCCCGGCGAAAGGGGCGAACCAGCCGCACCAAGGGCCGCAAGTGCAAGATCAACGGGGAGAGCGGGCGGGGGCAGGGTCAGCGCAGGTCGTAGGCCAGGACGGGGGCGTTTGTTCCTCGGAGCAGCTCCAGGCGGACCAGCTCGCCCTTGGTGAAGCGGGTGACGCCGGAGAAGCGCAGGTCGTCACCGGGGGCGGCGAGCCACGAGCCGATCTGCTCCGTCGCGCCGTCCGGGCCGTGCGCCACCAGCCGGAACGTGTACGCCTCCCGGTGCCCGGCCCGCCTGTCGTACCCGCAGTGCATGGTGACCTCGGTGCCCCACGGCGTCTCGGTCAGCCCCACCTCGGCGTGCACCGGCACCGTCCCGGCCACCGGCCGCATCGAGGCCAGCGCCACCGGCGGCTTCGTCGGCTCGGCGGGCGACTGCACGAGTCCCACGCCGACGCCCGCCAGCACCGCGAGCGCGGCGGCGGCGAGCGCTGTCAGCGCGTACCGTCGGCGGGAGCGGGACCGCTCGCGGCGCTTGCGCTCGCGCGCGGCGTCGAGCAGCGCGGGCACCCGCGACGTCTCCGGCCCGACCTCCAGGAACTGCTCCAGCCCGGCCGGGTCGAGCCGCCCCAGCAGGCCGGGCAGCACGGCGATCTCGGCCACCGCCTCCCGGCACTGCGCGCACCCGGCCAGGTGCCGCTCGTAGGCGACCCGGTCCGCCGGGGCGAGCGCGCCGAGCACGTACGCCCCGTCGTCGTGCGCGAACTCGCAGCGTGTCACCCGGTCACCCCCATCTCGGCCAGCGCCAACCGTAGTGAGCGCAGCGCGTAGTGGGTACGCGACTTCACCGTCCCCGGCGGTACGCCCAGCCGTGCCGCCGCCTCCGCCACCGAACGTCCCTGGTAGAAGCACTCGACGAGCACCTCCCGGTGGGTCGGGCTGAGCCGGTTGAGCGCCTCGGCCACGGTCCACGCCTCCACCGCGCGCTCCGTCTCGTCGACCGTCTCGGCGGTCTCGGGCAGTTCGTCCGTGTAGACCTCGCCGACCCGGGCCGAGCGCCGCCGCCAGGCGTCGATCGCCAGGTTCCGCGCGGTGGTGAACAGCCAGGCGCGTACCGAGCCGCGTCGCGGGTCCAGCGACTCGGGGTGCCGCCAGGCGCGCAGGAGCGTCTCCTGCACCAGGTCCTCGGCCCGGGGCCGATCGCCGTTGACCAGCCGCAGGGCGTGCGCGTACAACGCGTCGGCATGCTCGTCGTGCAGCGCGCGCAGCAGTTGGGCGTCGTGGTCGCTGATGGCGGTACCTCGCTTCCGGCGGCGGGGAAACCGGCGATGCGTTCGCCCTTCCATACGTGCCGTGACGCCGAACGGTTCATCCGCAGGTCGACGCGGAGCTGTTCACGTCCGGTTCAGGTCCGGGCCGATCCCCGCTCACCGTGCCCTGGCAGCGTCCGGCGGGTGAGCGCCCGGGCCGTCTCGCCCGCGCGCCTTCCGACGTTGAGATCAGGAGGCTCCACCTCATGAGCGACCGGCCTCGCCTGCTTCCGCTGCTGGGTGGCACCCGCCACGGCAGCCGCGACGCGATGACCTGTCTGTACCGGTGCGGCAACGCGTGTGACCACCCGGTGCCGAACCCGACCGACAACCCGTACTTCGGCGACGTGGTCGACACCGAGATCTCCCGGCGCGGCGTGGTCCGGGCCGGCGCGGTCGGCGCGCTGGTGCTCGGCTTCGGCGGCGCCGCCGCGGGCGCGCTCGCCGGCGCCGCGCCGGCCGCCGCTGCGCCCGCCGCCCCGCCGGTTCCCGGCGGCGGCGAGGTCTCGCCCGCCGGCGCGGGCCGCCCTGGTAGCGGCGCGTTGACGTTCAAGCCGATCCCGCCGAACAAGCTCGACACCCTCGTGGTCCCCAACGGGTACGACCACTCCGTGGTGATCCGCTGGGGTGACGAGGTCGTGCCCGGCGCGCCCGCGTTCAGCCTGGGCCGGCAGACCGCCGCCGCCCAGTCCAAGCAGTTCGGCTACAACAACGACTTCGTCGGCGTGCTCCCGATCGACCGTCGGCGCGCGCTGCTCGTGGTGAACCACGAGTACACCAACGAGGACCTCATGTTCCCCGGCTTCAGCAGCCAGGACGCGCTCACAGTGGAGCAGGTACGGGTGGCGATGGCCGCGCACGGCATGTCCGTGGTGGAGCTGGAGCGGGTGGAGAACACCGGTCAGTGGCAGCCGGTACGGCGTGGCCGGCGGGAGTACAACCGCCGGGTCACGGCGCTGGCGACGAAGTTCGAGCTGACCGGCCCGGCCGCCGGCTCGTCGTGGCTGCGTACCGCCGCCGACCCGAAGGGCCGGACGGTGATCGGCACGCTCAACAACTGCGCCGGTGGCGTCACCCCGTGGGGCACAGTGCTCTCCGGCGAGGAGAACTTCAACCAGTACTTCGTCGGCGGAGACGGCGCGCCGGAGGAGCAGAAGCCGAAGCTGGCCCGGTACGGCATCCCGACCGACGTGCGCCACCCGAGCGGCAGCCGCAAGTGGGAACGGGCGGACGAGCGCTTCGACCTGGCCAAGCACCCCAACGAGGCGAACCGGTTCGGCTGGATCGTCGAGATCGACCCGTTCGACCCGCAGGCCAAGCCGCGCAAGCACACCGCGCTGGGCCGGTTCAAGCATGAGGGCGCGAACGTCATCGTGGCGCGCAACGGCCGGGTGGTCGCGTACATGGGCGACGACGAGCGCTTCGACTACCTCTACAAGTTCGTCTCGGACAAGAAGTTCATGCCGGGGAAGTCCTCGGTGGCGCGGCGGCACAACCTGACGCTGCTGGAGTCGGGCACGCTCTACGTCGCGAAGATCGAGGGCGACAGCCCGGCCGCCGAGATCGACGGTTCCGGCAAGCTCCCGGCCGACGGTGGGTTCGGCGGCCGGGGCCGCTGGATCAAGCTGGTCAGCGGCAACCGCTCGTACGTCGACGGCATGACCGCCGCGGACGTGCTCACCTTCACCCGGCTGGCCGGGGACAAGGTCGGCGCCACCAAGATGGACCGGCCCGAGGACGTCGAGCCGAGCCTGCTCACCGGCAAGGTCTACGTGGCGCTGACGAACAACAGCGACCGCGGCAAGGCCGGCAAGGCGCCCGCCGACGAGGCGAACCCGCGCAACAGCAACAAGCACGGGCAGATCCTGGAGCTGGTCGAGGACCGCGGCGACAACACCGCCGAGACCTTCGCCTGGTCGCTGCCGATCGTCTGCGGCGACCCGGCCGACGCCTCGACCTACTTCGCAGGGTACGACAAGACGAAGGTCTCCCCGATCTCCTGCCCGGACAACGTCGCCTTCGACGCCACCGGCAACCTGTGGATCTCGACCGACGGCAACGCGCTGGGCAGCAACGACGGCCTGTTCGCCACAGCCGTCGAGGGTCCGGAGCGGGGCCACCTGAAGCAGTTCCTCACCGTGCCGCTCGGCGCGGAGACCTGCGGCCCGTTCATCACCGGCGACAACCGTTCGGTCTTCGTGGCCGTGCAGCACCCGGGCGAGGTCTCCGGCGCGTCGGTGGAGAACCCCGCCTCCACCTGGCCGGACGGCGACTTCGCCAAGCCCGGCGTGGTGGTCACCTGGCGCCTCGACGGCGGCCCGGTCGGCAGCTGACCCACCCCGGGGGCGGTCCGGCGCTGGACCGCCCCGCGAGGGGCCGCCGACCCACCAGGTCGGCGGCCCCTCGTCAGTTCTCGGAGGCGGTCCCGGCGGGGATCGGCGCGCGGCGAGTCAGTTCTCGGAGGCGATCCCGTCGGCGATGGCGCGCGCGGCGGTGAGGAGCTTGGCGCGGACCACCCGGGCCGATGTCATCATCTCGCCGGCCGGCAGCGCGCAGGCCAGCACCACCCGGCGCTCGATGTCCTTGTCCGGGCTGACGAGCACCGCGGCGCACGCCACGCCCTGCCGGAACTGCCCCAGCTCCAGCTGCATGCCGCGCCGGTCACCGGCGGCCAGGTCCGCCTCGAACGCCTCGACAGTGGTGAGGGTGGCGGTGGTGAACGGGCGCATGCCGTACTCGCGCAGGTAGCGGAAGCGCTGTTCGGTGGTGAGCGTGGCGAGCAGGCTCTTGCCCAGCGCGGTGGCGTGCGCGCCCTCGTCGAAGCCCGGCACCAGGTCTTCCATGTAGGGCGAGCGCGGCCCCTCGGCGGACGCGGTCACCGCCACCTGCCCGCCGACGAAACGGCCGAGGTAGTGGCTCCAGCCGGTGTCCGACGCCGCGCGGCGCAGCGCCTCACCCACCGCCGGCGGCCCCCGGAACGCGGTGACCAGCTCGCGGTAGCGGTCGGCCACCTCCAACCCCACGATGTACGTCCCGTCCTCGCGCCGGATCACGTAGCCCTCGTACGCGAGCGTGCGCACCAGGTGGTAGGTGGTGGCGACGGTCAGCTCGCAGCGCCGGGCGATCTGCTTCACGGTGAGCCCTCTCGGCGCACGGCCGACCGACTCGAGCACTCGAAGCGCGCGAGACACGCTACGGATCAGGTCCGAAGGTTCCGCCAAGGGGTCGCGCACAACCACCTCCGCCGCCGGGGACTTACACCATATGAAAAACCGGCCGAGTGCGAAATGCCTGTTCGGATGGAGGATGCCAGAAGACCGGACACAGACCGTGTGTCGACGGACACGATGAGCAGCCAAAACGTCCGGGCGTAAGGTGTGCTCGCGATGACTGAAACAGTTTCGCGAGTCGCCCCTCCGGCGTCCCGCCACGCCGTCACGGTCGGCGCGGGCGCCACCCTCACCACGATCGTGTGCGTCCTGCCCGTCTTCCTGGTCGGTGGGCTCGCCGTCCAGCTCGCTGACGAACTCCGCTTCAGCCCGGCCGGGCTGGGCCTGGCCGTCTCGATCTACTTCGGCGTGAGCGCGCTCGCCTCGGTGCCCTCCGGCGCCCTGGTCGAGCGCTTCGGCTCGGCCCCGGTCGCCCGGGCCGCCATCCTGCTCTCCGCCGCCTCGCTGCTCGCAGTGGCCGGGCTGGCCCGGTCGTACCCGATCCTGGTGGCGCTGCTGGCGCTCAGCGCAGCCGCCAACGCCCTCGGGCAGCTCGCCAGCAACGCCGCGCTGGCCGAGCACGTACCCGCCCACCGGCAGGGCCTCTCGTTCGGCGTGAAGCAGGCTGCCGTACCGGCCGCTACGCTGCTGGCCGGTCTGGCGGTACCCACTGTCGCGCTCACCGCCGGCTGGCGCTGGGCCTTCGTGGCCGCAGCGGTGGCCGCGCTCGCCGTGCTGCCGGCCGTACCCCGGGCCGGACGGGACCGGCGGGCCCGGACCGCCTCCGGTCGCGGTCCCGGCGGCACCGGCCCGCTCGTGGTGATCGGGCTGGCCGCGACGCTCGCGGCAGCCGCGGCGAACGCCCTCGGCACGTTCCTGGTCGACTCGGCTGCGGCGCGAGGGCTCTCCCCCGGCCTGGCCGGCCTGACGCTGACCCTGGGCAGCGTGGTGTGCGTGCTCGCCCGGGTGGGCGTCGGCTGGCTGGCCGACCGGCGCACCAGCGGGCACGTCGGGCTGATCGCCGGTATGCTGCTGACCGGCTCGGTCGGCCTCATCCTGCTCGCGGTGGCCGGATCGGCGCCGCTGGTAGCGGGCGTGGTGCTCGGCTTCGGTCTGGGCTGGGCCTGGCCGGGGCTGATGAACTTCGCCGTGGTCCGGCTCCACCCGCAGGCCCCGGCCGCCGCCACCTCGATCACCCAGACCGGGGTGTACGCGGGCGGCTGCCTGGGTCCGCTCGGCCTGGGCGCGCTGGCCGGCGCGGCGGGCTACCCGGCGATGTGGCTGACTGCTGCCGCGGCGATGCTCCTGGCCGCCCTCCTGATGCTGCTGGGCGCCCGCCTCCTACGCCCCACCCCCACCCCCACCCCCACCCCCGCCCTCCCCTGACCGTCCGCGTCGCCCCCGAGCCCCGTCGCGTCGATCATGAAGTTAGCGGCGCGACACGCCGTACGGGCGGCCGTCAACTTCATGATCGACGAGAGCCCGAGCGAGTGAGGGTGGGCGCGCGGGGGTCAGCTGGTGCGGTCGGCGATGTAGTCGCAGAGGGACTCCAGCGCGCGACGCGCCGGACCCTCGGGCAGCGGAGCCAGCCGGGCGCGTGCGTCCTCGGCGTAGCTGCGCACCGTCTCCCGGGCGCGCTTGAGCGCCGGCGACTCCCGCAGCAGGCCCAGCGCCTCGGCGTGCAACGCGTCGTCCACCAGCGGGCCGGTGGCCAGGATCTCGCGCAGCCGTACGCTCGCCGCGTCCGCGTCGTCGGAGGCCATCGCGTAGAGCACCGGCAGGGTGGGTACGCCCTCGCGCAGGTCGGTGCCGGGCGTCTTGCCGGACTGGACCGACTCGCTGGCGATGTCCAGCAGGTCGTCGGAGAGCTGGAACGCGACGCCGATGATCTCGCCGTACTCGGCCAGGGCCTCGACGTGCTCGGGAGCCGCGCCGCCGAACATGCCGCCGAAGCGGGCCGAGGTGGCGATGAGTGAACCGGTCTTCTCGGCGATCACGTGCAGGTAGTGCGCGACCGGGTCGGTGTCGCGCGGGCCGACCGTCTCGGCGATCTGGCCGTGCACCAGCCGGGCGAACGTGCGCGCCTGGAGGCGTACCGCCTCGGGGCCGAGGTCGGCGGCGATGTCCGCGGCCCGGGCGAAGAGGTAGTCGCCGACCAGGATGGCCACCGAGTTGGTCCAGCGGGAGTTGGCGCTCGGGGCGCCGCGACGCACGGCGGCCTCGTCCATCACGTCGTCGTGGTACAGCGTCGCCAGGTGGGTGAGTTCCATCACCACGGCGGCGGGGACGACCTGGTCGGTATCCGGGTCGCCGAACTGGGCGCCCAGCGCCACCAGCAGCGGACGGAACCGCTTGCCGCCGGCCTCGACCAGGTGCCGGGACGCCTCGGTCACCAGCGGATCGGCGCTCGCCACGCTCGCCCGCAGGTTCGTCTCGACCCGGTCGAGCACGCCCAGCACGGAGGCTTCGACGCGCGGGTCGGCGAGATGCAGGCCGAGCGCGCCGAACTGACCTGAACGCTCGCCAGCCGGGTTCGCCACGTCCTCAACCATGCCACACCCGTTCGACCTGCTCGTCGACGGGGATACGGGCCGGGGGCCGGTACGCCACGGCGTACCGGCCCCCGGTGGGATCACCTCTGTCATCTGACGAATTCGGCGGCACCGGTCGTCAGGTCGAGCAGCGGGCCGGGCACCACGCCGAGGACCAGCGTGGCGAGCACGCCGATGACCAGGGCGGCCGAGGTGAGCGCACCGGGCACGGTCACCGTCGGGGTGGACTCGCCCGGCTCGGACAGCCACATCATGACGACGACCCGCAGGTACGGGAACGCCAGCACCATGCTGGTCAGCACGCCGGCGATCACCAGCCACGCCTGGTTCGCCTCCAGGGCCGGGCCGAAGACCGCGAACTTGCTGGTGAAGCCGCTGGTCAGCGGAATACCGGCGAAGGCCAGCAGGATGAACGTGAAGATCGCCGCGAAGAACGGCGAGCGGCGGCCCAGCCCGGCCCAGCGGGACAGGTGGGTGGCCTCCCCGTCGGCGTCGCGCACCAGCGTCACCACGGCGAACGCGGCGAGCACCGAGAAGCCGTACGCGGCCAGGTAGAACATGGTGCCGGAGAGCCCTTCGCGGCTCGGTGCCAGCACACCGACGAGCAGGTAACCGGCGTTCGCGATCGACGAGTACGCCAGCAGGCGCTTGATGTCGGTCTGGGTGACCGCCAGCACCGCGCCGACCAGCATGGTCAGCACCGCGATCGCGCCGAGCACCGGGGTGAAGTCCCAGGAGGCCCCGGCGAACGCGACGTGGAAGACGCGCAGCAGCGCCCCGAACGCGGCGACCTTGGTGCAGGCCGCCATGAAGCCGGTGACCGGGGTCGGCGCGCCCTGGTAGACGTCCGGCGTCCAGACGTGGAACGGCGCGGCGGCGGCCTTGAACAGCAGGCCGATGGCGAGCAGCGCCATGCCGGCGAACAGCAGCACCGGGCTGGACGGGGAGTCGGTGACCGCGGCGTGCACGGTGGCGAAGTCGACGCCGGCCGTGCGACCCGGGATGCCGGAGGTGAAGCCGTAGATGAGGGCCACACCGAACAGGAAGAACGCCGAGGCGTACGCGCCGAGCATGAAGTACTTCAGCGCCGCCTCCTGGCTCAGCAGACGCCGGCGGCGGGCCAGCGCGCAGAGCAGGTAGAGCGGGAGCGAGAAGACCTCCAGCGCGACGAACATGGTCAGCAGGTCGTTCGCCGCCACGAAGATCAGCATGCCGCCGATCGCGAACGACATCAGCGGGTAGACCTCGGTGGCGCCACCGACGCCCTCGGCCTGCCGCCGGTCCTCCGCCGACTCGGCGGTGACAGCGGCGTGCGCCACGAAGGCGCCGCCCCGCTCCACGGTGCGCTCACCGACGAGCAGCAGCGCCATCACCGCGAGCACCAGGATCGCGCCCTGGAGGAACAGCGTCGGGCCGTCGATCGCGATGGCGCCGCCGATGGTGATCAGCCGGTCGTCGGCGTTCAGAATCACCATGACGATCGCGGCGAGCATCGCCACCAGGGCGAGCCCGAGTTGCACCGCGTTGCGCAGACGACGCGGCACGAACGCCTCGACCAGGACCCCGAGCAGCGCCGCACCCAGCATGATCAGGATGGGAGCGAGCGCCGCGTAGTCGATCGACGGCAGCCTCAGTTCACTCACTTCGCGGCCTCCTGGACGCTGCCGACCTCAGGGGCGGGGTCGGACTTGCCGACGTCCTGCATGGTCGCCTGGACGGCGGGGTTGATGACGTCGGTGACCGGCTTCGGATAGAAGCCGAGCAGCACGATCAGCGCGATCAGCGGCGCGACGACCACCTTCTCGCGCAGGGTGAGGTCACGGCGCATGCCCTCGACCTCGGTCAGCGCCGGGTTCAGCGTGCCCTGCGTGGTGCGCTGCACCATCCACAGCACGTACGCCGCCGCCAGGATGATGCCGAGCGTGGCGATCACCGCGACCGGCTTGTTGACGGTGAACGTGCCGATCAGCACCAGGAACTCGGAGACGAACGGCGCGGTACCCGGCAGCGCCAGTGAGGCGAGACCGGCGAAGAAGAGCACACCGGCCAGCACCGGCACCAGCTTGCCCGCGCCGCCGAAGTCGCTGATCAGCGCCGAGCCGCGCCGGGCGATCAGCATGCCGACCACGAGGAACAGCAGGCCGGTGGCCAGGCCGTGGTTGAGCATGTAGAGCACCGCGCCGGTGCCGGCCTGCGTGGTGAACGCGAAGATGCCGACGCCGATGAACCCGAAGTGCGCGATCGAGGTGTACGACACCAGGCGCTTCAGGTCGTTCTGACCGACCGCCAGCAGCGCGGCGTAGATGATGCCGATGACACCGAGCGCCAGGGCCCACGGTGCGAACCAGCGCGACGCCTCCGGGAACAGCGGGAGGCAGTAGCGCAGGATGCCGAACGTGCCGACCTTGTCCAGCACGCCGACAAGCAGCGCGGCGGCGCCGGCCGGTGCCGCGCCACCGGCGTCCGGCAGCCAGGTGTGGAACGGGAAGAACGGCGCCTTGATCGCGAAGGCGACGAAGAAGCCCAGGAACAGCCAGCGGGCCGTGTCGGTGGCGAACTCCGCCTGGCTCAGCGCCTGCCAGTCGAAGGTCTTTCCGCCGACCACCCAGAGGCCGATCACCGCGGCCAGCATGAACAGACCGCCGACCAGCGAGTAGAGGAAGAACTTCACCGCCGCGTACTGCCGCTGGTGGCCGCCGTAGCTGCCGATCAGGAAGTACATCGGCACCAGCATGACCTCGAAGAACACGTAGAACAGGAAGACGTCGGCGGCGGCGAAGACGCCGATCATCGTGCATTCGAGGACGAGCAGCAGCGCGAAGTACGCGGGCACCGAGCGCTTCGACGCCTCGGCGTCGTGCCAGGACGCCAGGATCACCAGCGGCACCAGGATCGCGATCAGCATCAGCATGACCAGCGCGATGCCGTCCACCTCGAAGGTGAAGTTCACGCCCCAGTTCGGGATCCACGGGTACGACTCGCGGAACTGGAACCGGTCACCGTCGGCGGAGAAGGCGAACCACATCACCACCGAGAGCACCAGCACCAGCAGCGACCAGCCGAACGCCACCAGCTTGGCCAGGTCCGGACGGCTGCGGGGCAGCAGTGCCACCACCAGGGCGCCGACCAGCGGCGCCACGGTCAGCACCGAGAGGAACGGGAAGTTGGACATTATTCGGCCTTACCTCCGTCGTGACTGCGTGGCCCGCCGGCGGGGGCGGCCGCGTTGAGGTCGATCACGCCAGCCACCCCGCCTGCACCGCCAGGAACGCCGCCACCACGAGCAGCGCGCCGGTCAGGATCGAGGTCGCGTACGACCGCACGAAGCCGGTCTGGAGCCGCCGGAGCCGGCCCGAGCCCCCGCCCACGGCGGCGGCCAGACCGTTGACCAGCCCGTCCACGCCCCGGTTGTCGAGGAACACCAGCGCCCGGGTGAGGAAGATGCCCGGCTTCTCGAAGACCGCCTCGTTGAAGGCGTCCGTGTAGAGGTTCCGGCGGGCGGCGGTGACCACCACGCCGGCCGGCTGCGGCTCGGTGGCCGTACCGGAGCGGAACAGGAACCAGGCCAGCCCGGCGCCCAGCACGGTGAGCAGCAGCGACAGCGCGGTGAGCAGCCAGTGCGCCAGCACCGGTGCGTGCTCCCCGCTCTCGGCGGCGAGCCCGTTGGTGGCGGTGAGCCAGTCCGGCACGGAGGTGGCGAGCAGGAAGCCCGCGCCGACCGAGCCGACCGCCAGCAGGATCAGCGGGACGGTCATCAGCTTCGGCGACTCGTGCGGGTGCTCGATGTCCTCGGTCCAGCGCTTCGGGCCGTGGAACGTGAGCACGAACAGCCGCGTCATGTAGAACGCGGTGAGCCCGGCGCCGAGCAGCGCGGCCATGCCGAACAGCCAGGCCGTCCAGCCCTCCCGCTCGAACGCGGCCACGATGATCGGCTCCTTGGAGAAGTAGCCGGAGAACGGGAACATGCCGATGATGGCGAGCCAGCCCATCATGAACGTCAGCCAGGTGACCTTCATGTACTTGGACAGCCCGCCGAAGCGGCGGATGTCCACCTGGTCGTTCATGCCGTGCATGACCGAGCCGGCGCCGAGGAACATGTTGGCCTTGAAGAAGCCGTGCGCCAGCAGGTGCACGATGGCGAGCGCGTACGCGCCGCCGCCGAGACCGACGCCGAGGAACATGTAGCCGATCTGGCTCACCGTCGACCAGGCCAGCACACGCTTGATGTCGTCCTTGGCCGCGCCGATGATGCAGCCCATCAGCAGCGTGAGCGCGCCGACGCTGACCACCACGAGCTGGAGCGTCTCGTTGGCCGAGAAGATCGCGTTGGAGCGGGCGATCAGGTAGACGCCCGCGGTGACCATGGTGGCCGCGTGGATGAGCGCGGACACCGGGGTCGGGCCCTCCATCGCGTCCGGCAACCACGCCTGGAGCGGGAACTGACCGGACTTGCCGGCCGCGCCGAGCAGCAGCAGCAGGCCGAGCACCAGCACGGTGGTCGAGGTCATCGAGCCGACCCCGTTGAACACCTCGTCGTACTGGGTGGTGCCGAGCACGGCGAACATGATGAAGATGCCGATGGCCAGGCCGGCGTCGCCGACCCGGTTCATCAGGAACGCCTTCTTGCCGGCGGTGGCCGCGCTGGGCCGGCCGTACCAGAAGGAGATCAGCAGGTACGACGCCAGGCCGACGCCCTCCCAGCCGAAGTAGAGCATCACGTAGTTGTTGCCGAGCACCAGCAGGAGCATGGCGGCGACGAACAGGTTGAAGTACGCGAAGAACAGCCGCCGGCCCGCGTCGTGCGCCATGTACTCCACGGCGTAGAGGTGGATCAGGAAGCCCACCCCGGTGATCAGCAGGACGAAGACCGCGGCCAGCGGGTCGAAGAGCAGACCGAAGTCCACCTTCAGGTTGCCGACCGCCATGAAGTCCCAGAGGCTCAGCTCGACCTGCTTGTTCTCCAGCCCTCGCAACTGGAAGAAGTAGGTGAGCCCGAGCACGAAGGCGGCGCCGATGGCGCCCACTCCCAGCCAGTGGCCCCAGCGGTCGGCCCGCTTGCCGAGCAGCAGCAGGATCGCCGCGCTGACCAGCGGGATCGCCACCAGCAGCCAGACACTGCCCAGCATCCCGTCCGCCGTGGCGAAGGTGACGGCTTCGGCTGGCTCAGACTGGGCGATCGTCAGAATCTGTTCCACCACGAGCCCCTCAGTACTTCAGCAGGTTGGCGTCGTCGACGCTGGCCGAGCGCCGGGTCCGGAAGATCGCCATGATGATCGCGAGCCCGACCACGACCTCGGCCGCCGCGACCACCATCACGAAGAACGCCATGATCTGGCCGTTCAGGTCGCCGTTGATCCGGCTGAACGTGACCAGGGTCAGGTTGGCCGCGTTGAGCATCAGCTCGATGCACATGAACAGCACGATCGCGTTGCGCCGGACCAGCACGCCCACGGCGCCGATGGTGAACAGCACCGCCGCGAGGATGAGGTAGTAGTCCGGGGTCACCGTGCCAGCCTTTCGTTCGCGACTGCGGGGCTCCGCTTCGCTGCACTCCTCGCGCTCACCGATCAGTCCCCTTCGGTGCGGTCTCCTCGGCCGTCAACTCGCGCACCGGCATGATCTCCGGGATGCTGCGGTCGGTCAGCCGGCCGTCGGGCAGACGGGCCGGGGTGGCCACCGAGGAGGACGTGGCGTAGACGCCCGGGCCGGGCTTCGGTCCGGGGTAGTTGCCGGGGCGGAACCGCGCCTTCATGGTGGCGATCTGGTCCATCCGGTCCGCCTTGCGCCGCTCCACGTGCGCCAGCACCATCGCGCCGACGGCGGCGGTGATCAGCAGCGCCGAGGTCAGCTCGAAGGCGAAGACGTACTTGGTGAACAGCAGCCGGGCGATGCCCTGGACGTTGCCCTCGCCGTTCGCCTCGTCGAGCCCGACCGGCTGGACGCCGTCGAGCGCGCGGTAGAGGCCGGTGCCCACCAGGCCGGCGAAGCCGAGCCCGAGGACCACGGCGGCGACCCGCTGGCCGCGCAGCGTCTCGATGAGCGAGTCGGACGCGTCCCGGCCGACGAGCATCAGCACGAACAGGAACAGCATCATGATCGCGCCGGTGTAGACGATGATCTGCACCATGCCGATGAACGGCCCGGCCTGGAGCACGTAGAACACGCCCAGGCAGAGCATGGTCAGCACCAGCCAGAGCGCGGAGTGGACCGCGTTGCGGGCCCACACCATGCCGATCGCCCCGAGCAGGGCCAGCGGCGCGAGGATCCAGAAGGTGACCTCCTCACCCCCGGACACCTGGCCGGCGGCGGCGAGCACCGTAGCCGAGGTCATGCCTTGCCTCCCTTGCCCGCCGCGGCGGCGGACCGCTGCTCGGCCTGCTCGGCGCCGGGGAAGGTCACGCCGGGGTGCTCCTCCACCTGGTACCGGCCGGGGCCCATCGGCGAGCGCTCGGCGCCGGCCGAGGTGCCCGGGTTGGTGAGCGCGCCGACGTAGTAGTCCTTCTCGCTGTCGCCCAGCCGCATCGGGTGCGGCGGCTGCTCCATGCCTTCGAGCAGCGGCGCGAGCAGCTGCTCCTTGGTGAAGATCAGGTCCTGCCGGTTGTCCCGGGCCAGCTCGTACTCGTTGCTCATGGTGAGCGAACGGGTCGGGCAGGCCTCGATGCAGAGCCCGCAGAAGATGCACCGGGCGTAGTTGATCTGGTAGGTGCTGGCGTACCGCTCACCAGGAGAGAAGCGCTGCTCCTCGGTGTTGTCGCCACCCTCCACGTAGATCGCGTCGGCCGGGCAGGCCCAGGCGCACAGCTCGCAGCCGATGCACTTCTCCAGCCCGTCCGGGTGCCGGTTGAGGATGTGCCGCCCGTGGTAGCGCGGCGCCGAGACCGGCGGCTTGAACGGGTAGTCGGTGGTGACGACCTTCTTGAACATGTGCGAGAAGGTGACACCGAAGCCCTTGAACGTTCCGGTGATCGCGCCCACGTCACACCTCCCTGGAGTCCGGGCCGGCGACCACGTTGGCCGGCTCCCGCTCGGCGAGCACGCGCTTCGTACGCGGGCTCGGCGGAACCTGAAGATCCATCGGCGGCAGCGGGAAGCTGCCGTACGGCCGGGTGTCCGCCTGCTCCTGGAGCGACGGCTTCGGCTCCTTCTTCCGCGACGGCCAGAAGAGCGTGGCCAGCAGCAGCACGCCCGCGCCGACGGCGGTGACGAGCAGCCGGTCCCGGGTCTGCCAGTCCTCGATCGAGCGCAGCCCGGCGAGCACCATGATCCAGACCAGGTTCAGCGGCAGCAGCACCTTCCAGCCGAACCGCATGAACTGGTCGTACCGGAGCCGGGGCAGCGTGCCGCGCAGCCAGACGAAGACGAACACCAGCATGATGACCTTGCCGAAGAACCACAGCATCGGCCACCAGCCCTCGTTGGCGCCCGACCAGATCGTGATCGGCCACGGGGCGTGCCAGCCGCCGAGGAACAGCGTCACGGTGAACGCCGACATGGTCACCATCGCGACGTACTCGCTGAGCATGAACAGCGCGAACTTCAGCGAGCTGTACTCGGTCTGGAAACCGGCCACCAGCTCCGACTCCGCCTCGGGCAGGTCGAACGGCGCCCGGTTCGTCTCACCGACGATGGCGATGAAGAACATGATGAAGCTGGGCAGCAGCAGGATCGCGTACCAGCCGGGCGCGGCGAGGTCGAAGCCGCCGATGCTCAGCCGGGTGCCGTCGCCCTGCGCGGCGACGATCCCGCTCGTCGACATGGTGCCCGCGGTCATGAACACCGCGACCACGCTCAGGCCCATGGTGACCTCGTACGAGACCAGCTGGGCCGCCGAGCGGAGGCCGCCGAGCAGCGGGTAGGTGGAGCCGCTGGCCCAGCCGCCGAGCACGATGCCGTACACGGCGAGCGAGGAGAAGGCCAGCACCACCAGCACCGCCACCGACACGTCGGTGACCTGGAGCGGCGTCCGGTGCCCGAAGATGCTCACCATCGGCCCGAACGGGATCACCGACAGCGCGGTGACTGCGCAGACCACCGAGATCACCGGGGCGAAGAAGTAGACGACCTTGTCGGCCTTGCGCGGGAGGATGTCCTCCTTGAAGGCCAGCTTCACGCCGTCGGCGAGCGTCTGGAGCAGACCGAACGGACCGGCCTGGTTGGGGCCGGGCCGCACCGCCATGCGGCCCACGACCCGGCGCTCGAACCAGACGCCGAGCAGCGTGGCCGCCACGGCGACGACGAACGCGAACAGGATCTTGCCGAGGACCAGCCACCACGGGTCCTTGCCGAAGTCGGCAAGCGTCGGGTCCTGCGCCGCGAGGATGACGGGGTTCACTGCACCCACCTTTCGTTCCCGACTGCGGAGACGCTCACCACGTCGCCGGACGTCGCGCCGAGGCCGCGCCGCACGGTGGAGCCGGGTGAGTTGGTCGGCAGCCAGACGACGCCGTCGGGCATCTCGGTGATCGCCGCCGGCAGCGTGATCGCGCCGCGGTCGGTGCCCACCGTGACCGGGTCGCCGTCGGCCACACCCAGCGCCTCGGCGGTGCCCTTGCCGAGCCGGACCACCGGCGGGCGGGCGGTGCCGGCGAGGTGCTCGTCGCCGTCGGTGAGGCTGCCCAGGTCGATCAGCTGGTGCCAGGTGGCGAGGACCGCCTCGCCCGGTCCGGGCTGCCGCACGGCGGCGGGCTCGACCGAGGGCGCCGACGGCCGCTCGACCCGGGTGCGCGGCAGCGCGCCCAGCTCGCGCCGGATGCTCGGCACGTCACCGGTGCCGAGCCGCACGTCGAGCTGCGCGGCGAGCGCGTCGAGGATGCGGGCGTCGGTCATCGCGCCGGTGTCCAGCACCTTCTCGAACGTGCGCAGCCGGCCCTCCCAGTCCAGGAAGCTGCCCGCCTTCTCGACCACCGGCGCGACCGGCAGGACCACGTCGGCGCGGCGGGACACCGCGCTCATCCGCAGTTCCAGGCTGACCAGGAACGGCACCGCGTCCAGTGCGGACTCGGCCAGGCGCGGGTCGGCCAGGTCGGCCGGGTCGACGCCGGCCACCACCAGGGCGCCGATCTGTCCGTTCGCGGCGGCGGTGAGGATGCCGTCGGTGTCGCGGCCGGCCTGGCTGGGGATCACCCCGGCCGGGATGTCCCACGCCTCGCCCAGCTCCGCGCGCGCGGCCGGCTCGGTGACGACCCGGCCGCCGGGGAGCAGGTTGGGCAGGCAGCCCGCGTCGACAGCACCGCGGTCACCCGCGCGCCGCGGCACCCAGACCAGCCGGGCACCGGTACGCCGGGCGACGTCCGCCGCCGCCGACAGGCCGCCCGGCACCTCGGCCAGGCGCTCGCCGACGATCAGGATCGCGCCGGGCTGACCCAGCGCCTCGGCCACCGTGGCGTGCTCGGCCAGCACGCCGGCCTCCTCGCCGGGCACCACCCGGGCCAGCTTGGCCCCGAGCTTCTCCAGGCCGCGCGTGGCGAACGGCGCGAGCGCGTACACGGTGAGCTTCTTCTTCAGGTACGCCTTGCGCAGCCGCAGGAAGAGGATCGGGCACTCCTCCTCCGGCTCCAGGCCGACGAGCACCACAGCGGGCGCGTTCTCCACGTCCGTGTAGGTCACGTCGGTGACCCCGGCGACGCTGCTGGCCAGGAAGTCGGCCTCCTCGCGGGAGACCGGGCGGGCCCGGAAGTCGATGTCGTTCGTGTGCAGCGCGATCCGGGCGAACTTCGCGTACGCGTAGGCGTCCTCGACCGTCAGCCGGCCGCCGGTCAGCACCGCAGTGCCGGTCGCGCCGTCGCGGGCCGCGCGCAGCCCTTCGGCGGCCCGGGTCAGCGCCTCGCTCCAGGACGCCTCGCGCAGCTCACCGGTCTTCTCGTCGCGCACCATCGGCGTGCTGATCCGGTCGAACGCGCGGGTGTACTGGAAGCCCCAGCGGCCCTTGTCGCAGTTCCACTCCTCGTTCACCGCCGGGTCGTCGCCGGCCAGCCGGCGCAGGACCTTGCCGCGCCGCCAGTCGGTGCGCTGGGCGCAGCCGGCCGAGCAGTGCTCGCAGACGCTGGGCGTGGAGACCAGGTCGAACGGGCGGGCCCGGAACCGGTACTGGGTGCCGGTCAGCGCGCCCACCGGGCAGATCTGCAC
Organism: Micromonospora aurantiaca ATCC 27029; assembly: GCF_000145235.1. NCBI lineage: Bacteria > Bacillati > Actinomycetota > Actinomycetes > Micromonosporales > Micromonosporaceae > Micromonospora > Micromonospora aurantiaca (nom. illeg.). The sequence continues at coordinate 399,638 of NC_014391.1, read as the reverse complement.
GGTGTTGCCGGAGAAGTACGAGTTGAACGGGACGTCCCCCTCGTCGCCCTCCTCGCCGTACGCGTCGTCCCGGTAGATGTTGATCTCCTCGTGCGAGGAGCGTCCCATCAGGTCGATGAACTTGTCGCCGGCGATCTCCTCGGAGAACCGGGTGCACCGCTGGCAGAGCACGCAGCGCTCGCGGTCGAGCAGCACCTGGGTGCTGATCGGCAGCGGCTTCGGGTACTCCCGCTTGTGCTCGTGGAACCGCGAGTCCGTCCGGCCGGTGGACATCGCCTGGTTCTGCAGCGGGCACTCGCCGCCCTTGTCGCACATCGGGCAGTCCAGGGGGTGGTTGAGGAGCAGCAGCTCCATCACACCCTCCTGGGCCTTCTTGGCGACCGGGGAGGTGAGCTGCGTCCGCACCACCATGCCGTCGGCGACGGTCTGGGTGCAGGAGGCGACCGGCTTGCGCTGGCCCTCCACCTCCACCAGGCACTGCCGGCAGGCGCCGGCCGGGGCCAGCAGCGGGTGGTCGCAGAAGCGCGGGATCTCGGTGCCGAGCTGCTCGGCGACGCGGATCAGCAGCGCGCCCTTGGGCGCGGTGACCTCGACGCCGTCGATGGTCAGCGTGACGGTCTCGGTCTGCTTGGCTACGTCGGTCATCAGTGAGCTCCAACCAGAGACTTGTCGGAGAGCTTCGGAGCGGTACGTCCCTCGATGTAGTCGAGGTAGTCCTGCTTGAAGTACTTCAGCGACGAGGTCACCGAGCTGGTCGCGCCGTCACCGAGACCGCAGAACGAGCGGCCGAGGATGTTGTCGCAGGTGTCGAGCAGGGTGTCCAGGTCCTCGTGGGTGCCCTGGCCGGCCAGGATGCGCCGGTAGACCCGGACCATCCAGTAGTTGCCCTCCCGGCACGGGGTGCACTTGCCGCACGACTCGTGGTGGTAGAACTCCAGCCACCGGTAGGTCGCGTACACCGGGCAGTCCTGGTCGGAGAAGATCTGCGTAGCAGTGGTGCCCAGGATCGAGCCGGCCGCCGCCACCCCCTCGAAGTCCAGCGGCACGTCCAGGTGCTCGGCGGTCAGCAGCGGCGTCGACGAGCCACCCGGGGTCCAGAACTTCAGGTTGTGCCCGGGCTTCATGCCGCCGGCCAGCTCGATCAGCTCGCGCAGCGTGATGCCCATCGAGCACTCGTACTGGCCCGGTTCGGCGATCCGGCCGGACAGCGAGTAGATCATCGGGCCGGACGACTTCTCCGTGCCCATCGTCTTCCACCAGTCCGCGCCACCGAGCACGATGTACGGCACGCTGGCGATGGTGCCGACGTTGTTGACCACGGTCGGGCTGGCGTACAGGCCGTGGGTCGCCGGGAACGGCGGGCGCAGCCGGGGCTGGCCGCGGAAGCCCTCCAGCGAGTCCAGCAGCGCGGTCTCCTCACCGCAGATGTACGCCCCGGCGCCGGAGTGCACCACCAGGTCCAGGTCGAAGCCCGAGCCGAGGACGTTCCGGCCGAGATAACCCTTGGCGTACGCCTCGTCGACGGCGCTGCGCAGCCGCCGGGCGGCGTGCACCGCCTCACCGCGGATGTAGATGTACGCCCGGTTGGCCCGGATCGCGTACGAGGCGATGATGACGCCCTCGACGAGCGAGTGCGGGTCGTGGGTCATCAGCGGCAGGTCCTTGCAGGTGCCCGGCTCGCCCTCGTCGGCGTTGACCACCAGGTAGTGCGGCTTGCCGTCGCCCTGCGGGATGAACCCCCACTTGAGACCGGTCGGGAAGCCCGCGCCGCCTCGCCCGCGCAGTCCGGAGTCCTTGATCAGCTGGATCAGGTCGTCCGGGTGCGCCTTGAGCGCCTTGCGCAGGGCGGCGTAGCCGTCCAGCTTCTCGTAGGTGCCGAGCCGCCACGCGTCCGGCGAGAGCCAGCGCTTGGTGAGCACCGGCGTGAGCTTGGCCAGCGTCTCCGGCCGAGGAGTGGTCACTTCCGGACCCCCGTTCCGCTCGCGTCCGCCGGGTCGGCGCCGTCCGCGCCCGTACCGGACTCCGCTTCCTTGAGGTTGCGCTCCTGCGCGCCGGCCGCGTCGCCGGCGGGCTTGCCGTCGCCGGCCGGCGGGTTCGCCGCCACGCCGGCCGCCTCCGCCGCCCGCGCGTCGCGCGGTGCCGGGGCCGGGCCGTCCACCGGGACCTTGGTGCCGGGCGCGTCCGGCACCGGGGTGCTCGCGTCCGGCTGCCGGGTCTCGGCGGTACGCACCTGCGGCGACTTGTCGTCCGGCGCCTTCACGTCCGGCGCGGTGCTGCCGGTGGCCGCCTCCGGCTCGGCCGGCTCGGGCGCGGGGGCCGGCTTGGCGGCCTCGGCCTTCGCCTTCGCCTCGGCGGCGGCCCGGTCGGCCTCGGCCTTGCTGCGGATCGGGGTCTTCGGGTCGAAGCCCGGCACCGAGACGCCGTGCTGCTCGGCCAGGCGCAGGCCGCGCAGGCTCGGCTCGCCCGGCCCGCCGTCGGCCACCGCGCCGTCGCGCTCGTCGGCGAAACCGGCGAGCTGGACCGCCATCTCCTTGAGCGTGCACAGCCGCGCCCCGCGGGTCGGCATCGGCCGGCCGCCGGCGCGCAGCTCCTCGACCACGTCGAGCGCGGCCTGCGGCTCCACGTTGTCGAAGAAGTCGTAGTTGACTGTCATCACCGGGCCGTAGTCGCACGCCGCCAGGCACTCGGCGTGCTCCAGGGTGATCTTCCCGTCGGCGGTGGTCTCCTCGTGCCCGACGCCGAGGTGCTCGGCCAGGGTGTCGTAGACCTTCTGCCCGCCGAGCACGTCGCACATGGTGTTGGTGCAGACGCTCACCAGGTAGTCACCGGTGGGCTTGCGCTTGTACATGGTGTAGAAGGTGGCGACGGCGCCCACCTGGGCCTTGTTGAGCCCGAGCACCTCGGCGCAGAACTCGACACCGGCCGGGGAGACGTAGCCCTCCTCGGACTGGACCAGGTGCAGCAGCGGCAGCAGCGCCGAGCGGGACCGGTCCGCCGGGTACCGGGCGATGATCTCCCGCGCCCGGGTGCGAGTCGTTTCGGAAAAGCTCATCGGTCACAACCACCCATCACGGGGTCCAGCGAGGCGCCGCCGGCGATCACGTCGGCGATCAGGCCGCCCTCGGCCATCGCCGGGAGGGCCTGGAGGTTGACGAAGCTCGGCTCCCGGTAGTGCACCCGGTAGGGCCGGGTGCCGCCGTCGGACACCGCGTGCACGCCCAGCTCGCCGCGGGGCGACTCGATGCCGACGTACACCTGGCCCGGCGGAACCCGGAAGCCCTCGGTGACGAGCTTGAAGTGGTGGATCAGCGACTCCATCGACTGACCCATGATCTTGGCGACGTGCTCCAGCGAGTTGCCCATGCCGTCCACGCCGATGGCGAGCTGCGCCGGCCACGCGATCTTCTTGTCGGACACCATCACCGGGCCGGGCTTCAGACGGTCCAGCGCCTGCTCGATCAGCTTCAGCGACTCGCGGATCTCCGCCACCCGGACCAGGTAGCGGCCCCACACGTCACCGTCGGTGTGGGTCGGCACGTCGAACTCGTACGTCTCGTAACCGCAGTACGGCATGGTCTTGCGCAGGTCCCAGGCGAGGCCCGCGGACCGCAGCACCGGGCCGGTGACGCCGAGCGCCATGCAGGCGGTCACGTCGAGCACCGCGACGTGCTGCGTACGCTCCAGCCAGATCGGCTGGCCGGACAGCAGGTTCTCGTACTCCTTGAGCCGCTTCGGCATCAGCTGGAGAAAGTCGCGGATCTTGCGGATCGCGTCGTCCGGCACGTCCTGCGCCACACCGCCCGGCCGCACGTACGCGTGGTTCATCCGCAGGCCGGTGATGGTCTCGAAGATGTCGAGGACGTACTCCCGCTCGCGGAAGCCGTACAGCATCATGTTGATCGCGCCCAGCTCCATGGCGGTGGTCGCCAGCCAGACCAGGTGCGACGAGACGCGGTTGAGCTCCATCATCAGCACACGGATGGTGGTGGCCCGCTCGGTGATGTCGTCGGTGATGCCGAGCAGCTTCTCCACCGCGAGCGCGTACGCCGTCTCGTTGAACAGCGGCGAGAGGTAGTCCATCCGGGTCACGAACGTCGAACCCTGGACCCAGTTGCGGTACTCCAGGTTCTTCTCGATGCCGGTGTGCAGGTAGCCGATGACCGAGCGGGCCTCGCGGACCGTCTCGCCCTCCAGCTCCAGGACCAGCCGGAGCACGCCGTGGGTGGACGGGTGCTGCGGACCCATGTTGACGACGATCCGCTCGTCGTTGATCGGGTCCGTGCCGGAGACGACCTCGTCCCAGTCCCCGCCGGTGACGGTGAAGACCTTGCCCTCGGTCGTCTCGCGCTCGGTCGCGTAGTTCGACGTGGTCATTGGTACGACCTCCTACGGTCCGGCGGGGGGATCTCCGCACCCTTGTACTCGACGGGGACGCCGCCCAGCGGGTAGTCCTTGCGCTGCGGGTGCCCCTCCCAGTCGTCCGGCATGAGGATCCGGGTCAGGGCGGGGTGGCCGTCGAAGACGACGCCGAACATGTCGTACGTCTCCCGCTCCTGCCAGTCGGCGGTCGGGTAGACGGCGGTGACGCTCGGGACGTGCGGCTCCTCGACGGAGACCGCCACCTCCAGCCGGACGCTGCGGCGGTAGGTCATCGAGGTCAGGTGGTAGACCACGTGCAGGCGGCGCTCCTGCGCGCCCAGGTAGTCCACACCGGACACCGAGGAGCACAGCTCGAAGCGCAGCGCGAGGTCGTCGCGCATCACCTGGCAGACCTCGGCGATCCGCTCCGGGCGGACGTGCAGGGTCAGCTCGCCCCGGTCGACCACGACCTTCTCGATCGCGTCGCCGAAGTCCGGGTACGCCTCCTCCAGCGCGTCCCGCACCTCGTCGAAGTAGCTCCCGTACGGCCGGGCCGCCTCCTCGATGGGCTTGCGCGGGCGGACCAGGCCGCCGTAGCCGGAGACGTCGCCGGTGCCCTGGTTGCCGAACATGCCCCGGCCGGCCGGGCTGGCCGGCGGGTACTCCGCCGGGGCGGTGGAGCTGGCACCGACCGGGGTGGTGGGTACCGGCACCCCGCCGTCGTTGTTCTTGTCGTTGCTCATTTCGGGCCCCTATGCGACGCCTGAAGGTGGTTCTGCGCCTTCATCCAGTTCTCGATCCGCAGCTGCTCCTCACGCCCCTCGCGGACCGCCTTCGTCCACTCGGCACGCCGGGCCTTGTCGCTGCGGTACGACGAGGGCATCGAGCCGTACGGCACCACCGGCACGTCGCCGCGCGCCTGGCGGGCCTCCAGCATCTTGCGGCCGTTCGGGCCCAGCGGCTCGTGCATGATCTTCTCGCGCAGCTTGAGCACCGCGTCGATGAGCATCTCCGGCCGGGGCGGGCAGCCGGGGAGGTACATGTCGACCGGTACGACGTGGTCGACGCCCTGCACGATGGCGTAGTTGTTGAACATGCCGCCGCTGCTGGCGCAGACGCCCATCGAGATGACCCAGCGGGGCTCGGCCATCTGGTCGTAGATCTGGCGCAGGACCGGGGCCATCTTCTGGCTCACCCGGCCGGCCACGATCATCAGGTCCGCCTGGCGGGGCGAGGCGCGGAAGACCTCCATGCCCCAGCGGCCCATGTCGTAGTGCGGACCGCCCGCCGCCATCATCTCGATGGCGCAGCAGGCCAGACCGAACGTGGCGCCCCAGACCGAGGTCTTCCGCGTCCAGTTGACCAGCTTCTCGACGCTGGTGAGCAGGACGCCGGAGGGGAGCTTCTCCTCGATGCCCATCTGCTACCTCCTCAGTCCCAGTCCAGGCCGCCGCGACGCCACACATAGGCGTACGCGACGAAGACCGCGACGATGAACAGGACCATCTCCACGAAGCCGAAGATCGGCAGGGCGTCGAAGGAGACCGCCCAGGGGTAGAGGAAGATGATCTCGATGTCGAAGACGATGAAGAGCATCGCCGTCAGGTAGAACTTGATCGGGAACCGGCCGCCGCCGACCGGCTGCGGGCTCGGCTCGATGCCACACTCGTACGCCTCGAGCTTGGCCTTGTTCAGACGCCGCGGGCCGGCGAGTCGGGCAGCGGCCACGGAGAACAGCGCGAACGCCGCAGCGAGGGCGAACAGCCCGATGATGGGTGCGTAAGGAGAGAGCGTCATCGTTGTCCCCTGCTCGTCCTTCCCTGACCTCGGTGGTTGGCCAAAATCACACTATTCACGTCCCTCACGACCTCGGTCGGCGGGGGTCGATCTCTGTCCGGCCCGTGGACGTTTCCGCCTCGGGCCGGTCGTCTTCTACACGGCCGGAGCCACCTTCGTCATCGCGTTGATGACCCGGTCCATCGCGTCCCCGCCGCGCGGGTCGGTCAGGTTGGCCAGCAGCTTGAGCACGAAACGCATGAGCATCGGATGCGGCATGCCGTGCTTGGTCGCCATCCGCATGATCTCGGGGCGCCCGATGAGCTTCACGAAGACGCCGCCGAGGCGGTAGTAGCCGCCGAAGCGGGCCTTCAGCTCCTGCGGGTACGCCATCAGCGCCCGCTCCCGTTCCGCGCCGGTCGGGCGGGCGAGCGCCTGCACCACGACCTCCGCGGCCATCTCGCCCGACTCCATCGCGTACGCGATGCCCTCGCCGTTGAACGGGTTGACCATGCCGCCGGAGTCACCGACGAGCAGCACGCCGCGGGTGTAGTGCGGCACGCGGTTGAAGCCCATCGGCAGCGCGGCGCCGAGGATCGGACCCTCCGCGTTGGACTCGTCGGTCATCCCCCAGTCCTCGGGGGTGTTCGCGAGCCAGTCGGTGAGCAGCTTGCGGTAGTTCGTCTTGCCGAACGCCGAGGAGGAGTTCAGCACGCCCAGGCCGACGTTCACCCGGCCGTCGCCGAGGCCGAAGATCCAGCCGTAGCCGGGCAGCAGCGCGTCGCTGCCCTTGGCCCGCAGCTCCAGCCAGGACTCCAGGTAGTCGTCGTCGTGCTTGGCGGGCGAGCGGTAGTAGCGGCGGACGGCCACGCCGATCGGGCGGTCCTCCCGCTTGGCGAGCCCGAGGGCGAGCGGGAAGCGGCCGGAGACGCCGTCGGCGGCGACCACGAGCGGCGCGTGGAACGTGGCGGGTTCCTTGTCCGGGCCGACCTCGGCCTGCACGCCGATCACCCGGTCGTCGGCGCCGAGCACCGGCCCGAGGACGTTGACGCTGGTCTGGAGCTTCGCCCCGGCGGCGACCGCACGCTGGGCGAGCAGGTCGTCGAAGTCGAGCCGGGTGCGCACCAGGCCGTAGTTGGGGAAGCTGGCCAGGTCGGGCCAGTCCAGTTCCAGGCGTATGCCGCCGCCGATCACCCGCAGGCCCTTGTTGTGCAGCCAGCCCGCCTCGGGCGAGGTGTCCACGCCCATCCGGATCAGCTGCCGTACGGCGCGGGGCGTGAGCCCGTCACCGCAGACCTTCTCCCGGGGAAACTCCGTCTTCTCCAGCAGCAGCACGCGTACGCCGTGCCGCGCCAGGTGGTACGCCGTGGCCGATCCTCCGGGACCGGCGCCCACGACGATGACGTCGGCGTCGTTCTCCACCGCGGTCATCCGCGCCTCCTCCCGCATGCTCGTGAAATGCTTCACAAGCCGATCCGGTTGGAGTCTATGACCGGCGTTACACCAGTACGCGCTGAGGGGGGCCTAACTTCGCGGAAACGCGCCGGTAAGAGCGTCGAGACCGGTCAGGGGCGCGCCTGCGCGGCCGGTCCGAGCCCGGCGTCGAGGCGGATGGCCTCGGGCAGGTGGTCGCGCAACGCGCCACCGGCGGCCCGGTCCAGCGCGGCCAGCACCTCGGCGACGACCTGCCGGACATCGGCGGGATCCGCGCCGGCCAGCTCGCGGAGCTGCGCGATCAGCTCGGCGGCGTCGTCGTCGGTGGCGGCCTGGTCTGATCCCGTCATGGGGGCGAGCCTACGGGACAAAGTAGACCAAAATCGGATATTCACGAAATGACCAGCGTTCGCTGGCCGGGCGGTCAGTTTCGGACTGCCCGGTGCAGCGCCACGACGCCGCCGGTCAGGTTGCGCCACGCCACCCGGCCCCAGCCGGCAGCGCCGATCCGCGCGGCCAGCGCCGCCTGGTCCGGCCAGGCCCGGATCGACTCCGCCAGGTAGACGTAGGCGTCCGGGTTGCTCGACACCGCACGGGCCACCGCCGGCAACGAACGCATCAGGTACGACAGGTAGACGGTGCGGAACGCCGGGTTCACCGGAGTGCTGAACTCGCAGACCACGAGCCGCCCGCCCGGTCGGGTCACCCGGGCCAGCTCGGCCAGCGCCGCGTCGGTGTCGTTGACGTTGCGCAGCGCGAAGGAGATGGTCACCGCGTCGAAGCTGGCGTCGGCGAACGGCAGCCGAAGCGCGTCCCCGGCCAGCAGCGGCACCGACGGACGGGTGCGCTTGCCGGCGTGCAGCATGCCCAGCGACAGGTCCGCACCCACCGCGTACGCCCCGGAGTGGGCCAGTTCCTCGGTCGACACACCGGTGCCGGCGCCCACGTCCAGCACCCGCTCGCCCGGCCGCAGCCCGAGCGCCGCCCGGGTGGCCCGCCGCCACGACCGGTCCTGGCCGAACGACAGGACGGTGTTCGTCAGGTCGTAGCGGGCCGCGACACCGTCGAACATCGCGGCGACCTCGTGCGGCTGCTTGTCCAGGCTGGCGCGCTGGCCCTGCGGGGTACGGCTCACCCCTCCACTCTGCCAGCCGCGTCGCCCCCGCCTCCCTCCGGGTACGCGACAGGGCGGGGTGGTCACCCACCCCGCCCTGGTCGCGTATCGGTTCCCCGGTCAGTCGCCGGTGCGCTCCTCGCCCGGAGCGACAAGGACCACCTTGCGGCGGCGGGACAGCATCATCAGCGCCGCGCCGGCCGCGAGCACGGCCGCGCCGACGCCGCCGATCAGGCCGACCTGCATACCGGTCACCGGCAGGCCACCGTCGCCGCTACCGCCACCCGCGCCACCACCGGCGGTCGGGGTCGGCACCGCCGTCGCGTCGCCGGTCGGCGTCGGCTGGGCGGTCGGCGTCGAGGTCGGCTGGGTGGTCGGCGTCGGGCTCGGGGTCGACTGCGGGCTCTGGTCGACGAAGACGTCGAACACCGCGCTGTTGTCACCGTCGTCGGTCTCGGCGAACGCGCGCCGCTGCGCCGAGCTGGCGACCCGCGGCTCCTCCTCGGGCGCACCGGAGGCGGCGTCCAGGCCCTCGGCCCAGAGGATGCCGGGCCGGAGCAGCTTCTCGGTCACGTCCGCGCCGACAGTCACCCGGACGTCGGCGGTGTAGTACTGGCCGGGCTTGAGCACCGCGCCCAGGTCCTCGCAGTACGCGTTGAGGAAACCACCCAGGTTCTGCTCGACGCAGCCGTCGGGCAGCTTCGCGAAGGTGACACCGGCCGGCAGCGCGATCCCGTACTTGATGCCGGTGGCGCGCTTGCTGCCGTCGTTGAACACGGCCCAGTCCAGCGGCGCGGTCCCGCCCGGCCGGACCGGGCGCAGGCCGGACTCGTCGGCGTCGTCGCCGTCCACGCGCACGTCGGCGTACACGTCCTGGACCCAGGTCGTGAGGTCGTAGCCCGGCTCGGTGACGGTGATGTCGTGGTCGATCGTGTCCAGCACTCCGGCGCCGTTCGCCGCGCTGATCGAGACCGTGAGCGTGCCGGCCGCGCCCTTGCCGCCGGTGGAGAACAGCGGGAGACCGAAGTCCTCAGTGGTGCCGGCGGGCAGGTCACCGAGCAGGCAGGAGAAGGTGGTGCCACGGATGTCGCAGCCGGCCGGGACCAGCACGCCGACCTTGGCGGTCTTGAGGCCCTTCGTCTCGACGGTGACCCGGACGTCCTTCGCGTCGACGGTCCCCAGGGTGTTGTTCACCTGGAACTTGAACGGCTTGGCCTTCGCCTCGCTGACGCCCTTGGCGAGCTGGTAGCTGAGCGGGATGAGCTGGAGGTCGGCCTTGTCGGCGGCCTGTGCCGGGCCGGCGGCGGCGCCGAGACCGGCGGTGGAGAGCAGGGCCACGACGCCGGCGCGGGCCAGCGTGGACCGGTAGCGGAAGGTCATTGTTCCCCCGGGGGTAGGGACACGTGATCACGTACCGAACGAACGGACGGTACCGGAGCGACGCCTCGTCACGCCACCGCGCAGCGGTGGGGATTCCCATCGATCCCGGCAGACAGCAGGGGCGGGATGGTCACCCATCCCGCCCCTGCCGCGGTGCGTTATGTGAACGGCCCTCATGGGCCGATGGAGGACGACGGTCCGACGGACGCCGCCAGCGTAATGGCGTCGTCGGCTCACCGGGCCGTGCTCACCCGGGTCGCCGCCGACCTGTTACCTGCCTGCTCGCGGCCCGGATCGGTGGTGTCGCGCGGGCAGGCTAGCCGCCGGTGATCACGCAGGTGAAGACCCCTGGCCGAAGCTTCACCGGAAACGGGCGGAGCTCCGGCCGCACGACGGACACCGACCGGCCGAACGGCGGAACGGCGGGACCGGGTCAGTTGACCTCGACCAGCGGCAGCGACTTCCCGGCACCGCCGCCGGGCAGGGCGATCGACGAGAAGTGCGAGACGACGCGGTCGTCGCTCGGGTCGTCGGCGGGCGTGTGGTGCACCGCGAGCCGGTTGTAGAGCGTGTCCCGCTGGGCCGGGATCCGGTCGGCCGACCGAATCATGCCGATCAGCTCGTGCAGGTTGGACCGGTGCCGGGCGCCGGCCGAGGAGATGACGTTCTCCTCCAGCATGATCGAGCCGAGGTCGTCCACGCCCATGTGCAACGCGAGCTGCCCGACGTCCTTGCCGGTGGTCAGCCAGGACGCCTGGAGGTGCGGCACCGTCTCGAAGAACAGGCGGGCCACCGCGACCAGGCGCAGATATTCCAGCGTGGTCGCCTGGGTGCGGCCCTTCAGGTGGTTGTTCTCCGGCTGGTACGTCCACGGGATGAAGGCCCGGAAACCACCGGTGCGGTCCTGCACGTCGCGGATCATCCGCAGGTGCTCGATGCGCTCGGCGTTCGTCTCGCCGGTGCCCATCATCATGGTGGCCGTCGACTCCAGGCCCTGCCGGTGCGCCAGCTCCATGACCTCCAGCCAGCGCGCGCCGGACTCCTTCAGCGGCGCGATCGCCTTACGCGGCCGGTCCGGCAGCATCTCGGCGCCGGCGCCGGCGATCGAGTCCAGGCCGGCGGTCTTGATCCGGGCGATGGCCTCGTCCAGGCTCACGCCGGAGACCTTTGCCATGTGCAGGATCTCGCTCGGGCCGATCGAGTGGATGGCGAGCTGCGGGTACGCCTTCTTGACCGAGGAGAACAGCTCCTCGTAGTACTCGACGCCGTAGTCCGGGTGGTGCCCGCCCTGGAGCATGACCTGGGTGGCGCCCAGCTCGACCGCCTCGCCGCAACGGCGCAGGATCTCCTCGGTCGGGTGGGTCCACCCCTCCTTGTGCTTGGGGGCCCGGTAGAACGCGCAGAACTTGCACGCCGTCACGCAGACGTTCGTGTAGTTGATGTTGCGGTCGATCAGGTACGTGACGATGTTGTCCGGGTAGCGGCGCCGCCGTACCGCGTCGGCCGCCTCGCCCAGCGCGTGGAAGGGCGCGTCGGTGTAGAGCAGCAGCGCCTCCTCGGGCGTGATCCGCCCGCCGTCCGCGCCGCGTTGCAGGATGTCGTCGATCTCCCGGTTCGCCGTCACATCCCCGAGCGTACGTCGCGGGCCCGACGGCGGGAAACGCCACTCCTCACCCGGTGACGAGAGACCCACCCGGTCAGGGCATGCCCGGACTGGCCACTGGCAGCCCGATCGCCTTGGCCGCCTCCAGCAGCCGCTTGTCGTACGTGACGAACGCGACGAACTCGGCCGCCGCCTGCCGGGCCAGGATCTCGGCGGTGGCGAGGTGAACGGCGTCCAGGCTGCGCAGCATCGGCTCCGGATACGCGCCCGCTGTCGCCCGGACCGTGGCGTCGATCTCGACCCGGTAGAGACGTCCCAGCACCGAGGGCACACCCACCAGCGCCTGTGGAGCGGCGCGACGCAACGCCCGTGGCACCTCCACCTCGGCCAGGGCCGACGACACCAAGGCGGTGCCGGCGCGCTCGTTCAGCCAGCCGAGCAGATCCGCCGTCTCCGCCTCCCGCCGCAGCATCTTGATGACCGCCGCCGAGTCGAGGTAGATCACCAGCGCTCCTCGTCGCGCGCCTCGACCAGCGCGGCCGCCGCGTCCACCGTGGGATCCCCGAGCACCGGCGGCATCGGGACCGGGCCGGTCGTGGTCGGGGCCGTGGCCCGGCCCTCGGCCACCAACCGGCCGAGAAGCGCGTCACCGGCCAGCACCGGGACGAGGCGGGCGATCGGCTCACCCCGATCGGTCACCTCGACCGTCTCACCGGCGCGCACCCGCGCCAGCACCCGGCTGGTGTGCTGATTCAGCTCCCGGACGGCGATCTGCTCCATGAGGCAAGTGTAGGACGTAACGTTCTACGCGTCACGGACGGCGGTCGACTCGAAACGCCACTGCGGGAAGCGGAGCGCTGGCGCCGCCCGCCTACGCTCTCGGCGTGTCAGTCGTGTCGCCGCCGCCCACCCCCGTACGCGTGGCCGGCGCCCGCTCCGCCCTCTGGTCCCTCACCATGACCGCCGTGCTCGTCGGCTTCGGCCTCGCCGTGATCGTGGTCAGCGCGGTGGTCGCCCACCTCACCGTGGGACTGCCGATCGCGGTGCCGATCTCCGTCGCCCTGGTCGGGTGCCTCGCCTTCGCGGTCGGCCTGCGCCTGCTGCACCGGGGCTGGTGGCTGACCCTCCTGTCGGTGCTGCCTGCGCTGTTCGTGCTGGTGGGCACCGTGCAGCTCGCCCCGGAGTCGGTGCTTCGGGAGCGTGGCGTCGCCCAGCAGGTGACCATCACCGACGTGCAGACCGTCGGCAAGCGGCACGAGTTCGTCCTCCAGGGCGGCACCGGCCGGCTCGACGAGCCGCTGGTCTACCGGGGCAGTTCCCCCGGCTACCGGGTCGGCCAGCGACTGACAGTGCTCGTCGACCCGCGGGGCGAGGTGGAGCTGGCCGACGCGCGGGACGTGGACCCGGCCGGTAAGCGGGGCATGCTCGTGCTCGGCGCGGCGGGATGGACCCTGCTCGCGCTGGTCGGCGGGTGGCGCGGGCACGTCAGCCGGGCCCGTGGCCGCGCCGCCACGGCACCGCCCGTGGTGTTCTGACCGGCGGCGCCGCTAGGCGTCGTAGTCGACAGTGAGTTCGTCGGTGACCGGGCTGGACTGGCAGGTCAGCACGTAACCGGCTGCCACCTCGTCGGGCTCCAGCGCGTAGTTGCGCGCCATCGTCACCTCACCGGACGTCACCTTGGCCCGGCAGGTCGAGCACACCCCGCCCTTGCAGGCGTACGGCAACTCGCCGCGCACCCGCAGGGCCGCGTCGAGCACCCGCTCGTCCCGGCCCATCGTGAAACTGGACGAGCGTCCGTCCAGCAGGATCGTCACCTCGGTGCCGGTCCCGGGCCGGTCGGTCTCGCGCCTCACCGGCTCCGGCGGGGCGTCGACGTGGAACAGCTCGGTGTGCACCGCCGCGTCCGGCACGCCGCGACCCGCGAGCACCGCCTTGGCGTCCACCACCATGCCGTACGGGCCGCAGAGGAACCACTCCTCGATCTCGTCACCGGGTACGACGGTGTCGAGCAGCCGGGTCAGCCGGTCGGCGTCGATCCGCCCGGACAGCAGCGCCGACTCGCCCATCTCCCGGGACAGCACGTGCACCAGGTGCAGCCGGGTCGGGTAGCGGTCCTTCAGGTCGGCCAGCTCCTCGGCGAACATCACCGAGTTCGCCGTGCGGTTGCCGTACACGAGCGTGAACGTGCTGCGCGGCTCGGTCGCCAGCGCGGTCGCGGCCAGCCCGAGGACCGGGGTGATGCCGGAACCGGCGACCACCGCGCCGTACCGGCGGGCCCGGTCCGGGGTGAACGCGGAGGTGAAGTGGCCCAGCGGCGGCAGCACCTCGACGGTGTCGCCGCCGCGCAGCGCGCCGCAGGCGTACGCGGAGAACGCCCCACCCGGAACCTCACGCACCCCGACCCGCAACCGGCCGTGCCGGGCCAGCTCGTCGGGGGTGGAGCAGATCGAGTACGACCGCCGCACCTCCTCGCCGTCGCCGTCGGCCGGGCGGCGGACGGTGAGGTGCTGCCCGGCGGAGAACGCGAAGGTCTCGCGCAGCTCCTCCGGTACCGCGAACGTGATCGACACCGAGTCGTCGGTGAGCCGGTCCACGGCGGCGACGGGCAGCGGATGGAAGACCGGCCGGCGGCGCACCGGCCGGGTGATGGTGACAGTCACAGCGCCTTCAGGTGGTCGAAGGGTTCGGAACAGGAGCGGCAGCGCCACAGCGCCTTGCACGCGGTGGAGCCGAAGCGGCTGATCTGGGTGGTCTCCGGCGACCCGCAGCGCGGACAGCGTACGGCGAGGGTCAGCGGCACCACCGTGTCGTCGCCGCGTGGCGCGGGCGGGGCGATGCCGGCGGCGGCGAGCTTGGCCCGGCCGGCCTCGGAGATCCAGTCGGTGCTCCACGCCGGGTGGTAGACGGTGCGGACCTCGGCGTCCGGATGCCCGGCGGCGGCCAGCGCCCGGCGGATGTCCTCCCGGATCACGTCCATGGCCGGGCAGCCGGTGTAGGTGGGGGTGATGGTGACGACGACCCGGCCGGTGTCCGGTTCCTCGTCGACAGCGCGCAGGATGCCCAGCTCGTCGATGGTGATGACGCGGATCTCCGGGTCCACCACCGCCGCCGCGGCCGCCCTGGCGTCGGTCACCAGCGCCACCCTCCGTTCGCGACTGCGGGGCTCCGCTCCGCTGCACTCCTCGCGCTCACCAGCTCGCTCCGGGGTGGGCGCGGTGCAGCACCTGCATCTCGGCGAGCAGGTAGGAGAGGTGCTCGGTGTGCAGGCCGTCCCGGCCGCCACCGGGCGCCCAGCCCGTCTCCGGCCGGATCAGCGTGGCCTCGTCCAGCACGGCGGACACGGTGGCGTCGAAGTCGGCCCGAAGGGTGGACGGGTCGACCGGCGCCGCCGGGTCCGGGGCGAACAGCTCGTGGACGTACGGCCACACCTGGTCGACCGCGTCCTGCATGCGCCGGTGCGACTCCTCGGTGCCGTCGCCGAGCCGCTTCACCCACAGCGAGGCGTGGTCCAGGTGGTACGCCGACTCCTTGCGCGCCTTCGCCCCGACCGCGGCCAGCCGCTCGTCAGCGCAGCCGGCCAGCGCCGTGTAGAGCGGCGACTGGTACGCGGCCAGGAAGAACAGCTTCGCCATGGTCACACCGAAGTCGCCGTTCGGCAGCTCGACCAGCAGGCAGTTGCGGAACTCGCGGTCGTCGCGCAGGTAGGCCAGGTCGTCCTCGTCGCGGCCCGCGCCCTCCAGCTCGCCCGCGTACGTGAGCAGCAGCCGCGCCGCGCCGAGCTGGTCCAGGGCGATGTTGGCGAGGGCGATGTCCTCCTCCATCTCGGGCGCGCGGGAGGTCCACTCACCGAGGCGCTGCGCGGCGATGAGCGCGTCGTCGCCGACGGCCAGCGTGAAGTCGAACAGGCTCATAGGTGCGCAGCCCCTTCGGGGACCTCGTAGAACGTCGGGTGGCGGTAGACCTTGTCGGCGGCCGGGTCGAAGAACGCGTCCTTCTCGTCCGGGCTGGACGCGGTGATCGCGCTCGCCGGCACCACCCAGATGGAGACGCCCTCCTGGCGGCGGGTGTAGAGATCCCGGGCGTTGCGCAGGGCCAGCTCGGCGTCGGGGGCGTGCAGGCTGCCGACGTGGGTGTGCGACAGGCCACGGCGGGCCCGCACGAAGACCTCCCACAGGGGAGAGGACGCGCTGTTCATGCCGCTACCGCCTTTCGTTCCGCCCGCTTCGCGGCGTACGCCGCGGCGGCCTCCCGTACCCACGCGCCGTCGGCGTGCGCCTTGCGCCGGTGCGCCATGCGCTCCCGGTTGCACGGCCCGTTGCCCTTGATCACCCGCATCAGCTCGTCGTAGTCGGGCTGGGTGTAGTCGTACGCCTGCCGCTCGTCGTTCCAGCGCAGGTCCGGGTCGGGGAGGGTGAGGCCGAGCACCTCCGCCTGGCCGACGCACATGTCGACGAAGCGCTGGCGCAGCTCGTCGTTGGAGAAACGCTTGATCTTCCAGGCCATGGACTGGGCGCTGTGCGTCGAGTCGCCGTCCGGCGGGCCGAACATGGCCAGTGACGGGTACCACCAGCGGTCCACCGCGTCCTGGGCCATCGCCTTCTGCGCCGGGGTGCCGTGCGCCAGCGTGTGCAGGATCTCGTAGCCCTGCCGCTGGTGGAACGACTCCTCCTTGCAGACCCGGATCATCGCCCGGGCGTACGGGCCGTAGGAGCAGCGGCACAGCGGCACCTGGTTGACGATCGCCGCGCCGTCCACGAGCCAGCCGATCGCACCCACGTCGGCCCAGGTCAGGGTCGGGTAGTTGAAGATCGAGCTGTACTTCTGCCGGCCGTCGAGCAGCAGATCCACCAGCTCGTCGCGGCTGATCCCGAGCGTCTCGGCGGCCGCGTAGAGGTAGAGGCCGTGACCGGCCTCGTCCTGCACCTTGGCCAGCAGGATCGCCTTGCGCTTGAGCGAGGGCGCCCGGCTGATCCAGTTGCCCTCCGGCTGCATACCGATGATCTCGGAGTGGGCGTGCTGGGCGATCTGCCGGATCAGCGTCCTGCGGTACGCCTCGGGCATCCAGTCGCGGGGTTCGATCTTCTGGTCCGCGTTGATGACGTCGGCGAAGTACGCCTCGACGTCCTCGTCCGGGGCCGGGCCACCGCGCCGGGCGCGCGCCGCCGCCTCGCGCAGCGCCGCCTCCGCCGCCTCCACCTCGCCGAGCAGGCCGCCGCCCGGAGCGTCCTCCGGCGGGGCGAAGTCGTTGCCATACATGCAGCCAGTGTTACAGCTCGCCACGAATGACACCAGAGGGTGTAACAGGTTTCGAGGGCCACCTCGCGTCACCGGACGTGCGCACGCCGCCATCGGCCCTGGTGGCTGTGATGTCGATCACTGCGAATCGCAGAAATCCCCCAAGAGCGGCAAAGCAGCTCAATATCCCGCCCACCCGGCAAAGTCACGGGTGTCGAGACCTGGCATCCGCGCTGTCCGGAAGTAGACTTCCGACCGGCAAACCGTTCGGCTTCATGATCGTCACCGTTCAGGCCACCGTCCCCCGGCCTAGTGGCGACCGGGCCGAACCCATGCGGAAGCGCCGGTCCCCCCGGCCAGACATCTGGAGCTCACCACTCATGCGACCTCGCGTGACCTTGGTGCTCGCCATCGTGGCGGTCCTCATCGGCGGCGTCATGCTGGTGCCGGCCGCGTACGCGAAGCTCTCCGGCGGAGACGGCGCGGGCGGCCTCGGCGGCGGCGAGCAGGTCCCGGCGCCGGCACCGACCGCGCCGGCGCCCCCGACGCTCGCCGACGCCCCGGTGTCGGTGAACTTCAAGGGTGAGTTCTTCTCCTGGGCCCTGATGGACCGCGAGACCGGCACTGTCACCGGCGCGAAGAACATGAACCAGACCAGCTCCACCGAGTCGATGCTCAAGGCCTGGATCATCGCGGACTACCTTCGCCAGCTCGGCGACAAGCAGCCGAGCGCCGGGCTCAAGAAGGCGGCGATCCTGGCGATCCGGGACAGCGACGACGACGGCGCGAACGCGGTGTACCGGGCGGCGGGCGGTTCCTACAAGCCCCAGCCGGGCGGCCGGCCCGACCCGGTCATCGCGCGGGCGATCCAGATCTGCGGCCTGACCGACACCAGGCCCGGCAGCGTGCCCGACTACAAGGGCTGGTGGAGCTTCACCGAGATGTCCCCCCGGGACGCGGCCCGCCTCGGCGACTGCATCGCCGACGGCCGCGCCGCCGGCCCCAAGTGGACGAAGTGGCTGCTCAGCGAGATGACCAAGGTGGCCGGCAGCGTCAGCAAGCAGGCCGCGCGGTCCGGCGGCGGCCGGTGGGGCATCATCGACGGCCTGCCGGCGACGATCAAGTCGCAGGGCCCGGTGCACATGAAGAACGGCTGGACGCAGCTCGCCTACGACGGCAACTGGCACGTCAGCTGCCTGGCGTTCACCGACAAGTGGAGTCTCTCCGTGATGATGCGGTACCCGGGCAGCTCCGGTCTGCCGTACGGTGCGAAGATGTGCGCCGCCGTCGCCACCCAGCTCGTGGCGCCGCAGCCCGGCGCCGCGCTCAAGGTGCCGCAACAGCCGGTCGGGAAGCTCTGATGGCCGGTGCCCGGCGTCGGCCCGGCAGCTACCGGCGCCCGCTCGCGTTCAGCGCCCTGGCTGCGGCCCTCGTCGGCCTGCTCGGCCTCTCCCTGCGTGTGATCCCCGGCTCCCCGCTGGAGGCCACCGCGAACTCGCATCCCGAGCCGACGAGCGAACGGTCCACGCAGCAGTCCGTCGACCGCAACGCGCCGCGTGTCGCCCCCTCACCGTCGATCGCCCCGCTGCCGTTCCAGGCGAAGAACCTGGACAGCCTCAAGATCAAGGGCTGGTACGCCTGGTCCGTGCTGGACAAGCGCACCGGGAAGATCATCGGCTCGGCGAACATGGGCGAGACGAGCACCACCGCGTCCCTGATCAAGTCCTGGGTGGTGGCCGACTACCTGCGCCTGAGCGCCGCGGAAGGCCGGACGCCGAGCGACGCGAAGCTGGCCGACGCCACGAAGATCATCCGGGACAGCGACAACACCCGGGCGCAGGAGTTCTACGAGAACGTCGGCGGCTCGGACTCGATCGAGCGGCTGATCTCGATCTGCAGGCTGACCGACAGCGAGGTCGCCTCCGACGGCGGCTGGAGCCGCACCGAGCTGTCCCCTCGGGACACCGCGCGCCTCGGTCTCTGCATCGACGACGGCCGGGCGGCCGGGCCGAAGTGGACCAAGTGGCTGCTCAACGAGATGCGCCAGGTACGCGCTCCCGGCGACTTCGGCATCCGCAAGGCGTTCCCGGCGGCCCAGCAGAAGAAGATCGCCATCAAGAACGGGTGGATCGACCGGGACAAGGAAGAGGAGTACCACGTCAACTGCCTGGCCATCGGCGACACCTGGACGATGGGCGTGATGCTGCGCACCCCGTTCGGCGTCGAAGGCGGCTGGGAGTACGGCATGGACGCCTGCGAACGGATCACCAAGGCGCTGCTGCGCCCCGCGACCTGACCCAGGCACGCCCGGCCTGACTCCGCGCGGCCAGCCCTCGCGCGGCCCGCGCGGCCAGCCCTCGCGGTCAGCCCTGGAAGAACTCCGGGCCGCCGGCCGGCAGCGCCGGCACCTCCCCGTGCGCGGCCGCCCGGCGGGCGAACTCGCGCAGCCCGGCCACCTGCCGCTCGCCCAGCGAGAAGTCGAGCGCCCGGAAGTACGTGGCGAGCGTGGCCGCGTCGAACGTCTCCCAGCGGGCCGCCGCCTCCGCCACCTGGTCCAGCTCGGCCAGGCACAGGTCGCGCGAGCGCAGGAACGCCTCGTGCACCTCCTTGACCAGGCCCGGGTGGGCGGCGGCGAACTCGCGGCGTACCGCCCAGACGGCGAACACCATCGGCAGGCCGGTCCAGTCGTGCCACGCCTGCCCCAGGTCGGTCACCTCGAGGCCCTTGGCCGGCGCCTCGTAGAGCGCGCGCAGCGCCACGTCGCCGATGAGCACTCCGGCGTCGGCCTCCAGCAGCATCTGGGTCAGGTCCGGCGGGCAGCGGAAGTACTCCGGGCGCACGCCGTGCCGCTCGGCGAGCAGCAGCTGGGCCAGCAGCACCCCGGTACGCGAGGTGGAGCCGAGCGCCACCCGGGCGCCGTCCAGCTCGCCCAGCGGGCGGGTGGACACCACGTTCACCGAGAGCACCGGCCCGTCGCTGCCGACCGCCAGGTCGGGCAGGAGCAGCAGGTCGTCGGCGTGCTTGAGGAACTCCACCAGCGTGATCGGGCCGATGTCCAGGTCACCGGCGACCAGGTCGGCGCTCAGCCGGTCCGGCGAGTCCTTGTGCAGGTCGACGTCGATCAGCGCGCCGGACCGCATCAGCCCCCAGTAGATGGGCAGGCAGTTGAGGAACTGGATGTGCCCCACCCGGGGGCGGGCGATGCGGTCGGCCATGACCCGACCGTATCGCCGTGGCTTCCGCCGCGCCGCCGGGGGATCCGATCGAGTGGTGAACTCCGCACCCGGCGGGAAGGAAGGGCCCCTTGTTAACGCCTCCGGTAGAGGAAGGGCCCCTTCTTAACACCAGCGGTCAGACGGACTTCGCCGCTACGGAGACGGCGGCAGGCGTGGCCGAACGGGCGGCGGCGCGCTCGGCGCGTACCGCGCGGCGGACCGGCCCGAGCAGCGCCACCACGACCAGCAGGCCGGCCACGCCGCAGCCGGCGATCAGGACGCGCGGGCCGGCCACCTCCAGCAGCAGGCCCCCGACCAGGTAGCCGCCCATCGCCGCGCCCTGCGCCGCCGCTCCGAAGACCGCGAACGCCCGGCCCCGGGACGCCTCGGGCACCCGCCGGGCCAGCAGCAACTGGTCGAAGACGTTGTTGCCGCCGTTTGCCACGCCGCCCGCCAGCCAGATGGGCACGAGCAGCCAGGCCGAGGGCACCGCGGCCGAGACGAGCACCGCCAGGCAGCAGCCGCCGAGCAGCACCAGCCCGGCCCCGAGCAGCGCGCCGTCGTCGGCGAGCCGGCGGGCGACCCGGGCGAACAGCCACGCGCCGAGCACGATGCCGAGCGTCCAGGAGCCGGTGACCAGGCCGTACACGGTGGTGCTGCTGCCGAGCGTCTCCCGGATGAAGAAGACCTCGATCACGTTCACCGCGCCGACCGCGCCGATCACCGCGGCCACGCTGCCGACCATCACCGTCAGCAGCGGGTCGCGGCGCAGCCGCCACGCGGGCGCGACCGCCGCGGCGACCGCGTCCGGCGTCCGGCGCCCTCCCCTGCGGGTACGGATGAGCAGCCCGGCCGCCACCAGCGCGAGGTAGCTGAACGCGTCGACGAGCAGCGGCACCCGGGTGCCGAACTGCCCGACGAGCAGCCCGGCCAGCGCCGGACCGGCGAGCGCGCCGAGCGTCCCGGCGGTCTGGTTGAGCGCGCCCGCCCGGGGCAGGTCCTCGGGCCGGACCATCACCGGCACCAGCGCGGCGATCGCCGGCTGGGTGACCGCGAGCCCAGTCGCGAGCAGCGCCACGAGTGCGATCACCAGCACCGGATCCCGCGCGTACGCGAGGGCCAGGCAGACCGCGGCCTGCGCGAGACCGGCGGCGACGAGCAGCACCCGGCTGTCCACCCGGTCGGCGAGCCGGCCGGTCAGCGGCGCGAGCACCACGAGCGGCAACGTCGCGGCGAGCAGCAGCCCGGAGACGGCGAGCCCGCCGGCGCCGGCGGACTGGAGGGCGAGCGTGAGCGTGGCGGCGGCGAGGAAGTCCCCGCAACTGGAGATGCCGCGCGCGGTGGCCGCGAGCCAGACGTCCGGCCAGCGCGACTCGTCAGTTGTGAAGGACATACTTCGAAAGTAATCCTTCACAACTGACGCGCGCAACCCCCTCAGTCGACGGGCATCGCCCGGTACTGCGTCGCCACCGGCCGGGCCCCGGCCGGCGGATCGGTCCGGGTCCGCCGCCGGTACGGCTCCATCAGCGCCTGGATCGCCTGGTTCAGCTCGGTCAGCTCCTCGGCGGTCATGAGCAGCATGCTGTCGCTGAACCAGGTCGCCGCGTACCACTCCGGCGACTCGTCCGGCGCGCGGCGCAACCAGTCCCGGACCCGCTGGGCGTCGCGGACCATGTGCGCCTCGACCAGGGCCGCCTCGGCGGCACGCGCCTCCGGGTCGGCGTCCGGCCCCACCTCGACGTGGTACGACGGATTCACCGCCTGCCAGAGCCGCTCCCGGGCGTCACCCCGCCCGGGCGCCTGCTGGACCAGCCCGAACTTCGCCAGCTCGCGCAGGTGATAGCTGGTGGCGCTCGGCGAGAGGCCGGCGATCTCGGCGCACTCGGTGGCCGTCGCACCGCCCTCCAGCGTGCCGAGATGTTCCATGATCGCCATGCGGGCCGGGTGAGCGAGTGCCCGCATCACCTGCGGATCACTGATCGTCACCCGGCTCCGGCCGGGAAGCGCCTCGGTCATGCCTCAATGATTGCCGCCACGCCGGACCGGCCGACACACACCCCGCGGTCGACACCCGAAAATCGTTGGCGCGACCTGTCGGTGCTCCCGTAGCGTGGAGGACCGCCCGACGGCCGCGGTGAGCATGCACCGCAGCGGACGTCCCCGCGCCGGGAGCAGGCCAACCGCCCCGGACACGCGAGCGAGCCTCAGTTGAGCCATCGGAGTTCATCGTGCCCGCAACCGACCTTGACGCCACACCGAGCCTCGACGCCGAACTGGCCGCCGAGCGTGCCCACCTCGACGCCTCCCGCGCCGCGCTGACCCGGATGCGGGAACGCGCCGAGGCGCTCTTCTCCACCGGCGACAAGGTGGCCGGAGACTCGTACACAGCCGAGCAGCTCGGCCGGCACATGGCCCGGCGGGTCAAGGAGCTGGCCGACGACCCGACCACCCCGCTGTTCTTCGGCCGCCTGGACTTCGGCGGCGACGACCCGGACCACGCCGGGCGGGAGTACCACGTCGGGCGGCGGCACGTCACCGACGAGCTGGGCGAACCGCTGGTGCTGGACTGGCGGGCCCCGGTCTCCCGGTCCTTCTACCGGGCGAGCGCGCGCGACCCGCAGGGTGTCGCCGTACGCCGCCGGTTCGGGTTCAGCGCCGGGACGCTGACCAGCTTCGAGGACGAGCACCTGGACCGGGGCGAGGAACTCGGCACCGCCAGCCGCATCCTCACCGCCGAGATCGAGCGCCCCCGCGTCGGCCCGATGCGCGACATCGTCGCCACCATCCAGCCGGAGCAGGACGAGCTGGTCCGGGCCGATCTGACCGACTCGATCTGCGTGCAGGGCGCGCCCGGCACCGGGAAGACGGCGGTCGGGCTGCACCGCGCCGCGTACCTGCTCTATCTGCACCGGGAACGGCTGCGCCGCTCGGGCGTGCTGATCGTCGGGCCGAACCGGGCGTTCCTGTCGTACATCGCGGCGGTGCTGCCCGCGCTCGGTGAGGTCGAGGTCGAGCAGGCCACAGTGGAGGACCTGGTCGCGCGGGTGCCGGTCCGCGCGGTCGACGACCCGGCCGCCGCCGCGCTCAAGCACGACGTCCGGATGGCCGAGGTGCTGCGCCGGGCCGTCGAGGCCCACATCGGTACGCCGACCGAGCCGATCATGGTGTCGGACGGCTCGTACCGGTGGCGGATCGGGCTGGACCCGCTGCACCGGCTGGTCACCGAGACCCGCGGGGAAGGGCTGCCCTACGCCACCGGCCGGGAGCGGGTCCGGGCGCGGGTGGTGGGGCTGCTGCAACGCCAGGCGGAGGCGCGCCGGGCGGAGTCACCGAGCGACGCCTGGCTGCGCCGGATGAGCCGGATCAAGCCGGTCACCGACCTGCTCGACGCGGTCTGGCCGGCGCTCACCCCGGACGGGCTGGTGCACCGGCTGCGTACCGACGCCGACGCGCTCGCCGCCGCCGCGGACGGCCTGCTCACGCCCGAGGAGCAGGAGCTGTTCCGCTCCGGCAAGATCAGCCGCACCGCGAAGGCGACCCGGTGGACCGCCGCCGACGCGGTACTCATCGACGAGGTGGCCGGGCTGCTGGAACGGCCCGCCGGCTTCGGGCACGTGGTGGTCGACGAGGCGCAGGACCTCTCCCCGATGCAGTGCCGGGCCATCGCCCGGCGCAGCGAGCACGGCTCGATCACGCTGCTCGGCGACCTGGCCCAGGGCACCGCGCCGTGGGCGGCCACCGACTGGCGGGACTCCCTGGCCCACCTGGGCAAGCCGGACGCGGCAGTGGTGCCGCTGAGCGTGGGCTTCCGGGTACCCGCCGCCGTGGTGGCGTTCGCGAACCGGCTGCTGCCGGCGCTCGCCGTCGACGTACCCCCGGCCCGGTCGCTGCGCAACGACGGCGCGCTCGATGTGCGTACCGCCGAGGACCTGACGGCCGCGACGGTGGCCGAGGTGCGGGCGGCGCTCGCGCACGACGGCTCGGTCGGTGTGATCGCGGCGGACGACGCGGTCGACCGGCTCCGCGCGGCGCTCGCCGACGCGGGCGTCGAGACCGCTACGGCCGACGACGTCGAGGCCGCGGCGCGCGTCACTGTGGTCCCGGCGACGCTGGTGAAGGGCCTGGAGTACGACCACGTGGTGGTCGTCGAGCCGGCTGCGATCGTGGCCGCCGAGCCGCGTGGGCTGCACCGCCTCTACGTGGTGCTGACCCGGGCGGTCTCCCGCCTGGCCGTGCTGCACCGCGAGCCGCTGCCCGCGCCGCTGACCGCCTGACGAGGAGGCCCGGCCGCGCGGACGTGGACGGCCGACCGCGCGGACGTGGACGGCCGACCGCGGTCCTCGACGGCCCGCCGCGGGCCCGGCGGGGCGGGTCCGGTCAGGCGGACAGCGCGGCGGCGACCTCGCGCAGCGGACGGCCGGACTCGGCGATCGGCACGGTGAACGACAACCAGGAGCCGTCGGTGAAGTCGATCCGCAGCCGCTTCGGATTGAGCCGGTGCCAGCCCACCCGTGCGGAGGCGATCTCGCCGCGCGCGGCCGACCACGCCACGGCGGTCTCGGCCAGCGCGCGTTCCTCGGCCTCGCGCCCGGCGAGCAGTTTGACCCCGCCGGTGCGGCAGACCAGCAACCGCCGCTCGGTGACCGCGAGCAGCGTCTCCCGGACCTGGAGGTCGGGCCGGGGCGGGCGGAGCGCGCGATGTAGGCGGGAGGCGGCGGTGCCGGGGGCGCCGCGTCCGGCGATCCCCCAGCCGATCGCGTCGACCAGGCGGTCGCCGCGGTCCCAGGTGGCCAGTGGCAGCAGCACGTTGAGCAGCACCGAGCCGATCGTCCGCCGGCTCGGCTCGGCAGTGGACTCCGGCTCGGGCGGCGGCGCCGGAGCGAGCCCCTGGCCGACGTCGGCCTTGGCGTGGGCCAGGACACGCTCGCCCGGCTCGACGAGCAGGCCGATCCGGTCGCGGTATCTGGTCTCGTCCATCGGCTCAGTATCGGTCGTGGCCGTAGCCGTCGTCGGCGGGGCGCTCCGCACCCGGCGCGTTGCCCATCACCTCGCCGACGATCTCGCGTACGCGGGCGGCGGCGGCCTCCTGCGCCCGGTTCGCCGCCGAGGTGATCTCCTCGGCGAGCGTGTACGAGTCGAAGCGCATGGCCCGCGCGTTGATGTCGGTGGAGAGGATCTTGCCGTCGGCCGCGGCCACGACAGTGACCAGGCCGGAGTCGCTCACCCCCTCGGCGCTGCTCTGCTCCAGCTCGGCCATCCGCGCGCCGAGTTCGCGCTGCCACCCGTCCAGGTTGCGGGCCAGCGCCTCGATCCGGTCCAGGGCCGGGAACGTCATTGCTGCCTCTCAGTTCACGATCGAGTCGAACACGTTCTGCACGCCGTTGGTGTACGGGCCGAGATCCTCGCGGTACGTGCCGTCCACCAGGTAGTTGCGGTCCTTGCGCCCGTCGGAGACGTCGTGCAGGCCCATCCCGGTGTCGAGCAGGGCACCACCGATGCCCGGGATGTTCACCGGGGACGCCTGGTTGATGGCGAACTTGCCGGGGAAGAGGATCGCAGCGCGTTTGATCTTGAACGCGAACGCCTCCCTGGTGTAGCCGGACTTGTTCCACGCCCGGTACGCCTTCTTGGCCTGCCGCAGCTCCAGCACCACCCGGCGGTAGCGCATGAGAAGCTCGGCGACCTTCTCCAGCTTGGTGACCAGCTTGGTGAGGATCTCCGCGAACCGGGCCACGATCTTGACCATGCGGCCGACGGTGGTGGCCAGCCGGGCCAGCACGCGCACCACAGTGGCCGCCAGTGTCACACCGGCGCTCAGCACGGCCGCCACGGCGGCGATGATGACCTCGGTCAGGAACCAGAGCAGGAACTCCAGAATCAGCTCGACCAGCAGGTTGAAGGCGTCCACAGCGGCGTTCGCCGCGTCGACCAGCACCTCCTTGGTGCCGTCCAGCCCTTTCGCCAGCTCCTCGATCGCCTCCTCGACCGACTCCATCGAGGCGTGGAACTTGTCCGCCGCGTCGCCGTCCCAGGCGCCGCGCAGCCGGGCCCGGTCGGCGACCTGGTCCCCGGCGATCCGCCGGACCGCCTCCCCGGTGGTCAGCGCGAGCTGGGCCGCCCGCATCAGATCGTCCGGCTCACCGGCGACCAGTTCCAGGAGCTGCTCGAACGGCCACAGCACCGCGTTCGACAGCGGCTTGAACGGGTCGGGCGTGCCCGACACGATCTGCTCGAAGTAGGTCTTGTTGCGCTGCAGCGCCTCGGTGCTCATCCCGCCCCCTCAGACGCCCGGCTTGAACATGTCGGTGTTCGCCACATCCGTGCCGGTGTAGGCCTCTGCGGTGTCGTCGAGCCCTTCGGCGATGTCGGCCATCACCTCGGCGCCGTCCGCCAGCCCTTCCAGGCACGCCTCGAACTGCTGCTCGTACGCGGCGGCGAGGCTGAACGACGCGGGCATGACGCCGAAGGAGTGCCGGGCCACGTGGCCGTCGCGGAAGGCCCGCTCCAGCTCGCGGAACCGGCCGGCCCGGTCCCGGGAGGCGGCGGCGAACGACCTCAGCGCCTCCGGCTGGACGTCGAGATTCCTGCTCGGACTGGTCACGGACCCTCCCCAGTGTCCGGTCGGAACTTCCACCGTCGTCGACGGCGCCACCAGACTAGGGGATGCGAGCACCCGGTCAGGGGACAGCGCGGCTGGCGGGCGCACGGTAGACAGGGGAGGCACAGCCCTTCCGCCCGAGGAGATCGCCGATGATCCTGGCCCAGGCCGAACAGGTCAGCCGCCGCTACGGCGACGTGCTGGCGCTGGACCGGGTCGACCTGACCGTCCGGGCCGGCGAGCTGGTCGGCCTGCTCGGGCCGAACGGCGCCGGCAAGAGCACGCTGATCAACCTGCTGGTCGGGCTGCGCCGCCCCACCGCCGGCCGGGTCGAGCTGTGCGGCGGCGACCCGCGCGACCCGGCGAGCCGGCGGCAGCTCGGGGTCACCCCGCAGGAGACCGGCCTGCCCGGCACGCTGCGGGTCGGCGAGGTGGTCGACTTCGTCTCCGCGCACTTCCCCGACCCGGTGCCGCGAGGCGAGCTGCTCGACCGGTTCGGCCTCGCCGACCAGGTCCGCCGGCAGACCGGCGGCCTCTCCGGCGGGCAGCGTCGCCGGCTCGCCGTGGCGCTGGCGTTCGTCGGCCGTCCCCGGCTGGTGGTGCTCGACGAGCCGACCACCGGCCTCGACGTGGAGGCACGGCACGCGCTCTGGGACGCGATCCGCGGCTTCCACGCCGACGGTGGCACCGTGCTGCTGAGCAGCCACTACCTGGAGGAGGTGGAGGCACTCGCGCAGCGGGTGGTGGTGATCGGCCACGGGCGGGTGCTCGCCGACGACTCGGTGGCGGCGATCCGCGGGATCGTCGGCGTACGCCGGGTCAGCCTGGTCGCCGACGACCTGCCGGCGCTGCCGGGCGTGGTCACCACCGAACGCGCCGACGGGCGGGTGCACCTGCTCACCACCGACGCCGACCAGCTCGTCCGCGACCTGGTCACCTCCGGGGTGCCGTTCCACGATCTGGAGGTCCGGCCCACCTCGCTGGAGGAGGCGTTCCTCGCCATCACGGCCGACGACCGGCCCGCGCCCACCCCTGCCTAGGAGACCGCCGTGCCGCTCGCCCTGATCCACGCCCGCTACCACCTGTTGGAGATCATCCGGGTGCCGGTGGCGGTGGTGGGCAGCGCGTTCTTCCCCGCCGCCTCGATGCTCTTCTTCGTGGTGCCGTTCGCCGGCGACGATCCGGTCGGCGCCACCTACGCCACCGCCGCCATGGTGACCTTCGCGGTGATGACCGCCAACATCTTCCAGTACGGCGTAGGCGTCTCCGAGGACCGCGACCAGCCCTGGAACCCGTACACCCGGACCCTGCCGACCGGACCGGCGCCGCGGCTGGCCGGGCGGATCCTGGCCGGGGTGGTCCTGACCTACGTCTCGATGATCCCGGTGGTGGTGATCGCGGCGGTCGCCACCGACGCCCGGGTCAGCGCGGTGCAGTTCCTGCTCGGCCTGGGCGCGGTCGCCGTGGTCTCGGTGCCGTTCACGCTGCTCGGCCTGGCGATCGGCTACTCGCTGCCGAGCAAGGCCGCGATCGTGGTGGCGCAGGTGATCTTCTTCCCGCTCGCGTTCGGCGGTGGCCTGCTCTCCGGGCCGGACGACGCGCCCGGCTTCATCAAGGCGATCGCGCCCTACCTGCCGACCCGGGGCGCCGTGGAACTGATCTGGGCGGCGGTCACCGACTTCCGGCCGGACACCCGGGCGCTGGTGATGCTCGTGGTCTGGGTGCTGGTGCTCGCCGCGCTCGCCGGCTGGGCGTACCGGCGGGACGAGGGACGCCGCTTCAGCTGACCTTTTGTCCGGTTCCGGCCCGGTGGCCGACCCGGCGGTGCCACGATGCCGACAGGGCGGGCGAGCGGGCCGCCCCCGGCGAGAGGGGTCACCGTGAACGGCGTCGAGCCCGGCACGCCCTGCTGGACGGACCTGGCCACGCCCGGTCTGGACGACGCACGACGGTTCTACCCCGAACTGTTCGGCTGGACCGGAGAGATCTCCCCCGAACCGGAAGCAGGCGGCTACACCGTCTTCCGCAAGGACGGCAAGGCGGTCGCCGGGGCCGGGCCACCCGGTACGCCGGACCAGGTGCCGGTCTGGTCCACGTACGTGGCGACCGACGACGCCGATCTGGTCGCGACCCGGGTGGAGGCGGCCGGCGGGCAGGTGGTCGTATCCCCGTTCGACGTCGCGCAGCAGGGCCGGATGGCGGTGCTCGCCGACCCGGCCGGCGCGGTGTTCAGCGTGTGGCAGCCGATGGCGATGCGCGGGGCCGAGCTGTACAACGCGCCGGGCGCGATGTGCTGGAACGAGCTGGTCACGCCCGACCCGGAGGGTGCGAAGGAGTTCTACGCGCTGGTCTTCGGCTGGCATCCGGAGGAGCGCCCGGCCGGACCGGTCGCGTACACCGGGTGGCGCTGCGGCGCCCGGATCGTCGCCGGGATGCTGCCCCGGGCCGAGCCGATGCCGACGGACCTGCCCGCGTACTGGGCGGTGTACTTCGCGGTGGAGGACGCCGACGCCACCGCCGCCCGGGCCGCCGAGCTGGGCGGCACCATCCTCGTCCCGCCGCGCGACAACCCGGCCGGACGCAGCGCCGCCCTGCGCGACCCCGACGGCGCCCTCTTCTCCGTCTCCACCCTGCGCTGACCCCGCCCCGCGCCCGCGTCGCCCTCCGTCCCGCCCGAGCCTCCGCCCTCCCGGCATCGCTGTCGATCTTGCAGTTACAGCCCTCGCGATGCGGCATACACACCTTTTGCCGGGGCTTGAACTGCAAGATCGCCGGAGAGAGGCGGGGACGGCCGAGATCTTGGTACGGAACGGCCCCCAGGAGGGCTCGTTCGCACCAAGATTCAGTCCGTCATCCCGGCAGCCGGGACGCTGATCCGGGATTCGAGACGGCGAACACTGGCGTGGACAGTTCAGCAGCAGGGCCGTCACCCGGCCCGTCGATCTTGCAGTTACGGTCCTCCCGACGCGATATATGCACCTTTTGCCGGGGCCTGTAGTGCAAGATCAACGGCGTGGGAGGGTGGGGTGGGGGTCAGGTGGGGCGGACGGGGACCACCAAGGGGCCGTGGTCGCCGGGGATGACGCGGATGTGGGCACGGTAGTGGCGGGCCAGCAACTCCTCGGTGAGCACCTCCTCGGGCGGCCCGGCGGCAGCCACCCGGCCGTCGGCGAGCAGCACCAGGCGGTCGGCGTACTCGCCGGCGATGGAGAGGTCGTGCATGGTGGCGAGCACTGTGAGCCCGTGTGCGCGGCGGAGCTGGTCGACGAGTTCCAGCACCTCCTGCTGGTGCCCGATGTCCAGCGCGCTGGTCGGCTCGTCGAGCAGCAGCAGGGTGGCGCCCTGGGCCAGCGCCCGGGCCAGGAAGACGCGCTGCCGCTCGCCGCCGGAGAGGGTGGCCAGCTCGCGGTGGGCGAACGGGCCCAGGTCGAGCCGGTCCAGCACCTCGTGCACGGCGGCCAGGTCGGCGGCGGACTCGCGGCCCAGCGGCGGGATGTACGGGGTGCGCCCGAGCAGCGCGTAGTCGAACACCGACATGCCGATCGGCACGACCGGGGACTGCGCCACCGTGGCCACGATCCGGGCGCGGTCGCGGCGACGCAGCGCGCCGATCGGCGTACCGAAGAGGGCCACCTCGCCCGGGCCGGTGAGCAGGCCGCCGACGGCGCGCAACAGCGTCGATTTGCCGGCGCCGTTGGGTCCGATCACTGTGACCCACTCGCCCGCCGTGACTGTGAGGTCGACGCCGGCCAGGACCGGCGTGCCGCCGAGGGCGACGCGCAGGTCGTGGACGCGCACCGCGGGGGCGTTCACATCGCCACCCGGCGGGCGGTCCGCAGGACCAGTACGAAGAACGGGCCGCCGAGCAGCGCGGTGACCACGCCGATCGGGATCTCGGCGGGCGCGGCGGCGGTCCGGGCGACCACGTCGGTCAGGGCGAGGAACGCGCCGCCGAACAGCATCGACAGCGGCAGGATCACCCGGTGGCTGGAACCGGCGAGCAGCCGCATGGTGTGCGGCACGATGATGCCGACGAAGCCGATCAGCCCGGACGCGGACACGGCGGCGGCGGTGCCGAGCGACGCGGCGGCGATCAGCAGGTAGCGGGAGCGCTGCGGGTGCAGGCCGAGACCGGCGGCCTCGTCGTCGCCGACGGAGAGCACGTCCAGTTCACGCCGGTGCAGCAGCACCACCACGGAGGTGAGCACGAAGTACGGCAGGACCAGCCACACGTCGTGCCAGCCGGCGGTGGCCAGCCGCCCGAGCAGCCAGGAGTAGACCTGCTGGATGTTGTCGGAGTGCTGTTGCAGCAGGTACGTCTGCCCGGCGGCGAAGAACGCCGACACCGCCACCCCGGCCAGGATCAGCGTGGCCGGGGACCGGTCCCGGCCACCGGCGGCGCCGAGCAGGTACGTCAGCACGACCGCGCCGAGCGACCCGACGAACGCGGCCAGCGGAATGGTGATCGGCAGCCCGGTCAGCGCCCCGCCCGCACCGGCGCCGAGCACGATCGCCGCGGTGACCGCGAATCCGGCTCCGGCCGCCACGCCGAGCAGGTACGGGTCGGCCAGCGGGTTGCGGAAGACGCCCTGGTAGCAGCCGCCGGCCAGGGCGAGGAGCGCGCCGACGAGCAGGCCGAGCACGACCCGGGGCAGCCGCAGCTCGGTGATGATCGCGACTTCCCGCTCGGTGAGCCCGCTGTCCAGGTGCACCCCGGGCAGCAGGTTGAGCAGTTCGGCCGCGACGCTGCCGGGCGGCAGGCTGACCGGGCCGAGCGAGACGCCCGCGACCAGCGCGACGAGCACCGCCACGACACCGGCGAACAGCCAGCGCTTGCGCAGCCCGGCGGGCCGGATCGGGGCACCGGCCGCGCCGCGCGCCCCACGCCGCCCCGGCCGGGACAGCAGCCGGGCACCCGGCCGGGGCGCGTCGGGCGTCCCGGCCGGGTTCGGGGCGGATTCCGCCTGTCGTAGGGCCACGGTCAGGCCGGGACCTTGGCGGTGGCGTCGACGATCACCTTGAGCAGTTCGACCACGCGCGGGCCCCAGCGCGAGGCGATGTCGTCGTCCAGCTCCACGATCTGGTTGTTCTTCACGGCGGTGATGCCGGACCAACCGCTGCGCGCCTTCACCGTGTCGGCGCTCTGCTTGCAGCACTTGGTGTCGGAGAGGAAGACGAAGTCGGGGTTCGCCTTGACGATGACCTCCTGGGAGAGCTGCGGGTAGCCGCCGTTCTTCCCGTCGGCGTCGGACGCGTCGGCGATGTTCTCCAGGCCGGCGAGCGCGTAGATGGTGCCGATGAAGGTCTTGCTGGTCGCGCTGTACAGCTCCGGGCCCAGCTCGTGGTAGTAGGTCGGCTTATCCGTACGCTTCGGCAGGTCCTTGGTCAGCGCGGTGATGTCGTCCTTCATCTTCTGCACCACGGCGTCCGCCTCGGACCGGTGGCCGGTGAGCGTGCCCAGGTCGGTGAGCTGCCGGTACGTGTCGTCGAGCGTGGCCGCGGCGGGGATCTGCAGGACCGGGATCTTCAGCGCGACGAGCTGGTCGGCGATCTTGTTGAGGTTGTCCGAGATCACCACGAGGTCGGGGTTGCGGGAGGCGACCGCCTCGGCGTTCGGCTGGTAGCCGGACAGGTCGGTGCGGGGCGCCTCGGCCGGGTAGTTCGACTGGTCGTCGACGGCGGTGACCTGCTTGCCGGCGCCGATGGCGAACAGCATCTCGGTGGAGGTCGGCGAGAGCGAGACGATCTTCTCGGGCCGCTTCTCCAGCGTCAGCTTGCCGACTGTGGCCGGGAACGCGCCGCCGGAGCCGCCGGCGGCGGGGGTGTCGGTCGAGGTCTTCTCGGCGCAGCCGCCGAGGAGCAGCACGCCGGCCGCGAGGGCGGTGGCGAAGAGCCGGGGGGTACGTCTGGACATGGGGCCTCCTGTCGGTCGAGGAGTGTGGTGCTTCGCCGACAGGGGGAAAGGCCCGTCCGCGAGGCGCCCTTCCTCGAGAGCGCGTGTCGCGACCGGGCCTCAGGCGACCTGGCTCGTCCCACGTCCGTCGGCGCCGGCGGAAGGCCGGCGCCGCGCGTACGGGGCATCACAGTTGCGGGACAGCGCCGGTTTCGCACCGGCTTCGCTGTGGCACGGTCGGTGCCACGGTAGCGCACGACCAGCGGAGATCGTCCGGACGGGCGGGGTGGGCGGGAACCCCGGCGGGGGTGGAACCGGGGTTCCCGCCCGGTGGTGAGGTCAGCAGTACTGGCTCTGCTTGCCGATCGCCCGGTACGGGCAGTCGGCGTACTCGGACAGGATCAGCACGGCCTCCCGGTTGCGTGAGGTCTGCGCCGGGATCACCTCGTCCGGCGGGTAGAAGCCGCCGCCGGAGGCCGAGCCGGGGTACATCTCGAAGGTGTACGCCCAGATCTTGTGGGCGCCCCACATCCAGTCGATGCTGGTGCCGTCGGCGATGTAGAGGTCGCTCGACTGTTCCGGGGTGTAGTTGTTCGTCGCCGCCATCTGCCGCCCGATGGTGGCGAAGGTGTTGTACTGGTCGGTGTTCATCCCGGTGGCGGTGTTGCTGTACGTGTACCCGTACGGCCAGAGCACCAGCTGCGAGTAGGTGTGGAAGTCGATGTTCGCCTTGATCTGCTGCACCCCGCCGACGACCCGGCTGTTGACGAAGTTGCGCAGCGCCGCGGTCTCCGGGGCGGAGAAGGCGGACGGGCCCCGGTAGGTGTCCGACGACTTGGTGCCGGACGAGCCGCCGCAGCAGCCCCACTGGTAGGCCCAGTTGCGGTTCAGGTCGGTGCCGATGGCTGTCGAACCGCTGTTGGGCTGCCGGTTCTTGCGCCAGGAGCGGTAGGAGCCGGTGGCGATGTCGTACTCGCTGCCGTCCGGGTTGACTGTGGGGACGATCCAGATCTCCCGGGAGTTGACGATGCTGCTGATCCGGGAGTCGCTGCCGTAGTTGTCGGTGAAGAGGTTGAGCAGGTAGATCGCCATCTCGACGGTCAGGTGCTCACGGGCGTGCTGCTGGGCGTTGAACAGGATCTCCGGCTCGGCCTCGTCGGTGGCGACGTTGTCGGAGATCTTCACCGCCATCAGGTCCCGGCCCTGGTACGACGTGCCGATGCTCAGCTTGCGGGCGATCGTCGGGTGGTCGGCGACCACCTTGTTCACCACCGCTGTCAGCTCGGCGTAGTCGTGGTAGTTCGAGTCGGCGGGCGGGAACGCGTTGGCGGTCATGCCCCCGTCGGCGTGGTCGTGCTCCGGCACGACGTCCTTCTCGAGCCGGAATCCGAGCCGGGTGATCGCGTTGGCCTCGGCCTTGGTCGCCGTGACGTGCAGCACGCCGTGCTCGGAGTAGTCGATCGCGGCACCGGTGGAGGCGACCGCGGTGCGGTCGGCCGCCGTACGCGGGCCGAGCACCCGGTAGGCGACGGTGGCCGGCTCACCGGAGCCTTCCGGTGCGGGCCGGGCGACGGCGGGCGCGGCGGCCGCGGCGACGATGGTCAGGCCGATGACGGCGGCGAGCGCCAGCCGGCGGCGGAGCGGAGAGGAGCGGAAGGCCATGGACAACCTCCTGGGGGTACGGGAGATCCCGTTGTCCGCACACTCCACCAGGAGACACATGGTCATATCAATATCTGTCTTTGCCTTGGGTCATCCCGACCTGATCGTCACTTCGGCAATGATTTTCTACGCCTGAACATCTGGCGAAACTTCCCGCCAAGCGCGACAGTGAACGGCAACGATGCCGTCTCCCTGTGGAGCTGCCATGTTCGGACGACCCATGCGCGCGGCCGCCCTCGCCGGCCTCACCGCGCTCACCCTCCTCGCCACCAGCGCACCGGTCCAGGCACAAGCCCCGCGACCGGGCGTCACGCACGACGAACAGATCACCTTTCAGGAGTTCTCCCGCTTCCCCGACTGGCGTAGCGGCTCCCACCAGGGCACCCGCGCCGTACCGGGCCGCCACCCGGCGCTGACCATCGGCCGCCCGGCGGGCACCACCGAGTTCACCGACGAGCACACCGGCACGACCCGCACCTGGGAGTACGCCACCTGGACCTCGCCCGAGCGGCGGATCGGCTTCGACGCCACCGAGATGGTCGCGTCGTGGAACGCCGCCACCCCGGCCGGCACCTGGATCCAGGTCGAGCTGCACGGCACGTACAACACCGGGGCACAGACCCCGTGGTACGTCATGGGCCGCTGGGCCTCCGGCGACCAGGACATCAAGCGCTCCACGCTGGACGGCCAGGGCGACCCGTGGTCGAGCATCTGGACCGACACGTTCTCGGTCGACGACGCCGACGCGGGGGTGCTGCTGCGCTCGTACCAGTTGCGGCTGACGCTCTACCGCGCGCCCGGCCAGGCCGCCGCGCCGCAGGTCCAGATGGTCGGCGCGATGGCGTCGAACGTCCCGGACCGGTTCACCGTCACCCCGAGCCGGGGCGGCATCGCCTGGGGCACCGAGCTGGCCGTGCCGCGTTACTCGCAGAACATCCACATCGGCGAGTACCCCGAGTACGACGGCGGCGGCGAGGCGTGGTGCTCGCCCACCTCGACGGAGATGGTGGTCGAGTACTGGGGCCGCAAGCCCTCGGCCGAGGACACCTCGTGGGTCGACCCCTCCTACCCCGACCCGACTGTCGACCACGCCGCCCGGATGACCTACGACTACGAGTACGAGGGCGCCGGCAACTGGCCGTTCAACACCGCGTACGCGTCGAGCTTCCCCGGCCTGGAGGCGCGGGTCACCCGGCTGCACTCGCTCGACGAGGCGGAACGGTTCATCAAGGCGGGCATCCCGGTGGTGACCTCGCAGTCGTTCCTCGCCAGCGAGCTGGACGGGGCCAACTACGGCACCTCCGGGCACCTGTTCGTGATCGTCGGCTTCACCGCCGACGGCGACGTGATCGTCAACGACCCGGCGTCCTCGTCGAACGACGCGGTCCGCAACGTCTACAAGCGGGAGCAGTTCGAGCAGATCTGGCTGCGCACCAAGCGCTACCGGGCCAACGGCACAGTGGCCTCCGGCTCCGGCGGCATCGCGTACCTGATCAAGCCGGCCGACCGGCCGTGGCCGGTCGTCCCGGGCTCGACCAACTGGTGAACGGCCCGGCCGGCCGGTGAACGGTTCGGCTGACCGGTGAAGGGCCCGGTGCCGTGTGCGGCGCCGGGCCCTTCGTCCGTCCGCTCAGCCGTCGCGGCGCTCGGCGTCCGGCTCGGCGCCCGGCTCGTCGTCACCGGCGAGCGCCGAGCGCAGCCGGTCCTTCTCCGCGCGCCGCCGCTCCGACGCCTCCGCCATCTCGCCGGCCATCTCGTCCCGCCAGTTGCGCAGCAGGAAGAACGACAGCGCGGCGGAGGAGATCAGCGCCACCATCAGCCGCAGGAACATGTTCATCTCGACGAACCAGAGGGCTGCCAGCACGGCGACGAACAGCCCGACCCGGCCCAGCGTGTACTTGACCGCCGCGCTCATTCCCGCATTCCCACTCTCTCCGTGCCTCAGCCCGTACGCCGGGCCAGCCAGTGCACGCCATGAAACCAGATGACGGCGTAGACCACGGTGAACACCGCCGCAGCCAACGCGCCGGTGAACAGCGCGGGCAGCCCGGAGGCCAGGCCCGCGGCCAGCAGACCGGCGAGGACGCCGAGCCCGAGACCGGCCAGCGCGGCCACCACCCGGGCGGCGCCGAACTCCCAGGCCCGGAACTCGTCCCAGAACAACCAGAGCGGCAGGATCACCGCGAGCCAGCCGTTCGTACCCCCGAAGCCGCTGTCGCCCACCGTGGCGAACGCGAACTCGAAGACCAGCAGCGCCAGCACCCCGATGACCAGGCCGGCCAGGCTCACCCCGAGCAGGTCACCGAGGGTGAGGATGCGCCCCTCGGCGTCGCGCCGGGGGAAGCCGCGCTGCTGTTCCTCGTCGCTCATCGCCAGGTCAGGCCCAGACCTGCTGCGGCTCGGACCGGCGCTCCGCCAGCGACGGCGGCCCGTCGTACTCGCGGACGATCTCGTAGCGGGTGTTCCGCTCGACCGGACGGAAGCCGGCGTCCCAGATCATGTGCAGCAGGTCGTCGCGGTGCATGGTGTTCGGCGTGCCGTACGAGTCGGCGTCGTGGGTGATCTTGTATTCGACCACCGAGCCGTCCAGGTCGTCGACGCCGAAGTTCAGCGAGAGCTGCGCGACCGACAGCCCGTGCATGACCCAGAAGCACTTGACGTGCGGCACGTTGTCGAACAGCAGCCGGGAGACCGCGAACGTCTTGAGCGACTCGGCCGGCGAGGCCATCGTGGTCCGGGCCTGGATCCGGTTACGGATCTTGCCGTCCGCCGAGTCGACGAAGTCGTGCTGGTAGCGCAGCGGGATGAAGACCTGGAAACCGCCGGTCTCGTCCTGCAGCTCACGCAGCCGCAGCACGTGGTCGACCCGGTGCCGGGGCTCCTCGATGTGGCCGTAGAGCATGGTCGACGGCGTCTTCATGCCCTTCGAGTGGGCCAGCCGGTGGATGCGCGACCAGTCCTCCCAGTGGCAGTTGTGGTCGACGATGTGCTGCCGGACCTCCCAGTCGAAGATCTCCGCTCCACCGCCGGTGAGCGACTCCAGGCCGGCGTCCATCAGCTCGTCGAGGATCGCGTCGGCGGTGAGCCCGCTGATCTTCTCGAACCACTGCACCTCGGTGGCGGTGAACGCCTTGAGGTTGACCTTCGGCAGCGCGGCCTTCAGCTCCCGCAGCACCTTCGGGTAGTAGCGCCAGGGCAGCGTCGGGTGCAGGCCGTTGACGATGTGCAGCTCGGTGAGCTGCTCGTCCTCCATCTCCTTGGCCTTGCGGACGGCCTCGTCGATGCGCATCGTGTAGGCGTCCTTCTCGCCCGGCTTGCGCTGGAACGAGCAGTACGCGCACGACGCGGAGCAGACGTTCGTCAGGTTCAGGTGCCGGTTGACGTTGAACATCACCCGGTCGCCGTTGAGCTCGGTACGCCTGTGGTGGGCCAGCCGGCCCAGCCAGGTCAGGTCGTCGCTGGCGTAGAGGGCGATGCCGTCCTCGCGGGTCAGCCGCTCCCCCGCGTACACCTTCGCCTCGAGTTCGCGCTTGAGTCCGGCGTCCATCCGAAAGCCACGTCCTTCCACCTGGGTTCCCGATCGAGCGTACGTCGCGGGTCCGACCGGCCGCCGACGTGGTCGCGCCGGTTCACCGGCCGTCACGCTCCGCACATCGACATCGTCGCAACCGTGAGGTAAGACAGGGTGGGGCGGAACACACACCAGGGCCGTCCTGTCCCGACACGCCCCAATCACGCGTGACGGACCCCAGACCGGACGGGGAGCGGTATGGCTCACAGCACCAAGGCCCGACGGCGACGAGGACGGCAGCCGGTGATCTCACCGATCCTGCGCCCGGCGCTCTGGTCCGCCCTTCTGGGGGCGGTCGCGGCCGCGGCGCTCGCCACACCCGCCTGGGCCGACCCGCTGCCCGACGTCGTACCCGACACCGGCTCCCGGCCCCAGGTCACCGGCCCCCTGCAACTGCCCGGCTCGTCCGGCACCGTCCGCGGCGTACCCGGCACCGTTCCCGGCGTACCGGGCGCCGTTCCCGGCCTCCCCGGCACCGTCCCGGGCCTGCCCGGCGTCACCACCCCGGGCGGCACTGCGGGCCTGCCGGGCACCACCGGCGTGACCAACCCGGCCGACGGCCCGCTGATCGCCCAGATCAACCAGCTCGACGCCCGGGTCACCCTCCTCGGCGAGGAACTGCTCCGGATCAAGGCCGAGCGGGACGCCGCACAGACCGAGCTGACCCAGTCCGCCGCCCGGCTCAAGGAGGCCCAGGACGCGCTCACCCGCGCCCAGGACAACGCCAAGAGCGCCGCCGCCGACGCCGTGAAGGCCGACGCGGCGCTGCCGCCCGGTGAGTTCGGCGCCAGCCTGCGCGACTTCGCCAACCTCCAGCGCATCACCCGCGGCGACAAGGCCGAGGGCGCCACCACGTCGGTGACCGGCGAACTCCTCCGGGCCACCAGCGCCGAGGAGGCCGCCCGGAAGGCACACGAGTCGGCCCAGCGCCGGGCCACCGAGCAGACCACCGCGTTCACCCGCGCCGAGGCCGACCTGCGCAAGCAGGAAACCGCGCTCGTCGCGCTGCGCAAGGAGAACGCGGCCAAGCTCCTGGAGATCGAGCGCCTGGCGGACGCCGCCGAGCAGCGGCTCGGCACCTCGTACGTGGTCGATCAGAGCATCGACGGCCTGGTGGCGGACCCGCGGGCGCTCGCCGCCGTGCGCTACGCCCTCGCCCAGCTCGGTGACCCCTACCTGTGGGCCGCCGAGGGCCCGGACCGGTTCGACTGCTCCGGCCTGATGCTCGCCTCCTACCAGGCGGCCGGCTACCGGGGCCTGCCCCGCGTCGCCAAGGACCAGTACTTCGCGACCCGTTCCCGCACCGTCTCGCCGAACGCCCTGCTCCCCGGCGACCTGCTGTTCTTCGCCTCCAGCAGCAGCTGGACCAGCGTCCACCACGTCGCCATGTACATCGGCAACGGCAAGATGGTGGAGGCGCCGCGGACCGGCGACGTCGTCAAGATCTCGGTGGTCCGCTGGTCCCGGCTCTACGCCGCGACCCGGGTGATCGGCGCCGTACCCGCCCCGGCCACCCCGGTCCCGCCGCCGACCGTGCCGGCCACGCCGAAGCCGTCGACCACGCCCGAGCCGACGCCCACCACGCCCAAGCCGTCGACCACGCCCAAGCCGACGCCGACCACGCCGAAGCCCACCACGCCGACGCCGAAGCCGACGACGTCCAGCCCGGCGCCGAGTACGCCGCCGCCGAGCCCGACCGACTCGCCCGACCCGACGCCGAGCCAGAGCGCGAGCGCCGAGCCGGAGACCAGCAGCGCCGCGCCGAGCAGCAGCAGCGCCGCGCCGTCGAGCAGCACGTCCGGCAGCGGCTCCGCCAGCCCGAGCAGCAGCACCGACTGACCCAACCGCCGCTCCGGCTGTGCTCCCGGGCCGGAATGTGGCACGGTGAGATCCAGGCACTTCCGGTCGGCGCCACGGCCGGAGGCGAGCGTGGGTGCGGAGGGGCGAGATGGGCGAGCAGGACGTTCCGGCGGAGAAGGTCCACCCGGGACCGACGCCCGACCCCGCCGACCCGGCCGGCGACGACGACCACGGTTCGGCCCCACCCGGGCCGATAGCCGTCGCGCGGGCGCGGGTGTCGGTCGCGGGCTCGGCCGTGCCGCCGCCCGCCGGTGACGAGCAGCCGCTGCCGCAGGCCGGCCCCACGACGTACCGGGCGGCCACCCCGGCGGACACCCCACCGCCGCTGGACCGGCGCCTCCCCGGTGCCACCGTGCCGCCGTCCAGCTGGTCCGCCTTCGCCGTGGGCGAACGCCAGGCGACGTCCCAGCCCGCCGCCGCGGAGGCCGACGGCGACGCCTCCCCGGGTACGCCCGGCAGTGCTCCGGCCGCCATCCCGGCACCCCGCGTCTCCGGTTCCGCACGCGTGCCCACGCCGCCCGTCGCAACCGCGGACGCGGCAGCACCGGCCGACGCCGCACCGGACCGCGACACCGCACCGGCCGAGCAGGCGGACGGGACCGCCGTCGGGCCGCAGGACGACTCCCAGTCCTCGGCAGCCGGTTCGGCCGAGTCTCCGCCGAACGCGGCGCCGGCCTCCGCGGCCGGCCGCCCGGCCCCGCTCACCGGCTCTTCCACACCCGCTGAGCAGGCCGGATCCGCACCCGCGCGGGCCAGCGCATCGGTACCCGGCCTGAGCCGTGTCTCCGCCGAGGAGGTCGCCGCCTCCGTGGTGGCCGCGCCGCCCGCCGCCGCCACCGTCTACCGGGCCGGTCCGGTGAACCCGGAACCGCCGGAGCCGGTCCAGCCGCCGGAGCCCGCGCAGCCCCCGGCGCCGAACGGCCCCGAGCCCGAGCCGGCGCCGACCCCGGTGCCCGGTCCGACGCCACCGTCGCCCGCGCCGCCGGTACCCGAGCCGGAACCACCGCTCCGGCCCACGCCACCCCTGCCCACGCCGCCCGCACCCGCCCCGCCGACGCCGACGCCCGGACCGGTGCCACCGATCCCCGGGCCGCCGGTACCGCCGCCGGGTCCGCCCGTACCCCCGCCCCCGCCCCCGCCGGGTCCGATGCCCGCGCCGCCGTTCCCGCCGCCACCGGCGATGACCGGCGGGCCGGGCCCACTGCCCGCGCCGCTGTTCCCCGCCCCGGCGCCCGGCCCGTCGTTCCCGCCCGCGCGGGCCGCCGTGCCGGGCCCGCCGGCCACGCCCGGCACGCCGGACGGTGCGCTGCCGTCGTGGGCCGCCGCACCCGTGTCGGCACCGCCGCCGCCAGTGGTGCCGGCCCCGGCGCTGCCGACCTGGCCGCCGCCGGCCACGA
This sequence comes from Micromonospora aurantiaca ATCC 27029, assembly GCF_000145235.1. Classification (NCBI taxonomy): domain Bacteria; kingdom Bacillati; phylum Actinomycetota; class Actinomycetes; order Micromonosporales; family Micromonosporaceae; genus Micromonospora; species Micromonospora aurantiaca (nom. illeg.). The sequence goes on along the minus strand of NC_014391.1, from coordinate 358,541 downwards.
CCGCCCGCGACGCCGACACGACCCGTCCGGTACGCCCCCAGCCCGCCGGCCCGGATCTCGCCGGCACCGCGTACGGCGGGACCGACGGGCCCGGTTTCGCCACCGTGTCGTTCCCGCAGGGCAACCCTCTGGAGAACTCCGGATCGCTGACCGGGCACATCCTGGCCCAGGGCTGGTCCGAGGAGGGCCCGGCGGCCCGGGGCGGCAACACCAAGGTGATCATCGTGCTGGCCGTCGCGCTGACCATGCTCATCGCGATCAGCCTGCTCGTGGTCTTCCTCGCCAACGACGCATTGAGCAGCCTGACCGGGACCATGCTCATCGAGTGACAGGGGTGAGCCCGCCCACTACGGCTTCGCGTTGCCGTGGCGGAGTCGGCGATGCGCCGTACACTTGTCTCCGATCACTGACCCGGCGCGCCCCGACTGCGCGCCCATGGGCGATCTTGCGGGCGATTCGGCGGCGTGACAGGCCGCGGCGGGCCATCGCGAAGATGCGCCCCGCTCGAGAGGTATTTCTTGACCACGTTCGCTGAATCCAGCACGTCCCCGTCCGTCGACCCGACGCCCGACACCGTCGACTTCGCCTCGCTCGGCCTGCCCCGGCAGGTCGTCGAGGTGCTCGCCCGGCAGGGCATCACCACCCCGTTCGAGATCCAGCGGGCCACGCTGCCCGACTCGCTCGCGGGCCGCGACGTCCTCGGCCGGGGCCAGACCGGCTCGGGCAAGACGCTCGCCTTCGGCCTGCCGGTGATCGCCCGGCTCGCCGACCGCAACCGGGCCCGGCCGCTGCACCCGCGCGCCCTGGTCCTGGTCCCCACCCGTGAACTGGCCATGCAGGTCAACGACGCGCTCATGCCGCTCGGCAAGGCGGTCGGCGTGTTCCTGAAGACCGCCGTCGGCGGCGTGCCGTACGACCGGCAGATCGACGCGCTGCGCCGCGGCGTGGAGATCGTCGTGGCCACCCCGGGACGGCTCGGCGACCTGATCGAGCGCGGCGTGTGCCGCCTCGACGACGTCGAGATCACCGTGCTGGACGAGGCCGACCAGATGGCGGACATGGGCTTCCTGCCCGAGGTCACCCAGCTGCTGGCGAAGACTCCGGCGGACGCGCAGCGACTGCTGTTCTCGGCCACTCTGGACAACGACGTCGACACGCTCGTCAAGCGGTTCATGACCGACCCGGTCACCCACTCGACCGCACCGGCCACCGCCGCCGTGTCCACCATGGATCACCACCTGCTGCTGATCCCGCCGCACGACAAGTTCGCCGTCGCCGCGTCCATCGCCGCCCGTGAGGGCCGCACCATGCTGTTCGCCCGTACGCAGCTCGGCGTGGACCGGCTGGTCGAGCAGCTCGCGGCCGTCGGTGTGCGGGCCGGTGGGCTGCACGGCGGCAAGACGCAGCGCATGCGTACCAAGACGCTCGCCGAGTTCCGCGAGGGCCGCACGCCCGTGCTGGTCGCGACCGACGTGGCGGCCCGCGGCATCCACGTCGACGGCGTCTCGCTGGTGCTGCACGTGGACCCGCCGAAGGACCCCAAGGACTACCTGCACCGGGCCGGCCGTACGGCTCGGGCCGGCGAGTCGGGCGCGGTGGCGACGCTGGTGCTGCCCAAGCAGCGCCGCACCACTCTGGCCATGATGGAGAAGGCGGGCGTCGAGCCGGCCGAGACCCGGGTCCGGGCGGGCGACGAGGCGCTGGCCGAGCTGACCGGCGCGCGCGAGCCCAGCGGCGTACCGGTGCGGGACGAGCCGGAGCCGCGACGCGGCGGCGGCTCGCGCCGCTTCGGCGACCGCGACGGCCGGGGCTTCGACCGGGGCGGCCGGGGCGGCTTCTCCGACCGTGGCGAGCGCCGGTTCGGCGACCGCGACGGCCGGGGCGAGCGCCGCTACGGCGACCGGCCCGCGGGCGAGCGGTCCGGCGACCGGTTCGCGGACCGCGGCGGTGACCGCCGGTTCGGCGACCGGCCGGCGGGTGAGCGCTACTCGGGCGAGCGATCCGGCGGCGAGCGCCGCTTCGGACGGCCGGAGCGCCGCGACGACCGCAGCTTCGGCGACCGGGGCGAGCGCAGCTTCGGCGACCGGCGGTCCGACGGCCGGAGCTTCGGCGAGCAGCGGTCCGACGACCGCGGCCAGCGCGGCGAGCGCTTCGGCGAGCGGGCCGACCGGCCGTACGGGGACCGGCAGCGACCGGCGACCGGACGCGGGTACGACCGCGACGAGCGGCGGTACGACGACCGGCCGAGCGGCTCGCGCGGCTTCGGTGACCGGCGCCAGGACGACCGCCCGCACGCCGAGCGGCGTTTCGGTGACCGGGGCGACGCGCGTCCGGCCGAGCGCCGGGCCGGCGGTTTCCGGGCCGAGGGGCGGGGCCGGGACGACAGGCGCGGCTTCGGCGGGCGCCCGCCGGCACGTACCCACTGATCTGAGCGCACCCACCGCCGCCGCCGAGCACCCGCTCGGCGGCGGCGGTGCGTCTGGGGTGATGTCGGCTCCCGTTCTAGCTGCGCGGTGTGAGGACGGGATACCGCCGGGTCGGCTCATTCCACAGCGACAGGCGATGACGAGGCCGCCAACCGGGCGGGGGCGTGGGGATGGTCTTGTCGATGGTCTGCCGGAGGCTGCGCCGAGCGGACCGGCCCCACGACCAGGCGACCCAGCAGCCGAACGCCTGGGCGATGACGGCGGCCAGCAGCAGCCCGGTGCCGATCGGGTCAGACATTGCGCACCGACCGCAGCCAGCCCAGGAACCGGATGTGCATCTCGGCGGGGTCCGGCGGCTCGGAGTAGAGCCTGGTCAGGTCATCGGTTGCCTGCCGCATCAGGGCAGCCAGATCGACGGCGAGGTGGCGCCGGTCGTGCTCGTAGTCAGCGACCAACTCGACCTTGGCGTTCTCGCAGGGCCAGTTGAGCAGGTCTGCCGTACAGACCCAAAGGGGTTTCAGCGGAGCGTGGCGCTGGGTCACTCGGGGCCCTCCTGCATGGTCGGCGTCCAGGTGGCACCCCCGTCCGCCGCGAACTCGCCACCGGACGGGGGGCCTGATCACATCGCACCCCAGCTCGCAGGGGGTTGTCAATCTGTAAGTGACAAATGACCACTGCGTGTCGTGCCTACTTTCGGCGTGTGAGACGACCACGCCTGTACGGGCCCGGCGAGCTGGCCGCCCTGTTCGGCGTATCGCGTCAGCGGGTCCTGCAGATCACCCGCCGCCCCGGGTTTCCCGAGCCGCTCGCCCGACTGATCGGCATGAACGTCTGGGACGCGGACGAGGTGGACGAGTGGGCCCGCCACAACCGGCCGCCCCGCCCCACAGAGGGCGACGAGCAGGGGTAATCAGTAGCGCTGGCCTGACGCCCGGGAACAGCGGGACATCCCGCTCGGCGGCGGCGTTCGCGCATCCGCTGCCGCCGACCGCCGGTTCGCGTAACGTCCGGTCCATGCCGAAGTCGCTCTTCTGGGCCCGGACCGACACCGCCGGCTCCGAGCACGTCGTGCTCGACGACGGTCAGGGGCTGACCGCGCAGGGTGTGGCGCTCGCCGTGGATCCGATCCCGTACACGTGCCGGTACCGCCTGACCGTCGGGCCCGACTGGTCGACGAACCGGCTGGAGGTCGAGTCCGAGGGCGCCGGCTGGTCGCGGAGCGTACGCCTGGAGCGGGGCCGGGTCGGGTGGCGCGTGCGTACCGGCGAGGAGGGTGACCTGGACGCGGCGCTGAGCGCGGCGGGCCACCCACCGGCGGGCCTGCCCGGTACCGACGACCCGGGCCGGCTGGCCGAGGCGCTCGACGTGGATCTGGGCGGTTCCCCGCTGACGAACACGCTGCCGATCCGCCGGATCGGGCTGGGGCGGCTGCCCGCCGACCTGGCCACGGCCGTGAATGTGGCGTGGGTGCTGCTGCCCGGCCTGGCCGTGGTGCCCGCCGAGCAGGTCTACACCTCGCTGGGTCCGGGCCGGGTCCGGTACGCGAGCGGCACGTTCACCGCCGACCTGGAGGTCGACCCGGACGGCTTCGTAGTGCGTTACCCGGGGCTGGCCGAGCGGGTCGACCCGCGCTGACCGGCCGGGGCCCCGGCTCAGGCGGTCGGCCAGGTGCCGTCGGTCAGGAACCGGTCGATGGTGGCGAGGTGCGGGGCGAGGTCGAGGCCCTGGGCGACCACCCACTCGTCGGAGTAGTAGGTGTCGACGTACCTGTCGCCCGGATCGCAGATCAGCGTGACCACCGAGCCGGTACGTCCGGCCGCGCGCATCTGCGCGATCAGCCCGAACGCGCCCCACAGGTTGGTGCCGGTGGAGCCGCCCACGCGGCGGCCGAGCACCGCCGAGCCGGCCCGCATCGCGGCGAGCGACGCGGCGTCCGGCACCTGCACCATCCGGTCCACCACGCTGGGCAGGAAGGACGCCTCGACCGTGGGCCGCCCGATGCCCTCGATCCGGGATCCGCGGTCGGTGCGTACCGACCAGTCACCGGCCTGCCAGGCGGGGTAGAACGCGGAGTTCTCCGGGTCCACCACGCAGAGCTTGGTGGGCAGCCGGCGATACCGGGCGTAGCGGCCGATGGTGGCGCTGGTGCCGCCGGTGCCGGCGCCGACCACGATCCAGGCGGGCACCGGGTGCCGTTCCAGCGCGAGCTGGGCGTAGATCGACTCGGCGATGTTGTTGTTGCCCCGCCAGTCGGTGGCCCGCTCGGCGTACGTGAACTGGTCCATGAACCGGCCGCCGCTGTCCTCGGCGAGCCAGCGCGCCTCCACCACGACCTTCGACGGGTCGTCCACCAGGTGGCAGCGTCCGCCCTGGAACTCGATCTGGGCGATCTTCTCCGGCGACGTGGAGGCGGGCATGACAGCGATGAACGGCAGCCCGAGCATCCGGGCGAAGTACGCCTCGGAGACAGCCGTCGACCCTGATGACGCCTCGACGATCGTGGTGTCCGGGCCGATCCAGCCGTTGCAGAGCCCGTAGAGGAACAGCGAGCGGGCCAGCCGGTGCTTCAGCGAGCCGGTGGGGTGCACCGACTCGTCCTTGAGGTAGAGGTCGATCCCCCACTCGCGGGGCAGCGGGAAGGGCAGCAGGTGGGTGTCGGCGGAGCGGTTGGCGTCCGCCTCGACCGTGGCGATGGCCTCGGTCACCCAGCGCCGGCTGGCCTCGTCGCACCGGTCGAGATGAGTCACGTCGGCAACGTTACAAGCGAGGTGGGCTCGGGTTTTCCCGGACCCGGCGGGCCTGCCGCCGCTGACCGGCCCGCCCGGTGGCCCGGATCACCGGCGTGAGGGCCAGGGCGAGCCGGGGGAAGGCGTCCAGGAGTCGTACCTGGGCACCGCGCCAACGCGGCAGGCTGACCACCGGCCGGGGCCGCCGGGCCAGCCGGACGGCCCGCGCGGCCACCCGCTCCGGCGTGAGCAGCGAGCCGGTGAAGGACGCCAGCGCTCCCGGGTCGTCCAGCTTGTCGTGCAGCATCGGCGTCCAGATCCCGTCCGGGCACAGGCACGACACGTGTACGCCCCGGACGCCCGCCATCCGCAGGTCGCTCAGAGTGCCGAGGCTGAACGCGAGCAGGGCGTGCTTGCTGGCCGCGTACACCGTCTCGCCCGGTGCGGCGATCAGCCCGGCCAGCGAGACGACGTTGAGCACGTGGCCGCGGCCCTGTTCGCGCATCACCGCGACGGCGGCGAGCGTGCCGTTGATCGCGCCGAGCGCGTTGACCTCGACCACCGCGCGCCGGGTCGGGGCGTCGTGCGCCCAGGACGGCCCGGTGACCAGGATGCCCGCGTTGTTCACCCAGAGCCCGAGGCCGCCGGGCGCGGCCGCCGCCTCGGCGGCGACGTCCGCGCAGGCGGATTCGTCGCGTACGTCGAGCGGGCGGGACCAGCCACCCAGCGGCGCGGCGGCAGCCGCCACGGCCCCGGCGTCGGTGTCGGTGAGCAGCACGTTCCACCCGTCGGCGTGCAGCGCGGCGGCGATGGCCCGCCCCAGCCCGCCGGCCGCACCTGTGACCACGGCGGCGCCGCGCTCCGAGCTCGTCATCGGCGCACGGTAACCGCAACCCCCGGCCCGGGGCCAGAGGCGTCAGGCGGTGGGCGGTTCCAGCGGCTGCGGGCGGTTCTCCCACTTGGTCGACAGGGCGATGCTGGTACGGGTGGACGCCACACCCGCCGTCCGGTTCAGCCGGACGATCAGCTGCTCCAGCTCGGCGATCGTGCCGACTCGCGCCTTGAGCAGGAAGGACTCGACGCCGGCCATGAAGTAGCAGGACTCGATCTCGGGGATGCGGCGGAACGCCTCCAGCACCTCGTCGGTGTCGGCGTCGGAGTCCTCGATGATGCCGATGAGCGCTGTGACGCCGAGCCCGATCGACTCCGGCTCGACCTCGGCCCGGTACGCCCGGATCACGCCGCTGGACTCCAGCTTGCCGACCCGCTCGTGCACGGCCGGGGCGGAGAGGCCGACCTGACGGGCCAGCTCGGCGTACGACAGACGGGCGTTGCCTCGCAACAACTCCACGAGGCTCAGGTCGATCGTGTCCACGGAGAGTGACCCTATCCGTTTGGCGACCACGGAACACTGTCGGTACCCGTGGATCAACCCTTCACAAACGTACGATCACGGGGGTTCTCCGCCTGTACCATTTCCTAACCTTCCCAGTGTGTGCGTTTTTCGCGTTTGGCGGACACGTCCGGTAGCCGGTGCTGTAATTGCCATACGTCCCTCATGACGGCTCTGGGCTCGCACCGGCCGGGGGCAGTGTGTTCAGCCGGGGGCTTCGTCGACGCGAGGAGGGGGCTGTGGACACTGGAGATCGCCTGCTGACACCGGGTGAGGTCGCTGCGCTGTTTCGGGTGGACCCGAAGACCGTGACCAGATGGGCAGCGGCCGGCCGGATCGGCAGTATCCGGACTCCAGGAGGGCACCGCCGGTTTCGGGAATCCGAGGTGCGGGCCCTGCTCGAGGGGGAGGGCATGCTGGACGAGGCGGAGGACATGGGCAAGGCCCGCAACATGGGCCCGACCGCTAACACCGGCCCCGGACCGGCGAACGCCGGCATGTACTGAACGGACGGGGCGCGGTCCGGCCGAGGGCCGCGCCCCGTACGTCGGCAACCGGGACCGTCAGTCCGGGTCCGCCTCCCGGCGGCCGGCTGCCAGCTCGCCGGACCACCGCCGGAACAGCGTGTGCTCGACACCGAGCGCGTCGAGCACCTTCCCGGCCACGAAGTCCACGAGCTGCCCGGCGGACGCCGCCGCCCCGGCGCCGTAGAAGCCCGGACTGGCCGGCAGCACCACCGCGCCGGCGTCGTGCAGCGCGATGAGATGTTCCAGGTGACTGCGGGTCACCGGCGTCTCCCGGGGCACCACGACCACCGGGCGGCGCTCCTTGAGGTTGACCTCGGCGGCGCGCTGGAGCAGATCCTTGGAGAGCCCGATGGCGATGCCGGCGCACGCGGCGGTGCTGGCGGGCACCACCGCCATGCCGCGTACCGGGTAGGAGCCGCTGCTCGGGCCGGCGGCCAGGTCACCGGCGGGCCAGTGCCGCAGGTCCGCGCCGGTGAGGTCGCGGTCGAGCCAGGCGGCCAGGTCCTCGGTCCAGTGCGCGTCCCGGAAGGGCCGGCCGGTCTCGTCCAGCACCGTCAGCCGGGCCGCCCGGGAGACGATCAGGTCCACCGCCTGGCCGGCGTCGAGCAGGCCCCGGACGACAGCCGCAGCGTACGGCGTCCCGGACGCCCCGGAGACACCCACCACCCATGGTTCGCGCATGCCCTCAAGCGTGCCTGGTCGCCGCGGACGGCGGGCGGCGACCCCCTTTCGGTCGCCCCGCCCGGGATGTCCAGAGGGTTCACGGAACGTCCCGCGGCATGAAATTCTTCGATCGGCGATCCACTTCCACGGAGGGGCCGGTGATGACGGCGGCGGTGCTGCGGGCGCTCCGCTCCGACTGCCCCATCCCGCCCCGCCTCTCCCCGTACGCCGACGACGTGCAGGGCTGGCTGGTGGCGCAGGTCGACCGGCTCGGTCTGCCGGCTGACCCGGCCACCCGGCAACGGCTGGCGCGGGCCGGCTTCGCCCGGTACGCCGGGCGCCTCTATCCGGACGCCACCGAGCCCGACCTGCGCGTGCTGACCACACTGTTCACCTGGTTCTTCCTCGTCGACGACGCCTGCGACGGGCGGGACGGCCTCACCCCGGCGCAGATCCGCGCGTTGCGTGACGGCGCGCTCGCCCTGCTGCGCGAGGGCCCGCGTGCCCGCCACCCGGGCTTCTCCGGCCCGCTGCGCCGGCTGCTGGTGCAGGCGTGGCGCGAGCCCCGCCGCCGGATGCCGGCCAGGTGGCGGCTGCGCTTCGCCGACGCGGTCGCCGACCACCTCGACGGGGTCCACCGGGAGGCCACCGCCACCACGTCCGGCCGCCCACCGGGCGTCGCCGAGTACGTACGGCTGCGCCGGGCCACGTCGGCGGCGTACGTGTCGTACCCGCTGATCGAGTTCGCGTCCGGGCGTCCGCTGCCCGACGCGGTCTACCACCATCCGGCACTACGGCGGCTCGCCGGCCTCGCCAACGACCTGCTGTCCTGGTTCAACGACATCGCCTCGCTGGAGCGCGACCGGGCCACCGGCGGCGGGCACAACCTGGTGCTGGCGACGGCGGCCGAGCGGGGCGTGCCGGTGCCGGCGGCGGTCGACCTGGTCGCGGGGCACTGGCGGGCCGAGATGGACCGGTTCGCGGCGCTCCTGGCGGCGGCGCCGTCGTTCGGCCCGACGCTCGACGACGCCGTCGCCAGCCATCTCGACGGGCTGGCCGCCGCCGTGCGCGGCACGGTCGACTGGACGCTGGAGAGCGCCCGCTACCCGGTCGCCGCGGCGTCCTGACCGGGTGCCCGGCGTTGCCGTCTACGGCCGCAGGCCGAGCCGGATCACCAGGTCGAGCAGCGCGAGGACGAACAACGCGATGCCGACGAAGCCGTTGGCGGTGAAGAACGCCCGGTTGACCTTGCTCAGGTCGGTGGGGCTGACCACCATGTGCTGGTAGGCGAAGGCGACAGCGGTGAGCGCCAGCCCGATCCACCACAGCCAGCCGAAGCCGACCCAGGCGCCGAACCAGATGAACAGCGCGAACGTCACCACGTGCGCGACCGTGGAGGCGTGCAGCGCGAAGCGCCGGCCGTACCGGGCGGGGACGCTGTGCACGCCGATCTCCCGGTCGATCTCCGAGTCCTGGCAGGCGTAGATCAGGTCGAAGCCGCCGATCCACAGGCCGACGGCGGCACCGAGCAGCCAGGCCGGGCCGGAGCCGTCGAGCGTGCCGGTGACCGCCAGCCAGGCGCCGACCGGGCCGACCGCCTGGGCCACCCCGAGGATGGCGTGCGGCCAGTTCGTGAACCGCTTGGCGTACGGGTAGACCACGAGCGGCACCACGGCGAGCGGCGCGAGCACCAGGCAGAGCGGGTTGAGCAGGGCGGCGGCGGCCAGGAACACCACGAGCGCGACGGCCGCGCCGGTCCAGGCCGTCCGCACGCTCACCGCGCCGGTGACCAGTTCCCGGTTCGCCGTACGCGGGTTCCGCGCGTCGATCCGCCGGTCGAGGATCCGGTTCGCGGCCATCGCGAACGTCCGCGCGCCGACCATCGCCACGGTGATCAGCAGCAGGTCTCCCCAGCGCACCCGGCCGCCGTTGAGCTGCATGGCGGTCAGCGCCGACAGGTACGCGAACGGCAACGCGAAGACCGAGTGCTCGATGGCGACGAGCTTGAGGAAGGACGAGACCCGGCCGGGTCGTTCCTGTACTGCCGCCGTCATCAGATCCCGTATTCCTTCCAGCGCTTGTCGACGAGCGAGACCACCTCGGGCGACATGCGCATCTCCTCCGGCCAGCCCCGGCTGTAGCCCTCCTCGGGCAGCTTGCGGGTCGCGTCGATGCCCGCCTTGCCACCCCAGAACTGCTGGTACGAGGCGTGGTCCAGGTGGTCCACCGGTCCCTCGGTGACCATCAGGTCGCGGGCGTAGTCGACGTTGCCGAAGGCGCGGAACGCGACCTCGTTGTAGTCGTGCACGTCGCAGTCCTCGTCGACGATCACGATCAGCTTGGTCAGCGACATCATGTGCGCGCCCCAGATCGCGTTCATGACCTTCTGCGCGTGCTTCGGGTAGCGCTTGCGGATCGACACGATCGCGCAGTTGTGGAAGACACCGGCGGCGGGCAGGTCGTAGTCGACGATGTCCGGGATCAGGAAGCGCAGCAGCGGCGCGAAGATCCGCTCGGTGGCCTTGCCGAGGCCGTGGTCCTCCTGCGGCGGCTGGGACGTGACGATCGAGTGGTAGACCGGGTCGCGCTGCATGGCCATGCACTCGATGTGCATCACCGGGAACGGCTCGACCGGCGTGTAGAAGCCGGTGTGGTCGCCGAACGGCCCCTCGGGCAGGCGCTCGCCCGGCTCGATGTAGCCCTCCAGCACGATCTGCGCGTGCGCCGGGACCTGCAACGGGACGGTCAGGCAGTCGACCATCTCGACCCGCTCACCGGCGAGGAACCCGGCGAACAGGTACTCGTCGATGTCGGCCGGCAGCGGCGCGCTGGCCGAGTACGCCACCACCGGGTCCGCGCCGATCGCGATCGCCACCGGCAGCCGCTGGCCGAGCCGCTCGGCGACCGCGTGGTGCGCGGTGGAGTTCTTGTGGATCTGCCAGTGCATGCCGATGGTGTTGTGCGAGTGCTGCTGGAGCCGGTAGAGCCCGAGGTTGCGCTTGCCGGTCTCCGGGTGCTTGGTGTGGGTCAGCCCGAAGTTGTGGAAGATCCCGCCGTCACCGGGCCACACCTGCAACCCGGGCAGCCGGTTCAGGTCGACGTCGTCGCCGCGGTAGACCACCTGCTGGCAGGGCGCGGTCTTGACCTTCTTCGGCGGCATCGACTTGAGCTGCATGACCTTGCCCAGGCCGCCCATCATCCCGGAGAAGCCCTGCGGCAGCTCCGGCTTGAGCATGTCGCCGATGCGCTCGCCGATCTCGTCGAGGTGCTCCACCCCGAGAGCCATCGCCATCCGCTTCTCGGTGCCGAACAGGTTGATCGCCACCGGCATCTCACCCCGGGTGGGGCGCTCGAACAGCAGCGCGGGCCCGCCGGCCCGGACGGTGCGGGTGACGATCTCGCTGATCTCCAGCGTGGGGTCGACCGGCGCGCTCACCCGCCGCAGCTCGCCCGCACGCTCCAGCGCCGCGAGGAAATCCTTCAGATCGGTGTACGGGAAGCGAGCCGCCATACCGCCCATCCTCCCGTACCCTCCTGCGGAGGTAAGGACGGGCCCCCTTTTAACGCCTCCGGTAGAGGAGGGGCCCCTTCTTAACACCCGCAGCTCAGGCGGCGGGCTGCCAGGCGTACGCGGCCAGCGGCTCGTCGAGCGGCGCCTCGGTGAGCCGGTTGGCGAACGTGGAGATCGTGTAGGTGCCGACGCCGAGCACCACGTCCAGCGCGTGCCGGGCCTGCCATCCGGCGGCGAGCAGCGCGTCCAGGTCGGCGTCGGGGACCGCGCCCCGGTGGTCGAGCACGGCGACTGTGAAGCGGCGCAGCGCCTCCAGCCGGGGGTCGGGCAGCGTCGCGCCGGTCCGCAGCGCCTCGATCAGCTCGGGCGCGGCGCCGTGCCGGACCAGCGTCGCGGTGTGCATGGCCACGCAGAGGTGGCAGCCGTTGCGGGTGGCGACGGTCAGCACGACCACCTCCCGTGCGACCGGGTCCAGGTCGGTGGCCTCGAACGCGGCGTTGGCGGCGAGGAAGCCCTTGAGCAGTTCGGGCGAGCCGGCCATCAGGCTCACGGCGGCGGGCAGGTGACCCAGCGAGCGGCGTACTCCGGCCATGACCGGGCGGGCGGCGGCGGGCGCGGTGTCCGGCTCGTACGCGGTGAAGCGGGACATGACAGGGCCCCTCTCGTAAGATGGTCAACGTGGTTGACGGAATAGTAAACGTGGTTGTCGAACATGGCAACGCCTGACCGCCCCGGCTTCGCGCTGCCGCTGCTCCTGCTCGCCGGTTTCCGTACGCTCGTCGACGACCTGCACGCCGAACTGGCCCGCCAGGGGCACCCCGAGCTGCGCCCGGCACACGGCTTCGTCCTCCAGGCCGTCGGCCCGGCCGGCACCACCGCCTCCGACCTCGGTCAACGCCTCGGCGTCTCCAAGCAGGCAGCGGGCAAGACTGTGGACCGGCTGGTCGCGCTCGGCTACCTGGAACGCGTGGACGACCCCGCCGACGCCCGCCGCAAGCTGGTCCGGATGACAGCGAAGGGCCGCGACGGCCTGCACCGCTCGGCTGTGGTCTTCGACGAGTTACGCGACCGCTGGGCGGCCACGCTCGGCGCCGACCGGGTCGCCGCCATCGAGGACGACCTGCGCCGGATGGTCCCCGCCGACGTGTTCCGCCTCGACATCCCCGGCTGGTTCGCCGGATGAGGCGCCGGCTCAGCGCCCGTAGAGAAGTGCCGGGTCGACCAGGACCACATCCGCCCGACCGGCCGCGGCGTCGACGAGGTCGTCCTCGAAGCCGTGGCCGCCGGCCAGCAGCAGCCGTGCTCCGGCCGCGTCGACGCCGGGTCGTCGTCGCACCAGCAGGGCCCGGATCCGTTCCAGCCGCTGGAGGTCGGCCCGGCCCAGCCGGCGACCCCACTTGACCTCACCGATCGCCAACAACGGGCGAGGGCCGTCGCCAGGTGGCGGCTCGCCCACCGCGACCAGGTCGAGTTCGTGACGCGTCCGGGTGTCCGGATCGGTCAGCGTCGCCGCGCTCACCTCCGCGACGTGCCCGCCGAGAAGCTCGGGTTCGGCGAAGCGGAGCGACCACTGCCGCACGATCTCCTCGAACCTGGGTCCGAGCACCGCGCTGGCGTAGCGGCGCTGCGAGCGACGCCAGACGTCGGCTCCGCGCCGCTGCTCCAGAGCCGTCCACGCCGGACGCATCACGGCCTGGTAGAAGGTGATCAACGGCTCGGTGATCCGGTAGCTGCTGCGACCGCTGCGCAGCGGGTCGGGCTCACGCAGCAGCAGTCCGGCGTCCTCCAGCACGGTCAGCGGGTGCTGGAGGTCGGTGGCCTTCCGCCCGATGTAGCCGGCGATGCCGCCCCGGCTGGCGTTCCCCTCCGCGACGGCGGCGAGAACCGAGTGGTACAGCGCCGTGTCCCGCAGGTCCGGGTCCTCGGCCAGCAGGTATCGGGCCTCGCGGAACAGCGGCCGGGCCGGGTTCAGGACCGTCCGCACGATCCACGCGTCGAAGTCGTCCGACCCGGCCGGGGTGTCGTCCTGGACGTACTCCCGGCGGTACGCGGGGGTGCCGCCGACGACGGAGAAGACGCGCACCGCCAGCAGCGGGTCGTCGATCTGCCAGAAGGCCGCCGCGGCGCGGAAGTCCAGTGGCTGCACCGGCAGTTCCAGGCCGGCCCGCCCGCGCAGCGGCGCCGACCCGGCGAGCAGTCCTCCCATGAAGGACAGCGCCGAGCCGCACAACAACAACCGCGCCCGGGATCCGGTCCGCTCCGGACGCCCGGGCGTCAGCGCATGCTGGATGATCGACGGCAGGTCACGGGCCGCACGCACCAGGTACGGGAACTCGTCGAGGACGACAGTGACGGGGCGTTCCCGTCCCAGCGCGAGCAGCGCGTCGACCGCAGCACCCCAGTCCGGCAGGTGGACGGGGCCGGGTGACCCGGAGTACGCGCCCAGCGCCTCACCCAACCGGCGCAGCGATTCCGTCGACGTCGCCTCGGTCGCGCCGAAGTAGAAGCCCTCGCTCGCCTGCGCCAGTTGGTACAGCAGCAGGGTCTTGCCCTGCCTCCGGCGGCCGCTGACCACGCCGAGCGTCGCGCCGGGCCGGTCGTCGGCCACGAACCGGGCCAGCTCGGCCCACTCGACGTCCCGGTCGAAGATCTCTGCGGGCTTTCCGAACAGCGGCATGCCGACACCACACTTCTTATAACTACAGTTCTAAGAAGTGTAGTCCTACATTCTGCGTCACTGACAGCTTCGCCGACGGCGGTTCATCATCGACGGATGGACGACGCATACGTGGTGGGTGACCCCGACGGCCTCAGCCCGCTTCAGGCCGAGATCCGCGACGCCGTGGCCCGCGAGCTGCACGCCCAGTTCGCGCTGCGGGCGGACCGCCTCGAACTGGCCGACCTGCCCGAGGTGGCCTACCAGGTCACGCGCCGGGTGGACGAGGTGCTGAGCGCGCGCCCGGTCACTACACCCCGGCGTACGAGTGCAGACCGGTGAAGAAGAAGTTCACGCCGAACAGGTTCATCATCACGGTCAGGAAGCCCACGATGGAGATCCAGGTGGCCACGTTGCGCTTCACGCTCGGCGTGGCCCGTGCGTGCAGGTAGCCCGCGTACACCACCCAGGAGATGAACGCCCAGGTCTCCTTGGGATCCCAGCCCCAGGCGCGACCCCAGGCCGCCTCGGCCCAGATCGCACCCGCGATCACCGCGAAGGTGAAGATCGGGAACGAGAAGGCGTGCAGCATGAAGGTCAGCCGCTCCAGCCCGGCCGCCTCCGGGAGGCGGCGGGCCAGGGTGTACGGGAAGCTGCGCCGCCCCTGCTCCCAGCCGGACCGCATCAGGTACGCGGCGGCGGGCACCACGCCCAGCAGGAAGATGCCCGAGGCGAAGATGATCGTCGAGACGTGGATGATGAACCACCACGACTGCAGCGCCGGCATCAGCGGCTCGATCGGCACGTAGAGCTTCAGCTCGGCGAACGCCAGCAGCAGCACCATGACCAGCGTCAGGAACAGCCCGAGCCGGCGCAGCCACGGCTGCTTCCAGAGCACCACGAGCCAGGCCGCCACACCGATCCAGGTGCCGGTCAGCACGAACTCGTACATGTTGCCCCAGGGCATCCGGTCGGCGGCGAGGCCCCGGGTGACCACGGCGCCCAGGTGCACGGCGGCGGCGAGCACTGTGAGCCAGGCGGCGATCCGGCCGGCCAGCACGGCCCGCGCGCCGGTGCGGTCCGGGCGCGGCGGCGTGGCCGCGACGGCCGGCTCGTCGATCGTGCCGCCGGCTCCGCCGACGCCCGCGCCGACCAGCTCCCGCGCCGGCGCGGCCGCGGGCACCTTCCGCGCGTTGCCCAGCGCGAACTCCACGGCGTGGCTGATCATCGCGATCAGGTACGCCAGGATCGCGAACGCGACCAGCTGGTCGGAGAGTGCGGACATCAGTCGTCTCCTTCTCGCGCCCGCCGCGCGTCCGGCGCGTCACCGCTCACCGCGGCGACGAGCTGCGCGAACTCGTCGGCGAACCCAGGGTGCTCGGTGCGCGGCAGCCCACCGGCCTCCACCAAACTACTACCGCTCGTCGGAGATCCGCCCTCGGGGGGCGAAACCCGGAACCAGACCCGGCGCCGCCGGGCGAACAGCGAGCCCATCAGGCCCAGCAGCAGCGTGCCGCTCGCCACCAGCAGCAACGTCTGCCCGGGCGCGTGCCGGACCGCGAGCGTGATGTACGGCTTGGTGCCGACGAACTCCAGCGTGCTGCCGTCGTCGAGGGTCCACTTCTCCCCCGGCCGCAGCAGCTTGGTGCCGATCTCCTTGAGCTTGCCGTCGTCGATCTGCCGCCGGTCCAGCGCGTAGACCGAGCCGGGGATGCCCGCGTCCAGCCCGAGGTTGCCCCGGTACGCGGTCAGGTTCACTGCCGGGTTCCGCTCGGCCGGGTACTGCGACGAGACGTACGGCGCGCTCTCCGGCGCGGTCGGCAGGTAGAGCCCGTCGAAGGCGATCTGCTGGTCCGGGGCACGCGCGCCGGTCTTCGGGTCGACGTTGGCGTCCGGGAAGATCGCCACGCCCTCCTCGGTCGCGTTGGAGTCACCGGTACGCAGGAACGGCGCCTCGCTGGTCTGGCTGCGGCCGTACTTGTCGGTGTACTTCAGCAGCGGCGCGTAGCCGTTGCCGAGCAGGTAGACGTTCGCCGAGCCGAGCCGCAGCGGCGAGTTGACCGAGAACCCGGCGGTCCGTTCCGTGCCGCCCGGCTCGTCCACGGTCACCGTGGCCCAGTAGCGGGACGCCAGCCCGGACGGCAGGTAGTCGGCCTCGAACTTCTCCAGCGTCAGGCAGAACGGCGGCAGGTCGGAGCTGTCCACGCGCGGGCCGAGCGACGCCTCGGCGTACTGCTGGCGGGTGTTGCAGAAGGCGTTGTCCTCGCCCGCCACCAGGATGCGGTTGCCGTGCCATCCGTACCAGGAACCGAGCGCCACCCCGAGCAGGACGGCGACCAGCGACACGTGGAAGAGCAGGTTGCCGGTCTCCTTGAGGTAGCCCTTCTCGGCGGAGACCTCGTCGCCGCGCACGGTGACCCGCCACCGGCGGCGGCGCAGCACCGCCGCGATCGCCTCGGGGTCGGCGGCGGCCGGGGCCTCCAGCACCGCGTGCTGGGGCAGCCGGTCGAACCGCTTCGGCGCGGCCGGCGGCTTCATCCGCAGCGCGCGGACGTGGTCGCGGGCGCGGGGCAGGATGCAGCCGATCAGCGAGGTGAACAGCAGCAGGTAGATCGCGGAGAACCAGACCGAGCCGAAGACCTCGAACGCGCCGATCTGGTTCAGCCGGGGCGCGAGGTCGGGGTGGTCGACGAACCACTGGTTGACGCGTTCCGGGTTGACGCCGCGCTGGGGCAGCACCGAGCCGGGGATGGCCGCGACGGCGAGCAGGAACAGCAGGATCAGCGCCGTACGCATGCTGGTGAGCTGCCGCCACGAGTTGCGCAGCAGGGCCAGCACCGGGTTGACCCGCCGCCGGGGCGCCTGCGCGGGTGGGGTCGACGGCCTGTCGTCAACGGTCGTCATCAGATGCTCACCTCGCCCACGCCCACGTTCGTCTGCAACCAGATCACCACGTTCACCCAGCCGCCGGTGATCAGCGCCAGGCCGATCGCGATCAGCAGCGCGCCGCCGATCCGGGTGACCCACCGGCTGTTGCGCCGGACGGCGCGGAACACCCCGAGCAGGCGCTGGAAGCCCAGCCCGAAGACGACGAACGGTATCCCCAACCCGAGGCAGTACGCCACGGCGAGCACCACGGCCCGGTCGGTCCCGCCCTCGGTAGCCGCCATGCCGAGCACCGCGCCGAGCGTCGGGCCGGTGCAGGGCAGCCAGCTGAGCGCGAAGACCGCGCCGAGCACCGGCGCGCCGAGCAACCCGGCGGAGGGCAGCCAGCGGATGCGGAACTCCCGCTGCATGCCGGGGATCACCCCGAGGTAGCCGAGGCCGAGCACCACCACGAGCGCGCCGATGACGATCTCCAGCGTGCGCTCGTACCGGAAGAAGAGCTTGCCGACGCCGGAGAAGAGGATCGCGGTGGCGACGAACACGACGGTGAAGCCCGCGATGAACAGCAGCGTGCCGGCGAGCACCCGGCCCTTGACGGCGGCGGTGGTCCGTTGCGGCGCCGCCCGCTCGGCGACGCTCACGCCACCCGAGCCGCCCGAGCCGCCCGCGCTGCTGCCGGCGGCGGCGCCGGTGTTAAGAAGGGGCCCTTCCTCTACCGGAGGCGTTAAAAGGGGGCCCTTCCTTGCACCCTCCAGGTCGGAGCCGGCCAAGCCGGTCACGTACGACAGGTAGCCGGGCATGAGCGGGAGCACGCACGGGGACAGGAAGCTGACCAGTCCGGCCAGCGCCGCCGCGCCGACCGCGAGCAGCAGCGGGCCGGACTCGGCGAGCTGGCGGAACGTCTCGCCCATCAGCGGGCGCCGTTCGGCGGCGGCGCCTCGGCGGCGATGTCCTCGACGATCGGCCGCAGTTCGTCGCGGGTGACGGCCCGGCGGATCACCACGGCGATCCGGCCCTCGCGGTCGAGCACGACCGTGGCCGGGGTGGTGTTCGGCGGGATGTCGAAGTTCAGCGCCTGACGGCTGGCCGGGTCGAAGATGCTCGGGTACGTGACCCGGCCCTCCTCGAAGGCGATCGCCTTGTCCTTGCTGTCCTGCACGTTGATGCCGAGGAACGTCACGCCGGAGCCCTTGGTGGCCTGGTAGGTGGCCTCCAGGTCGTCCGCCTCGGCGCGGCAGGGCGCGCACCAGGAGCCCCAGAAGTTGACCACGACGACCTGCCCGCGGTCGCGGGAGATGTCGTAGCTGCCGCCGGTGAGCAGTTCACCGCTCACCTTCGGCGTCTTGGAGCGCTGGTCCGGGGCGCAGGTGACAGTCGAGCCGTCGGCCGCGCACCGGCTCTCCTGGCTGCCGGAGGAACAGCCGACCAGCACCGTACCGGCGGTGACGGCGGCGAGCAGGGCGGCGGCGAGCCTCCGGGTGAGCATCAGGCCCCCTTGGCCGTCCGGGCGGTCGGCGAGATCGAGACGAGGTGGGCCGCCGGCTCGGAGTACCCGATACCGACGATCTTGGCGCCGTCGAAGTGGAACGAGGTGAGGCTGGCCAGGCCGCACTGGCGACGGCGCGGGTCGTGCCAGAGGCGCTTGCGCTCGACGTGCCTGCGCAGCGTCCAGATCGGGAGCTGGTGCGACACGAGCACCGCCTCCCGCCCCTCGGCGGCGACCCGGGCGGCGTGCAGCGCGGCGAACATGCGCTCGGCGATGGCCCGGTACGCCTCGCCCCAGGACGGGGTCACCGGGTCGCGGAGCACCCACCAGTTGCGCGGGTCGCGGAACGAGCCGTCACCCGGCGAGACCTTCTTGCCCTCGAACCAGTTCGCGCTCTCGATCAGGCGCTCGTCGACGCCGACGGAGAGACCGAACTGCGCCGCGATCGGCTCGGCGGTCTGCTGGGCCCGCTCCAGCGGGCTGGCCACCACGTGCACCACGGTCCGGTCGGCGAGCGCCTGCGCCGCCGCCTTGGCCATCTGCACGCCCAGCTCGGAGAGGCGGAACCCGGGCAGGCGGCCGTAGAGGATGCCGTCCGGGTTGTGCACCTCGCCGTGCCGCAGCACGTGCACCACAGTCTCCGCCACTGGTTACCCCCCGTGTCCCGCCGCTGCCGCCGCCCGCGCCGCCACCGGCAGGGCGGCGGCGATCTGCTCCCACGCGGCGTCGTCGATCGCGGTCGAGACGAACCACGACTCGAACGCGCTCGGCGGCAGGTAGACGCCACCGGCGAGCATCGCGTGGAAGAACGCCTTGAACGCCGGCACCACCTGGGTGCGGGCGCTGTCGTAGTCGTGCACGTCCGCGTCGGTGAAGAAGACCGAGAACATGTTGCCCGCGGTGGAGAGGCGGTGCGGCACGCCCGCCGCGGACAGCGCCTCGGTGGTCAGCTTGCCCAGCGCGGCGGCGGTCTCGTCGAGCCGCCGGTAGAGCGCGTCGTCGGCCAGCCGCAGCGTGGCCAGACCGGCCGCGCAGGCCAGCGGGTTGCCGGAGAGCGTGCCGGCCTGGTAGACCGGGCCGGCCGGGGCGAGCTTCGCCATGATCTCCGCGCGCCCGCCGAACGCCGCGGCGGGCAGGCCGCCACCCATGACCTTCCCGTACGTCCACAGGTCCGCGTCCGAGGGGTCGAGGCCGTGCCATCCGGCGCGGGACACCCGGAACCCGGTCATCACCTCGTCGACGATGAGCAGCGCGCCGTTGGCGTGGGCGATCCGGGCCAGCTCGGAGTTGAAACCGTCGCGGGGCGCGATCACGCCCATGTTGCCGGCGGCGGCCTCGGTGATGATCGCGGCGATGTGCCGCCCCTCGGCGGCGAACGCCTCCTCGACCGCGCGCAGGTCGTTGTACGGCAGCACGATGGTGTCGCCGGCCGCCGCGCCGGTCACGCCGGGCGAGTCGGGCAGGCCGAAGGTGGCCACGCCGGAGCCGGCGGCGGCGAGCAGCGCATCGGAGTGGCCGTGGTAGCAGCCGGAGAACTTGATGATCTTGGCGCGGCCGGTGAAGCCGCGGGCCAGCCGGATCGCCGACATGGTCGCCTCGGTGCCGGAGTTGACCAGGCGCACCTGCTCCACCGGCGTCCGCGCGATGATCTCCTCGGCCAGGTCGACCTCACCCGGCGTCGGCGTGCCGAAGCTGGTGCCGAGCGGCGCCGCCTCGCGCAGCGCCTCCACCACTGCCGGGTGCGCGTGACCGAGGATCAGCGGACCCCAGGAGCAGACCAGGTCGACGTAACGCCGACCGTCGGCGTCGAAGAGCCATGGACCCTCCCCCCGGACCATGAAGCGCGGGGTGCCGCCGACGGCACGGAACGCGCGCACGGGAGAGTTGACCCCGCCGGGCACGACGGCCTTGGCGCGGTCGAACAGGGCCTCGGAGGCCGGGGCGTCGGCCGGGTAACGGCCGGATCCGGCGGAAAAGGTCTCGGTCACGATGGGGCCATTGTGTCAGCGCCGGAGCGCTGCCTGGCAGGCACCCCGCAACGGGGGTTACCAGGCTCACCCGCCGCTCACCCGCCTGAGCGGCGCGGCGGACCGACGGCGATCCGCTCGACAGGCCCGTCGGTCGAGATCGCGATAGGCTGACCGGGTGGATCGTGCCGAACTGTCCATCACCGTACACCGGACGGGTGACGAAGCCGTGCTTCGCCTGGCCGGTGAGATCGACATGCTCACGGCCGCCCAGCTCTCGACAGTGGTGAACGAGGTGCTGGCGGATCCGCCCCCGCGCATCGTGCTCGACCTGGCCGGGGTCACGTTCTGCGACTCGCAGGGCCTCGGCACGCTCGTGGTGCTCAGCCGCAAGGCCAGCCACACCCAGTGCCTGCTGATGCTCACCAACGTCGGCGACTTCCTGATCCGCGTGCTGGACATCACCGGCCTCCGCAGCGCCCTGATGATCCGCAACGAAGCCACCCCGTAGCCCTCACCTCCGCCCTCCCCCGCGATCTTGCACTTGCGGCCCTCCGTGCGGGTGATTCGCCCGCTTTGCCGGGGCCACAAGTGCAAGATCAACGCGGGTCAGAGGACGGGGATGTCGCGGCGGCGGAACGTCAGCAGGCCTGCTGTGGCCAGGGTCACCGCCAACGCCGTCAGCACGTAGAGCGGGGTGGGGGTCCACGCGTCGCGCAGCACCTGCGGGGTGTGCGTGAACGGGGACACGTCCAGCAGCCACTGGTCCAGCTCCAGCACGGCGCCGAGCTGCCCGAGCAGCACGCAGACCGCCAGCACCACCCACGCGGCGGACGCGAGCCGGGGCAGCAGGCCGTAGAGCAGCACGGCGAGCCCGGCCAGCACCCACGCCGCGGGCACCTGGGCCAGGCCCGCGGCGAGCATCCGGCCCAGCTGGCGGGGCACGTCACCGGTGCTCAGCCCGTACGTCAGGCCGGTGGCCAGCCCGGTCACTCCGAGCACCACGACCGGGCCGAGCAGCGCGAACGCCACGTGCGAGAGCAGCCAGGTCGAGCGCCGCGTCCCGGTGGCGAGCACCGGCTCGGCGTGCCCGGCGGCCTCCTCGGCGCGCATCCGCAGCGCGGCCTGGATGCCGTACCCGGCGGCTGCGAGCCCGGCCAGGCTCAGCGTGACCCCCAGGTACGCGTCGGCCATCCCGGACGCCCCGCCGAGCCGGGCCACGATCTCCTCCATCCGCGGACTTCCCTCGACCGACCGGCCGGCCGCCTCGGCCGCGCCACCGAGGATCAGCCCGAGCAGGCCGAACCCGACCGACCACCAGAGGATCTGCCCTCGGTGCAGCCGCCAGGCCAGCCCGGACGGACCGGACAGCGCGCCGCCCGCGCCGGCCGGGCCGAGCCGGGGCGGCAGCACGCCCGCGCCCAGGTCGCGGCGGACCGAGATCGGGTACGCGAACGCGGCGAGCAGTACAGTGGCGGCCAGTGGCAGCAGCAGCACCCACCACCGCTCCCCCTCGTACGGGCGGACGCGGGCGGCCCAGCCCAGCGGGGACAGCCAGCTCGGCCAGTCGTTGCCGGCGGTGTCCCCGGCCAGGCGCAGCCCGAACGCGGCGCCGAGACCGGCGAGGCCGATGCCCCGCGCCCCGCCCGCGGTCTCGGTGAGCTGGGCGGCCAGCCCGCCGAGCGTGGCGAAGACGGTGCCGGTCAGCACGGTGACCAGTCCGTATGCGACCGAGCCGCCGACCGGCAGCCCGGTCGAGACGAGCCCGGCGGCGGTGAGCAGCCCGAGCACCAGGTCGGCGCCGTACGTGACGAGCAGCGCGGCGGTCAGCCCGGCGTGCCGCCCGAGCACGCTGCCGCCGAGCAGTTCCCGTCGCCCGGCTTCCTCCTCGGTGCGGGTGTGCCGGATGACGGTGAGCAGGCTCGCCAGCGCGACGATGAGCAGCAGGAAGCCGCTGCGCTGGGCGGTGAGCGCGCCGACGCTGTCGCCGTACGCCGGGCCGAGCAGCGCGACGATCGACGGGTTGCGGGCGGTGCCCTCCAGGTACGCGGCCCGCTCGGCGGCGGTGGGGAACAGCTCGAAGAAGCTGGCCGCGTACGTGATCGGCAGCACCGCGAGCACGAGCACCCACAGCGGCAGCAGGAGGCGGTCCCGGCGCAGGATCAGCCGGACCAGGTGACGCGTGCCGGTGAGCGCGCTCATGACCGGTCCGCCGTCTCGCGAACCGCCGCCGAGGGCGCCACGTCGACGGCAGGCGTCGTCTCGTAGTGCCGCAGGAACAGTTCCTCAAGCGTGGGCGGCGTGCTGACCAGGCTGCGTACCCCCAGCTCGGTGAGCCGGCGCAGCGCGGCGTCGAGCGACGCGGTGTCGACGTCGAAGCGGACCCGCTGCCCGTCCACCCGCAGGTCGTGCACGCCCGGCAGGTCGGCCAGGCCGTCCAGCGGCGCGGTGACCTCGGCGTCGATCGCGGTGCGGTGCAGGTGGCGCAGGTCCCCGAGCGTGCCTGACTCGACGGTCCGGCCGGCCCGGATGATCGTCACCCGGTCGCAGAGCGCCTCCACCTCGGCCAGGATGTGGCTGGACAACAACACGGTGCGCCCGTCCTGCCGGGCGCGGCGGACCCAGTGCTGGAAGACCTCCTCCATCAGCGGGTCGAGCCCGGAGGTCGGCTCGTCGAGGATGAGCAGTTCGACGTCGGAGGCGAGCGCGGCGACCAGACCGACCTTCTGCCGGTTGCCCTTGGAGTAGGTGCGGCCCTTCTTGCGCGGGTCCAGCTCGAACGACTCCAGCAGCTCGGCGCGGCGTTCCGGGTCGAGCCCGCCGCGCAGCCGGCCGAGCAGGTCGATCACCTCGCCGCCGCTGAGGCCGGGCCAGAGCGTGACGTCGCCGGGTACGTACGCGAGGCGCCGGTGCAGCGCCACCGCGTCCCGCCACGGGTCGCCGCCCAGCAGTCGGACGGCCCCCGCGTCCGCCCGCAGCAGGCCGAGCAGCACCCGGATGGTGGTCGACTTGCCGGAGCCGTTCGGGCCCAGGAAGCCGTGCACCTCTCCGGTGCGAACGGTCAGGTCGAGCCCGTCGAGGGCCCGGGTGCGGCCGAAGGTCTTCACCAGGCCGGACACATCGATTGCCGTTTCCATACTTCAGAAGCTACGCTCGTTTCACAAAGTTGTGAAGACTGTAGGGTCACGGGGTGAGTGTCGAGGAGCCGACCATGAACGTGCCGCCCCAGCACGACGAGGAAGAGGTCCACCTCTTCGTCGAGCGGATGGCGATGGCCTTCGCCGACGTGGGCTTCCCCCGGATGGCCGCCCGGGTCCTGTTCACAGTGATGAGCGCCGACGACCCGCTCACGGCCGGCGAGATCGCCGAGCGGCTCGGCGTCAGCGCGGCGGCGGTGAGCGGCGCGGTGCGCTACCTGACCCAGTTCGCCATGCTGGTCCGCGAGCCGGTCAAGGGCTCCCGGCGCGACCGCTACCGGATGCCCGACAACCCGTGGTACGAGGCGACCATCACCAAGACCACGCTCTACAAGAACTTCATCGACATCGCCGCCGGCGGCGTCGACGCGCTGCACGGCCGGAGCACACCGGCCGGTGAGCGGGTCGCCGAGATGCGCGACTTCTTCCTCTTCGTACAGGAGGAACTGGAATCGCTCGGCGACCGCTGGCGGGCCCGGCGGGCCGCGACCGGGCACGGCGGCCCGGCCGGCGGCTGAACCGTCAGCGGGTGTTGCCCCAGCGCGCCTGCTCCAGCAGCTCCACCGCGCGTTCCCGGGTGGACGGGTCGTCGTCGGCGCGCAGCAGCGCCGTCGCCTCGTCGACCGCGTCGGTCAGGTGCCGCCACTGCAGATCCCGTTCCCGCACCAGATCCGACTGGGCGGCGAGCTGCCGCGTCTTCACCCACAGGTCGACGAAGACCGTCACCTTGGCCCGCAGCACCCACGGGTCGAACGGCTTGGTCAGGTAGTCGACCGCGCCGGCCGCGTAGCCGCGCAGCGCGAGCTGGGCGTCCTTGTCCGCGGCGGTCAGGAAGATGATCGGTACGTGCCTGGTGCGCTCGCGCCGCTTGATGTGGGTGGCGGTCTCGAACCCGTCCATGTCCGGCATCTGGGCGTCCAGCAGAATCACCGCGAAGTCGTCCACCAGAAGCTGCTTGAGCGCCGCCTCGCCGCTCTCCACCGCGACCGACTGCACCGGGAGACCCTGGAGGATCGCCTCCAGCGCCATCAGGTTCTCCCGCCGGTCGTCCACCAGCAGGGCCTTGGCCGTCTGCGTCACGCGTTCTCCTCGCCTCGGCTCCGGCTGATCCAGGACGCCATCAGTTCGATCAGCTCGTCCAGGTCCACCGGCTTGGTGATGTAGTCGCTGCCGCCGGCGCCGAGCGCCGACTCCCGGTCGCCGGGCATCGCCTTCGCGGTCAGGAAGACGATCGGCAGGTCCGCGAACCGGTGGTTGCGGCGGATCTGCGCTGTCGTCTCGTACCCGTCCTGGTCCGGCATCATGGCGTCCATCAGGACGATGTCCACCTCCGGGTGCTCGGCGAGCTGGCGGACGCCGTCCGCCCCGTTGTCCGAGTACAACACGGTCATCCCGTGCAGTTCCAACGCGGACGTCAGCGCGAACACGTTCCGCACGTCGTCGTCGATGATCAGCACGGTCACGCCGTCCAGGCGCCGGGTGGCGGGCGTCTCCTGCGGCTGCGGCAGCTCCATGGGCATGAGCAGCGACGACGGCAGGCCCGCGCGGCTCGGCGACGGTGGCGCCGGCGCCACCACCGCGTCCGGCGCCAGCACATCGGGTACGAAGAGAGTGAACGTCGAACCCTGACCGGGCGCGGACGAGACGGTGATCGTGCCGCCGAGCAGGCGGGCCAGGTCACGGCTGATGGACAGCCCGAGGCCGGTGCCGCCGTAGCGCCGGCTGGTGGTGCCGTCCGCCTGCTGGAACGCCTCGAAGATCAGCGACAGCTTGTCGTCGGAGATCCCGATGCCGGTGTCGATCACGGTAAACGCGATCACCCGCTGCGCGTTCGTCAGCGCGGGCACGTCGAAGACGGCGTTGTCGGCCGCCAGGCCGATCCGCAGCGTCACCGCGCCGTTGTCGGTGAACTTCACCGCGTTCGACAGCAGGTTGCGCAGGATCTGCTGCAACCGCTGGGCGTCGGTGACCAGCGCGGGCGGCAGGTCACGGCTGACCCGCACCTGGAAGTCCAGGCCCTTCTCCTCGGCCTGCGGCGCGAACGCCTGCTCGACGTAGCCGCGGATCTCGGCGAACTGGATCTCGGTGGGCTCCACGTCCATCCGGCCCGCCTCGATCTTGGACAGGTCGAGGATGTCGTCGATCAGCGACAGCAGGTCCGACCCGGCGCCGTGGATGGTCCGGGCGAACTCGATCTGCTTCGCGCTGAGGTTGCGCTCCGGGTTCTCGGCCAGCAGCCGGGCCAGCAGGAGCAGCGAGTTCAGCGGCGTACGCAGCTCGTGGCTCATGTTGGCCAGGAACTCCGACTTGTACGCCGACGCGCGGGTGAGCTGCTGTGCCTTCTCCTCCAGGCCGAGCCGGGCCAGCTCGATCTCCCGGTTCTGCGTCTCGATGTTGGCCTTCTGCTCGGACAGCAGCTTCGCCTTGTCCTCCAGCTCGGCGTTGGTGCGCTGCAACTCGGCCGACTGGTCCTGCATCTCGTGCGCCAGCCGCTGCGACTGCGCCAGCAGTTCCTCCGTACGCCGGTTGGCCTGGATGGTGTTGACAGCGACGCCGATGGTGAGCACCAGCCGCTCCAGGAACGCCAGGTGCAGCTCGGAGAACGTGGCCACACCGGCGAACTCGATCACGCCGAGCAGTTCGCCCTCGAACTGGACCGGCAGCACCACCAGGTCGGCCGGGGGCGTGTCGGCCAGCCCGGACCGTACGACGAGGCGCCCGTCCGGCTGCGCCTTGACCCGGATCGTCCGGCGCGACAGGGCGGCCTGCCCGACCAGCCCCTCACCCGGGCCGAACGTGACGTCGTGGCCGCGTGCCACGTACCCGTAGGAGGCGGTGAGCCGCAGCCGCATGCTGCCCTCGGAGCTGTCCGCCAGGAAGAACGCGCCGAGCTGCGCGTCCACCAGCGGGGTCACCTCCTGCATGATCATCCGGCAGACCTCGCCCAGGTCGCGCTGGCCCTGGAGCAGACCACCGATCCGGGCCAGGTTCGAGTCCAGCCAGCCCTGCTCGGCGTTCTTCTTGGTCGTCTCCCGGAGGGTGACGATCATCTGGTTGATGTTGTCCTTCAGCTCGGCGACCTCGCCCTGCGCCTTCACGTTGATCCGCTGGGTCAGGTCACCACGGGTCACCGACGTGGAGACCTGCGCGATCGCGCGCAACTGCGTGGTCAGGGTCGAGGCGAGCTGGTTGACGTTCTCGGTGAGGTCGCGCCACGTACCGGAGACGCCCTTGACCTGGGCCTGACCACCCAGCTTGCCCTCGGTACCCACCTCACGGGCCACCCGCGTGACCTCGTCGGCGAACGACGAGAGCTGGTCCACCATCGTGTTGACGGTGTTCTTCAGCTCCAGGATCTCGCCCTGCGCGTCCACTGTGATCTTCTGACCCAGGTCGCCGTTCGCCACGGCGGTGGTGACCGAGGCGATGTTCCGGACCTGGCTGGTCAGGTTCGACGCCATCGAGTTCACGTTGTCGGTCAGGTCCCGCCACGTACCCGAGACGCCCTTGACCTGGGCCTGACCACCCAGCTTGCCCTCGGTACCCACCTCGCGCGCCACCCGCGTGACCTCGTCGGCGAACGACGAGAGCTGGTCCACCATCGTGTTGACAGTGGACTTCAGCTCCAGGATCTCGCCCTGCGCGTCCACTGTGATCTTCTGCGACAGGTCACCCTTGGCGACGGCTGTCGACACCTGGGCGATGTTGCGCACCTGCGCGGTCAGGTTCGACGCCATCGAGTTCACGTTGTCGGTCAGGTCGCGCCAGGTGCCGGCGACGCCGCGTACCTGGGCCTGGCCGCCGAGCTTGCCCTCGGTACCCACCTCGCGCGCCACCCGCGTGACCTCGTCGGCGAACGACGAGAGCTGATCCACCATCGTGTTGACAGTCGACTTCAGCTCCAGGATCTCGCCCCGGGCGTCCACAGTGATCTTCTGCGACAGGTCACCCTTCGCCACGGCGGTGGTGACCGAGGCGATGTTCCGCACCTGGCTGGTCAGGTTCGACGCCATCGAGTTCACGTTGTCGGTCAGGTCCCGCCACGTACCCGAGACGCCCTTGACCTGGGCCTGACCACCCAGCTTGCCCTCGGTACCCACCTCACGGGCCACCCGGGTCACCTCGTCGGCGAACGAGGAGAGCTGATCCACCATCGTGTTGACGGTGTTCTTCAGCTCCAGGATCTCGCCCTGCGCGTCCACTGTGATCTTCTGACCCAGGTCGCCCTTGGCCACCGCGGTGGAGACCTGGGAGATGTTGCGGACCTGGCTGGTCAGGTTGCCGGCGAGCTGGTTGACGTTCTCGGTGAGGTCGCGCCACGTGCCGGAGACGCCGCGCACCTGCGCCTGGCCGCCCAGCTTGCCCTCGATGCCCACCTCACGGGCCACGCGCGTCACCTCGTCGGCGAACGACGAGAGCTGGTCCACCATCGTGTTCACGGTGTCCTTCAGCTCCAGGATCTCGCCCTGCGCGGCCACCGTGATCTTCTGCGACAGGTCACCCTTCGCCACCGCCGTGGACACCTGGGCGATGTTGCGCACCTGCGCGGTCAGGTTCGACGCCATCGAGTTGACGTTGTCGGTCAGGTCCTTCCACGTGCCGGCCACGCCCGGCACCTCGGCCTGGCCGCCCAGCTTGCCCTCGGTGCCCACCTCGCGCGCCACCCGGGTCACCTGCTCGGCGAACAGCCGCAGCGTGTCGGTGAGCGAGTTCATGGTGTCGGCCAGCTCGGCCACCTCGCCGCGCGCCCCGACCGTGATCTTCTGCGACAGGTCGCCCTTCGCCACAGCCGTCGCCACCTGGGAGATCGACCGCACCTGCCCGGTGAGGTTCGACGCCATGGTGTTCACCGAGTCGGTGAGGTCCTTCCAGGTGCCCGCCACCCCGCGCACGTCGGCCTGGCCGCCCAGCTTGCCCTCGGTGCCCACCTCACGCGCCACGCGCGTCACCTCGTCGGCGAACGACGAGAGCTGGTCCACCATCGTGTTCACGGTCCGGCCGATGCGCAGGTACTCACCGCGCAGCGGGCGACCGTCGATCTCCAGTGCCATGTGCTGGGACAGGTCGCCGTCGGCCACCGCCACGATGACCCGGGCGATCTCGGTGGTCGGCCGGCCCAGGTCGTCGATGAGCGAGTTGACCGCGCGCTGCCCCTCCGCCCAGGAGCCGTCCAGGCCCTCGTCGTCCAGGCGCTCGGTCAGCCGGCCGTCGCGGCCGACGATCCGGCTGATCCGCCGCAGGTCCAGATGCTGCCGCTCCTGCAACGACACCACGTCGTTGAAGGCGTCGGCGACCTCACCGGGCAGCCCCGCCCGCCGGGGCAGGCGCACCCGGAGATCGCCGCGTCCCACCCTGCGCAACGCCTCGACCAGTTCGCCGAGGAGCACCTCGTGGTCGGACGCGGACGGGTCAGCGGTCACCGACTGATTCACCGTGGCCATCGATCCTCGCTCCGCTCGGGCTCGTGCCGTCACACGGGCCATCCCATCATTGTGCCGCGCGATCCGTCGAGGTCACCGCGTGTGATCGCGCGTCACGTGCGGTATCGACCCGGGTGGCGGGTTCGGCCTGATGCTTGGCACCCGGGGTGGGCGCGGTGGAGGATACGAAGGTGTCAGCGGAGGCAGGGCCTGCTAGCGGCGGCGCGGACGAGCGCGTCCGCCGGGTCCGCCTCCCCGCCGACCGCCGCACCCCGGCGGCGGCCCGCGCGCTGGTCCGCACCATGCTGCTCGAAGCGCGGCTGCCCGAACTGCTGAACGAGGCGCTGCTGCTCACCACCGAGCTGACCACCAACGCCGTCGAACACGCGCGTACCGAACTGGACATCGAGGTCGACACCGACCGCAACGGCCTCACCGTGACAGTCACCGACTTCGCCTCCGGCCCGGTCGACGAGCTGATCGTGGGCGTGCGCAACACCACGTCCGACATCACCGAGGTCGCCGCCCGAGGGCGCGGCCTGCTGCTCGTCGACCACTTCTCCAGCCGGTGGGGCACCACGTACCTGCCCACCGGCAAGGGCGTCTGGTTCCGCCTGGACCGGCCCGGCCCCGGCGGTTCCGCCCGGCCGTCGGCCGGCCCACTGCGCGTCGCCGAACCGGAAGGAAACGGCGACGGTACGCCGAGCGCCGCGGCGATGAGTGAGTTGATGCAGCTCACCCCCGACTCGTACGCCGACGAGCCGCTGCCCGAGTTCGCCACCGGACTGCTGACCCGGGTCGCCGAGATGGTGGGCGCCGCCGGTGGCACGGTCCGGCTGGACCGGGGCGACGGACTCGGCACCCAGGTCTTCGCCCGGTACGGCCGGCCGGCGCGCGAGGGCAACGAGCTGCTGCGCGTCCCGCTCGCCGTGCACCGGCCGTACTCCGGTGAGCTGGAGCTGGACGCGGCGCCCTCGGCGTACGCCCGGCCGCTCGCCGTACTGGCCGCCGAACGGCTGTCGCTGCACCTGGAGAACGACCGGCTGCGCCGCGCCGACGTACGCCGCTCCACCTGGCTGACGTTCCTGGCCGAGGCCAGTGAACTGCTCGCCCAGTCGCTCGACGTCGAGCTGACCATGGCGCTCATCCCGCAGCTCGTGGTGCCCCGGCTCGGCCAGTGGTGCGCCGTGCACACCACCGACGAGTGGGGCCGCCTGCGGCTCGCCGCGTCGAGCCACGCCGACGAGGCGATGCTGCCGCAGCTGCACCGGATCCTCCAGGAGACCGGCCAGGACTCGATCCAGTCCCGGCTGCGCGAGGCGTCCCGCAACGCCGCCCAGATGCCGCTCGGCGGGCCGATGGAGGGCTTCGCCGTACCGCTCATCGCCCGCGGCCAGCGGCTCGGCACCCTCGCCGTGGGCCGGCACCAGCGGCACCGGCACGACCCGGACGAGGTCTCGGTGCTGGAGGACGTGGCCCGCCGCGCCGCCCTCGCCATCGAGAACGCCCGCATCCACGCCGAGCGCCGCCGGGTCGCCCAGACGCTCCAGCAGTCGCTGCTGCCGCCGGTGCTCCCGGTGGTCGAGGGCATCGGCTTCGCCGCCGAGTACGTCCCGACCGGCGACGACGCGGAGGTCGGCGGCGACTTCTACGACGTGCTCCCGCTGCCGGACGGCCGCTGGCTCGTGGTGGTCGGCGACGTGTCAGGCAAGGGCGTGCAGGCCGCCGCCGTGACCGGCCTGGTCCGCGACGTGATCCGGGTGCTCGTCGGCGACGGCAAACCGCTGCCCGAGGTGCTCGGCCGGCTCAACGAGACGCTCGTGGAACGCGGCGGCGGACGTTACTGCACGCTGGCGCTGGCGGCTGTCGCACCCGGCGACGGCGACCAGCTCGACGTATCGCTGCACCTGGCCGGCCACGACCGCCCGGTGCTGCTGCACGGCGGTGGAGGGGCGACGTTCGTCGGCGCCGGCGGTACGGCGCTGGGCCTGCTCGACACGATCACCACGCCGACCGCCGAGCTGACACTCAAGCCCGGCGACGCGCTGATCTTCTACACCGACGGGGTCACCGAGCGGCGGCGCGGACGGGAGCTGTTCGGCACCGACCGGCTGCGCGAGTCGGCGGCGCCGCTGGCCGGGTACTCGGCCGACGTGGTGGCCGCCCGGCTGCGCGCCGCCACCATCGCCTTCTCGGTGGAGCCCCCACGCGACGACATAGCCATCCTGGTCCTCCGGAACGACACCCCCTAGCCCGCTCGCCCCGCCCGCCCCGCCCCGCCCCGCGTCCGCTCCGGGTTCGGCGTCGGCGTCGGCGTCGGCGTCGACGATCATGAACTTAGCCGCTCATTTCGCCCGATTCCTCCCCGCCAACTTCATGGTCAACGAGCGCTCCCTCCTCCACGCGGACGCCTCAGCCGTCGTTCGTGGCGCTCAGCTCGCCGTCGTGACCGTTGAGCCCGCCCCGTCGCGGCTGTTGAGCCCGCCCCGTCGCGGCTGTTGAGCCCGCCCGTCGTGGCGCTCGCTCCCCGGCGCAGCCCTCCAGCCCTCCCCGTCTCGCCTTCAGCTCCCCCTCGTGGCGCTTCCGCCCGCCCCGTCGGCGGTGATCAAGGAGTTTGTGGCTCAGGAGGGCGCGAAATCTGACACAAACTCCTTGATCACCGAGTGAGGGCGGGCCGGGCGAGGGCCGGCGGGGACAGGGCCGGGCCAGGCGGGGCAGGTGGGTCAGAGGCCGCCGGGGAGGCGGCCGGGGGCCAGGCGGTGGTGCGGATCCAGGTGGGCCTTGGCGCTGCGCAGTCTCGGCAACGTGGGCAGCTCGCCCCAGAGGTCCACGGCACGGCGTACCGCCGCGGGCGCGGCCACCACCACGCACCGACCCCGTCGGGCGATCAGCACGCTGCGAACCGCGGTGAGGATCGAGGCGACCCGCTCGGGCGGCAGCGCGCCGGACAGGGCGGCGTGGACGGTGCCCGAGCCGGCCGAGCCGCGTACCGGCACCGGGCCGCCGGTGGCGTCGCGCAACGCGTAGACGGCTGCGTGCAGGTCGTTGATGGGCACCTCGATGCGCAGCGCCGTGTCGCCGGGCGCGAACGGGTAACGCCCCCACCATTCCGGTGCGTGGTGGCTGACGATCGCCTCGGCGCCGAGGACGGCGGTGAGCCGCTCGGCCCGCTCGGTCACGTCGGCCGGGCCGCCCTCCAGCAGCACCACGAGGCTGCCCGCCGCGGGTCGTCCGGTCACGGCGGGATGGTCGGGGCGGTTGACCACCGACGGGTGCGACGGCGGAATGCGACGCCGGGGCAGCGGCACCGGCACCGGCAGGTCCAGTTCGACGGCGGCCGGATCGACGCCCGCGGCCAGTACGGCACGGACCAGGTCGTGCACCTCCAGCGGTGTCCAGACCGGACGGGACACCCAGAGCCGGCCGGCCGGCACGGCGTGCACCCGCATGGTGGCCGAGACCAGCACGCCGAGCCCGCCCTGCGAGCCGCAGAGCAGCCGGGCCACGTCCAGCCCGGGCACCTCTCCCCGGCCGAGTATCGCGTCCCCGCCGCCGCGACCCGGATCGCCGCCACCACCGTCGCCCGCCGGACCGCGTCCACTCGCCCGGCCACCGCCGCTGCCAGGGGTGGCCCGGCCGAGCGCCTCCGTGCCGGACTCGCCGACGCTCACCAACTCGCCGTCGGCGTCGAGGTAGCGCACCCCGACGAGCTGGGCGCACGGGCTGCCGTGCCGGTGACGCAGCGGACCGGACTCGTCGGCGGCGAGCACCCCGCCGAGCGTCGCGCCCGGCGAGGGCGCGTCGACCGGCAGCCGCCGGTTGGTGCGCGCGAGTGTGGCCTGGACGGCGCGCAGCGGCGTACCGGCGCCGATCTCGGCCACCGCCGCGTCGCGCGGCTCGTGCCAGACCCCGGCGAGGCGGCCGGTGTCGAGCATGATGTCCACCTGCGCCGGCGCGGCCCCCCAGTCGATCTTCGTGCCGGCGCCGCGCGGCACCACTGTCAGGTCGTGCGCCGCGGCCAGCCGCAACACCTCCGCCGCGGCGTGCGGGCCGCCCGGCACGGCCACCCATCGGGCGGTACGGCCGGCCACCTCGTCGGCCGGGCCGGCGAAGCGGGCGAACGGGGTGCCGCAGATCGCGGCCAGCTTCCGGGTGATGTCGAGGGCTTCGAGTTCGGTGGAACGTGCCGCATCCGCCATGGCGGTTATCGTACACATGTTCGAAAGACCTGGCGGCGAGTCGCCGGATTCGGTCGGCGGGCGAGCCCGGCGGCGGCCCGCCGACCGGTAACGTGGCGCCGTGACCGAAACCCCACCGCCCGTCGCCAAGCGCGTCCCGACCGAGCGCCTTCATCACGGTGACACAGTCCTCGACGAGTACGCCTGGCTCGCCGCCAAGGACGACCCGGACACGATCGCGTATCTGGACGCCGAGAACGCGTACACCGAGGCGCGCACCGCCCACCTGGCCGGCCTGCGCGCGGAGCTGTTCGAGGAGACGCGCCGGCGCACCCAGGAGACCGACCTGTCGGTGCCGACCCGCAAGGACGGCTACTGGTACTACACCCGCACGGTGGAGGGCCAGCAGTACGGTGTGCACTGCCGACGCGCGGTCCGGCCGGGCGAGACGGCACCCCCGGTCAGCGCGGACGGCGCCCCGCTCGACGGCGAGGAGGTGCTGCTCGACGGCAACCAGCTCGCCGAGGGGCACGACTTCTTCTCGCTCGGCGCGTTCGACGTCAGCCCGGACGGGCGCTGGCTGGCCTACTCCACCGACTTCTCCGGCGACGAGCGCTTCACGCTGCGGATCAAGGATCTGACCACCGGCGAGTCGCTGCCGGACGAGGTACCGGACACGTT
This sequence comes from Micromonospora aurantiaca ATCC 27029, assembly GCF_000145235.1. Classification (NCBI taxonomy): domain Bacteria; kingdom Bacillati; phylum Actinomycetota; class Actinomycetes; order Micromonosporales; family Micromonosporaceae; genus Micromonospora; species Micromonospora aurantiaca (nom. illeg.). The sequence goes on along the minus strand of NC_014391.1, from coordinate 324,824 downwards.
CTACGGCACGGCCTGGTCCAGCGACGCGTCCACGCTGTTCTACGTGACTGTGGACGAGGCGTGGCGGCCGAACCGGGTCTGGCGGCACACCGTCGGCACGGCGTCCACCGAGGACGTGGTGGTCTACCAGGAGGACGACGAGCGGTTCTGGGTCGGCGTCGAGCTGACCCGCTCCGAGCGTTTCGTGGTCATCGACATCCACAGCAAGATCACCAGCGAGGTGTGGGTGATCCCGGCGTCCAACCCGACCGGCGAGCCCGCCGTCGTGGCCCCGCGGCGTCAGGGTATCGAGTACGCGGTGGAGCACCACGGCCACCGCTTCCTGATCCTGCACAACGACGGCGCGGAGGACTTCGCGCTGGCGTACACCTCGGCGGACTCGCCGGGCGAGTGGGAGCCGCTGATCCCGCACACCCCTGGCACCCGGCTGGAGGCGGTCGACGCGTTCGAGAACCACCTCGTGGTGTCGCTGCGCACCAACGGCCTGACCGGCCTGCGGGTGCTGCCGGTGGGCACCGACGACAGCTGGGACATCGACTTCCCCGAGCCGATCTACAGCGTCGGGCTGGACGCCAGCCCCGAGTACCGCACGAACGAGGTGCGGCTGCGCTACACCTCGCTCGTCACCCCCGACTCGGTCTACGACTACGACCTGGTCACCCGGGAGCTGACGCTGCGCCGGCAGAAGCCGGTCCGCCCCGGGCCGGACGGGCGGGCGTACGACCCGGCCGACTACGAGCAGCACCGGGACTGGGCGCTCGCTGACGACGGCACCCGCGTACCGATCTCGCTCGTCTGCCGCCGCGACACCCCGCGCGACGGCTCGGCGCCCGCCGTCATCTACGGCTACGGGTCGTACGAGGCGAGCATGGACCCGTGGTTCTCGATCGCCCGGCTGAGCCTGCTCGATCGCGGCGTGATCTTCGCGGTGGCGCACATCCGGGGCGGCGGTGAGCTGGGCCGGCGCTGGTACGACGAGGGCAAGCTGCTGGCCAAGAAGAACACGTTCACCGACTTCGTGGCCTGTGCCCGGCACCTCGTGAAGGCGGGCTGGACGGCGAGCGACCGGCTGGTCGCCCGGGGCGCCTCGGCCGGCGGCCTGCTGATGGGCGCGGTGGCGAACCTCGCCCCGGACGCGTTCACCGGCATCGTCGCGCAGGTGCCGTTCGTGGACGCGCTCACCTCGATCCTCGACCCGTCGCTGCCGTTGACTGTCACCGAGTGGGAGGAGTGGGGCAACCCGCTCGACGACCCCGAGGTCTACGCGTACATGAAGTCGTACACGCCGTACGAGAACGTGGCCACCGTCGAATACCCGGCGATCTTGGCGGTGACCAGCCTCAACGACACGCGCGTGCTCTATCACGAGCCGGCCAAGTGGATCGCCCGGCTGCGGTCGCTCGCGCCGGCCGGCGACTACCTGCTCAAGACCGAGATGGGCGCGGGCCACGGCGGCCCGAGCGGCCGGTACGACTCCTGGCGCGAGGAGGCGTTCGTCAACGCCTGGATCCTCGACCGCGTCGGCCGCGCCTGAGGTGTAAGGAAGGGCCCCTTATTAACAGACGTCTGTTAATAAGGGGCCCTTCCTTACACGGGGGCCTGCTCGGCCGCTGACCGCTCAGCCCGCGCGCAGTTCCTCCACCGACGTCGCGGTGCGCAGGAACAGCAGGCCGGCCACGACCGTGCACAGCACCGCCGCCAGCCCACCCGCCGCGAGCCAGGCCAGCTGATCCCACGGTACGTCCGGCGGAACTGTCGTCTTCGGCACCCATTCGGTACGGGTGTACCGCGCCGCGGTGGCCGGATCGCCGCACAGTTCCGAGCCGGCGTCGCAGATCGTCCGCGTGAAGCCGCCGTTGCTCGGTGCCGGCATGACGCCCCGGACCAGCAGGTAGCCGACCGTCAACGCGAGCCCGATCGCGGGTACGGCGGGGGCGAGCGCGGCCCAGAGCAGCGACCGGCCGATGGTGGCCCGTGGCACGCCGGTCGCCACCTGCGCCGCGTACGCCCGTCGCCGGCTGGTGATCCCCTCGACCACCGCCACGAGCAGCCCACCGCCGGCGATCGCCATCGCCACCAGGACCGCGAGGTCGACCAGGTCCATCGCGCCGAGGTAGAAGCCCGGGTCGGCCAATCCGGAGCCGGTGCGGCGGGTCACCTCGGCCTCGGCCTGGAAGTCGGCACGCAGCCCTGCGGCACCGGCGCCGAAGATCAGCGCGGCCAGCAACGCGGCGAAGGTGCGGCTGCCCGCCCACGGGTCGGCGGCCAGCCGGCGGGCGGCGAGCAGGGCGGCCGGGCCGCGTCCGTGCCGGTGCAGCAGCCGGCCGGTCCGGTACGAGATCCAGCCGGTGCCCGACACCACGCCGATCATCGCGGTCAGCCCGCCGACGACGAGCAATGTCGGCACCGGCCAGTCGGGGGCCACGGCGCCACGCCGTTCGTACCAGAGCAGGAGCGGGCGGATCGCGGCGAACATCGCCAGCGCGGCGAGGATGAGCACGCCCGGCCACGGCCAGGGCGCCCGGGTGCGGACCTTGCGCACGACGCCGAACGGGGTGGTGGCGACCCGCCGCAGCAGCAACGCGCTCACCAGCGCGGCGGCCAGCGGCAGGCCGAGCACGACGGCCGCCACCGCCACCGGGGCCGGGTGCACGTCGGTGGGCAGCGGCAGCCGCCCGTCCGCGTCGGGCCGGTGCAGCAGCCGGCGCCCGGCCAGGAAGACGGCCAGGCCGACGAGGGTGCCGAGCAGGCTCGCCACGCCGGTCTCGGCGACCGCGACCCGGGTGACCTGCCCGGGGGTGGCACCGGCCAGCCGGAACGCGGCCAGCCGCCGGTCCCGGCCCGGCGCGCCGAGGCGGGCGCACTGCCCGGCCAGCCCCAGGACCGGTACGCAGAGCAGCAGCAACGCGAACGCCACGCCGGGGCGCAGACCGGGTTCCCGCAGCAGGGCGTTGGTGTACTGGTCGGAGTTGAGCCCTTCGTCGCCGGACGGCTTCACCACCGACAGCACGGTCAGCGCGGCCAGCCCGGCCAGCGTCGCGAGCGCGGCGCTCACCGCCGTGAGCACCACCCGTGCGATGTCGGTACGGGTGCCCGCCAGCACGAGACGCAGCAGCGTCCCCGGCCTCACCGCGACCCGCCCGGCAGCGCCGGGTCGAGCCCGAGCCCGGTGTGGTCGACCATGCCGTCGCGCAGGCTGACCTCCCGGTCCGCGTACGCGGCGATGCGCGGCTCGTGCGTCACCAGCACGACTGTGGTGCGCTGCTCGCGGGCCAGCCGGACCAGTTGAGTGAGCACCTGCTCGCCGGCCAGCGTGTCGAGCGCGCCGGTCGGCTCGTCGGCGAAGATCACCCGTGGTTCGGTGACGAGCGCCCGGGACAGCGCGCAGCGTTGCTGCTGCCCGCCGGACATCTCACCGGGCCGGGCGTCGGCGACGTCGGCCACGCCGAGCCGGTCCAGCCAGGAGAGCGCCGCCGTCCGCGCCGCTCGCCGCCCCGTGCCGGCGAGCAACAGCGGGAGCGCGACGTTCTCCGCGGCGGTCAGCTCGGCGACGAGCTGGCCGAACTGGAACAGCACCCCGAATTCGGTACGGCGCAGCCGCGAGCGGGCCGCCTCCGACCACGTGTCGATCCGTTCTCCGCGCCAGGTGACCTGACCGGCGTCGGGGCGCAGGATGCCGGCGAGACAGTGCAGCAGCGTGGACTTGCCGCAGCCGCTCGGGCCGGTGACCGCGACGATCTCGCCTTCGGCCACGTCGAGCGTCACACCGCGCAGCGCGGGGTTGTGACCGTAGGCGCGGACCACTCCGCGCGCTTGCAGGAACGTCACGTGCGCACCTCCCGGTGCCAGTCGGCGACCCGGTCGAGGGTGGTGTGCAGCCACCGGAGATCGGCGTCGAGGTGGGCGATGGCGAAGTCGGCGGCGACCACCTCGTCGAGGCGGGCGCCGGGGGCCGTCTTCAGCGCGGTCAGTTCGCGCAGGCGTTGCGTGTGCGCCTGCCGCTGCGCGATCAGGTAGACGCGGGCCTGGTCGACGTCGGCCACCAGGAGCGCGACCACCACCTTGGCGAAGAGCGTGCTGGCCACGTACGGCATCGGCGGCTCGACGGTGCCGAGCCAGTGGTCCAGCGCCGCCCGCCCGTCCTCGGTGAGCGCGTACGAGGTGCGGTCCGGTCCGCCCTCGCGGGTCTGCCCGGCCGTGGCCACGAGGCCGTCGCGGCACAGGCGGGCCAGTGTCGCGTAGACCTGCCCGAAGGCGAGCGGCCGGGCGCGGGGCAGCCGCTCGTCGTGCGCGCGCTTCAGCTCGTAGCCGTGGCGCGGGCCGGCGGCGAGCAGCCCGAGCAGGACGTGCGACGTGGACACGCCCCTACTATTCGCTGAGCGAATAGTGGTGTCAAGAACGGCCCGCGCGGCGCACCACGCGGGCCGTCGGAGTTCAGCGGGTCCAGGCCGGGTCGCGCCCGGCCCGGCCGAGCAGCGCGTCCATGCTGTCCGGTGCCGCGCCGGTGGGCACCGGCGGGCCGAACGCGCCCATCTTCTGCCCCGTGTCGCCCATCCGGTCCATGAACTCGTGCCCCGCGGCCACCACTGCCGGGTCCACGGTCAGCTCCTGGCCGGTGGCCCGCGCCAGGTCCCATCCGTGGACGGTGAGGTCGATCAGGGCCATCATGCCGACCGTCTCCTGCGGCAGTCCCATGCCGGGGGAGACCCCCTCCTGTGTGGCCGGGTCGGACCACGCCTCGGTCAGCCGGGCCGCCTCGGTCGCGAACCGGTCCCGCCAGCCGTCGGTCAGGTGGTCGGTCTTGCCGGACCAGTCGACCTCCTCCTGGCGGGCCAGCGCCTGGAAGTTGACCACCACGTCGAACAGGTGGCCCAGCAGGTCGCGCACTGTGTAGTCCGGGCAGGGGGTGGGCAGGACGAGTTGGTCGTCGGAGATGCCGCGCACCACAGCGGCCGTACGCGGCGCCGCGACGGCGAGCAGTTCACTGGTCTTGGTATTCATCGGGCCAGCGTATGAGGACGGCGTCGATCGGCCCCACTTCTCAGGACCAGGGGATCAGCGGCGACGGACCGCTACCACAGCGACGTCGTCGTGGATCTCCGGCGGCGCCAGCTCGACGAGCAGCCGCCGGCAGAAATCGTCCAGGTCGTCGTCCACCCGGGTGGCGGCCACGCCGAGCGCCGCCATGCCGTCGTCGATCGTGGCGTCCCGCCGTTCGATCAGCCCGTCGGTGTAGAGCACGAGCGTGGCCCCGGCGGGCAGCACGAACTCCAGGTCCGGCGGGCGCGGCGCGCGTACGCCGAGCAGGGGCGCGGACTGCGTCACGAACTCGACCCTCCCGTCCCGGCTGAGCAACGCCGGCAGGTGCCCGGCGCTGGCCAGCCGGACCAGCCCGGTCGGCGGGTGGAGCAGCAGCACGCAGATGGTGGCCAGCTCGGTCGGCAGCAGGTTGCGCATCAGCTCGTTGACCCGGTCCAGGATCACGCCCGGCTGGTGCCCCTCGACCGCGTACGCTCGTACCGCGTGCCGCAGCTCGGCCATCACCGTGGCGGCGTGCAGCGAGTGCCCGGCCACGTCACCGATCGCCACCAACAGGTGGCCGTCGAGCATCACCAGCTCGTAGAAGTCGCCACCCACCTCGGTCTGCGCGCTCGCCGGCTCGTACCGGACGGCCAGGTCCAGGCCGACGACGTCGGGCAGCCGCTGCGGCAGCAGGCTGCGCTGCAACGTCACAGCGATCCGGTGCTCCTCGTCGAAGGACCGCTGCGCCTCGACCGCCGAGGCGACCGCCTGGGCGAGCTGCACCAGCACCGGCGTGCGTACGGTCTGGGTGGCGGTCGGCACCACCACGTAGAGCGGGGCCCGGTCCTCGCGCAGCCGGGAGGCGGCGACGGTCACGGTGTCGCCGTCCGGCCAGCCGGCCGGCGCCCAGTTGGCCGGCTCGTCGACGCGTACCCGGGTGCCGATCGGCACTCCGGTGTCGTCCACCACCCACGGCACGATGGTGGCCGGTGTGTGCGGGTCGGCCGCCACGCCCGCCAGGCAGTCCCCGTCGAACGTCTCGGCGACCACCGCCGCCGGGGCATTGAAGATCCGCGCCGCGCCGCTCGCGGCGGCCTCCAGCAGCCGGACGAAGTTCGGCGTCGCGTGCATCTCCACAGTGGCGTCGGCGAGCGCGGCGAGCCGTTCGGCGAGCTGCTCGGCCCGCCGCCGGGCCTGGTAGTAGCGCAGCACCGCGTGGGCGGTGGCGACCAGTTCCTCCGGCTCGATCGGCTCGGCCAGGTAGGCGTCCGCGCCCCGGGTGAGACCCTGCGCCCGGTCGACCACGTCGACCGCGTGCGCGGAGACGTGGATGACCGGGATCGACGGGTGCGCCTCCTTGATCCGCTCGCACACCTCGAAGCCGCTCATGTCCGGCAGACGGACGTCGAGCACCACGAGGTCGATGTGTTCCCGGTCCACCCGCTCCAGCGCCGCCGTGCCGTTCTCGGCCTCGACGGTGACGAAGCCGGCCCGGGTCAGCCAGTTGACCAGCAGGTATCGCTTGGGGCCGCTGTCGTCGACCACAAGCACGGTCACCGGCCCGCCGTCCACCGTCACGCTCCGCCCGCGGGGAGGACCACTGTGAACGTGCTGCCCCGGCCGGGTTCGCTGGTCAGCTCCAGCGTCCCGCCGAGCAGCGTGATCAGCCGGCGCGCGTACGGCAGGCCGAGCCCGGTGCCACCGACCCGCGTCGTGCCGGGCACCTGGTAGAACTCCTCGAAGACCCGTTCGTGCAGCTCCGGCGGGATGCCCACGCCGGTGTCGGTGACCGACAGCGTCCACTGGCCGCCGCGGCGCTCGGCGCGCAGGCGCACCTCGCCGCGTTCGGTGAACTTCAGTCCGTTGTGCAGCAGGTTGCGCAGCACCTGGGCGAGCAGCACCTCGTCCGAGCGCACAGTGGCCGGGGCCGGCGGTTCCTCGACCACCAGCTCCACCTCGGGGCGCGCGGCGAGCGCCCGCAGCGTGCCGCGCAACTGCCCGAACACGGCGCGCAGATCGACGTCGGACCAGTCCGGCTCGATCCGGCCCGACTCCGCCTTGGCCAGGTCGAGCAGCTCGTTGACCAGCCCCAGCAGGTCGCCCGCCGAGGAGCGGATCAGCCCCACCTGACGGGCCTGCTCGCCGGTGAGCGGGTCGGAGGCGGAGTCGGCGAGCAGCCGGGCCAGGCCGATGATCGCGGTGACCGGGGCGCGCAGCTCGTGGCTGACGTTCGCCAGGAACCGGCTCTTCGACTCGCTCGCGGCCCGCAGCTGGGCGGACTTCTCGTCCAGTTCGGCGTAGAGCGCCACCACACCGCGGTTGGTCTCCTCCAGCTCCTCGGTGAGCTGGTTGTAGAGCGCCATCACGCCGTGGTTGGTCTCCTGGAGTTCGGAGTTCAGCACCGCCAGCTCGTCGCGCTGGCTGCGTACCTCGTCGAGGGCGGCGATGAGCTGCGCGTTCTGGGCGGCCAACTCGTCCAGCGCGGAACCCGGCGCGCGCTCGGCCAGCTCGGCGCGGAGCTCGGCGGCGCGCTCGGCCGTCAGCTCCTCGGCGTGGTCGGGCACTCGTCGGGACATCCTCACGACGGTATCGCCCTCGACGGCCACCACCCGCAACGTGTCCACCAGACGCGCGACGGCGCCGGACTGCGGCTCGTACCGTCCACCGGGGAGCGGACGCAGCGGCGACAGGTCCACCTGGAGGACCCGGCGGCCGACCGCGTCCCGGTCGAGGGCGAACGTCACGTCCGCGCCGTCGGCCCCGTGCAACAGTTCCCGGGCCACCTCGCTGAGCGCGGTGGCGATCCGTACCTGGTCCTGATGTTCCAGCCCGACCGCCGCGGCCACCTCCCGGCCACGCTGCCGGACCAGGAAGATGTCCTGCTCCACCCGGAGCGCGAGGTGCAGGAGGGGCTCGGTCATGCCGCCCCCCGGGCCACCAGGACGCAGGCGTCGTCACGGCGGACACCGGCGTCGCGCAGCAGGGTCGCGGCGGCCAGCAGCGGGTTGCGGCCGGCGAGCCCGGGATAGTCGTCCAGATCCCAGCGGTCCACCACTCCGTCACTGTGCATGACCAGGGTGGCGTCGCGCGAGAAGGGGTAGTCGTACCCGCGGATCGCCGGACGCTGGTGCCCGGCGATGCCCGGCAGCGAGACCAGCCCGCGCCGCCGCTCGCCCGGCGCGACGATCATCGCGGCGATGTTGCCCAGCCCGGCGTAGCGGAGCACTCCGGCGGCCGGATCCGGTTCGGCCACCGCGAGCGCGGCGCCCCGGGTGTGCGAGATGGCGGCGTGCAGGTGCCGCACCACGACGTCCGGCGGCCCGTCCGGCGCCGAACGGAACGCGGACACGGCGGCACCTGTGGCGGCGGCGGCGAGCGGCCCGTGGCCCAGCCCGTCGGAGACCAGCACCTGCCGCCGGCCGCCGACCTGACGCACCGCGTACCCGTCGCCGCTCGTCTGCTCGCCGGTGATCGGCCGGGCCAGCCCGCCCGCCCAGTCCGGCTCCGGCGGTGCGGCGTCCCAGACCTGGACGACCAGGACCGTGCCCCGCCCCGGCGACGAGTAGCCGTCGAACCGGCTCGACTGCCGGGTGATCGCGCCGAGCCCGATGCCGAGCGTGCCGGCGGTGGAGTGGCCGTCGGCGGAGGAGAGCGTGAGGTCGGCCATGCCGGGGCCGGAGTCGATCGCGACCAGCTCCACGCCGGCCCGCCCGCCCCGGCGTGCCGGACGCATCAGGAGCGTGCCCTCGCGGGCGTGCTTGACCAGGTTGCTGGTGATCTCGGCGGTGACGATGGCCAGGTCCGCGACGCGCGCCGCGCTCAGTTCGAGCTGCCGGCCGAGACGCTCGGCCGCCCGGCGTACGCTGCCGGCGGTCGCGCCGGTGTCGACCCGGAACCAGATGCCGTGGTCGGGCACCACGTCGGCGATCATCGCGACCACTTGGTGACGGTGATCCGCGTCCCCTCGCCGACAGCCGTCCGGATGTCGAAGTCGTCGACGAGCCGGCGGGCGCCGCTCAGTCCCAGGCCCAGCCCGCCGCCGGTGGTGTAGCCGTCGGTGAGCGCCAGGTCGAGGTCGGGGATGCCCGGGCCCTCGTCGGCGAAGACGATCCGCACGCCGCGCCGGCGGCCGTCGGACACGGTGCTCACCTCGGCGCTGCCCCCGCCACCGTAGATCAGCGTGTTGCGGGCCAGCTCGCTGGCGGCGGTGACGAGCTTCGTCTGGTCCACCAGGGAGAGGCGGACCGCGACGGCTGTGGTACGCGCCAACTGCCGGACCCGCACCACGTCCTCGTCGCTGCGGATCGCCTGGGTCGCCGGCACACCCAGGTCGACGCCCGTGGTCATGCCGTCGCCGTCGTCTCGGTGTCCTCGTCGTCGGCCGCCTCGTCCCACTCGTCGGCGCGGCTGGCCGCGATCAGCTCCATGCCGCGCTCGACGTTCAGCGCGGTACGGATGCCGTTGAGCGACAGCCCCAGCTCGACGAGCGTGATGGCGACGGCCGGGCGCATGCCGACCACCACCGTCTCGGCGTCCAGCACTTTCGAGATGGACGCGATGGTGGACAGCATCCGGCCGACGAAGGAGTCGACGATGTCCAGCGCCGTGATGTCGATGATCACGCCGTGGCAGCCGGTGGCGACGATCCGCTCGGCCAGGTCCTCCTGCAACTGGACCGCCGTCTGGTCGGACATGTCGACCTGGATGGAGACCAGCAGGATGTCGCCGATCTTGAGGATCGGCACCCGTTCCATCAGGACTCCCGGCGCGGGCGGCGAGCGGTGGTCTCGACCCCGGTCAGGCGCAGCACGTGGCGCAGCGCGTCGGCGAGGCTCGCCTTGGTGGCGATGTCACCGAACTCGATACCGAGGGCCACGATCGTCTGGGCGATCTGCGGGCGGATGCCGGAGATGATGCAGTCGGCGCCCATCAGCCGGGCGGCCACCACGGTCTTGAGGATGTGCTGCGCGACCTGCGTGTCCACCGCCGGTACGCCGGTGATGTCGATGATCGCGTACGGCGAGCCGGTGTCGACGAGCGTCTGGAGCAGCCGCTCCATCACCACCTGGGCGCGGGCCGAGTCCAGCGTCCCGACCAGCGGGACGGCGACCACGCCCTCCCAGAGCTTGACCACCGGGGTGGAGAGTTCCAGTAGCTGCTCCGCCTGGTCGGCGATCAGGCTCTCCCGGGCCCGGACGAACGTCTCGAAGGTGAACAGGCCCATCTGGTCGACGAGCGCGGAGTAGGCGACGAAGTCACGCAGAGTGCCGTCACCCTTCTCCTCCTCCATCAGCTCCAGCAGGGCTTCCTTCAACGCGAAGACGCTGATCGCGGTCTCGGTCGCGGAGAACCCCTGCCGGGCCCGGTTCGTGGACAGCTCGGACAGCACCGCGCGCAGCTCACCGCCGTGCTCGCCGGCCAGGTCGGAGACGCCGTGCCGGCCGACGTCGACCAGCGCGCGGTGCAGCTCCTGCATCTGGCGAGCCAGCTCGGCGCGGCTCAGACGACCACGCAGCGAACCGGCGACGATCTCGGTCCAGCGACTGGTCAACCGCTCCGCGTGCTCGGTGAGCAGGTGGGCGAGCCGATCACCCTGTTCGGCGCTCAACGCCATGGTTGACCTCCCTGATTTGGACGGGCGGACTCTATCACCGGAGGCTGACGCGGTACTTGTCGCGCAGCAAAGAATGATCGGCCGCACCCGTGACGGCTCCCGTTCTGCGCGGCGCGCCCGTCGTGGGATACCGTTTCCCCGAACACAGGAGGTCGACGTATGTCCTTGACGGTGCACACGGAACAGCACGGCGACGTGGTCGTCGTGTCGGTCGCGGGCGAGCTGGACATGGCCACGGCACCGCAACTGCAGGACCAGATCACGGATCTGCTGGACAAGGGGCGCAACCGCCTGGTCTTCGACCTGGCCGAGGTGTCGTTCTGCGACTCCACCGGTCTGTCCGTGTTCGTCCGGGCGAAGAACAACTGCGACGAGGCGGGCGGCGTGGTCCGGCTGGCCGCCCCGCAGCGCGGCGTGCTGCGCATCCTCGAGGTCAGCGGCCTGGTCGAGGTGCTGCACACGTACCCGACGGTCGAGCAGGCCGTCGCGGGCGATCCCACCCCGGCCTCCTCCTGACCGATCCCGCTCAGCGCTCGTCCTCGATGTAGCGGGGACGGGCGATCACCATGCCCGCCGCCGTCTGCACGGCCAGCGCCACCAGCAGGAAGCCGATCGGGGCGGTCCAGCCGCCTGTCGCCTCGTAGAGGATGCCCACCAGCAGCGGCCCGAGAGCCGCGATCACGTACCCGGTGCTCTGCGCGAACGCGGACAGCGCCACGGTGCCCTCGGCGGTCCGGGCGCGCAGCCCGATCGTGGTCAGGATGAGCGGGAACGCGCCCTGGCCGAGCGCCAGCAGCAGCACCCACAGCGGCGCCAGGCCGTGCGGGGCGAGCGCCAGCCCGGCGTACGCGGCGGCGGAGAACACGGTCAGCGACAGCACCAGCGGGCGGAGCGTGGCCAGCCGTCCGGCGAGCGCCGGCATCATCAGCGCCACCGGCACGCCCAGCGCGGTCACCCCGGCGAGCAGCAGCCCGGCCGTCTCCGGCCGGTATCCGGCGTCCCGGAAGAGCTGGGCCAGCCAGCCCATGATCGCGTACCCGCTGAGCGACTGCGCCCCGAAGTAGACCGCCATGGCCCAGCCGAGCCGGGTCCGCCCCGGCTGCACGCGGGCCGGGGCGGCGACCGCCACCGCCGGGGGCGCGGCCCGTCGCGCGGCGCGGGCGCGCAGCGCCAGCGGCACCCACGGGAGTACGGCCAGCGCGGCCAGCCCGGCCCAGATGCCGAGTCCGGCCCGCCAGGAGCCGAACGCGTGCGCGACCGGCACGGCGGAGGCGGCGGCCACCGTCGTGCCCACAGTCAGGGCCATCGTGTACGCCCCGGTGACCAATCCGGTGCGGTGCGGGAAGTGCTGCTTGACGAGCATCGGCAGCAGGATGTTCGCCACCGCGATGCCGGCCAGCGCGAGCGCGCTGGTGAGCACGAAGACCGCCGCCGAGCCGGTGACCGCGCGCAGCACCTGCCCGACGGTGAGCGCCACCATGGCCACCACCAGCACCCGGGGCGCGGCCCAGCGGCGGACCAGCCACGGGGTGAGCGCGCCGAGTCCGGCGAAGGCGATGGTGGGCAGCGTGGTGACCAGGCCGGCCATCGCGCCGGAGAGGCCCAGGCCGACCCGGATCTCGTCGAGCAGGGCGCCGAGGCTGGTCACCGCGGCCCGCAGGTTCAGCGCGACGAGCAGCATCCCGGCGAGCACGAGCAGACCGCCCCGGACCGGGCCGGCCGCCGGGGCGGGGCCCGCCGCGGGTGTGACGCCGGGGGCGGGCACTGTCGCGGCGGGCGCAGGTGGCGGAGTCATGACCTCGAACCTACAATCATGGGATGAATTTCGGCACGAGGTGTAACCGGTGACACCCGCCGTGGATTCCGTCGCCGTGCCTCCGCGCGGTCACCGGGTCCGGCAGACGATCGAGCAGCTCCGGGAACGGATCCTCGGCGGCGAGTGGCCGGTGGGCGGGCGCATCCCCACCGAGCCGCAACTGGTCGCCGCGCTCGGCGTCGGGCGGAACACGGTCCGCGAGGCGGTCCGCGCGCTCGTGCACGCCGGGGTGCTGGAGTGCCGGCAGGGCTCCGGCACCTACGTGGTGTCGACCGACGAGCTGGCGCCGGTGGTGGCCCGCCGGCTCACCGACGACCGGATGACCGAGGTGATCGAGGTCCGGCGCGCGTTCGAGGTGGAGGCCGCCCGGCTCGCCGCGCTGAGGCGTACCCCCGAGGACCTGGCGGCGCTCGACGGCGCGCTCGCGGCCCGCGAGGCCGCGTGGTGCGGCGGCCGGGTGGACGAGTTCGTGGAGGCGGACGCCGCGCTGCACACGGTCGTGGTGGCGGCCGCGCACAACGCCATGCTCGCCGAGCTGTACGCCTCGGTCGGCGCCGCGCTGCGCAGCACGGTGGCCCAGGCGATGGGCGAGGCGCTGACCTCCGAGCGGTACGTGGACCACAGTCGGCTGGTCGAGGCGATCCGGGCCGGCGACCCGCAGCGGGCGGCGATCGAGGCCGGTGCTTTTCTCGAAGGGCCCGCCGGGGCATAGGTTGTCCCCGACGCAGACTCATCAGGGCACGGGAGTACGGATGCTCAAGGGCTTCAAAGACTTCATCATGCGCGGCAACGTCGTCGACCTGGCGGTCGGTGTCGTCATCGGCGCCGCGTTCACCGGCGTGGTGACCCAGCTCACCAAGTCGTTCCTGGAACCGCTGGTACGCGTGTTCATCGCGCTGATCACCGGCAGCAAGGACGGCCTCAGCGGCTCGACCCCGAAGTTCCGGGGCATCCCGTTCGACTGGGTGGCCTTCGTCAACGCGGCGATCACGTTCGTGCTCACCGCGGCGGCGCTGTACTTCCTCGTCGTCTACCCGATGAACAGGCTCGCCGAGCGGCGCAAGCGCGGCGAGGAGCCGCCGCCCTCGGCCCCCAGCGAGGAGGTCAAGCTGCTCACCGAGATCCGGGACGCGCTGCTCGCCGGCAACCACGGCACGCCCGGCCAGCGCAGCGCCCTGGACGACGTGCTCGGCCGCCGGCAGGAGCCGCCCGCGCCGCGCTGACGCCATAGCCGATCGGCCCCCGCGACGATCTCGCGGGGGCCGACGTGTATCGAACACATGTTCGATAGAGTCCGGGCATGGAGCAGCGTAGGCACTGGTGGAACGGGAAATGGGGACGCCTCGCCCGGCGTGACGTCTTCCTCCGGGTGGACGGCGACCGCTGGCACGTCGAGCAGCGGGCCGGCGGTGCCGAGGGGATCTCCCGCTTCTACGAGCACGCCAGCGTCGAGGAGGCCGAGGAGACGATCCGGGCGCTGCTGGACGGCACCGACACCTGGCGCGAGCTGTCCCCCCGCCCGCCGGGCGGCTGGGCCCCCTCCGTTTAGCTCCCGCGCGCCCCGGGAACCGCTTCTGCATGAGCCAGCAGCAGGACACCGTCTCCCGGGTCACCACCGGCATGCGGGTGGTCGACTCCGCAGGCGTCGAGGTGGGCACAGTCGATCTCGTGCAGCGCGGCGACCCGGCCGCGGTGACCGTGCAGGCGCCCGCCCCGGTCGACCCGGGCAGCAGCCTGGACGAGCTGATCGAGTCGGCGGCGGCCGAGGAGCCCGACGTACCGGCCGACCTGGCCGCCCGGCTGCTCCGCGACGGCTACCTCAAGGTCTCCACCGAGCTGGTCCGCACCGGCGCGGTCTACGTGCTGGCCGACCGGATCGCCGCGGTGGGCGACGGCGCGGTACGCCTCACCGTCCCGGCCGCGGAGCTGCCCGCCGAGGAGTGACACCCGGGGTCGAATGCGCCGATTCGGCGGCCCTGCGCGTCGAGGCGGCCACGCCCGGAAAGCGGCCTACGCTCGTCGGGTGCTCCTGACCTATGTGGACGAGTCGTACACCGATCGCTGGTACTGGATCGGCGCACTTCTGGTCCCGGAGGCCGTGGCCATCCCGCTCAGCACCGCACTCGACGAGGTGATGACGGACGCGGCCAAGGCGTACGGCATCGACCGAGCCGCCGAACTCCACGGGTACGACCTGTTCCAGGGGCGGACGGCCTGGGCGAGGGTGCCGCCACGCGCCCGGATCGCCGTCTACAACGCGGCGCTCAAGGCGATCGGCACGTACGACGTCACAGTCATCCTGCGCGGCGTCGACCGGCACGGCCTCACCCGGCGCTACGGGCTCACCCGCCCCGCTCACGAGGTGGTGCTGTCACACCTTCTGGAACGGGTGGACGGATACGCGGCGATGCGGGACGAACTGGCCCTGGTGATCGCGGACGAGGTCGACAACCCCGCAAGGCACCGCTCGGACCTGACCCGTTACCGGGTCGACGGAACCGGGGGCTACCGTTCCCGGCGGCTCAGCCGGATCGTGGACACCCTGCACTTCGCCCCGTCGCACGCCTCCCGGCTGGTGCAGGCCGTCGACCTGGTCACCTTCCTGTTCCGCAGGATGGCGAGCGGGGCGGGCGCGGATCCTCGGGAGGCGACGACGAACACGCGGCTGTGGTCCTGGGTCGAGCCGCGCCGATACCACTCGTGGTGCTGGCATCCGACCGGGCGGCCGACGCACGAAGGGCCCGCCTGAAAGCGGGCCCTAAGGCGGTTGCGGGAACCCTGACGGGCCTCCTGCGCACTCCAGGTTAACAGTTCGTCACCCGGTCCGGCCGGAAAGCGTCGGGGCGGATTCGGTCCGGGGCGGCTCGACCGGCGGGGATGCGACCGCCCGGCGGCGGAACAGCAGCAGCATCAGCCAGCCCGCGACCAGTCCCCAGAACGCGCCACCCACCCCGAGCAGGCTCACCCCGGAGGCGGTGACCACGAACGTCACCACTGCTGCCTCCCGCGCGTCCGGCTGGGCGACCGCCGCCGTGACGGCCCCGGCGAGCGCGCCGAGCAGGGCGAGCCCGGCGACGGCCTCGACCAGCACCGGCGGGGAGAGCAGCACCAGGGCAGTGGCCGCGCCGGCGCCCAGGCCCAGCAGTGCCAGGCCGATCCCGGCGGTGACCGAGGCGATCCAGCGCCGCTCCGGGTCCGGGTGGGCGTCCGGGCCGGCGGCCAGGGCGGCGGTGATCGCGGCCAGGTTCACCGCGTGCCCGCCCGCCGGGGCGCCGAGGGCGGTGGCGAGGCCTGTCACCCGCAACGCCGAGCCCAGCGGGGCCCGGTAGCCGTACCCGGCGAGCACCGCGGTTCCGGGCACGTTCTGGGCGGCCATGGTGACCAGGAACAGCGGCAGCGCGAGCCCGACGACTGCGGGCAGCGTCCAGGACGGCGCGGTGAACGCGACGACCGGTGCGACGTCCAGCCGGGCCGGCCCGGAGGTGGTCAGGGCGATCGCGACCACCGCCACGGCGAGCGCGCCCGGTACCGCCCAGCGGCGGGCGAACCGGTGCAGCAGCAGCCAGACCAGCACCACCGGCCCGGCGAGCCGGGGCACCTCGACCAGGGCGCGTACCGGGGCCGTACACAGCGGCAGCAGCACCCCGGCGAGCATGGCGGAGGCGATCGGGGCGGGGATCGCGGCGACCGCACGGCCGAGCGCGGGGATCAGCCCGGCCGCGATGATCAGCAGCCCGGCGAGCAGGAAGGCGCCGACCGCTGCGGGCCAGCCGCCGGCGACCGGTCCGGTGGCCACGAGCAGCGCCGCACCCGGCGTGGACCAGGCGATCGACAGCGGCAGCCGGTGCCGCAGGCCGAGCCAGACCGCGCAGGCGCCGCTGGCGACGCAGAGCGCGAGCAGGCCGGAGGCGGCCTGGTCCGGATCGGCGCCGACCGCGCGCAGCCCGGCCAGGACGACTGTGAACGAGCTGGCGAAGCCGACCAGAGCGGTCACCACGCCGGCCAGGACGGGCTGGAGCCGACCGCCCATGCTCTCCTCCTCCGACCGTTCCGTTTACGGAACGGCACGGTGTAGCACGATAGCCCCCATGACAGCCGCCGCACCAGCCGATGACCGGGGCGCCCGGGAGGTCGGCAGGCGCATCCGCTCGCTCCGCACCGAGCGGGGCATCTCCCTGTCCGAGCTGGCCCGCCTCGCGGGCGTCGGCAAGGCCACGCTCTCCGGCCTGGAGAACGGCGTGCGCAATCCCCGGCTGGAGACGCTGTACGCGATCACCGCGCAGCTCGGCGTACCGCTGACCGCCGTGCTCGCCACGCCCGACCAGGCGCCGACCCTGCGCGGGGCCGCGGTGGGAGGCACGCTGCTGGAGGTCTTCAGCGACCGGGAGGCGACCTACGAGCTGTACCGGATGTGGGTCACCCCGGGTCCGGCGCAGCTCTCCCCCGCCCACTCCAGCGGCGTGACCGAACACGTGACGGTCTTCTCCGGCGTGCTCCGCGCCGGCCCGGCCGACGCCCCGCTGACCGCCGGCCCCGGGGGTTACCTGCGGTGGACCTCCGACGTGCCGCACACCTACGCGGCGGTGGGCGAGGAGGAGGTTCATGCGAGCCTCCTGCTGCGCTATCCTCGTCCGTCCACACCGGACAGTTGACGCATACCCAGGATGCAAGCTGATGACATTTCTTTCAGCAGACCCGCCAGCGCGTGCAGACGCGGACCCGTTCTTCTTGGCAAGCTTGTCGTCATGACGCTCATCCTCCGCTCGGCCATCCTCAACGACGTCGGCCTCGTCCGGACCAACAACGAGGACTCCGCCCTCGCCGGTGACCGCCTCGTGGCGGTGGCCGACGGCATGGGCGGGCTCCCCGCCGGCGAGGTGGCCAGCGAGATCGTCATCCGGATCCTGGACGAGCTGACGCCGCCCACCGGCGCCGACGAGGCCGCCGACGCGCTGCGCGCCGTCGTCAGCACCGCGAACCAGCGCATCCGCGCGGCCATCACGGTGGACCCGGCCCGCGACGGCATGGGTACGACGCTCACCGCCGCCCTGCTCGCCGGGGACACCCTGGTCCTGGCCCAGGTCGGCGACTCCCGCTGCTACCTGCTGCGCGACCACGAGCTGACCCAGCTCACCCGCGACGACACGTTCGTCCAGGCGCTCGTCGACCAGGGGGCGCTCTCCCGCGACCAGGCCCGGCACCACCCGCAGCGCTCGCTCGTCACCCGCGCGGTGCAGGGCTCCGACGCGCCGCCCGCCGTCGGCGCGCTCACCGTCTTCCCCGGCGACCGGCTGCTGCTGTGCAGCGACGGCCTCTCCGACTACGTGGAGGACGCCGCCATCGCGGCGGCACTCGCCACCTACGGGGACCGCCAGCAGTGCGGCGAGCAACTGGTGAAACTGGCCCACCAGGCCGGCGCGCCGGACAACGTGACTGTGGTCATCTCGGACGTCACCGAGGCGTGAGCGGGCGCCCTTTCCGGTTGCGGACCACGGCGGGTGCGGTTGGGATGAACGGATGCACATTCGCCGGCTGGCCGCCGATGAACGACTGACCACCAGCTTCCCGCTCCAGGCGTACGCGTTCGAGGCCTCGCCGATGGGCGCCACCCGGACCGACCAGTTCCGCGCGTACCTGCCGTACAACGCCGGGAACACGACGCTGGTGGCCGAGGAGGACGGGGTCACCGCGGCGGCCGTGTCGGCGATACCGATGCGGCAGAACCTGCGCGGCGCGGTGCTGCCGATGGCCGGTGTCGCGGGCGTGGCCACCCATCCGCTGGCCCGCCGGCGCGGGCACGTCCGCACGCTCATGCAGCAGCTCCTCGACGGCGTGCGCGACGAGGGCCACCAGCTCACCGCGCTGCACCCGTTCCGCGCCTCGTTCTACGAGCGCTTCGGCTACATCGGGCTGCCCCGGCGGCGTACCGCGGTCTTCGACCCGGCGGACCTGGCGCCGCTGCTGCGCGCCGAGCTGCCGGACGAGCTGGTCTGGGAGCGGATCGGCGCGGGGTATGCGCGGTGGCGCGCGTACACCGAGCGGTGCCTGCGCGAACGCCACGGCTTCGCCGTCTTCCCGGACTTCCGGGCGGTCGGGCTGCGCGACCGGGACGACCGCTGGCTGGTCAGCGTGGTGCGCGGCGGCGAGACGGTCGGCGCTGTCACCTACCGCATCGACGACCACGCCGGCACGCTGTTCGCCGACGACCTGCTGGTCGACGACGCGTACGCCCGCGCGTCGGTGCTCCAGTTCTTCGCCCGGCACGTCGACCAGGTGGCCCGGATCAGCGTCCAGGTGACCCCCGACGAACTGCCCGAGCTGTGGCTCACCGACCTCGACGTGCAGGTGGAGGCGCGGGTCGCCCGGCCCGACCCGACCGCGCCGATGGCCCGCCTGCTCAGCCTGGACGCGCTCGCCGAGCAGCCGGTCGGGGTCGGCCGGGTACTGATCGAGGTAGTAGGCGACCGCTGGCTCGCCGGTCGCCACCTGCTCGACGGCACCACGGGCAAGCTCGCGGTGCTGCCCGCGCAGACCGCCGCCGAGGGCAGCGTGCCGACCGCGCGGCTCACCGCCGCCGGGCTGTCCGCCCTGGCGTACGGGGTGCTCGACCCGGCCGAGGTGGTCGTACGCGGGCTGGGCGAGGTGCCGGTGGACGCGGCCGGTGAGCTGCGCCGCCTCTTCCCCCGGGAACTGCCGCACCTGTTCGCCGACTTCTGACCCGGTTGACGGCGCACGCCCCGGGGTAGGGTCCAGCGCGTGCCGGAGTGGCTGGAAGCGGGATTCTGGGGCCTGCTCGCCGGGTCGGCCCTGCTGATCGGGGCGGCCGTCGGGTTCTTCGCGCGCGTACCGCGCCGGGTGACCGCCTCGGTGATGGCGTTCGGGGCGGGCGTGCTGCTGTCCGCCGTCTCGTTCGAGTTGATCGACGAGGCGCACAAGCAAGGTGGGCTGCTGCCGGTGGCGATCGGCGCCGCGGCCGGTGCACTGCTGTACACCGCGGCGAACGTGCTGCTGGCCCGGCACGGCGCGCGGCACCGCAAGCGCTCCGGCGACGAGCAGCCCTCCGAGCGGGAACAGCCCGGCTCGGGTACGGCCATAGCGGTCGGCGCGCTGCTCGACGGCGTACCCGAATCGGTGGTGATCGGCGCGAGCCTGCTGGCCGGCGGCCCGGTCAGCCTGGTCACCGTCATCGCGGTGTTCCTCAGCAACGTGCCGGAAGGTCTGTCCAGCGCGGCGGGCATGCGGCAGGCCGGACGCACCCGGCGTTACGTGTTCGGGCTGTGGACGGCCATCGCGTTGATCTCCGGCGCGGCGTCGCTGGCCGGGTACACGCTGCTCGGCGGCGCGCCCCCCGAGGTGCTGGCGACGATCACCGCGCTCGCCGCGGGCGCGATCCTGGCGATGATCACCGACACCATGGTCCCGGAGGCGTTCGCGGACGCGCACCTGCTGGTCGGGCTGATCACCGTGCTCGGTTTCCTGGTCGCGTTCGCACTCTCGCACGCCTGACCGTCCCGCTCGGTGCTGCCGGCTGCGGCTGCGGCTTAGCGGCGGGTTAAGGATCGGCTGTGGAGTCGTGCCGGGGCGGCCGGTCCTCCTAGCATCGGGCGGTGCGCGTGAAGTCGGCTGTCACTCTGCTCGCCCTCGCCCTGACGACGGCGATGCTCCCTGCCTGCGGTGACGATCCGGCCCCCGCGCCCGCCGCCGGCGTCGCCGGCTCGTCGGCCGGTCCGGCAGCCGCCCCGGCGGCCTCCCCGAGCGGGCGTTCGGGTCTCGGCAGCGCCCGGCCGAGCCCCAGCCCTGCCACCGTCACGTTCCGCGCCGGCAACCCGAACGGCCGGGCCGCCGTACCGGCCGAGGCGCGTCCGGTGGACACCTCGCGCCCGACCCGTACCGTCGGCAGCGGCACCCCGGCGAGCTGCACCTCGGAGGCGGTGGTGAAGGCCGTCGCGGCTGGCGGCGTCATCACGTTCGACTGCGGGCCGGCGCCGGTCACCATCACCATGAAGGCCACCGCGAAGGTGGTGAACTCGCACGGCCCGCGCGTCGTACTGGACGGCGGCGGC
This sequence comes from Micromonospora aurantiaca ATCC 27029, assembly GCF_000145235.1. Classification (NCBI taxonomy): domain Bacteria; kingdom Bacillati; phylum Actinomycetota; class Actinomycetes; order Micromonosporales; family Micromonosporaceae; genus Micromonospora; species Micromonospora aurantiaca (nom. illeg.). The sequence goes on along the minus strand of NC_014391.1, from coordinate 304,309 downwards.
ACTGTCACGCTGAGCGGCGGCGGCAAGCGCCGGATCCTCTACATGAACACGTGCGACGAGGCGCAGGGCTGGACCACCTCGCACTGCCAGAACCAGGACCACCCCCGGCTCACCGTGCAGAACCTGACGTTCGCCGACGGGGACGCCACCGGCGAGCGGACCGAGGGCGGTGGGGGCGGCGCCATCTTCGTGCGCGGCGGGCGGTTCACCGTGATCAACTCACGGTTCGTCGGCAACCGCTGTGACCGCACCGGCCCGGACCTCGGAGGCGCCGCGCTGCGGGTGCTGAGCCAGTTCGAGAACAAACCGGTGTACGTGGTGAGCAGCACCTTCACCGGCGGGGTGTGCGCCAACGGCGGGGCGTTGAGCAGTATCGGCGTCTCCTGGACGGTGTTGAACAGCGTCTTCCGCGACAACCGTGCGGTCGGTACGGGAGCGAACCCGGCCCGGGGCGGCACGCCGGGTGGCGGTAGCGGCGGCGCGATCTACTGCGACGGCAACGAGTTCGCGGTACGGATCGCCGGCACGGTGATCGAGGACAACAGCGCGAACGAGGGCGGCGGCGCGATCTTCTTCGTCAGCAACAACCGCACCGGCACCTTGAAGATCGACAGCAGCACCCTGCGGCGCAACCCCAGCCGAGGCTTCGAGACAAAGGGCCACCCCGGCATCTTCTTCCTGGGCGCCCAGATCTCCTGACCGCCCTGCCCACTCCTGCCCGACCCCGTCCCGGCCCGCCCCGGCCCGCCCCGTCCCGCCCCGTCCCGTCCCGTCCCGTCCCGTCCCGTCCCGTCCCGCCGATCATGAAGTTGACGGCCTCCCCGTCGGCGTGTCGCGCCGTCAACCTCATGATCGACGCCTGACCGGCCGGCTCGCGGACGCCGCCCTCGCCCGGCCTCGTCGATCATGAAGTTGACGGTTCCGTTGTCGGCGTGTCGCCCCGCCAACTTCATGATCACCGGCCAACTCCCGACCCGACGGCACCCGCCCCGCCCGCCTCACCTCGCGCCTGCCCTCTCAACTCCGTGATCAAGGAGTTTGCGTCCTAGTTGATCTCTACGCGTGACACAAACTCCTTGATCGACAGGGCGAGGCAGGGCGGGGCGGGGTGACGGCGAGACGGGGCGCGGGCACGCCAGAGCCGGGCCGGGCCGGGGCTGGAGCCGGATTGGACAGGTGGCGGGCAGGGGCAGCGGCGAAGGGCGGGGTCAGTAGGGGTTGGGGTGGCCCGGGAGTTGGCCTCTGGTCAGGGCTGCGGGCCGCCCCGGAAGCGCCGGGTCCGGGGACAGCGGCGGGGAGCCGGTCCCGGCACGAGTGGCCATGCCGGCGAACAGCTCCTTCAGCGCGGTCACCGTGTCGATGCTCGGGCTCCACCCGAGTTCGGTCTCGGCGCGGTGGCTGGACATCAGCGGCACGTTCAGCGCCAGATCGACCCACCCGGTGTCGACCGGTTGAAGCCGCGCCCGCCAGGTCACCGCCGCCGCGGCCCGCAGCACCGGCACCGCCACCGGCAGCGTCCAGCCGTGGAAGTGCCGGGCCACCAGCTCCGGCGTCAGCACCGGGTCGGCCGCCACGTTGAAGGCGCCGCTCGCATCACCCACGACCGCCCGGGCGTACGCGTCCGCGACGTCGTCGGCATGCACCGCCTGCATCCGGAGTCGCCGGTTCGACGGCACCAGCGGAATCCGGCCGTACCGCAGCAGGCGCACCGGCACCAGTGGGCCGAGGAAGTACCGGCTGATCTCCGTACCGGCCTCCCGCTGGAAGATCAGTCCCGGCCGCAGCCGTACGACGCGCAGCTTCGGGTGCTCCCGCTGCACGCCGTCGAGTAGTGCCTCCACCTCCGCCTTGTCCCGGCTGTACGACGACGTCTCCACACCGGTCGCCGGCCAGTTCTCGCTGACCGGCTGGTTCTTCGGGCCGGGCGCGTAGGTGCCGACAGATGAGGCGTACACCAGGGCCGGAACGCCGACCCGGACGGCGGCCTCGATCACCGCGCGGCTGCCGCCGACGTTGGTCCGGTAGAGCGTGCGGCGGTCGTGGCTGGGCTGGATCTGCCAGGCCAGGTGCACGACCGCCCGCGCCCCGGCGAAGATCCGCACGAGTTGGTCGGCGGCACCGGGTGCGCCGATGTCGCAGGAGTGCCACTCCACGTCGCCGTACGGTTCACCGGCGTCCGGTCCGGGCAACCGGCGGGCCACGCCGACCAGCTCGGTGCCCACCTCCCGCCGCAGCCGGCGCAGCACTGCCGTCCCCACGTTGCCGGTCGCCCCCACGATCACGATGCGCATGACGGGTGCGGTACCCGCTGAACCGGGCAGCAACCGCTCACGGACGGGGGTTCGTCCGCACCCAGCCCCTCTCGCGGTCGCGGCGACCGGCGGTGGCGGCCAGGCAGCGCGGGCAGAGCCAGCCCTCCGGGTCCGCCTCGGTGAGCACGTCGGTGCCGGAGTAGTCGAACGGCACGTGCGGGAAGCGGCGCAGCCGGGTCCGGCTCAGCGGCAGCCCGCACAGCGTCTGGTTCCGGCTCGGCAGCCAGGCGTGCACCTCACCGCCGGGCCGGCGTACGCCGTCGTCGCCCGGCACCTCGCGGGACGCCGCCACGGCGGCGGTGCTCGTGACTCGCATGGTCGCCCAGGTTCCCCGGCCGCCGCCGTTCACGCCTGGCGGCGGCAACCCCTGGGGTACGCGGGCGCAGCGCGTACTCCCGTGGTGGTAGCCCGATCGACGACTCCGGGGCGACGACCGGCGGCGATGCGCGTCCATACGCTGCCGCCGTCACCACTTGCCGCGACCCGAGGGAGTCCCAGAATGTCCATCCGTCACCTGCTCGCCACCACTGTCGTCGGAGAGTTCGCCCCGGCCGCGCACACCTCGCTCGCCGCCGGGGGCATCGGCGGCTCCGGGCGGGCCGGCGCCACTGTCATCGCCCTGGTGGGCCTGACCAGCGTGGTCGTCGGCGGGCTGGCACTCAGCCGCTCTCGCCGGGGGCCGGGCGAGGGGCGGGTTCAGGCCCTGGTGGCTGCTGCGTCCGGGCTGGTCAGCATGGTCCTCAGCGCGTGGCATCTGGCGCTGACCACCGAAGGACTCGGCAGCGGTCAGGGGCGTGCCGGTGCGGTCGCCGGTGTGGCGTTGGGCCTGATCGGGGCGGTGCTGGGCGGGCTGGCGCTGGCCCGTTCCCGTCGCACCGCCTGACCGGCCGCCCTCTTTGTCCCGGCCGCTCGTTCCGCCCGAGTCGCTCGTTCCGTCCCGGCGGCTCGCTCAGGAGGCGGTGAGCCAGCCGGGGACGGTGAGCCCCGACTCGTATGCGAGCACCACCAGCTGGGCCCGGTCCCGTACCCGCGTCTTGGTCATGATCCGGCTGACGTGCGTCTTCGCGGTGGCCGGGCTCAGCACCAGCCGGGCCGCGATCTCGTCGTTGGACAGGCCGGCGGCGACCAGGGCGAGCACCTCCCGCTCCCGCTCGGTGAGCGCGTTCAGCCGGGGGCCCGGGTCCGGATGCCGGGTCCGGGCGGCGAACTCGGCGATCAGCCGGCGCGTGACGGCCGGGGCGATCAACGCGTCGCCCCGCGCCACCACCCGTACGCCGTGGATCAGCTCCGCCGGCTCGGTGTCCTTCACCAGGAAGCCGCTCGCGCCGGCCCGCAACGCGCCGTAGACGTAGTCGTCCAGGTCGAACGTGGTCAGGATGATCACGCGGGCGTCGGTGCCGGCGACGATCTCCCGGGTAGCGGCCAGCCCGTCCAGCAGCGGCATCCGGATGTCCATGAGGACGACGTCCGGCCGCAGTTCCCGCGTCAGCCGTACCGCAGTGGTGCCGTCGGCGGCCTCGCCGACCACCTCGATGCCGTCCTCGCCGTCGAGGATGGAGCGGAAGCCCGCGCGTACCAAGGTCTGGTCGTCGGCGAGCAGCAACCGGATCATGTCGTCTCCCCCTGTGCCGTGCGTGGCGCCGGGATCGGCAGTGGGGCGGGCCGCAGCGGTAGGCGGGCCCGCACCAGGAAGCCGCCGTCCGGGCCTGGCCCGGTGGTGAGCGAGCCGCCCAGCGCCCGGGCCCGCTCGCCCATGCCGAGGATCCCGTTCCCGGGCGGGCCGGCGGGACCGGCGCCGTCGTCCGCCACCTCCACCAGCACCTCGTCGCCGTCCGGCACGACCCGGACCACCGCCGTGGTCGCGCCCGCGTGACGGCTCACGTTGGTGAGCGCCTCCTGGACGATCCGGTACGCGGACAGATCCACCTCCGGCGGGAGCGGCCCGGTCTCCGTCACCTCGGTACGCACAGTCAGCCCGCGCCGCCCGGCCGCCGTGACCAGCTCGTCGAGGCGGTCGAGACCGGGCGCGGGCCGGTTCGGCGTCGTACTCTCCTGCCGGAGCACGCCCAGCGCCGCCCGCAGCTCGCGCAGCGTCTCCCGGCTCGTCTGCTTGATCACGGTGAGTGCCTCCGCCGACCGTTCCGGGTCGGGCCGGTGCAACGCCGCGCTCGCCTGCACACTGATCAGCGAGAGGTGATGGCCGAGCAGGTCGTGCAGCTCGCGGGCGATCCGTAGCCGCTCCTCGGTGGCCCGGTGGCGGGCCTCCTCCTCCTTGCGCTGCTCCGCGGCGAGCACCCGGGCCTGCACCTCGGCGAGATAGGCCCGCCGGTTGCGGGTCACGCCGACGATGACCGCGACGAGCCACCCGGCGTGCAGCAGCGTCGCGCCGTTCCCGCTGACGCCGGTCCGGGTGTAGCTCTCGGCGACGGCGAACGAGACGACAGAGGCCAGGCCGAGCCCCACCGCGACCGCGAGGTACCCCTCGTCGACGACCGTGTACAGCGCCACGACGAACACCAGCATGATCGGCCCGGGCCGGTGCAGCAGAGCCCCGTACGCGGCGACAGCGGCCAGCGCCACCAGCCCCACGGCCACCGGGTGTCGCCGGCGCAGGTAGAGCGCGGCGGACGAGGCCAGGACGACGAGCAGCGCCACGAGTTCGGCGGTGGTGTCGATGCCCTCCGACTGCACGATCAGGCCGAGCAGGGCCACCAGGGCGACGGCAGGCACCACTGCGGCTTCCGCTTTGAGGCCGTGCCGGCGCCAGCTCGACATTGCCGAAGCGTAACGGTCCGCAGACACAGCGGAGGGCCCCGAAGCGGCGTCGTGCCGGTGTCGGGGCGTGGTCGGAGGGTCGATGCGCGACGCACGCCGGGCTGATCGGCTTCGGGTAACCTGTGCCGTGCGGGCCGCTAGCTCAATGGCAGAGCTGTGGACTTTTAATCCATAGGTTCAGGGTTCGAGTCCCTGGCGGCCCACCATTTACCGCCTCTGAGCTGCGGGAACGCTGGGAAGAGATCATCGGGCACAACCAGGGCACAAACTAGCGGGGATCTTGGCTTGCGGGCCCGCCGGGCTGCTCGGCGCAGGAGCTGCCCGACGACCCCTCGCGAACGGTCCCTTTTCGGCAGCCAGTGAACGTAGGTCTCCAGGGTGATCCGCAGGTTGGCGTGCCTCAGCGCCTTCTGCACGTCCTGTGGTTCGAAGCCGTTGCTCATCAGCGTGGTGGCGAAGAAGTGGCGCAGGGAGTGGAAGGTCCCGCCCTTCGGCCAGCCGGCAGCCTCACGTCAGCCCGACCAGAGTTCCGCCCAGTAGCGATCGTTGACGAGCTTTCCCCGGGCCGAGGTGAACAGGAGCACCACCGAGCCCTGCGGCCCCAAACTATAACTGCCGCTTATCGCACCTAGCATCAACGTCCGGTTCCTGATCTCCGCTGGTTGGTGTTTCGCCTCCATCGGCTGCCGGAGAGGCGAGGTCTGTTAGGCCCGAAGATATGAGAGCCGGCCACAGTAGCGAGGATTTCGGCACCTCAACTTGGCCGGCCTCGAGCAGCAGCAGCCGACGAGCTACTGTAGAGAGATTGCGCAGCAGGATCTCGAAGTCGCGAATTTGGTTATCCGAAATCCCACCCCAGTGTGACCATGCCCCGAAGATGGGTTCGGCCCCGTGAAGAACGCCTTCGTGAGCCGTCCGTGACCGGCGATCATAGAATCGGCGCCCGAAGTATTCGGCTTCCTCTGCTGGGAGAACCCTCGTAAGTGCTTGCCGGAAACGCTGGCCACTCCCGGTAACCACCTTGCATTGATCGCAGCGGGGCAGCTTCCCTACTGTCCGGTTGCCGAGCGCTTCGATTACAGCGACGAAGGCCAAAGCTGCATACGACGGATGATCAGGCATCATGAGAAGGCCCTCGTGGTAGTTCACCAGGACATCCTGAAGACCGGCGTCGCTTGCAATTGCATCCCACCGAGAAACGATCCAGTCCGGCGTCTCCATGGTCGTCATCTCGGAGATGTCTTCCATCGAGATCAAATCATCGCGATCCCAGGGCGACTTGACCGGAAGCTCGATCTCATCGCCGCTCGTAGGCTCGGCTTCACCGGCCTCGTTCATATTGATCAATGGGTTGACGGAGCAGCGTTGCACCCAGGATTCTCCGGCGATGGACAGCATCGCGCACAGCAGGCGCAGTCGTCTGGCTGCATCCTCCGCTGCCACGCCCCACGTGTAGCCAGTCGAGGTTCCCCTAACCTTCACGAGACCGGTGCGACAGCTTCTAGCGCTAAAGAGATTGAAGCGCGCGGGCACATTTTCAACGAAGACGTCCGGTGCTGCGTCCAGCTTCAAACTACCGACTTCTCGCGGCGGTACTAGGCGAATGCCCCCGCCGGAGGAATTCGGGTCGGGGCCGATGATTGCCCACCATCCGAATTCCGTGACCGTTCCAATCTGCCCGAGCGCATGCGCCACTGCATCGCGCCACGGTTCGATATCATCGTCGCGCGGCGAATCGCGTCCAATAACGACGCAGATTGGACCTTGATCGACAGGAAACAGCAGCCAGAGCGCGCTTTGTATCCGTGTTCCAGTCGGCTGGCAGATGTACCCGCCAGGGAAGGTGTCGTGTGAAGCCATCTGGTGCCCGGTAGCCCCAGAACTATCCGCTAGTCGCCGGAAGACGAAGTCAATCCACTGGTCGCCGTGCTTCCTTCGGTCGAGGTCGAGGGGCACGCCCGCATTCAGCGGCTCAGCCCACGTGTAGCCGTCCGGCAGTGCGATCACGACCACACGCTCTCACGGGACGCAATGCTCAGCCATCCGATTTTCGGCCACGGCCCATCCAGCCATCACTTATCCAGTCGCCCTCGATCAGGTCGGACCGCCGGCAGCCGCTCATGTCGGGTCTCAGGACGTGCGTGACAGATCAGTCTTGGGACGTGGGTGACACGTCCGGCTAGACGATCTTCAACTTACTTGCGTTGAGTTATCCGAAGGAGCCGTCGTCGCGGTTGGCGAAGGCGGCGCATCCGTCGTGTTCGAAGCGGACCCGTCCGTCGAAATTCGAGGCGGGGTTCGTGCAGGCACCGTAGTCGTGGCCGAGTTCGCCGTCGAGGGGGATCCAGAAGCGGCATCCGCCGCATTGCTCGTCGTACCAGGCTTCTGGGTAGGCCGGGTCGGCGGTGTCGCGGTTGCGCTGTTTGATCCACCGCTGGTGGCAGTGGTTGTTGTGGCCGCGTCGTTGCCGGTCCACGGCTTGACCGGGTGCCATGGGATCAGGGTGCGTCACGAGAGTCGATCGGAGGAGAGATTTTCGGGCGGTAGGACGTCGAGGCGGCGTGTCGTTGCCGGGGCGGCTCCGACTTGCGGACCTTGAATCGTGCGATGGGCTTGGTGGTGGCGCGGCCTGGTCGCCGCCGCCCGCGAGAGCCTGCGCGCACAGCTGAGCAAGGTCAGCGCCGCCGTGCTGGTCAGCCGCAGCGCCGCCCTCACCATCGATCCGACCAGGCTCAACGACCCGGAACAGGCCACCGCTACCGCACTGGCCGGACTCGCCCGACGGGTCACCGCCCTGACCGAGGAGATCACCACCCGCGACCGGCAGCTGGCACCCCTGGTCCGCCAGGCCGCGCCCCGCACCAGCGCCCTGTTCGGCGTCGGCACCGACGTCGCAGCTCAACTGCTCACCACCGCCGGCGACAACCCCGACCGCCTCCGATCAGAAGCAGCACTGGCCCACCTCTGCGGCGCCGCACCCCATCCCCGCCGGCTCCGGACGGGTGCGCCGCCACCGCCTCTACCGAGGAGGCGACCGCGGCGCCAACCACGCCCTACACCCCATCGCCCTCTGCCGCCTGCGCTACGACCCACGCACCCGCGCCTACCAGCAACGACGCATCACCGAAGGCCTCAGCAACCAAGAGATCCTCCGCTGCCTCAAGCGCTACATCGTCCGCGACGTCTACACCGCCCTAAGCGCCGACTTCGCCGCCCTCACCCCTTGACCTCCATAGGAGCATCGGGATGGCAAGGACTGTCGCTGACGGGCTGAATGACTGGCGCGGAGGAGGAGTCCTATTTACACAGCGTCTCGCTCAGGTTCACGAAGGACTAGGTCGGTGGAAGGGGTGTGGCGGGCAAACTCCAACCAGTAGCCGGCAAATTCAGCCGGCGCTAAGACTGTCAAGCGATGCACACCGTCGCCGATCGGCGTCACTTGCACTAGGCGACCGTCACTTTTCGACGTGACACCCACCGGCTGGCTAAAATCGGTTCCCGGTGACAATCGAAGCGCCTCCATTATATTGTGCGCTATGCGCTCTATAGTCGCGCCAAGCAACTCGAACACATCTCCCGATGGATCGAGTCTGTAAGCACACCATTCAGTTACGTCGTCGATTCGCCCCGGAGCCTGAGCCGCTGCAGCAGCCTCAGTCGATCCCTTGTTGGAAATTCCCAGCACATCCTCAAGCGTCCCTTGAGGATGTAACCAGAGGTCCGCATCTCTCCATATGGCCAAAAGCTTCTCCTTTCGGACCAAATGTCCCTCTGCCTCAAGGCTGTCCGCTAACCATCGCCCCCGACTTCTTGGCTCAGCGCCCACTTGAGCCCTATCCGACGCGCGGATGAAGGGTCTTATTATCTCGATGGTCTTAGGTATGTCCGCAGCAAAGTCTTCGATGTAACGCCGCACCACTCCTGGCGACTTGTCGAGCGCCCGCTGGATCTCTGGAGAGAAGCACGCGTCAAGGTCCGCGACCGCCTTGATGTCCAGTCCAATCTTCTGTGAGATTTCATACCATAGAGCTACAGCTCCGCTTCCGCCGCAAGCGATGAAGTCAGTTTGTGCTACCACCTCCTGCGGCTGTGTGCGCTGCAGCGATGCAGTAAGAGCGGCGACGTCGTGTGGTCCCTCAACCAGAACCGGTCTCGGGGAAAATACCAGCTGGCTGATGAGATCGGGATTCTGTTGCAGCGATGCGGTCACCCGATCCGTCTGGACTGGCAAGACGTGATCTGAGATTCGGAGGGGCCGAGAGTTGGGAGCGAAGTACCAGATGGCGGCGAGGTCATCTGCTGATTTCGGTCGCAGAAGACTAGGCTCATGCGTCACTATTATGGCCTGTCGCCCAGTCGTCCGGCACTGCTGCTCCAGCTCGCCGATCCAGATTCTTGCCAAGGAAGGATGAAGATGAAGCTCAGGCTCATCGACAACCAGACAGCGCCAGTCTGATCTATAAACGGCGGTAAGTAGGATAACTAGCTCGCGTAGCCCGTGACCCTCGTCGCGGAGAAGCGAATACTCCATGTCCCCTATTCGAACATAGGGGTCCAGGTATCCGGCATCCTCCCGTAGCTCAATAATCCGTCCCAGTGCTCGGCGAATGAAAGCCGCTACTTTAAGCCATACCTCCGGCTGTTCCCGCAATGCATATAAGTTCTGGGTGGCATAAATTACCCCTGCATAGTCTGCGTGGTTCACGAAGTTGTCGATGTTTTGGCGTTCTTGCCCTCCGAGAGGCACGCCTCTGTAGCCACTTTGTGGCAAAGTGCCCCAACCGTAGTCCGCTGCTTTCATTAGGCCAAGCAGACGGTCGGTTGCCAGTAGTCGTCCACCGTATGCCCGCGTTACGGCGGCAGCAGTCTTCGACTTGCCGGTTCCGTTCCGACCTACGAAGTAGGTAATGGGATGAGTCGCGCCGCCGAAATTGATGTAGACGTCTTCGTTTGGCTTGCTTGGGCCGCCAAAGACTGCCGTTGGCATGAGGCTGATCGTAGGCAAACCATGGGGAGGTGACGTTCCGCCCGGATTTTCCCCGGAAATGATGGGTGGCACAAACCCTCCTGTTCAACCGTTAACGTCGCTGGCGGCTTAGCCGTCCGTACTTCCGATGGGCAGCTTGAGTTGACACGCCTAAATCTTCACCGATCTCCCGCCAAGTCGGTGTTGCTGGCAGTCCCCGCACACTTAGCAGTAGCCCCTCGGCCCCGCCACTTACCTCGGCGGCGATGTTCTCCTCAACCGCTGCTCGGATATCCGCCAAGGCTCGTAGCTTTGATCCTCCGCTGTCCCTGACCACACGATTGGCGAGCCTTTCGATGGCTACCCGTAGCGTCGTTCCCTCAACAGGACGGCCGGGATCAGGCCGGCTGTCTGGTCATCAACATATGTTGACGTGGCGTTGGTCAATCTAACAAACCCGCAGCTCAGACGCCCACGACACTAGCCTCGATGGTCAGTAGCGTTCGGCCGCATGACTAAGCCTGAGAGTGAAGCGCGCGGGTCGCAGGTCTTGCTCAGCCATCGTGCTGCATTGATCCTGGCGCTCGGAGTGTGCTGTGGACTTGCCGTCGGTGCACTGACTTCCCTAGCAGGTGGGCCTGTGCCAGCGGCGGTGATCGCTGCCCTGTTCGCGGCCGGTAGTAGCACCGTTGGCCTCAACAGCTTAATCGGGCCGCGAAAGGCCTTGTGGCCAGGCACGACTCGGGTACGTGAGAGCACCAGACGATGACCGTTGACACCACCCAGCACCGCCAACCCGGCTCCCCACGACGGGGGTTGAGGTCGGAACCAGGGCACGGACGGTAGGCGATGGACTTCCAAGATCGTCGGGCACAAGCCGGGCACGACTGACGCCGACAAGGGCTGTCAACCGCTGCAAGGAAACGAGAATCCCCGTGCAGGTCAGGACACCGATGCGCCCGATCTGAGTTGATCCACAGAACGCCGGAGGGGTTCAGGGTTCGAGTCCCTGGCGGCCCACTCTCCCACAGGTCAGTGGCCCCGACTGGGGTCGCTGTTGCCATTATCGGGGCGGTACCGCAGCGAAGTGCAGCAGTGGACCAACCGCCAGCCCGACCTCCGTGTCGGGGATGCTCTCCGAAGCGGCAGCGGGCCGAACAGCTAGTACTCCAGCCGGGGTTGTTGACCTTGGCTGAGCTGCGGTTCGGTGTGGTGCGGGAACGAGGGCAGCCACCGTCGATCATGGGCGGTTGTGTGGACTGACCATGATGCAGCGGTGGCTGCCGGATACAGGGTAGACGCCCAGCGGTGGCGGGTGTTGTTCGACGACCTGATGCTGACGATCGGGCAGCGTTTCCGCAGGCCAGAGCCTCGCCGTCGGGTGTGTGACTTCGTTCGGGGCTTGCTGGCGCCGTTACCGCGGAAAAACTGCTGGACGATCGCGGAGCATGCCGGTGACGCGGGTCCGGATGGGATGCAGGACCTGCTGACCCGGGTGAAGTGGGACGATGCCGAGGTCCGTGCCGATGTCCGTGAGTTCGTCGGCCACCACCTCGGTGATGCTGAGGCTGTGCTGGTCATCGACGAGACGGGCGATCTGAAGAAGGGCCGGCACACCGTCGGCGTGCAGCGGCAGTATTCGGGCACCGCCGGGAAGATCGAGAACTGTCAGGTGGCCGTGCACCTCGTCTACGCCACCGATGCTGGTCACGCGATGCTCGACACGGCGCTCTACCTCCCCAAATCCTGGTGCGACGACCCTGAGCGCCGCGCCGAGGCCGGCGTCCCTGAGCAGGTGCGGTTCGCGACCAAGCCACAGCTGTCGTCTCGGATGATCACCGCAGCGGTCACCGCCGGGCTGCCGTGTCGATGGGTAGCCGGCGACGAGGCCTACGGCAACGATCCACGCCTGGCAGCCCAGCTCCGACAGCTGCGACTGGGCTACGTCTTGGCCGTGGCCTGCTCTCATCAGGTGACCACCGGCCTTGGCGTCTACCGCGCTGACGCCCTCGCCGCCGGTCTTCCCGCCACCGCCTGGCAGCGGCTCTCCGCGGGTCGAGGCGCGAAAGGCTACCGCTACTACGACTGGTCCTTCACCGCACTGCCACACGCCGCCGACGCCCACGGCGGGCACCACTGGCTGCTGATCCGCCGCAACCGCCGCACCGGTGAGCTGGCCTTCTACCGCTGCTGGGCATCCGAGACCGTCCCGCTACGCAGCCTCGTCCTGGTGGCCGGCCGCCGCTGGAAGATCGAAGAGTCGTTCCAAGCCGCGAAGACCGGACTCGGCCTGGACCAGCACCAGAACCGCCGCTGGACGTCCTGGCACCGCTGGACCACCCTGGCGATCCTCGCCCACGCCTTCCTCGCCGCCGCGACCACCCACCGCAGCCGTCCCGACCCGGCCGGGCTGATCGCGCTGACCGCCAACGAACTACGCCACCTGTTCAACATCCTGATCATCGAACCCACCCGCCGCCACTGCGACCCACTGCTCTGGTCCGTACGCCGACGCCGTCACCAACAACGAGCCATGACCAGCCACTACGCCCGGCAAGCCCTCACCGAGCCGTGATCACAATCCCCGGCTGGAGTACTAGAGGGTGGGCGATGACGGACGGACCTCTCGTACGCAATTCACGGTTGCTCGGCCTGTTCGTCGAGATCGTTCGAGGGCCCGAAGGGACTCTGCGGGCAGTCGAGACCGCCGGCCGTGGCATCACGGCAGAGGCACGCTGCACACTGACCGTGGTCACAGACAAGATGGCCACCGACTCCGGCAACCCGGCCGAGGCGCGTCAGAGAAGCCTCGCCTGCGCCGACCGACTCGTCGAACTTGGTGCCATCGAAGATGACCTGAGCGAGTTGTGGTCCCGACGCCGGGGAGGCGATCTTGATGAGGCCGCGTTTGAGGCAAGCCTCCTGCGAATAGTCATTCGCCTGGAAGCGTGGCCTCAATCCTGGCCGTGCCTGTCAGCCTGATGAGCAGGGTTCGTACATCCGGCGCGGAGGAAGCGGCGGTGAGTTCCCCCCGCTTTGATGGAGCGGTGGTTACCTGCTGCCGGCTGGCGCAGGGGTGGCGATAGGTGGCTCGGATGGTTGCGTCTGGCGGGTGTGCCAGGCGGTCTCGTACTCGTTCGGGCTGAGGTAGTCCAGTTCCTTCTGGATGCGGCGGGTGTTGTACCAGCCGTCGATGTAGGCGAAGATCGCGTTCTCGGCCTCGTCGCGGGTCCGCCAGCTCGTGCGGTAGACGAGTTCGATCTTCAACGTCGACCAGAAGTTCTCCATCAGCGCGTTGTCGTAGGAGTCGCCGACGGATCCCATCGAGGGCAGGATCCCGTTGTCCTGTAAGCGTTCCGCGAAGCGAAACGACGTGTAGTTCGACCCGCGATCTGAGTGGTGGATCAACTGGCCGTCGCGGACGTCGCGCGACCAGATGCCGTATTCGAGGGCGGCGAGGATCAGGTCGGTGTCGCAGCGGTCGGAGGTCTTCCACCCAACGATCCGGCGGGAGAACGCATCGCGGACCGCAGCCAACCAGAACACGCCCTCACCGCAGGGGATGCGGGTGGCGTCGGCGACCCAGAGCCGGTTCGGCCCGTCGGCGGTGAACTGCCGGTTGACCAGATCCGGCGCCGGCGTGTGCCGGGGATCCTGCTTCGTGGAGCCGCCGCGCCAGCCTCGACGCAGGAACGCGCCCTGCCAGCCCTGCTGCGCCATCAACCGCTCGACCCGCTTACGGCCCACGCGGATGCCGTCACGGCGTAGCTGCCGGTGGACCCGGTCAGCGCCGTAGGTGCGCCCCGATGTCTCCCAGATCTCGTGGATGTTGGAGACCAGACCCAGGTCGACCACGTCGCGGTCGCAGGGCTGCTCGACCTGCTTCACCCACGCGTAGTAGGTCGAGGCGCCGATGTTGAGGACCCGTAGCAGGAGCGCGACCGCGAACTGGTCACGGTGTTCGTGGATGAACCTCATGACCGTCGCCGGGTCGGGTCGAGCTCCGCCGCGAAATACGCGCTCGCGGCCTTCAGGATCTCGTTCGCCCGCCGCAACTCGGCGACCTCCCTGCGCAGCCGGCGGTTCTCCTCCGCCATCTCGCTGGTCGGCCGGTCGTGACGCTCGTCGGCGTCGGCCTCGGCTTGGCGGATCCAGTTCCGCAACGCCTCGTGATGCACACCAAGCTGCTCGGCCAGGCGCCGGATCACCGGCTTCGGATCCGACTCGCGGTACAAACGCACAGCGCGCTGACGTAGCTCATCGGGGTACTTCTTCGGTGCTGCCACGGACAACTTCCTCCCCACGGCCATCAGACCATGATCAAGAAGCTCCATGAAAGCGGGGGTAGCTCACGGTCGGGACCGAGTCGAGTCGTCGGGGCACCGCTCGACAGCGTTCCGGCGCCACCGGTCGGATACTGGCCGAGTGACGGACGAAGTGGCTGGCAGGTCGACGCGGTGGACGATTCATGGTGAGCGGGTCGTGGACGGCAGCCGGCGCTCCCGGTTGAGCATCGCGGACGTGGAGCTTCCGGACGGGGTTCGCTTCGAGCAGTACGTGATCCGGGCACCCCGATCGGCCATGGTTGCCGTGCTCGACGGCCAGGAGCGCCTGCTTCTGATGCGACGGCACCGGTTTGTCTTCGACCGGTGGGTGTGGGAGCTGCCCGGCGGCTACGTCGACGAGGGCGAGGATCCGGCGAAGTGCGCGGTCCGGGAGGTCGAGGAGGAGACCGGGTGGCGTCCCGAGGCAGTCGAGCCGTTGCTGTCGTTTCAGCCGTGGGTGGCGACCGCGGACGCCGAAAACTTGCTGTTCCTTGCCCGGGAGGCGGAGCACATCGGCGCCCCCGTGGACGTCAACGAGACCGAGCGGGTGGCTTGGATTCCGCTGGGGGAGGCGCGACGACTCGTCTCCGAGGGAGAGATCGTTGGTGCCGGCACGGTGATCGCCGTGTTGGAACTGGTGGCGCGCAGGGCTAGGGGTGAGCTGTAGTCAGCGCCGTTGGCCGAGTGCCGCGTCGACCCGGGTGATGAACTGCCGTACTGCTGGCTTGCGGCGGTGAGGTGTCAGACCGGTTTGCAGGTCGCGCACGTAACGGACGGCACGGGCCGACCGTAGCTGTGTGGTCAGGGTGAGGGCTTCCGTGCCGATGGCGCTGGCACGTTCCGGCTCGCCGTGGCGAGCGTGGACGCTGGCCAGCAGGGCGAGGTTGAACGCCTTCCCGCGTACGTAGCGCTCGTCCATCTTCAGGGAGCGAGCCGCGAAGCGTTCAGCTCGACGGTGTTGGCCGAGCGCGTGAAAGCAATGGCCGAACTTGGCCGACAGGTACGCCTCGTCGAAGTAGCCGAGCCATTGCGGGTCGCTGCTGCGGTCCGCGCGGTCCAGGGCTTGCTCTGCTTGGTGAAGCGCGGCGGCGCAGTCACGTTCGTGGAGGGCGACAGCGTGAGCGTGGGCTTCCATGACCAGCGCTTCGGCAGTCAGGACGGTGAGACCGGCGCGCTGTGCCGTTTGCCGGGCGGCGCGGGCGAGGTCGATGCCCGTGGCGGCGTGCCCGAGGTAGGTGGCCTGGTGGCTCATCGCGGCGAGGATCTCGGCGCCCAGCCCGGCGTCGCCGGCCGTTCTGGCCAGGTCCAGGGCCTGAGTGAGGTAGCGCTGCGCGAGGCCGTGTTCGGCCATGTCGTACGCCTGCCAACCGGCGAGTTGGGCCAGTTCGGCAACGGCGATGAGCAGTCTGCGTCCGGTCGCCGGGTCGTACCGGCCCTCGATGACCAGGGGTGTGACCTCGTGGTGCAGAAAGCGGGTGACGTTGTCGCGCGCGTGCCCGCCGCCGTACTGGTTGTCGAGTCGCCGATAGGTGGCGGTCATCTGGCGGATGGTGTCGATGTCGGGTTGACCGACTGCCCGTCGCCCCTCCTGGTCGACGGGCTGCGCCGTGGTGGCGGTGAACCAGCGTAGGGCGGGCAGGGTGTATGCCGTGGAGCTGAACACTGTCTGGCGAAGCATGTCTCGACGGTTCACATCGCCTTCCCATAGCTGCGCGGCCGCCCGGACGTCCTCGCGCCAGGACCGGTTGGCCGGCACGTCACTGTGCCGACCGCGGGAGTGATCCGCCATGGCCGGGCGATATGACCGCGGGCGGGGCGCGAGGCCCAGGGTCATCCGGGCGTCGTCGGGCATGCCACAACCGGTGGCGATCCGTTCCAGCACGTCGATCGAGGTCACCCGTCGGCCGGCGATGATGCGGCTGACGTAGCCCTGCTCAAGGCCGACGGCCGCACCTATGCGGGTTTGGCTTGCACCCGTGTGCCGGGCGAGCAGCCGGAACAGTGCGCCTATGTCACGGCTCGCCAAGGCGGTGTGCACGTCCTCTCGCGACCAGAGGTCATCAGGTATCCGGAGATTCCCTAGCAGCACAACGGCTCCCAGCGTTGTCGGGCGACTACCCAAGGTGCTCAGCCCGGAGCCTACGGTCGGCGCACCAGCAGGTCGAATGTGCTCATGTCACCGTGACATGACCTCTCGACATGGTCGCCGAAGCTCAGTCAACGGAACCGTGTCCGGCATGGACTTCGATGCCGACGACCCGAATGGCGTGCCGGAATGGGACGCCGTCTCCGGCCCTGAGCGGGCAGGCTCGTGACGACGCGTGGCCACCTGGACCAGTTCTTCCGGTGGCTGCTCCGGCAACCCAAGCCCCAACCACCGCCCCGGAGAGGGCAGCAGTACCAGGACGCCGAGTACGTGGCGGCTCGCCAGCGGTTACTCGACCACGCAGCGCAGCTACGGCGATCCCAGGACGACCGAGGGCCGGCGCCGGACGTCCCGACGAAGCAGCGGTGAGCCGGATGGCCATCGGCGGGCGCGGCCGGATGCCTCCGAGCAGGCGGCACGTCTCGTACGAGGAGTACCTGATCGCGACGGCCCTCACTTTCGCCCGGAGGCATCGGCCGGTCTGGTGCTGGCGCAAATGGCGGCGGATCTGCCGCTGCGGAGCCGACCTGCCGTGTTGTGCCCGGCACCGAATTCCCATCAATCGTGGCTACTGGCCGGGAGAGGACCCGCAGTGAAGGACGACCAGGAGCAGGCGATCCTGGCCGTGCATGTCCGAGGCTTCGACGGCATGTGCACCGGCTGCCGCGCCTGGTGGTCGCGGCTGACTCCGTACCCGTGCTGGCAGGTTGAGTGGGCGACCAGCCGGCAGGCACGGACGATCACCGCTCGTTTCCTGGATGGTGTGCGGTGACCACCCACGGTCCGGTGATGCCGGTATGGAGCTGTGGCGGCTGCGACCTGCCCTGGCCTTGCCCTACGCGGAAGCAGGAGCTACGCGCGGAGTTCGCCGGCGCGCCGGTGTCGCTGGCGCTCTACCTCGGCTCCTACCTCATCCAGGCCACCGAGGACATGCCGTGGACGCCGGCCGGGATGCTGCACCGGCGCTTTCTCGGTTGGACGAGAGAAGCCGACCAACCGATGCCAGCAGCACGGCAGCGGCCACCGTCGGCGGAGATCACATCGAGAGCGGTGCCCCCACGCTAACGCTCGTTAGGGTTAGTGTCAGCGACCATGGTGAATACGACTCGCAATCTTGGCCTGGGGCACGGCAGCGCGTTCGGCGAGCGTGGGGTGGCGAAGCGGCTGGGCACATTGAGCCGGCACACATCGCTGACCGGCCGACGATTACTGGAGATCGGCTGCGGGGACGGCACGTACACGATGCGGCTGGTCGGCGCGTTCGAGCAGATCGAGGCCGTGGACATCCAGCAGGATCGGTTGGCGCTGTTCCGGGAGCGGCTGGCTGACTATCCGGCGGCGGCCCAGAAGATCAACGTGCGGGAGTTGTCCGCTACCGAGCTGGACTACCCGGACGAGAGCTTCGACCTGGTCACCGCCATCGAGGTGGTGGAGCACATCGACGACCTCGATGCCGCCCTGCGGCAGGTCCGTCGCGTGCTCGTTCCCGGCGGCTGCTTCGCCCTGACGACGCCCAACCGGTGGTTCCCGTTCGAGACTCATGGGTTCCTGATCCGCGGGAAGCGGTACCGGCCCGCGCGGGGTCCGTTCCTGCCGTGGATCGTGCCGCTGCACCGGCGGCTGGCAGATGCCCGTTGCTTCACCGCCCGCGGCTTGTCCGCGCAGCTCCGGCGGGCCGGGCTGGAGCCGGTAGCGGTGGACTACGTGAACGAGGCGTTCAACGAGGACGGCAGCCGCCGCCAGTCGAACCTGCAGGGCACCGGCAACGACTGGATCGAGGTCGCGTTCCGTACCGCTCGGGCGGCGGATCCGTCGGTGAAGCTCTGCTACAACGACTACAACATCGAGAACTGGTCGTACGGCAAGACGCAGGGCGTCTACAACATGATCCGGGACTTCAAGTCCCGCGGTGTGCCGATCGACTGCGTCGGGTTGCAGACGCACTTCACCGGTGGCAGCTCGCTGCCGGGCAACTTCCAGACCACGCTATCGAGCTTCGCCGCCCTCGGCGTCGACGTGGCGCTGACCGAGGTCGACGTCACCAACTCGTCGACCAGCCAGTACGCGGGTCTGACGCAGGCGTGTCTGAACGTGCCGCGCTGCATCGGCATCACGGTGTGGGGCGTGCGCGACAGCGACTCGTGGCGTTCCAACGAGAACCCGCTGCTGTTCGACGGCGGAGGCAACAAGAAGGCTGCGTACACCTCGGTCCTCAACGTCCTCAACGCCGCGACGCCCAACCCCACGCCGACCGGGACCGCGTCGCCGACCGCCGGACCGACCCCGACCGCCGGGCCGACCACGCCGCCGCCGACCAACGGCGCGAGCCGGATCGTCGGCAACCAGTCCGGCCGGTGCATCGACGTACCCAACTCCTCGCAGAGCAACGGCACCCGGGTGCAGCTCTACGACTGCCACGGCCTGACCAACCAGCGGTGGACGTACACCTCCAGCCGGCAGCTGACCGTGTACGGCTCGATGTGCCTGGACGCCGCCGGTTCCGGCAACGGCTCGGCCGTCCAGATCTACAGCTGCAACGGGCAGACGAACCAGCAGTGGAACGTCAACTCCAACGGCACCATCACCGGAGTCCAGTCCGGCCGCTGCCTCGACGTCTGGGGCACCGGCAACGGCCAGCAGGTGCAGATCTACGACTGCAACGGCCAGGCCAACCAGCGGTTCCAGCTCGTCGCGACGAGCTGACCTCCTCGTACGGAAGGCGCGCGACGGGCGGGCCCGGTGTGGACGCGAACACCGGGCCCGCTCGTCGCGTCTCTGAGCACTAGGCTGGATCGGAGTGTGTGAGGCGGCCGGGCGCACGGGGGAGCGGAGACGGCAATAGTCATCGTGGTCTTCGACGCCGACCGGGAGTGGTACATCCAGGGTCGCGTCTACGCGAACATCATCGAGTCGGTGCCGGCCGGGATGCTCCAGGACGACGACCTGGAGCTACATTTGTGGCCCGCCCGGGCGATGGGCCTGCTGAGGCTGCCGGGCATGGAACCGGATCGAGCCGAGCGAATCGCGGCAGCGCTCGTTGAGGGCGTGACCCGCCGCCTGCGGACCATCGACCAGAGCGACACCGAGATGGTCACGTTCCACGAAGGCCTGCGAGAGATCGCCGCCCGGCACGCCTGACTCGTGCCCGCCGGGTCAAGGGACAAGCAACTCCGAGCGGTACTCGGCGGCCAGCGCGGCGGCCCGGTTCCGGCGCTCGGCCTGCTCCTCGTCGGTGAGAGCCGGCGGCGGCGAGGTGGGACCGTCCACCCGGTCGCCCACGCGCAGGAAATACTCGTCCTGCCCGGCTGGCGTGCACATGCACAGCAGCCGCGCGGGCTGGTCGAAGGAGTTACGGAAGAAGTGCGGCGCGTTCGCCGGAATGTTGATTGTCTCCCCGGCCCGCGCGACGGTCTGCTCGCCCCGGAACGTGAACTCCACCGCCCCGTCGAGCACCGTGAACATCTCCTCGAAGTCGTGCCGGTGCGGAGGCGGTCCACCGCCGGGCGGAACGCGCATGTCGATCAGGCAGTACCGGCCGGCCGTCTGCTCGCCGGTGACCAGGATCGTGTAGGTGCCGCCCGCGATGGCGAGGTGCGTGAGGGCGGGGTCGTCGGGACGGGCGTGGACGAGGGTACGGGTCGGATCGTCGGACGGGATCGCAACGCTGGCCATCGGCTCTCCTCGCTCGCGGGTCTGCTCATGGGTCTGCGGATCGATACCCCTCATAGCCATCCGGAAAGCCGCTAAACCTGGGTGTCCTGGTGGACCGTCACGCCGGTCGGCGGGCGACCACTGCCAGGGCCATGCCGAAGAACTTCAACGGCGATCGCTCGACCGCGTCGGTCACCGGCCGGATACGACGCCCGAAGCCGGACCGGTCGAACGGCGGCATGATGTAGTCCCACGCGGCCAGCTTGCCCCGGTAGTGGGCCATCACGCCGTTGATGTGGTTGATCATGGCGGTGCGCAGCGAGCTGCCGCTCAGGCGCTGCATCCAGGCCGGCTGCTGGGCGTGCCACGCCAGCGTGTGGCCGCGGACCTGGAGGCCACGCTGAGTCGCCCAGTTGTAGATCTGGTCGCCGGAGGAGAAGTTGAACTGGCCCTGGTTGGGCTGGAGCGCGTCCGGCTTCATCTCGTTCTCGGCCGTGATCATGTTGAACTCACGGGCCGCGATGGTGCTGTAGGTGGAGTCGCCGAGCCGGCTCGCCGCGATGGCGGTGCCGAAGTACCGGCCCGACTGTGCCGCGGCGGCGCCGAGCGTGCTCGCCGCCGCCTGGGCCAGGCTGGGCACCACGAGCGCGGCACCGGCCAGTGCCAGCGCGCTGGTGACGGCGGCCAGCACCACCCGGTGACTGCGCCTCGGTAGATGTTTCATGACACTCCTCTGCATATCGGACGATGATGCGCTGGCGATGCCCGGCTGGACGCGGATGAGAGCCGGCGGTGCGCTCACTCCCCGCGTCACTGCCCTGAAACTTTTCGAAGATGTACCGGTAACTTCCCTGGGAAGATATCCGCGACGGCACGATCGGTCAATGTCGATGTCAACGCGAACATGGACTCAACCGGCTGATCAGCGCGGGAGTCCATGCATGACCATGAGAGCGAAGCGCAACGAGAACCGGGACGCGGACCGAAAGTTTCGGAGATTCCCGGCCCGGCCGCTCAGCGATCGGCGGCGTCGTACCGCTCGCGGTTGGCGTGCACCTCGTCCATGTGCGCCTCGGCCCACAGCTTCATGCCGTACATCAGCCGGTGCAGCGACTGACCGAGGTCGGTCAGCTCGTAGGTGACTGTGACCGGCACGCTCGGCGTCACGGTGCGGGTGACCAAGCCGTCGCGTTCCAGGGACCGCAACGTCTGGGTGAGCATCTTCTGACTGACCCCGGCCAGCCGACGGGACAGCTCGGAGTAGCGCATGACCTGCGGCTCCGCGTTGCGGTCCGGGCCGTCGCGGCCGAGCGCGGCCAGGATCAGCGCCACCCACTTGTCGGAGATCCGGTCCAGGAGTTGCCGGCTCGGGCAGCCGGCGAGGAACGCGTCGTACTCCTCACGCGCCTGCGCCCGCTTCTCCGCCGCCGTCTGCGTCGGCATCGTCCGCACCTCCTCCTACCCGGGGGTACCCAACGCACTCCGAAGTGCGTACTTCCCGAAAGAAAGTTACCCCTCCATCGTGGAGCAGGGCATTCCTCAAGAACAAGGAGACACCATCATGGGTACGCGTACCTTCCGCGCCGCCGTCGTCCGCGCTCCGGGCGGACGGGACACGATCGAGATCATCGACGTTCCGGAGCGCGAGCCGGGGCCCGGCGAGGTCCGGGTGGACGTCGCGGCGGCACCGGTCAACCCGGCCGACCTCGGGGTCGTCGGCGGTTTCTTCCACTCGCTGGGGCTCATCCACCAGCCGCACCACACCGGCCTGGGCTGGGACTTCGCCGGTGTCGTCGCCGCGGCCGGGCCGGGCGTCGACCTCGCCGTGGGCACCCGGGTCGCCGGGCTGGTCGGCGGGTTCGACCGCGACTTCGGCACGTACGCCGAGCAGCTCGTCGTAGCCGCGGCCGACGTCGCCGTCGTACCCGATGATCTGGATCTGGTGGCGGCGGCGACGGTGCCGCTCAACGGCCAGACCGCGGCGCAGATCGTCGACCTGCTCGGCGACCCTCCCGCCGACGGCCGGCTGCTCGTCACCGGCGCGGCCGGTGCGGTGGGCGGCTACGTCGTGCCGCTCGCCCGGGACCGGGGATGGCGGGTGACCGGCCTGGCGCGGGCCGGGGACGAGAAGTTCGTCCGCGGACTCGGGGCCGACTTCATCACGGCGGCCGAGCCGGGCTGGGACGCGGTCGCCGACGCCGCCGGATGGCAGGACCAGGGGCTCGCGCTGGTAGGCGACGGCGGCGTGTTCGTCGGCGTACGGCCGAACGCCCACCCGGCCGCCGAGCGCGGCGTCACGGTGCGCGCGGTCGACGTGCGCCCCGACGGGGTACGCCTCGCCGACCTGCTCGCCCGCACCGCAGCCGGTGAGCTGCCGGCCCGGGTGCACGCGGTCCTGCCGCTGGACCGGG
Source organism: Micromonospora aurantiaca ATCC 27029 (assembly GCF_000145235.1). Lineage (NCBI taxonomy): Bacteria > Bacillati > Actinomycetota > Actinomycetes > Micromonosporales > Micromonosporaceae > Micromonospora > Micromonospora aurantiaca (nom. illeg.). The sequence continues at coordinate 281,723 of NC_014391.1, read as the reverse complement.
TGGCGGACGCGCATCGGGCGGTGGCCGAGGGCGGGGTACGCGGACGCTACGTGCTGCGCCCCTGATCAGCAGCGCACCGCCACCCGAGCGACCGCACGGTCTGCGGCCTCGGGTGGCACGTCGCTCCGGCCGCCGACGTCCAACGCCAGCAAGCCCTGGTCCAGGCCGACGAGCAACGTTCCGCCGACCGTGCAGCAGGTGAGCGCCGGGTGGTAGACGGGGATGGTATGCAACACCCGGCCGGTGGACGGATCCCAGATCCGTACCGTCCGGTCCCGGCTGGTCGAGGCGAGCAGATCCCGTCCGCCGACGCGCACCAGGCTCAGCCCGGTGACGGCAGCCGTGTGGCCGGTGAACACGCCCACAGGCTCGCCCCACTCGGCGTCCCACAGCCGGATCGTGTGGTCGGCGCTGGCCGACGCCAGCATCCGGCGATTCGCAACGACGAGCCCGCAGAGCGCGGTGACCGCGTCCTGGTGTCCCTGCCGGGTCCAGACCGGTGTGTCACCACCGCCCCACAGCATCACCGTGCCGCTCTTGTCGGCCGAGGCGAGCGCCTCCACACTGGGCCACCGGACCGTCGCGAGGGCGGTCACCCAGGCACGGGTGACGTGCCCGAGCAGGACCGCCCGCACGGCGCCGGTCTGCGGGTGCCAGAGCCGGATGGCCTGGTCGTCGCCGGCCGACGCGACGAGCGTCTCACCGCCGATGACGATCGGACAGACCGCCGCCACCGGGGCGTGGTGCTCGGTCATCGACCCCATCTGCGCGCCGTGCCGCACACTCCACGTCCCGACCGTGTTGTCGTCCTGCGCGGTGACGAGCAATGGCTCCTCGACGTCGGCGACCGCGCACATCGCGTTGACCGGCCCGCCGGGTGTCGGAATCTCCCGCAACCGCTCGCCGGTGGCGGCGTCCCAGACGCCCACGCGCCCGTCGGCGCCGCCGGAGGCGACGAGACCCGGCCGCTCGCCGGGGACCGCGCAGAGGCTGTGCACGGGCCCGAGCCGGTCCCGCTCGGCGACCGTGTCCGGTCGGCCGCCCGCCGGATCCCACAGCCGCACCGTGCCGTCGTCACCCGCCGTCGCCAGCATCCGGTCCTTCGCCGTACGCAGCTCGCAGACCGCGCGGATCCAGCTCGCATGTCCCCGCAGGCTCGGCCGAATGGTCCAGGTCGACACGTCCCAGATCCGGATGAGCCCGTCCTCACCTGTCGACACGAGCAGACAGCCCTCGTCGACCTCGACCGTGCAGAGGTCCGTGACAGGTCCGCCGGTGGCGAGGATGTGGACGCATTCGCCGCTCTGCGGATCCCAGAGCCGGACCGTACCGTCGTAGCCGGCCGAGGCGAGCAACGTGCCGCCAGGCGCACGGACGGCGTAGAGGGTGGTCACCCAGCCGACGTGTCCGGTGAGAGTCAGCGCCGGGCGCGTGTCACATGTCGGCTCCCAGACCCGGACCACGCCGTCGAAACCGGTGGAGGCGAGCAGGTGCCGGCCGCCCGCCGGAACGTACGTCACAGCGGTCACCCAGCCCGAGTGGCCGGTCAACGCGTAGCGCTGCGTCCCGGTCACCGGATCCCAGATCCGGACCGTCCGATCGTCGCCGGCCGAGGCGAGCAGGTCGCCGTCCGGCAACGGGATGACGCAGATGTTGCGGACCCAGTCGTCGTGCCCGCGCAGTTCGTGCCGGCGCTGACCGGTTCGCGGATCCCACAGGCCGACAGTCCCGTCGTGACTGGCGGTGGCGATCAGCGTCTCGCCGGCGCCGGTACGGACGGCGCACAACCCGCGGATCGTGTCGCCGTGACAGGTGAAGACCGCCACGGCCTGGTTGGTCAACGGATCCCAGAGCCGGACCGTGCCGTCGTCACCGGCGGAGGCGAGCAACCACCGATCGTCCAGCTCGACGGCTGCCACGTCGTAGACGGCCTGCGAATGCCCGTCCAGCACACTGCGCTCCTGCCGGGGCGGGGTGTGCGCCCAGCGCGCGCGGTACGGCGCGGGGTCGGCCTCGATCCCGCTGCCCAGCCCGTCGAGTCGGTCGACCACCGAGAAGAGGGCGGCGCGTTCGGCCGGCGCCGCCGCGACCGCGAGCGGCGTGCGGTGCAGCAGCCGTACCCGTGATCGGGACAACGGTTCCAACGGTCTCTCCATGTCGACGACCGAGAGCAACCGCTCCAGGTGCGCGTGCAGGAGGTAGTCCTCGTCGGCGAGGAGCCGTTCCACGAGCCCGGCGCGGGAGGCGTGCTGCGGCAGGGAGCGCCGCAGGTAGTCGGGCACCGAGGCCCATCCCACCTCAGCAGCCAGGTCCGTCCAGGCCGCGACCAGCCGTCGCTGATCGTCCCGCCGCGATGCCCCGGCCAGCAACGCGTCGTTGAGGGCCTGGTGGAACAGGCGGTACGCGGGCTGGCTACCGCCGCCGGTCTCGACCAGGAAGTTCGCCGCCGACGTACGGGCGAACGCGAGGAGTTCGTCCTCGGTGACCGTACCGCCGAGCGCGGTCACCGCGATCCGCCAGAGCGACAGCGGCAGGCCCGGCGTCTCGGCGTACGCCAGGGCGGTGAGGGCGAGCCGGGCGGAGGCCGAGCCGGCAGCCGGCAGCCCGGCCAGGTAGGAGTCGAGCGCATGGGCCACTGTCGCGGTGAACGACACCGAGGCCGGGTCGACCGGCTCGATGTCGCGCAGCGCGTGTGCCCGGGCGACGAGACCGGCCACCAGGAAGTTCCCCTTCGCCAGCCCGGCGATGCGGCGGGCCAGCGGGGCGGCCGCCGCCGGGTCGGTGTACGGATTGCCCGGCCGTTCCGCGCCCAGCAGCCGCAGGGTCGCCAGGGCGTAGTTCATCAGATCGGCCTCGGCGAAGTACTCGGGCGTGTCCAGATCCACCAGCTCGACCGGATCACCGAAGCAGGAGATCAGGTCACCCCGGTCGTCGCCGCGCCGGGTGCCGACGACCACCCGGACGCCGTACCGGCCGCACTCCCGGGCCAGCGGTAGCAGGACGTCGTCGATGACCTGCCGCGCCTGACCGGGGGCGGCCGTCTCGTCCAGCGCGTCGATGACGAGCGCGAAACGAGCCGGACGACGCGCCAGCCGGTCCCGCACCGCCGGCATCAGGTCAGCCGGCGCACCGGGCAGTTCGACGGCGGCGGCCCGTGCGATCTCGACCGCCACCTCGAGCGCGGTCTTGCCCTTGGCGTGCACGGCGCAGGACACCGAGCCGACAGTGGCCCGCACGGCGTTGTCGCCGCCCGGCAGGCCGGCCCGGATCTGCTGGTCGGCCGTGGTCACGACACGGCCCAGGACGGCGGACTTACCGACCCCGGGTGAGCCCGTGACGATCAGCGGCCGGGTGGCGGGCGCCTCCCCGTCGATGAAGTCGACGATCCGCCGGAGCGCGGCCGTACGACCCCGGAACCGCGCGCCACCCTCGGTGTCCACGGCGACGCCCCGCGCTCGGGGCAGCCAGTGCCGGCCGGCCTCACCGTCGGTGCTCAACGTCCACCCCCAGGCCGAGAGGGCGGCGTCGTCGGCGTCCTCGACCCGCCAGGCCGACAACGCGCCCAACGTCATCGCCGGCACCTGTTCGTCGGCGTGGTGCAGGGTCACCGCCTGACCCTTGCCCTTGCCGTCGGCCGTGACGACGACGCCGACCACCGCCTCGTACTCCGGGGACCACAGGGCGCCCCCGCTGAACCCCTTGCTGAGCGGCCCGGAGGCGCCGCTGTCGATGGTGACGTGGCCGTACCCGCCGGTTTCGACGACGGAACCGGTCGCCTGGAGGCCACCGACCACTCCCGTCGGGAAGCCGTACGCCCAGAAGGGACGGTCGAGCAGCGGCTCGGGGGCGAGGCAGCGCAGCCGCGCCGGGGTGACGGTGGCCGGCACCGGCTCGACGAGTTCGAGCACGACCAGATCGACGTACGCCTCCCGCATGCCGTCGTGCCGGCACTGCCGGACCTTGCGCCGATCGAAGTAGGCGACCTTGGGTGCGCGTGGAAAGGCGACCATGAGATCAGGGCGGAGGGTGCCGTCGGTGGCGAACGCCACGTGGTGGCAGGTGAGCACCAGGTTGGTGGCGATCACGATGCCGGTGCCGAGCGCCGTGTGCGGGTCCGCCTCGCGGTGCAGAGCAACCGCCCACGAGCTCTCGTCCGGGGCCGCTGTCACGGGCCGACCCGGCCGTCAGCGCCGTGGGCCGGCACCGCGATCGGTGGGGCCGTCCGGCTGCCAGGCGAGCGTGACCTCGAAGTTCGCCTCTCCGGTCGCCTTCGCCACCACCCAGCTCGCCGTGCCGGTGGCCTTGATCCCGAAGCGCACCTCCACCGCGTCTGGAGAAACGGTCTTGACCTGTTCCAGCAATTCCCGGGCGGCGGCGACCGCCGGCGCCGCGGATTCGCGTACCCAGCCGGCGACATCGCCGAAGCCGGCGGGCTGGAAACCGGGCGTCGGCTCGACTTCGATCAAGGCAACCGTTTCGTCATCGACCTGGTAGCGGACCACCTCAGACTGCACGGTCACCTCCGTGACGTATTTCAGGAGAACAGGCAGGAGGGCTCGCGGCGGAGCAGAACTCCGGCCCTCTCACCGGTCTGCCATGCTGCCCGCTGTCCTTGTCACTTCGCAATGGTCGGGACGGCGAACCGCGCCGAAGCCGCCGAACAGGCGTTTCAATCGAGCCGTCCACGCAGGACCGTTGGAGATCCACTACGCGGCCCTGTCGGCTTTCGTCAGCGAGATCGGTGACCTTGCGCGAGTCCGGCACCGTCGGCAGAATCGGCCCGTGCGCCGGGGCCAGCCCTCGTTGCCCACCTCGATCATGGCCACCCCTTCCGAGCCTTCGATCACACCGTCGACGCGGTGGGAGCTCGTGCCGCAGAGGAGCATCCGCATGCCGGAAAAGGAACTGACCCTCGTCGACCGGTGCATTCTTGTCACGCTGATGGTGAAGGCGGCGCCTTTGCCGCAGACCTACTTCACCAATGTCGCCGGAATCGGGCTGAAAGCGGATCACCGCCGCCGACTTCAGTCACTCGGCCTGATCGAGGTTACGGAGAAGCCCATCACCCTGGCGCTCACCGACAGAGGATGGGATCGGGCCACGGAGGAGCTGGGCGCGGAGCCACCCAAGGGTGCCGGTACCGCCGGCGGCACGCTCTACGTCGCGCTCGACTTCCTGCGCCGGCTGATCGACCACTCCGGGACCCGCGCCGACGACCTCTTCCGGATGCAGATCAACCGGGACGAGGTCGTCGCGCCGCCGGTGACGTCGTCGGGGGCACCAGCCGTCGACGCGGTCGCGCTGATCCGGCAGGCGTACCACGAGCTGGCCGCCAAGCCCGGTGACTACGTGATGCTGGCCGACCTTCGCGGCGCTCTCACCGACCTGTCCCGCCCCGAGTTCGACGCCGCACTCATGACGCTCAATCGGGAGCGTGGCGTACACCTGGTGCCCGAGTCCAACCAGAAGGTCCTCAAGCCGCAGGAGCGGGCGGCGGCGGTGACCATCGGCAACCAGGACAAGCATCTGGTCGCCATCTCGTCATGATCGGTGACGAGCAACGCCGTGCCCTCGCAGCGCTGAGGTTCAACTGGGCTCCGACCCCGGACGACGTCTGGAAACCCACGCCGTTTCACGTGGAGGGCCTGCACCACGACGTCGTCACGACGGTCCTGGACAGCTTCGCGGAGGCTCAGGCCAGCACCGACTCCAGTCCGGTGGGGGTGGCCATCCTCGGCCAGCGCGGCACCGGCAAGACCCACCTCATCGGCACGGTCCGCCAGCAGGTGCAGGCACGCGGCGGGTTCTTCTTCCTGGTCGAGCTGCTCGAGGCCCGGACGTTCTGGCAACGCACCGCGATCTCGATGCTGGAGGGCCTTGTCCGGCCGATGCCGGACGAGACGACCCAGCTGCGGACGTTCCTGCGCCGGCTGGCCGACGAGGTGGGGGCGCCTCGGACGGTACGGCGCGCGGTCGCCGGCGAGACCGAACTCAGCCGGTCGACGCTCGACGCGTTCGCCGACCTGATCCGCAAGAAGGACCGCCAGATCGGCACGGAGTGCCAGGACACCGCGCGGGCCCTGGTGCTCTACGCGGCCGAGCAGTCCGCGGTGCAGGACATCGGCTACGACTTTCTGTCCTCGATGGACGAGGAGGAGCCCGGCCAACGGGCCGGGTGGGGGCTGCGGCGCAACCGACGGGCTCCCCAGGAGGTGGTCCGGGACATCTCCCGGCTGCTCGCCGTCGTCGGCCCGACCGTGATCGCGGTGGACCAGATCGACCTGATGATCGCCCAGTCCGTGAAGGCCACGAACCAGGACGCCCGGGGCGAGGCGGACTGGCAGACGTCGCTCCTGCTCGAACAGGTCGCCAGCGGCCTGATGGCGCTGCGCGAGACCACTCGCCGGACCCTGTCCGTCGTCTCGTGCCTGCCGCAGACGTGGCGCAGCATCCAGCAGCAGGCGACGGACACCGTCCAGGACCGGTTCCGGGAAGCCGCCCCGCTCAAGGAGATCCCGTCCGTCGAGGTGGGTCGCGAGCTGGTCGAGAAGCGGTTCGCGGTGCTCTTCGAGGGCCTCGGGTTCACACCGCCCCACCCCACCTGGCCGGTCCACCCGGACGCGTTCCAGGAAGTAGTCGGCTTCACCCCCCGTGAGCTGCTGCGACGGATCGACGCACACGTCCGGGCCTGCCTGGCCGACGGTGAGGCGCGGGAACTGCGGCACCTGCTGCACACGACCGGCGATCGCGCCGCCGACGGACTCGCCCACGCCCCGGTCACCGGGCCGCCCCCGGAAGAGCGGACGAACGGATTCGGCAAGATCGACGCCCGGTACGCGGAGCTGGTCGCCGCCGCCGACACCACCTCCGCCCTGTCCCCGCAGTCGGAGGACGGCCGCGTCCCGCGCCTGCTCGAAGCCGGCCTGACCGCGTGGATCGCCGCGCAGGGCGCGGCCGTCGACGCGTTCAGCCTCGACCCGATCCCCGCCGGGACCAAGCCGGCGCTGCACGCCCGGCTACGGCACAGCCTGAGCGAGGACAGCGAGGACGAGGAGCACTGGTCGTTCCGGGCGATCTCCGCGCCGCACCACATCGCCGTGCTCAACCGGATCCGCAACGCGATCACGACCGCCGGGCTCACCGAGGGGGTCGCCAAACGCCGGCTCTTCCTGCTGCGAAGCGCGGAGTGGTCGGCCGGTGCCCGTACCCGCGAGGTGCTTGACGCGTTCGAGCGGGCCGGCGGCCGGCGGCTTCCCCTGAACGCGCCGGACGTCGCCCGGCTGGCCGCGCTCGAACAACTCATCCAGGACTACGGGCGGGAGACGCTGCGGCCGTGGTTCGCCGATCGCCGGCCGGCGTCCGACATCACCTGCCTGCGGGAGGCGCTGGGCGACTGGCCGGGCGAGCCGGCAGCCGTCCGGGCCGAAGAGGGACCGGAGGAGGCGCCGGACCGGCCCTCGGTCGGGAAGCCACCGCCGGTCACCGCCGCACCGCGCTCTGCCGATCCCGTCCCGGTGCCGCCGGTGGTCGCTCCCCTGCCGCCGGTTGCGGGCATCGACCCGGAGCGGATGGAGATCGGCACTGTCACCGGACGGCCCGACCCGGTCGGCATCGACCTGGAGGCGCTGCGTCGACACACAGTCATCTTCGCCGGCTCCGGCTCCGGCAAGACCGTCCTGATCCGCCGCCTGGTCGAGGAGTGCGCCCTGCGCGGCGTGTCGGCCATCGTGCTCGACCCCAACAACGACCTGGCCCGGCTCGGCGAGGGCTGGCCCGCGCCGCCGCCGGGCTGGGGCGCCGACGACGCCCGCCGCGCGGCGGAATACCTGGCCGGCACCGACGTGGTCGTCTGGACCCCGGGACGGCAGGCCGGCCGGCCGTTGAGCTTCCAGCCGCTGCCGGCCTTCGCCGACGTGCTCGACGACCCGGACGGGTTCACCTCGGCCGTCAACGCCGCCGTCGCCACGCTCGCCCCGCACGCCCGGGTGGACGGCGGCACCGACAAGGCCCGGCTCGGCCGGGCCGTGCTGCGCGAGGCGCTGATCGGCTACGCGCGCAGCGGCGCGAGTGACCTGCGTGAGTTCACCGACGTCCTCAACGACCTACCGGACGGGGTGAGTCAGCTCGAAAGCGCGCCCAAACTGGCCGCCGGCATGGCACAGCTGCTCAAGGCCGCCCTGATCAACGATCCGCTCCTGGGCGGCGTCGGAACCCCTGTCGACCCGGGCGAACTGCTCACCCCGCCACCCGGTCGCCGCGCCCGGGTCTCGGTGATCAACCTCGCCGGTCTGCCCGAGGAGAATCAGCGGCAGAGCTTCGTCAACCAGTTGCAACTCGCCCTGTTCACCTGGATCAAGCGCCATCCGGCCGGGGACCGGCCACTCGGTGGACTCTTCGTCATGGACGAGGCGCAGACGTTGGCTCCGTCCGGCGCCGTCACCGCCTGCACCCAGAGCACGCTCGCGCTGACCTCGCAGGCCCGCAAGTACGGGCTGGGGCTGGTCTTCGCCACCCAGGCGCCGAAGGCGTTGCACAACCAGATCCCCGGCAACGCCGCCACGCAGTTCTTCGGCCTGCTCACCGTGCCGGTGCAGATCGAGGCGGCCCGGGATGTGGCCAGGGCAAAGGGCACCGACGTCCCGGACATCGGCAAACTGCGTACCGGCCAGTTCTACGCCGCGGTGGAGGGTGCCCGGTTCGTCAAGATGCAGGCGCCGATGTGCCTGACCCACCACCCCCGCAGCCCGCTGACCGCCGAGGAGATCGTCCGGCTCGCGACGCTCAGGTGATGTCGCGGCGCATCGGGACGACAACGGCGATCGCGGCGGCGGCGATCGCGTACCCGGTCAGCAGCAGCGCGCCGGCCGCCGGTGGCAGGAGTGCGACGGCGTCGCTGCCGAGCTGCGCGGACATCGCGTCGGCGACGTACGTGAAGTCGGTGAGTGCGGCGGTGGCGCCGCCGGGCAGGAGCGGGTAGAGCGCGTTGACGCCGGGGATCATCATCAGTACGGGCTCGGCCAGGTACAGGTAGCCGACCACGACGCACACGGCAGCGACCTGGTTGCGGAGCAGCGCGCCCACGCCGGTGCCGACGAGCAGGTACACCGCCATCGCGACGCCGATGCGGGCGAGCAGCGCCAGCACTGTGGGAGCGGGCAGGCCCAGCGACACGCCACGCGCGGCGGCGACTGTGAACAGGGCCACCGCGGCGGAGCCGGCCAGGGCGATCCCGTAGCCGAGGCCGACGATCGCGTGGGTGGCGAGTTTGGCGGCGAGCACCCGCCCTCGGCGCGGCGCGAACATGAACGTGACGGCGGCGGTGCCGTGCCGGTACTCGGACGTGGCCGCGAGGGCCCCGGCGGCGGCCGGCACGAAGGCGGTGAAACCGAGGATGCCGAGGATCGACCGCAGGCCCTCCTCGGTGTGCAGGCCGGGCATCGGCGGGTCGAAGTTCTCCGGTCCGACGAGCGCCATGAGCCCGACCAGGCCGCCGCCGAGCGCGAGGGCGGCGAGCAGCAGCCCGGTACACATGCGGGTGGCCAGGATCCGGCGTAGTTCCGCTCTGATCAGGTTCATCGGGCCTCCGCCGTATCGGTGGTCAGGTCGAGGAAGAGCTGTTCGAGGCTCGTGGTCTCGGTGACCAGCTCGTGGATCCGCAGCCGGTGGTCCGCGGCCAGGTCGGCGACGCGCGGCGCGTCCAGTCCGCGTACCCGCAGTCGGCCGGGCCCGGCCGGTTCGACGGACCCGGCGCCCGCCGTCAGGGCGGCGGCCAGGTCGGTGGCGTCCGGCGAGGTGACGAGCACCGTGGGTGGGCCGGTGAGCCGGGACCACGGCCCGGCGGCGACGAGTTCACCGCGCCGGATCACCACCACGTCGTCCACCACCTGCTGGACCTCGTGCAGGACGTGGCTGGAGACGAGCACGGTGCGGCCCTCGTCGGCGAGCCGGCGCAGCAGGCCGCGCAGCCACGACATGCCTTCCGGGTCCAGGCCGTTCGACGGTTCGTCGAGCAGCAGGACGCGGGGGTCGCCGAGCAGCGCCGTGGCGAGGCTGAGCCGCTGCCGCATGCCGGTGGAGAATTCCCGGGTACGACGGTCGGCGGCCTGCGCGAGGCCCAGCAGATCCAGCAGTTCCGCGACGCGACCGTCCGGGCAGCCGGCCATCGCGGCGTAGACGCCCAGGTGGTCACGGGCGGTGTGGCCGGGGTGAAACGCGTTGCCGTCGAACACCGCGCCGACGGTCCGCGACGGCTGGGCCAGCCGGCCGTACGGCTGCCCGCCGATCGTGGCGGCGCCGCTGGTCGGCGTCACCAGTCCGGTCAGCATGCGCATCGTGGTGGTCTTGCCGGCGCCGTTCGGGCCGAGAAAGCCGGTGACCGCGCCGGGTCGTACGGTGAACGTCAGGTCGCGGACGGCGGTGACGTCGCCGTAGCGCTTGGTCAGGCCCGACGCCTCGATCGCCAGCCGGTCGCCGGTCATGGCCGGCTCCCCGTCGCACGCCCGATCGTTTCGGCGAGGCGCGACGCGGCCGGGTCGGAGACGACGACCTCGTCGAACTCCCCGCCGGCCGCCGCGCGGTCCAGCACCAGGTGCAGACCGGGCTTACCGCGCCGGGCCGCCACGAGCTGCCGGGGACCGCCGAAGATGCCCCAGACGCCGACCTTGGCGAAGCCGGACACCGCGTACCCACGCCGGGCGCCACGGGCCAGCCGGATCGGCTCGTCCACCGGGGCGGCGTGCCGCACGGCGGCCAGGCGCAGCGTGAACCGCTCCCGGCCGACCCACATTCGTTCCCATCCGGTGAACCGGATGTCGATCACGTCGCGGTCAAGCGTTACCGATGCCATCAGTCGTCGCCCTTCGTCGTGTCGGAGTCGTGCGCTGATGTGTGCGTGTCGCCGGGGGCCGCCTGGCGGTCGGCGGGCATCAGGATGGTCGCCAGCAGCCGGGGGATCCGTCCGTCGCCGGGCCCTCTGGCGAGCAACGGGCCGACCAGCGCGTTGAGCCCGGCCGCGAACTCGTGCAGCTCGGCGTCGGTCAGGTGCAGGACGAGCTGCTGGTATCCGACGCCGTCGGCGACGAAGTCGACGGAGTCCCTCGCCAGGTAGCGGGAGAACTCGGACAGCAGGCTCGACACGAACGCGGTGAAGTAGCGCGCGTGGTCCTCCGGCGTCGCCGTCGCCAGTGCTGCGGGGTCCAGCGCCGCGCCGTGCGCGGGCAGTGCGTACACCCGCTCGACGGCCCCGCGGACCTTGCGCTCCTGCACCACGTCGAGCATCCCGGTCTTCACGAGCGTCGCCAGGTGCCGGTAGAGGGTGGCCTGCGGGACGTCGGGCAGCAGCTCGACCAGGTCGTGCGTGGTCACCCGGGCACCGGCGACCGCGCGCAGGATGCGGATCCGCACCGGGTGCAGCGCGATCTCCGCCCACCGCTCCATCGACGTCGTCACGCCACAGACGTTATCACTATCGAGAACGATAATGGTAGGGCGTGCCCGAGAACCGCGCCGGAAGGCGGCGGTCAGGCGGGCGGGCGGGTGTGGTGGGCCAGCACTCGCGACAGGAGCCGGGTCAGGTCCGCGCGCTCGTCCGGCGACAGCGGCGCGAGCAGGTCGTCCTGGACGGCGGCGAGCCGCTTCTCCAGCCGCCGCAACTGCCGCCGCCCGGCTGCGGTGATGGTGACGACGTTGCGCCGCCGGTCGGCCGGGTCCGGGCTGCGGGTGACGAACTCCCGCTCGGCGAGTTCGTTGAGCGCCGCCACCACGTCACTGACGTGGATGCCGCTGCGCCGGCCGAGCGCCGCCTGACTGGCCGGCCCGAACTCGTCGAGCGTGGCGAGCAGCCGGAAGTGGTAACCCCGCGCGTCGACAGCGGCGAGGCCGTCGGCGACCAGCCGCCCGGCGCGTACGGCGGTCCGGGTGATGAGCCAGCTCGGCAGGCCGGCCAGGCGGGTCGGTACGAGATCCGGCTCCGGGTTGTCCACGAACCCAGCCTAACCGAAACCGTTGGCACCCCCAACGATCTGCGATACCGTTGGCCGCACCAACGTTAGTGTGACCAACGATCGGAGAGCGACAGTGATCGAGCCGTTCCGTATCCACGTCCCCCAGGCCGACCTCGACGACCTGGCCGACCGCCTGGCCCGCACCCGCTGGCCCGACGAGCTGCCGGACGCCGGGTGGGACTACGGCATCCCGCTGACCCGGGTACGCGAGCTGGCCGAGCACTGGCGCACCGCGTACGACTGGCGGGAGGCCGAGGCCGAGCTGAACCGGTATCCGCAGTTCACCACCACGATCGACGGGCAGAACATCCACTTCCTGCACGTACGCTCCGCCGACCCGGACGCGCTGCCGCTGATCCTCACCCACGGCTGGCCCGGCTCGGTCGTGGAGTTCCTCGACGTGATCGGCCCGCTGTCCGAACAGTTCCACCTGGTCGTACCGTCGATCCCCGGGTTCGGCTTCTCCGGGCCGACCCGGGAGCGCGGCTGGGACGTCGACCGCGTCGCCCGCGCCTGGGCCGAGCTGATGCGCCGGCTCGGCTACCGGCGGTACGGCGCACAGGGCGGCGACTGGGGTTCGGTCATCTCCACCCGGCTCGGCGGCATCGACCCGGAGCACGTCGTCGGCGTACACCTCAACTACCTGCCCACGGCCCCGCCACCCGGCTGGACCGGGGAAGCCGGACTGTCAGGCGAGGACCGGGACCGGCTCGACCGGATCAGGCGGCTCAAGACGCAACGGCACCCTCATCAGGTGCTCTATGCCAGCCGGCCGCAGACCGTGTCGTACGCGCTCAACGACTCACCCGTCGGGCAGCTCGCGTGGATCGCGGAGAAGTTCACCGAGTGGACCGACCCGGGATCGGCCGTCAGCGTGGACCGCGTCCTCACCGACGTCTCGGTCTACTGGTTCACCGGCACTGCCGCCTCGTCCGCGCGGCTGGTGCGGGAGAGCGCGTTCGGTGGCCCGCCCGCGCCCTGCCCGCCCCCGCTCGGGGTCGCCGTGTTCGCGCACGACATCACCCGGTCCGTGCGGCCGATCGCCGAACTGACGTACACGATCCGGCAGTGGAGCGAGTTCGACCGGGGTGGTCACTTCGCCGCGCTGGAGGTGCCGGAGCTGTTCGTCGACGACGTCCGGTCCTTCTTCTGGAACCTGCGGTGACGGCGGCGCTCAGCCCATGGCCGCCGCGAACATCCCAGGCTCGTACGAGCCGCCGCGCTGGTGCACGAGCACCGCGAACCGGTTCGCCGCGTTGATCAGCCCGAGCAGGCAGACCAGCGCGGCGATCTGGTCGTCGTCGTAGTGCTTGCGCACCTGCTCCCACGTCTCGTCGGACACGCCCTGGTGGGCGTCGGCGAGCCGGGTGCCCTCCTCGGCGAACGCCAGCGCCGCGCACTCGGCCTCGGTGAACACAGTCGACTCGCGCCAGGCGGCGACCAGGTTCAGCCGGACCGCGCTCTCGCCCCCGGCCACCGCCTCCTTGGTGTGCATGTCGATGCACCAGCCGCAGCCGTTGATCTGGCTGGCCCGCAGCGACACCAGCTCCTGGACGGTGCGGGGCAGCGACGACTGGTGGATCATCAGGCCCGCACCGGCGAAGCGCTTCATGAACGTCGCCGAGACCGGGTTCTCGAACAGGTTGAATCGGGTCTGCATGGTTGCGCCCTCTCTGCTGGGGTGGACGTCGGACGAACACGAGATGCCGGGGACCGCCCCGGCGTGACGGCGGCACCGGGTGAGGACCACCACAGCGACCGGCTGTCACACGGCGACAGCGGCCGGCGTCTGGTGGGGAACGCAACCGAGCAGCGAAGGAGCCAGTCATGGCGGACCGCGCCACCGAGGACTTCCTCGCGCACCGGAACCTGCTCTTCACCGTCGCGTACGAGATGCTCGGCTCGGCGGCCGACGCGGAGGACGTGGTGCAGGAGACCTGGCTGCGCTGGGCCGGCGTCGACCTGGAGGCGGTCCGGGACCGGCGCGCCTACCTGGTCCGGATCGCCACCCGGCAGGCGCTGTCCCGGCTGCGCACGCTGGGGCGGCGCAAGGAGTCGTACGTCGGCTCGTGGCTGCCCGAACCGCTGCTCACCGCGCCCGACGTCGCAGACGACGTGACGCTTGCGGAGAGCGTGTCGATGGCGATGCTGCTGGTGCTGGAGACGCTCACGCCGACCGAGCGGGCCGTGTTCGTGCTGCGGGAGGTGTTCGACGTCGGCTACGACGAGATCGCCGAGACGGTCGAGCGGACCCCGGTCGCCGTGCGGCAGATCGCGCACCGGGCGCGGGCCCACGTCGCGGCGCGCCGCCCCCGGCGTACCGTCCCGGCGGCCGAGGCCCGCGACGCGCTCGACGCGTTCCGGCGGGCGGTCGAGACCGGCGACCTGGACGGGCTGCTCCGCGTCCTGGCCGCGGACGCGGTGCTGGTCGGCGACGGCGGCGGGATCAAGCAGGCGATCGCCCGCCCGGTCACCGGCGGCGACAAGGTGGCCCGCCTGCTCGCGGGCGGCTGGCGCCGGATCGCCGCCGTGGCGTCGATGGAACCGGTGCAGGTCAACGGCTACCCGGCGCTGCTGGTACGCCTCGACGGCGAGCTGGACACGGTCGTCGCGGTACGACTCGACGACGGCCGGATCAGCGGCCTCTACGCGGTGCGCAACCCGGAGAAGCTGTCCCACATGACCCGCGAGACGACGCTGCGCCGGTGACCGGCGGAAAGGCACGGCGGGAGGGCACAGCGGGCGGACCGTGCGACGATCGCCGGACGAGCAGCGCCGCCTCCCCCGACGTCAGCGCCCTCGCCATCAACGTCACAGTGCCGGAGGAGTTGCGCTGGACCGACACCCGGCGCGGCGAGGAGTTCACGCTGACCACGCTCAACATCCGGCTGCTGCCGGACGGGCGCCTCGCCGCGAAGGCGTACGGCCGGCCCACTGCCGGTGGACGCGGCGCGTACGTGTCGTTCCGGGTGCCGGACCGGCCGGAGCTGGCCGCGCTCGTGGCGGCGGCGGCCGACCGCGCCGCCGCGCTCTGGGCCGCGCACGGCGGCCTGGACTGACCGCGCTCAGCGGCGGACGCCAACCCCGCCGTAGCCGTGCGACACCGCCGCCTGCGGCTCGCCGTCGGGCCGCCAGTCCGCCACCTTGACCAGGCCCGGCTCGACCAGCTCGTACCCGTCGAGGAACCGGGCCACCTCGTCGCGGGTGCGGGGCACGAGCGGGGAACTGCTGCGGCGGTAGATCGCTGTGCCCTGCTCGGTGGGCAGCGTCGGCAGGCCGTCCAGGGTGAGGTGGGACAGCGCGAGCACGCTGCCCGGGACTGTCGCGTCGCGCAGCGTCGCCACCGCCGCGTACGGGTCGTCGGCGTCCGGCACGAAGTGCAGCACCGCGAGCAGCAGCACCGCCACCGGCTCGCTCAGGTCGATGGTGTCCCGCAGCGTCGGGTCGGCCAGCAGGTCGCCGGGACGCCGCAGGTCGCCCTGGAGCACGACGGTGCGGCCGTCGGTGGGGAGCAACCGCCGGGCGTACGCGACGGCGACCTCGTCGTGGTCGACGTAGACCACCCGGGCGTCGGGGCGTACGGCGCGGACCACCTCGTGCACGTTGCCCTGGGTGGGCAGGCCGGCGCCGATGTCGAGGAACTGGCGTACGCCCTGCCCGGCCGCCCAGCGCACGACCCGGCGCAGGAACGCGCGGTTGCTCTGCGCGGCGACGCCGGTGTCCGGGAAGATCTTCAGGACCTCCTCGGCGGCGGCGCGGTCGGCCGCGAAGTTGTGGCAGCCGCCGAGGTAGTAGTCGTACATCCGGGCGACATTGGGTCGGTTCTCAGCCTCCGTCACGCCTCGATGTGTAGCACTCTGGGCGACACACCGCTGACCCGTCGTGTCGGTGGTCCGGCCGATCCCGCCGTCCACCTGGTACGACGGTGGGACACGCCGGCGCGAGGAGGTACCGATGACAGGTGGACGGGAGACAGTGGAGGTCGAGCCGGTGGTGTTCCGCGCCGTCTACGACTCGCCCGCGTCGCTGCCCGGGCGGCACCGGTGGACCACCCCGGAGGCGGACGTGCGACGGCTGGAGAAGCTGCTGAACATGCCGGCGCGCAGCATCGGCGCGCCGCTGTGGGTCAGCGGCGACGAGCCGGACTGCCCGAAGTGCGGGCGGCGGGTCACCTGGTACGACATCGTCGCGTCCGCGCTGCACGGCGTACACGACCACACGATGATCGCGCGGGTGATCCTCGGCGAGCGCAAGTACGTGAACACCGAGGTGCCGGACGCGATCCCGGGTGTCCACTGTGCCGACTGCCGCACCCCGATCACCGGGCTGCGCAGCTTCAAGTGCCACAACTGGGCGTACGCGTTCGAGGCGCTGGAGGAGGTCGTCGCCCGGATGTCCGGCCTGCCGGCTCAGTCGCCGCCCGCCTCCTGAGCGCGCCGTTCTGGACGGCGGCCGGGCGGGGCCTCCGGCTCGGGACCGGGGTCGGGCACCGGCGGCATCGGCCGGGTGACCGGCCCGTCGCCGGTGACGCGGAGCTGTTCGCCGTGGTGCCACAGCTCCACCGCGTCACCAGGCCCGGCGTCCGGCAACTCGTAGCGGGCCTCCTGCGGCGTGAGCGTGACCCGCAGCCGGTGCCCGTGCCGGCGCAGGTGGAACGCGAGCCGGGTGATCGGCCGGGGTAGCCGCGGCTCGAACGCGAGCACGCCCCGGTCGTCGCGCAGCCCGCCGAAGCCCTGCGCCACCACCAGCCAGGCGCCGGCCAGGGACGCCAGGTGCAGCCCGTCGGCGGTCTTGTCGCCCAGGTCGGCGAGGTCCTGGAACGCCGTCTCGGCGAACAGGTCGTACGCCAGGTCGAGGTGCCCGACCTCGGCGGCGAGGATCGCCTGCGCGGACGCCGACAGCGACGAGTCCCGGACGGTCCGCGCCTCGTAGTAGGCGACGTTGCGCGTCTTCTCCTCGGCGGTGAACTCCCCCGGGCAGCGCAGCATGGCCAGCACCAGGTCGGCCTGCTTGACCACCTGCTTGCGGTACAGCTCCAGGTAGGGGAAGTGCAGCAGCAGCGGGTAGTCGTCCTCGCCGGTGCCGGCGAAGTCCCACTCCGGCTGCGCGGTGAATCCGGCCGACTGCTCGTGCACACCGCGCTTGCCGTCGTACGGGACGAACATGGCGTCGGCGGCGGCCCGCCAGCCGGCCGCCTCGGCGGCGTCGACGCCGAGCCGCGCGGCCACCTCGGGGCAGCCCTCGGCGGCGTCGGCGGCGCCGCGCAGGTTGCGCCGGGCCATCAGGTTGGTGAAGACGTTGTCGTCGACCAGCGCCGAATATTCGTCCGGGCCGGTGACGCCGGTCAGGTGGAACGCGCCGCCGTCGTCGAAGTGGCCGTAGCCGTGCCACAGCCGGGCGGTCTCGATCAGCACCTCGGCGCCGCACTCGGCGAGGAACGCGGTGTCGCCGGTCGCCGCCACGTACCGCAGCACCGCGTCGGCGATGTCGGCGTTGACGTGCAGGCCCGCGCTGCCGGCCGGCCAGTAGCCGGAGCACTCCCGGCCGCTGAGCGTCCGCCACGGGTAGGTGGCGCCGGTCAGGCGCAGCTCGGCCGCCCGGTCGCGGGCCTCGGGCAGGTGGGCGTGCCGCCAGCGCAGCGCCGAGCGGGCCAGCTCCGGCGCCAGGTACGTCAGCACCGGCAGCACGTAGCCCTCGGTGTCCCAGAGCACGTGCCCGTCGTAGCCGTTGCCGGTCAGCCCCTTGGCCGGGATGGTCCGGTCGCCGTCGGCGCGGCCGGACTGGAGCAGGTGGAACACCGAGAACCGCACCGCGAGCTGCAGCTCCGGGTCGCCCTCCAGCTCGACGTCGGCGGTGGTCCACGCCACGTCGAGCGCGGCGCGCTGCTCGGTGAGCAGGGCGTCGAGCCCGTCGTCGCGGGCCGTGGCCGCCTCCGCGACGACCAGGTCGGCCAGCTCGCCAGCCGGGGTGCCGTCGACGTCCGTGCACTCGTACGCGGCGAACCGGGTGACCCGGATGCGCTCGCCGGGGCGTACCGGACCGGACAGCGCCAGCCGGAACCGGTCGGCGGTCAGCTCGGTGTCGGTGGCGATCTCGTCGGGCGCTTCGACCCGGTGCGCGACGGCGACGGCGACCCGCTGGCCGCTGCGCCCGGTCCGGTGCACGAGCACCCCGTCGGGGCCGTCTTCGCGGCGGATCTCGCCGGTGAGCGGGTCGTGGATCACCGAGGCTGCCCGGGGGTCGTCGGCGCGTTCCGGCACCCGCTGGTTGGCGAGCAGGTCGGCGCCGACCCGCAGCCGGACCGGCTCGTCCAGCGGCTCGACCGCCCAGTCGACGGCGGCGACCGGACGGCGGGTCAGCGAGACCAGGCGGGTGCTGCGGATCCGGACACCCCGGCCGCCAGGCGAGACCCACTCGGTCTCCCGGCGGACCACCCCCGCGCGCAGGTCCAGTTCCTGGTGGTGCCGCCGGATCGTGCCGGTGCTCAGGTCCAGCGGCTCGTCGTCGACCCAGAGCCGGATCAGGGCGGCGTTCGGCGCGCTGATCACGGTGTCGCTGCGTTCCGGGAACGCGTACCCGCTCTCCGGGTAGGTCAGCTCGTGCTGCTCGTGGAACCCGTTGAGGTAGCTGCCGGGCATGCCGCAGGGCTCGCCCTCGTCGAGCGTCCCGCGCCAGCCCACCCAGCCGTTGGCGAGCGCGAAGACGGACTCGGTCTCGCCCAGCCGGTCCAGGTCCGCGCTCGTGCGCCGGATCCGCCAACCGTCGTCGCCGTGCGGCACGTGCCCTCCCGAGTCCGAAGCCTGGACCGCCACCGAACCAGACCCGGCTGGGAGGTGGCTGGGACTCCGATACCCGTGGCGAACCCGCCCGCACCTGCGGGTGGCCGATCACACGGTGACGAGCACCAGCGTGGCGGCGGTGCCGAGCACCAGGAACGGACCGAACGGCAGGTGCCCGGACCAGCGGACCCGCCGGGCGGCGAGCAGCGCCACCCCGGCCGACCCGGCGAGGAGGAGCGCGAGCACCAGCCCGGCCACCAGCAACGGCCAGCCGTACCAGCCGAGCAGCGCGCCCGCGCCGAGCGCCAGCTTGGCGTCGCCGAGACCGAAGCCGCGCCGCCCGAACAGCAGCGTGGTCGCGGCGAAGCCGCCGCCGAGCGCCAGGGCGGCCAGGACGGCGCGTACCAGCGGGTCGACGCCCGGACCGGTCAGCGCGGCCACCCCGAGCAGCGCCCACACGCCGGCGGCGGCCAGCCAGGTGAGCCGGTCGGGCAGGCGGTGCGCCATCGCGTCCACGATCGTCATCGGCACCGCCCAGACCAGCCACCACGCCAGCGCCAGCCGCGCGGCGGGCGCGCCGCCGGCGAACACCGGCACGGCCACCGCGAGCAGCAACGCCACCTCCACCACCGCGGGCGGCGCGCCGACCCGGGCCCGGCAGGCCGGGCACCGGGCCACGGGGCCGAGCGCCGGCAGCGGCCGGTCCAGCCCGATCGGGGCGCCGCAGCCGTCGCACGCCGTCCGGTCCGGACACCCCGGCGGTACGGCGTAGCGCGCCACCGCCAGCCGGAGCAGGGGTACGACCGTCAGGGCGGCGGTCAGCCGGGTGCTCGGACGGCGGGCATCGGCCACCGGTCCGGTACGCCGCACCCGTTCAGCCGTCATGCCGGATCCCCCGTCCGGTCGCCGTGCGTTCCATCGTGGAGCACACAGAGTGATTTATCGCTCGCGCGGATGTGACGGAGGAAGCCCGCAGCGGCGTGCGGCGCGACGCGCGACCGGCCGGGACTAGCCAGGGCGTGAGCCCCGGCGAACCGACGGGACGGATCGGACGAGCGGCATGCTCCCCACCCATACCGGCGGCCCGTTGCCACCGCCGCGGCGCGTACGGGTGAGCACACACCAGCCGGCCCGGAGCCCTGCCGAAGCCCACCAGTCATCGTGGTGACACACACCGGCCACCACCTCCCGTCTTCACTCACCGTGTTCACGTGAATTGCCTCTGTTGCATCGGCGGACGTGAGCCTATGCTCGCCCCTTGGGTACGACGCAACCCCCGATCAATTGGCGTCGGAGGCACCAGGGCACAGAATCCGCAGCGATCAGTACAGGTCAATACAAGTGGCGGCGACGGGGGCCCGGAGTGACAGTTCCGGGCGCGCTTCCGCATGCCCGGAGCGGGTCGGCGTGATCGCCCCGGGCCGGCACCGAGGAGGGATCGGCGTTGCGCACACGGCAATCCCGCCGATGGGAAATCTTCCTGCTCAGCATCGTGCTGGTGGTCGGCTCGGCCGGCTGCGGCACCGAGCCGGAGGCGGTCACCCGTCCGCTGACCGGCCGCGCCGCCGCACCCGCCGCCCATTCCAGCGCCGAGGAGAACGCGGCCGGAAAAGCGGCTCTGGCCGCCTATTCCGGCTATCTCGACGCGTCCCGGGCAGCCAGTGCGCGCAGCGATCCGTCCCATCCCGCTCTGACCCGTTTTCTGGCTGATCCGCTGCTGACCCGGGTGCGAATGGCGATTCTCGACGCGAAGGAGCACGGCGCGATGCGTACCGGGAAACTGGTCTCCGACCCCGAGGTCGTGTCGGTCGACCTGGCCGCCCGCCCGCCCACAGTCGAGATCCAGGACTGCCTGGACGCGAGCGGCTACCGGCTCGTCTACGCCAAGGACCGCAAGGCCGTGCCCGGCACGCGCGGCGGGCGCTACCTGGCCACCGCCACGGCGGTCCGGTACCCGGACGGCCGGTGGCTGATCAACGGCGGCGCCGCGCACCAGGACCAGCCGTGCTGACCTGGGGAGGAAGGGGTGTCCCGGCCCGGCCGGCCCGGGCCGGGACGCTCCGCCGGCTGCTGCTCGCCGCCGGCCTGGCCGCGCTGCTGACGCTCACCGGCGCACCCGCCCGCGCCGCCGACCCCGGCGGCTCGTGCCCGCCGGAACAGACCGACTGCGACGTCTGGGACGACGACCCCGGCACCCCGGGCGGACCGGGTGGGCCGGGTGGGCCGGGTGGCGGCGGGGACAACGGCGGCGGGGGCGGCAGCACCCCGAAGTGCCAGTGGAACGGCCGGGCCATCCCCTGCTACCACCCGATTCTCGGCTGGTTCAACAACGCCGACGGCTGCTACTACAAGCTCGAAGAGCCGCAGGACGAGGCCCCTCCCGGCAAGCAGTGGTACCAGCTCACCTGCAACGGTGGCGACCTCGGCAGCCTGCGCCGGGCGCTTCTCGACGCGCCGCCGCCCGGCTACGGCGCGCCGCCGGACCCGGAGGAACTGGCCCGCCGTGCGCTGGCGTCGATCTCGCTGCTCCCGCCCCGCGCCGCCGTGGCGCCCCGACGCAGCCAGGGCCCCGGCCTGGTCGGGCTGCCCGTCTGGATGTGGGCCAGCCCGGGCGCGGCGTACTTCGGGCCGCTGTCCGCGTCCGCCTCCGACCGGGGACTGACCGTGGAGATCACCGCGAAGGTGGACCGGATCGTCTGGCACATGTCCGACGACATCGACGTCACCTGCGACGGGCCGGGCACGCCCTACCGGGCCGACGGGCCGAGGGCCGGCTCCACCTCACCCGACTGCGGCCTCGACCAGGGCTATCCGAAGGCCGGCACCTACCAGGTGAGCGCCACGACGTTCTGGACCGTCGAGTGGTCCGGCGGCGGCGAGAGCGGCGTCATCGCCCAGAGCCGGTCCAGCGGCGTCGTCCTGGTACAGATCAACGAGCTTCAGGTGGTGACCCGATGAGTGTCGTGGCAGCCCGCAACGGAACCCCGGTGGAGGCTCCCGTCGCGCCGCCGAAGGTGGTCCGGCAACGACGCGTCCGCCCCGGCCTGCTCGGCCTGGCGGTCCTGCTGATCGCCCTCGGCGGCCTGGGCGCCGCGTTCGCGGTCACCTCGGTCCGCTCCACCGGCACGTACCTCGCAGTGGCCCGGCAGGTCGACGTGGGACACCAACTGACCGCCGACGACCTGGTGCCGGTACGCGTCTCCGGCGGGCGGGAACTCCAGCCGGTGCCCGCCGACCGGATGGACGAGGTGCTGGGGTTGCGGGCGGCCGTCCGGCTCACCCCCGGCACGCTGCTCACCCCGGCGCAGCTCACCGAGGCCCCGCTGCTCGGCCCCGGTCAGCAGCAGATCGCGCTGGGGCTGGAACCCGAGCAGGTGCCGGCGCGCAAGCTGCACCCCGGCGACAAGGTGCTGCTGGTCAGCACCCCGTCGAACGCCACCGGCGGCGGCTCGGAGGCGTCCCGCGGCGGCGGCACCCGGTTCGAGGGCACCGTGATCGACACCGCCGCGCCGCAGAACGGCGACGTGGTGGTCTACCTGGCGCTGGCCGTACGGGACGTACCAGCTGTCGTGGCGCTCGCCGCCGACGACCGGATCGCGCTCGTGCTCACCGAGGCGGCCTGATGGCGATCATCGCCCTGGTCTCGGCGAAGGGTTCGCCGGGCGTCACCACCGCCGCGCTCGCCGCCGCGCTGAGCTGGCACCGGCGGCTCGTGCTGGCCGAGTGCGACCCGGCGGGCGGCTCGATCCTCGCCGGTTACCTCGGCGGGGCGCTGGACGGCCCGCGCGGCATCGGTGAGCTGGCGGTGGGTGAGCTGCGGGACGGCAGCCTGGAGCACGCGTTCTGGTCCCAGCTGGTCGACCTGGACGCGCCCCGCCGCGAGCGGCTGCTGCTGCCCGGCGTCGTGGACCCGGCCCAGGCCGGCAGCGTGATCCCGCTCTGGCAGCGCTTCGCCGACTACTTCACCGGGCTGGAGCGGGGCGAACCGCCGTACGACGTGCTCGTCGACTGTGGCCGGCTGGCAGTGGGCGGTCCACCGTGGCCGCTGCTGCGGGCCGCCGCGGTGGTACTGCTGGTGACCCGCGCGCACCTGCCCGACCTCTCCGCCACCCGGGCCACCGCCCGCGCGATCGAGCGGGACCTCACCGAGCACCGCGTACCGCCCGGCACGCTGCGCCTCCTCGTCGTCGGGGACGGGCACGGCACCAGCGAGATCAGCAAGGCGCTACGGCTGCCGGTGATCGCCCGCCTGCCGCACGACCCGCGTACCGCCGAGGTGCTCGCCCACGGCGGCACCGTACGGGCCAACCGGCCGCTGATGCGCGCGGCCGGCGCCCTGGAGGTGCCGGTACGGGCGCTGCTGGACCGGCGGCGCGCCCGGCTGGCCTGGCCCGGGGCGACCACACCGCGCGCGGTGACCGCGCCGAGCGTGCCGGGGGTGTCCGGTGCGGTTTGAGCCGGTCTCCCACGATCCACGCGCGCAGCAGCCGGGCGTCGTCTCCACTGTGCCGCCGCTCGCCCCGCCGAACGGGCGGCACCACGTCCCCGGCCCGGCGCCCGCCGCGCCACCGGCGCCACCGCCACGCCCCCGGGTCGACTTCGCCGTGGTCCGCGAGCTGCGCCGGGAACTGAGCGAACGACTCACCCACTGGCAGCGCGGACGCGAGTTCGACGCCGACGCCGAGGAGGTCGAGCGCGCCCGGCTGGCGGTAGCCGTGGTGTCCGCGTACGCCGACTCGGTACGCCGGGCCGGCACGCCGATGGCCGCGGACTCGGAACGCCTGCTGCTCGACCAGGTCACAGCCGAACTCGTCGGGCTGGGCCGGCTCCAGACGCTGCTCGTCGACGACAGCATCGAGGAGGTGCACATCCTCGGCTGCGACCAGGTACGCATCACCCGGCACGGCGGCGGCGTCGACTGGGCCGAGCCGATCGCCGAGACCGACGACGAGCTGGTGGAGATCCTCCAGGCGGCGGCCCGCCGGGCCGGTGCCACCGAGCGGTCGCTGTCCACCTCGAAGCCCACGCTCGACCTGCAACTACCGGACGGCAGCCGGCTCGCCGCCGTGTTCCTGGTCAGCCACCGCCCGTACGCGGTGATCCGCAAGCACAACACGCTCGAAGTGAGCCTGGAGGACATCGCGGGCGGCCGGCCCGACCTGGACGAGATGATCGACCCGCTGCTGCGCGACTTCCTCCGCGCGTCCATGCGGGCCGGGCTGAACATCATGGTCGCCGGGCTCGCCGGTGCCGGGAAGACCACTGTCATCCGCGCGCTGATGGACGAGATCCCGGCCGACGAGCCGTACGTGCTGCTGGAGGAGAGCCGGGAACTGCTGCCGGCCCGGCGCGGGCACAAGCACCGGGCGGTGATGAGCTTCGAGTCCCGGGAGGGCCACGGCGAGCGCGGCGCGGACGGGCGGCCGGCGGGTGAGGTCAGCATCGCCGACCTGATCCCGGTGTCACTGCGCATGGGCGTGCTGCGGATCATCGTCGGCGAGGTGCGGTCTCGGGAGATCGTGCCGATGCTCCAGGCGATGACCACCAGCCGCGGGTCGATGTGCACCATCCACGCGCGTACCCCCTCGGGGGTGAGCGAACGCATCATCGAGCTGGCGCTGTCGCACGGCCGGGAGATGACAGTCGACCAGGCCCGCCGGATGGCCGGCAACGCGCTCGACCTGATCGTCTACGTGACGGTCGAGGACGAGACAGCGATCGGCGGGCGCAAGCACCGGTTCGTGTCGCACGTCGAGGAGGTCATCGGCGTCGGCGAGGGCAACCGGATCACCACCACGACCGTCTTCGGCCCCGGACCGGACGGCCGTGCGGTCCCCCGCCACCTGCCCGAACGCATCCGCGACCAACTGCTGCGCGTCGGCTACGACGCCCGCCTGCTCACCCGGTTCGTCGAGGCCGGCATGGGCGCGTGGCGGCGGCCCCGGCACACCCGCCTCGGGGCGCGGCCGAGCGGAGGCCCGGCGTGACGCAGATCGAACTGATCGCCCTGGTCTCCGGCGCGGCCTGCGTGGCCGGGCTGGTGCTGACAGTCGTCGCGCTCGTCGGCACCCGCCGCCCGCCCGGCCCGGCGCCCGGTGCCGGGCCGGGCCTGAGCCGGCTCTGGACCGGTTCCGGCGCGAGCCGCGCCGACCAGCGCCGCTACCAGCTCCTGCTCGGCGCCGCTGTGGTCGCCGGGGCGGCGGCGTTCCTGCTCACCGGGCTGCCGGTGGTCGGCCTGCTGGTGGCGCTCGCGGTACCGGGCGTGCCGTGGCTGTTCGCGGTCGGCCGGGCCGAGCAGCGGGCCATCGCCCGGGTCGAAGCCGTAGGCGAGTGGACCCGCCGGCTCAAGGACATCTCGGCCACCGGCCAGGGACTCCAGCAGGCGATCATCGGCACCATCGCCACCGCGCCGGAGGAGATCCAGGAGGAGGTACGCACGCTCGCCGCCCGCCTCCAGGCCGGCTGGCTGGCCCGCTCCGCGCTGCTCGCCTTCGCCGACGAGATCGCCGACCCGGTCGCCGACCAGGTGGTGGCCGCGCTGATCCTGCACCTCACCGACCGGGGCGAGCGCCTCGGCGACGTGCTCGGGTCGATCGCCACCGCCGCCTCGGCCGAGGTGGCGACCCGGCGCGAGGTCGAGGCGAAGCGCACGCAGCCCCGGTTCGCGGTCCGCTTCCTCACCGGCATGACGCTGGCGACGCTCGCGTACGGGCTGGTGAACAGCGACTACATCCGTCCCTACGGGACGCTGACCGGTCAGCTCGTGATGGCGGTGCTCGGCGCGGCGTTCGTCGGCCTGCTGGTCTGGGTGCGCTCGATGAGCCAGCCGCCCCGGCCGGCGCGGTTCCTGCCCGCGCCCGACCTGGATGAGGCGATCGCGTGATCCTCAACTGGCAGCTGGCGATCGCGGTGCTCGGCGGGTGCGCGGTCGGGCTCGGGCTGTTCCTGGTCGTACGCGAGGCGCTGCCGGCCACCCCGGCGCTCGGCCCGGCGCTGCGCCGGCTGCACCAGCCGCCCGGCCAAGCCCCGGCCGCCGGCGCCGGGCCGGACTGGCTCGGCGGGTTCGCCCGCTGGCTGCGCCCGCCGCACCGGCAACTCGCCCTGCTCGACCGCACCCCGGAGCAGTACGCGCTGTCGGTGCTGCTCTCCGCGCTCGTCGGCTTCGCCACCCCGGCGGTCGCGTCGGCGGTGCTCTTCGTCGGCGGGGTGGCGCTGCCGGTGGCCGTACCGGTGGTGGCCAGCCTGGGCCTGGCGCTCGGCGCCGGACTGCTCGCGCACCGCACGGTCCTGGCCAAGGCGGACGCCGCCCGGGACGAGTTCCGGCAGGCGGTCTGCACCTACCTCGACCTGGTGGCGTTGCAGCTGTCCGCCGCGCACGGCCCGGTGCAGTCGCTGGAACGCGCGGCGGCGGTCTGCGACGGCTGGGTCTTCGACCGGATCCGGGAGGCGCTGCGGCTCGCGCAGCTCCAGATGCACTCGCCCTGGGACGAGTTGCAGGAGCTGGCCGAGCGCATCGGCATCCCGGAGCTGGGTGATGTGGGCGCCATCATGCGCTCCTCCGGCAGTGAGGGCGCCCAGGTGCACGAGACGTTGCGGTCCCGCGCCGACTCGCTGCGCGACCAGATCCGTACCGACAACCTGGCCCGGGCCGAGGGGGTCACCAGCAAGTTGGACATCCCCGGCTCGCTGCTGGTGTTCGTCCTGCTCGGCTTCGCCGTCTATCCGTTCCTCGCCCGTCTGTGAACCCACCTTCGAGAAGGAGACGACCATGCACCTCTACGCCTACCTGTACGTGGCGGTGAGCACCCGCCTCGCCGAGCTGCGCCGGGACTCCGAGCGCGGCGACAGCCCGGTGCCGACCGCGGTGATCATCTTCGGCCTGGTCGCGGTGGCCATGGCGGTCACCGGGCTCGCCCTGGCCAAGGCGAACAACTGGATGAACGCCATCCCGAACAACACGGCGCCGCAGGCCCCGTGATGCCCCGCCCCGCCCGTACGGTCCGGAGCCGGCCGGCGTCTGCCGGCCGGCTCGCCGGCCCGCCCGGTCCGGGGCGGTTCGCCGCTGCCCTGCGCGCCCGCCTGGCCGAGGGCGAGCGGGGCGCCAACCCGGTCGAGTTGGCCGTGGTGATGCCGGTGATCCTGGTGATGCTGTTCGGCTCGATCCAGGTCGCCGTCTGGTTCGTGGCCCGGTCCACAGCGCTGAACGCCGCGCAGACCGCTGTGAACGCCCAGCGCACGATCGACGCCGGGCCGGACGCCGGACGGCAGCGGGCGATCAGCTTCCTGCAACAGTCCGGGGACTGGCTGGTCGGCTGGGAGCAGACCGGCCCGACCTGCGTCGAGACAGCCACAGCTGTCACCTGCACGGTGCAGGGACGCTCCCTGTCGGTCATCCCGGGCGTCTCGTTCGAGGTCACGCAGACCGCGCACGGCCCGGCCGAACACTGGACCACCGGATGAACGCCGGGCCACGGCGGGACCGGGGTTCCGTCTCGATCGAGGTGGCGGTGCTCGCGCCCGCCTTCATCGGGCTGATGGTGCTGGCCGGGGTCGCCGGGCGGACCGCGATCGCGGACGAGGCGGTGGAGTCGGCCGCCCACGACGCCGCCCGGGCCGCCTCGCTCGCCCGCACCGCCGACGACGGCGCGGAGGCCGCCGAGGTGGCGGCCCAGGACCAGCTCGGCTGGGCAGGGCTGAACTGCACCGGCCCACCCCAGATCGATCTCGCGGGCTCGGTGGCCGGGACGACGACGAGCTTCGCCGCCGCGTACCAGAGCGCCGCGGGCGTGCCGGCGACAGTGACCGTCACGGTGACCTGCACCGTCTCCTTCGACGACCTGAGCGCGCCCGGCCTGCCCGGCGTCCCGGGCGGCAAGACCGTCTCGGCGAGGTTCACCTCGCCGCTGGACACCTACCGGAGTCGCGGATGACCGGGCGGCGCGAGGCGGAGAACGGCCGGGTGAGCCTGTTCCTGGCCGTGGCGATGACGGGCGTACTCGCGATCATCGGCCTCGCCTACGACGGCGCCGGTCAACTGCGCACGCTCCAGCGCGCGGACAACCTGGCCGCCGAGGCGGCCCGCGCCGGCGGCCAGATGATCGACCGGGCGCGGGCCATCGAGGGCGGCCCGAAGCGGATCGACCAGGTCGCCGCCCGCGCCGCTGTCGCCGCCTACCTCGACGCCGCGGGCGGCGTCCAGGACCACGAGGTCGACTTCCCCGTGGTCGGCACCGAGACCCAGATCCGGGTACGCGTGCAGATCACCTACAGCCGGGACCTGCTGAGTCTGTTCGGCGTGCAAGAGAACGCCACCGTCACCGGTGAGGCCACCGCTCGGGCGCTCACCGGACCACCGTAGGAAGGGAAGGCCGCCATGGGCGCACCCCGACGCTCCCCCGTCCGCCGCGCCGGCCAGGTTCTCACCGGCCTCGGCGCCCTCGTCGTGCTCGTCGGCGTGCTGGCCGGCGGGCCGGTCGCGTTGCTGGCGTTCGCCGGCAACCCGCTGCCGGATCATCTGCCCACGCTGGCCGAGGTCGGTACGGCGTTGACCAGCCGCGACGACGGCCGGCTGTTCCTGCGCGCGCTGGCGGTGGTGGGCTGGTTCGGCTGGGCCACGTTCGCGTTCTCCGTCCTGGTGGAGCTGCTCGCGGCGGCGGTACGCCGGCCGGCGCCGAAGCTGCCCGGCATGCACCGCCAGCAGAAGGCCGCAGCCGCACTCGTCGGTTCGGTCGCGCTGATCCTGGTCGCGAGCCCGGCCGCGGCGAGCGCCGCCGCGCTGACCGCCCCGCAACCGGCGGTCGCCGCCGTCACCTCACCGGCCGTGGCCGCGAGCCAGGTCACCCCGCCGGCGCCGATCGCGTCGAAGGCGGACGACCCGGCCGTGTACCGGGTGGCGAAGGGCGACTACCTGGGCGAGGTGGCGGATCGCTACCTGGACGACTTCGACAGATACAAGGAGCTGGCCCGGCTGAACCGGCTCGCCGACCCGGACCGGATCCGCCCGGGTCAGCTCATCACGCTGCCGGAGGGCGCGACGGATTCGGGTGCCCGGCGGCACGCCACCGGACGGATCGTGGTCACCAAGCCGGCCGAGACGGCACCGGTCAAGCCGGGTGGCGGCGGCGCCTCGTCGACCACCCCGAAGGCGAAGCCCAAGCCCACGCCGCGGGACGCGACGCCCACCGTGGAGGCGCCTGTCGGTCAGCCGCCGGCCATGTCGGCGGGCGCGTCCCGCGCCACCGCCGAGGAGGGCATCAACCGTCCGCTCGCCATCTCGGCGGTGCTGGCCGTGGCGAGCATCGTGGGTGCGCAGATCGGCGCGCTGCTCGGGTTGCGCAAGCGGCCGGTACCCGCCCGCGCGTTGTCCAGCGGACGGCACCGGCGGGACTGAGTCAGGGCAGCCGGGCCTCGACCCGGCCGGACACCACGCGGCTGGGCAGCACGACCTGGTCGTTCGCGGCCGGGCCGTGCACCACCTCGCCGCCGTCGAGCCGGAACGCGCTGCCGTGCCAGGGGCAGACCACGCAGGCGTGGCCGTCGATCTGCTCCACCGTGCCCTCGCCGAGCGGGCCGCTCTGGTGCGGGCAGCGCTCCAGCATCACGCTGACGTCGTCGCCGTCCCGGTAGAGGATCACCGGGACGTCGTCGATCTTCTTGGTGACCAGCTCGTGCCGGGGCAGGCTGCTCAGGTCACCGACCCGGTGCCAGCCGTCGCTGATCAGGTGCAGCTCGGAGACGCTCTGGCTGGCCTGGGCGCCCTGCTTGTACGCGAGGTGCCCACCCAGGTACGCCCCACCGCTCGCGGCGGACAGCCCCAGATAGGACAGCGTCCGGCCGAGTCCGTGCCGCCCGTTGAGCCGAGCCGCCAGCGAGCCGGCGAACAACGCCAGGCCGACGGTGTTGGCGGCGGCGTGCACCAGCCCGACCCGGCGCTGGTCACGGGTGAGCGTGGCCCAGTCGTTGAGCCCGGCGACGGCCGCGGGCACCGCGCTGACCGTACCGAGGCCCACCAGGGCGGTGGCGGCCCGGCGCTGGCCGGGCAGCAGGTCCACCACGGCGGCGGAGATCCATGCGCCGACCGGCACCTGCACCATCGCGGGGTGCAGCGGATGGCCGAGCCACACGCCGTGCAGCGCGTCGCGTACCCGCTGGGAACGCAGAGTGCCCTGGACGGCGCGCTGCAGCCGGTCACCCACCCGGTCGAGACCGGTGGCCTGTTCGAGTTTCGTCAGTAGTTCGCGCACCCGTTCCGACTTCCCGGCAGGAGAGCCCCCAAACCGGACGCCCCGGAATTCCCTCCCAGGTGCGTCGCGGGCATGCTGAGCCCATGGGGGTACGCGTCGAGCACGCCGGTGCCGTGACCACTGTGATCCTGGACCGGCCCGAGGCACGTAACGCCGTGGACGGCCCGACCGCGCGAGCCCTGGCCGACGCGTTCCGCGCGTTCGACGCCGACCCGGACGCGGCGGTCGCCGTGCTCTGGGGCGCGGGCGGCACGTTCTGCTCCGGCGCCGACCTCAAGGCCGTCGGCACGCCGCGCGGCAACCGCGTCGAGCCCGGCGGCGACGGGCCGATGGGCCCCACCCGGATGCGGCTGTCCAAGCCGGTGATCGCCGCGATCTCCGGGTACGCGGTGGCCGGCGGGCTGGAGCTGGCACTCTGGTGCGACCTGCGGGTCGCCGAGTCGGACGCCACGCTCGGCGTGTTCTGCCGCCGGTGGGGCGTACCGCTGATCGACGGCGGGACGGTCCGGCTGCCCCGGCTGATCGGGGAGAGCCGCGCGATGGACCTGATCCTCACCGGCCGTGCGGTGGGCGCCGACGAGGCGTACGCGATGGGTCTGGTCAACCGGCTGGTCGCGCCGGGTGAGGCCCGCGCGGCGGCGGAGGAGCTGGCCGCCGCTATCGCCCGGTCGCCGCAGACGTGCCTGCGCAACGACCGGGCGGCGGTGCGGGACGGCGCGGGGCAGCCGGAGCCGGAGGCGATGGCGACCGAGCTGGCCTACGGCCTGGAGTCGCTGGCTGTGGACGGGGTACGCGGCGCCGGCCGGTTCGCCGACGGGGCCGGCCGGCATGGTGCGCCGGCCGGCTGAGGCGTCACTTCAGCGCGCGTAGCGCGTCCTCGATGGCCCTGTGGAACGTCGGGTACGCGTAGATCATGTGCCGGAGCTGGCTGATCGGCACCGCCGCGTGCACCGCCACGACGAGGGCGGAGAGCACCTCGCCGCCGGCCGGTCCGGCCGAGGTGGCGCCGACGAGGACGCCCTGGTCGGCGTCGGCGATCAGCTTGATGAACCCGGCGTTGCCGGTCTTGTGGATCCAGCCCCGGGCCGACGAGGTGAGGTCGGCGTACCCGACCTGGACGTTGACGCCGCGCTCGCGGGCCTGCTGCTCGGTGAGGCCGACCGCGCCGACCTCGGGATCGGTGAACGTGACCCGGGGCAGCGCCCGGTAGTCGGCCACCGGGACGCTGCCGGGCGCTGCTGTCGAGCCGCCCGCGCTCATCGCGCCGCCGACCGCGCTGACCACCCCGGCCGCGCCGCCGACGACACTCGCGGTGCCGCTGGCGTCCGGGCCGCCCTTGGTACGCCGCATGTGGTCGAGCACGTCCGGCACCACGATGCCGGCCTGGTACATGGCGATGTGGGTGAACGCGCCCTCGCCGGTGAGGTCGCCGACCGCCCAGATCCCGTCGGTGACGTGCATCCGGTCGTTCACCGGCAGGTACCGCTGCCCGGCGTCCACCCCGACCGTGTCCAGCCCGAGCTCCTCCAGGTGCGCCTTGCGGCCGGTCACCACGAGCAGCTTCTCGCCGGTGAACTCGGCGCCGTCGGCGTGCACGGTGAACGTGGTGCCGTCGTGGCTCACCCGGCTGGCCTTGACCCCGGTGTGGATCTCCACCCCGTCGGCGCGCAGCGCGTCGGCGGCGAGCGCCGACGCCTCCGGCTCCTCGACGGCGAGCACCCGGTCGGCCGCCTCGACGACAGTCACCCGCACGCCGAACCGGGCGAAGACCTGGGCGAGTTCCAGCCCGATCGCGCCGCCGCCGAGCACCAGCAGCGACGCGGGCAGCTCCTCGACCTCGATGGCCTGGTGATTGGTCCAGTACGGCGTGTCGGCCAGCCCGTCGATCGGCGGGACCGAGGGCCGGGTGCCGGTGCCGAGGACCACGCCGTAGCGGGCCTGGAAAACCTGGTCGCCGACGCGTACCCGGTTCGGGCCGTCGAGCCGCCCACTGCCTCGGACGAACCGGCCGCCCTTGCCGGTGAACCGGTCCACTGCCACCTTGTCGTCCCAGGTGTCGGTGGCCTCGGCGCGGATGCGCTTCGCCACCGGCGCCCAGTCGGGCCGCACCTGGGCGGACCCGGCCAGCTCGTTGACCCGGTGCGCCTCGGCCAGCGCGTTCGCCGCCCGGATCATCATCTTGCTCGGCACGCACCCCCAGTAGGGGCACTCGCCACCGACCAGGTCCCGTTCGATGCCGACCACGGTGAGGCCGGCCTCGGCGAGCCGCCCGGCCACCTCCTCGCCGCCGACGCCGAGCCCGACCACTACTACGTCCACCAGTTCCGGCTCCGCCATTCCGCAAGCATTCCGCACCTTCGGGACACCGACCACCGCACCGGGCCGGAATTCCCGCGCCGATAACGAACGCGACCGCCTACCGTGGCCGCATGCACGCGCGCTTCACCCCGGTCCGGGACTGCTTCCACGACCTGTTCACGACCGGCCGGGAGACCGGTGCGTCGCTGTCGGTGTGGCACGACGGCGTACCGGTGGTGAAGTTGGTGGGCGGCACCACCGCGACGGTCCCGCCCGGCACTGTCGTACCGGCCGCCGGGGCGGACCGGCCGTGGCGACCGGACACGCTCGTCGACGTCTACTCGGCCGGCAAGCCGGTGGTCGCGCTGTGCCTGCTGCTGCTCGTCGACCGGGGCCGGGTCGACCTGGACGCGCCGGTGTCCGCGTACTGGCCGGGTTTCCGCGCCCCGGCCACCGTGCGGCAGGTGCTCACCCACACCGCCGGGCTGCCCGCCTTCCCGGTGCCCCGGCCCGCCGCCGCCATCGCCGACTGGGACCTGCTCTGCGCCGATCTGGCGGCGGCCGAGCCCGAGTGGATGCCGGGCGCCGTCGCGGCCGAGCACGCCTGGACGTACGGGCACCTGGTGGGCGAGCTGGTCCGCCGGGTGGACGGACGCTCGGTGGGCCGGTTCCTGGCCGAGGAGATCGCCGGACCGTGGCGCCTGGATCTGGCCTTCGGGCTCGGTGAGGCCGACCGGCGGCGGTGCGCCGATCTGTCGTACGCCGATCCGGCCTGGCCGGACGCGATGCGCGGCGAGCCGGGCTCGTTGCGGGCGCGGGCGCTGGACAACCCGCCGGGCGGGCGCGACGTCGCGATGGTGAACAGCGACCTGTGGCGGGCCGCCGAGATCCCGGCGGTGAACCTGCACGCCACCGCCGCCGGGCTCGCCCGGCTCTACGCGGGCCTCCTCGCCTGCGGCACCCTGGACGGGGTACGCCTGTTCAGCCCGGAACTGGTCACCGAGGCGACGCGGGTGCAGTACAGCGGACCGGACCTGCTGCTGGACCGTCCGGTGGACTGGACGCTCGGCATGCAGTGGGAGCCGGACGGCAGCTGGGGCATGGGCGGGATCGGCGGCAGCAGCGCCTGGGCCGACCCGGAGCGCGGCTACACCTTCGCGTACGCGACGGCCCGGCTGGCCGATCACGACCGGGTGGAGGAGCTGGTCGAGGCGTTGCATTCCTGCCTCTGACAGTCGGTCACTCTCAGTGATCCCGAGCCATCGTCACGCAGCGCATTCGGCCGGCCGGGCGGCCCCGTGTTCCCTTTTCCGACTTTGCTCTGCAGTCATCGGCGCAGCACCGCGCTGAACAGGGATTTCCTCGCAGGTCCGAAAAACGCGCGAGGCCCAGGTGGTGACGTTCCGCAACCGATGCGGATATGGCTGCAGAGCAAAGGGGACGAGAGGCACACGGCCCCGGCGGGCGAAAGGTCACTTGGAGTGACCGATTCTGCCGAGCCCACACTGCCACGGGAGCGGTGCGCCGACGTGTCCGGACACGTTCGTGCGCCGGTGATGCGCGGTGCCGGCGGGACGCACAAGCCGGCGTCAGCGGGCGGCGTCAGCGCAGCCAGACCGGGTCGGCGCCGGGCACCTCCAGCGGCGGCGGGTAGTCGAGTGTGTGGCGTACCTCGTCGGGCAGCCGCCACGGCTGGTGCACCGCCTTGCCCGCCACCGACGCCAGCTCGGGCACCCAGCGCCGCACGTACGCGCCGTCGGGGTCGTAGCGTTCGGCCTGCCGTACCGGGTTGAAGCCGCGGTACGGCCGGGTGTCGTTGCCGGTGCCGGCCACCCACTGCCAGTTGCCCGAGTTGTTGACCCGGTCGCCGTCGAGCAGCCACCGGAAGAAGATTTCCAGGCCGGGCCGCCAGTCCAGCCCGAGGTGCTTGGTCAGGTAGCCGGCGGTGATCAGCCGGGCCCGGTTGTGCATCCAGCCCTCGGCGCGCAACTGACGCATGCCCGCGTCCACGATCGGCATGCCGGTCCGCCCCTCGGCCCAGGCGTCGAACGCGTGCGGGTCGTCGCGCCAGTCCTCCCGCGCGCCGCGCCGGTAGGCAACAGTGGACAGGTCGGGGAAACCGGCCACCACCTGGTGGTAGAAGTCGCGCCAGCAGAGCTGCCTGACGAACGGCCCGTCCCGGTCGCCGGCCCGGTTCGCCACCGCCAGCGGCGAGACACAACCGAACCGCAGGTACGGGCTGAGCCGCGAGGTCTCGTCGCCGGCCATGTCGTCGTGGATGTCGTCGTACCGGTCGAGGGTGGGCAGCCAGGCGGTGAGCCGGCGCCTGGCGACGGTCTCGCCGCCGACGGCGGCATCCGGGCTGTCGCCCTTCGGCGGGTCCGGCAGCCGGCCGGGGTCGACGCCGTCGGGCAGCCGGACCCGCTTCGGCGCGGCCAGCTCGTCCCGCCACCGCACGCCCTGCCAGGCCCGGAAGTAGGGGCTGAAGACCCGGTAGTGGTCGCCGCCGCCCGGACGCAGCGCGCCCGGCTCGACGATCGTCAGGCCGGGGAACAGGCGCAAAAACATCCGGTGCCTGTCGCACTCGGCGCGCAGGCGGCGTTCCCGGCGGTGGGCGTAACGGCTCACGTCGGCGGAGAGCCCGACGCCCTCGGCGCCCACCTTCCGGGCCAGTTTCACCGTCTCGGCCACCGGGTCGCCACGCCTGATCACCAGGTCGCCGCCGCGCTTGCGCAGCGCCTCACGCAGGTCGGCCAGGCTCTGGTGCAGGAAGCGGGTGCGGTTCGGCGAGAGCTTCTGCAGCGCCGGGTCGAGCACGTAGAGCGGCACCACCCGGTCGAACGCGGAGCAGGCGGCGGCGAGCGCCGGGTGGTCGTGCACCCGCAGGTCACGGGTGAACAGCACGACCGCCGTGCGGCCGGTCATCCGGCCAGGGCCGGTTCCAGTGCCGGGCCGGGCACCCGCACCGGCGTACCGGGCGGGGTGAGCAGCGCCCGCGCGGCCACCGCCATCCGGCGCCGCTGCGGCACCAGGGCACGGCGCACGAAGACGTCGTAGTCCTGCGCGGCCACCTCGTCGAGGATGCCGCCGTAGAGCGCGTACGCGGTGCGCATGCACGCCTGCGAGGCCGGGTCGAGCAGCGGGATGCCCGGTGCGGCGGCGACGTAGTGGGCCTGGGCGCGGGTCACCTCGTACTCGATCAGCTCGCGGATGCGCGGCGTGGTGCGGCCGGCGGCCTTGGCCGCGAGCAGGTCGTCGCGGGTGAGGTCGAACTTGGCCATGTCCTCGTCGGGCAGGTAGGTCCGGCCCCGGTCGAGGTCCTCGGCGACGTCCCGGATGAAGTTGGTGAGCTGGAACGCGAAGCCGAGCTGACGGGCGGGCTCGCGGGCGGCGGCCGGGTCGGAACTGCCCAGGATCGGCAGCATCATGGTGCCGATGACAGCGGCCGAGCCCTCCATGTAGTCGAGCAGGTCGTCGTAGGTCGGGTACGACATGACAGTCAGATCCATCGCCATGCTGCGCAGGAACGACGCGAAGTCGTCGCGGTCCAGGTCGAACACGGCGATGGTGTGCAGCACCGCGGGGAGCAGCGGGTCGTCGACCGACGCACCGTGCAGCCCGGCGACGAATCGATCCGACCACTCGCGCAGCCGGGCGGCGCGCTCGGCCGGCGGCAGGTCCTCGGTGCGGTCGACGATCTCGTCCGCGTACCGGGTGAAGCCGTACAAGGCGTGCACATGTCGCCGTTTCCAGGCGGGAAGCAGCCGGGTGGCGAGATAGTAGGTACGGCCGTGACGGCGGTGCAGCTCGCGGCAACGGTCATAGGCAGCGGTCAGATCCGTGTCCATCGGCCCTCCTCAGTTTCGACGCAGCAATCGACGCAACTCGTAACCCTAGGGTACGCTCGCCCACATGGCCAACGACGCAGTTGCGGGTAATGCGCTCCGCGTCGCGCCGGCTCAGCCCGGGGCGACGGACGATCCGGTCCGCGGCGTACTGGCCGCGTTCACGAAAGACCTGATCAAAGGGGTCGATGAGACGCTCGCGGCGTTCCTGGCCGCGGAAGTCGAATCGCTCACCGAGATCGACGCAGCGATGGGTGGTTTCGCGACCACGGCACGCGACTGCGTGCTGGCCGGCGGCAAGCGGGTCCGCCCCACGTTCGCGTACTGGGGATGGCGGGGTGTGGTCGGCGGGGAGGAACCGCTGTGCTCGGTGCTCCCGGCCCTGTCCGCGCTGGAGTTGCTGCACACGTTCGCGCTGGTGCACGACGACGTGATGGACGCGTCCGACACCAGGCGAGGGCTGCCCACCGCGCACCGGGCCGCCGCCGCCCGGCACCGGGCCGCCGGACACACCGGCGACCCCGACCGGTACGGCGAAGCCGTCGCCGTCCTGATCGGTGACCTCTGCATGGTCTGGGCCGACCGGCTGATGGCGCACGCGGCGGTCCCGGCGGAGCGGCTGCTCGACGTGCGCCGCTGCTACGACCAGATGCGGGTGGAGACGGTCGCCGGGCAGTTCCTGGACGTGCTCGGCGAGAACGACTCGGCGAGCTGGACCGTCGACCGGGCGCTGCGGGTGGCCCGGTACAAGACCGCCAGCTACACCGTCCAGCGTCCGCTGCTGTTCGGCGCCTGTCTGGCGGGCGCTGACGCGGACGACCCGCTCATCGCCGCGTACACCCGGTACGGGCTGGCCGTCGGCGAGGCGTTCCAGCTCCGCGACGACCTGCTGGGCGTCTACGGCGACCCGGAGACCACCGGCAAGCCGGCCGGGGACGACCTGCGTACCGGCAAGCCGACCGCCCTGCTGATGCTGGCCCGGCAGCTCGCCGACCCGGCGCAGCGCCGGGTCCTGGAGCGGGCCGGCTCGGTCACCTCGGCAACTGAGGTGGACCGGCTGGCCGACGTGGTCCGGGACACCGGGGCCACGGCCCGGGTGGAGCGGATGATCTCCGACCGGGTGACCGAGGCGCTCGCCGCGCTCGGCACCGCACCGATCGACGAGACCGCGCGCACCGCGCTGACCGGCCTCGCCACCGCCGCCACGGCGCGGCGGGCATGATGAGCAACTTCGTGAGCAAGGGGGCCGGAATGCGTACCGTCAAGGGACGGACCGACCGGGTGGTCGTGGTCGGCGCCGGGCTGGGTGGGCTGGCCTGCGCGCTGCACCTGGCCGGCAGCGGCCGGCAGGTGACAGTGCTGGAACGCGAGCCGGTGCCGGGCGGGCGCGCCGGGCGGCTCAGCGTCGACGGGTACGAGTTCGACACCGGCCCGACAGTCCTCACCATGCCCGACCTGATCGCCGAGGCGCTCGGCGCGGTGGGCGAGGAGCTGACCGACTGGCTCGACCTGACCCCGCTCGACCCGGCGTACCGCGCCTACTACCCGGACGGGTCGACGCTCGACGTCATCACCGACACCACCCGGATGGCCGCCGAGATCGCCCGCGTCTGCGGCCCCCGGGAGGCCGACGGCTACCTGCGTTTCGTCGAGTACGCCCGCAACCTGTGGCAGTGGGAACGGGCCGACTTCATCGAGCGCAACCTGGACGCGCCGACCGACCTGCTCACCGGCAACCTGCTGAAGCTGTTCGCCAGCGGCGCCTTCCGGCGGCTCCAGACGAAGATCAACCAGTTCTTCCGCGACCCGCGTACCCAGCGGATCTTCTCCTTCCAGGCCATGTACGCGGGCCTGTCGCCGCACGACGCGCTGGCGATCTACGCGGTCATCGCGTACCTCGACTCGGTGGCCGGGGTCTGCTTCCCGCGCGGCGGCATCCACGCGGTCTCGCGTGGGATGGCCGGCGCGGCCGAGAAGCACGGCGTGCAGATCCGCTACGGCACCACGGTGACCCGGGTGGAGACCGCCAACGGCCGCGCCACCGGCGTCGTCACCGCCGACGGCGACTTCATCCCCGCCGACACGGTCGTGCTCAACCCGGACCTGCCGGTCGCCTACCAGGACCTGCTGCCGCCCAGCCGGCAGCGCAAGCTCACCTACTCGCCGTCCTGCGTGGTGCTGCACATCGGTTCGACGCAGGGCTATGGCAAGATCGCCCACCACAACATCCACTTCGGGCGGTCCTGGAAGGGCACGTTCGACGAGGTGATCCGCCGAGGCGAGCTGATGACCGACCCGTCGCTGCTGGTGACGAACCCGAGCCGCACCGACCCGTCGGTGGCGCCGGCCGGCAGGCACACCTACTACGTGCTGGCCCCGGTGCCGAACCTGGAACGGGCGCCGTTCGACTGGACGGGCGACCTCACGCAGCGGTACGCCGACCAGCTCGTCACCACTCTTGAGGAGCGCGGCTACGTCGGCTTCGGCGACGGCATCGAGGTGATGCGGGCCGTCACCCCGGCCGACTGGGCGGCGCAGGGCATGGCCGCCGGCACCCCGTTCGCCGCCTCGCACAGCCTCTTCCAGACCGGCCCGTTCCGCCCCTCCAACCTGCACCGGACGCTGGAGAACGTGGTCTTCGTCGGCTCCGGCACCCAGCCGGGCGTGGGGGTGCCGATGGTGCTGATCAGCGGCAAGATCGCCGCGGCCCGGATCACCGGGGCGATGTCGTGAGCGAGCGGGAGACCCACCTGGTCGAGCTGGTCGACGACGACGGGCTGGTGATCGGCGAGACCACGGTGGCGACCGCCCACCAGCCACCCGGGCGGCTGCACCGCGCCTTCTCGGTGCTCCTCGTCGATCCCGACGGGCGGGTGCTGTTGCAGCAGCGGGCCGCGGTCAAGACGCGGTTCCCGCTGCGCTGGGCGAACTCCTGCTGCGGACACCCGCTGCCCGGTCAGTCGCTGACCGAGGCCGCCAACCGGCGGCTCGCCGAGGAACTCGGCGTCGACGCGGTCGACCTCACCGAGGTGGGCGTCTACCTCTACTACGCCGAGGACCCGGCGACCGGACGGGTCGAGTTCGAGTACGACCACGTGCTGCGCGCCGACGTACCCGCCGACCTGGTCACGCGGCCCGACCCGGACGAGGTGGCCGACCTGCGCTGGGTCGACCCCGGCGCGGTGGTGGCCGACCTGGACGCCCACCCCCGCGAGTACGCGCCGTGGCTCGGCGGCGTGGTCAACCGGCTGCTGCACCCCACCGACGCGTCCCGGCCGGGCGTACCGGCCACCGAGGCACCGGAGCGGTCGGGTGGCCGATGAGGCGCTGAGCGCGGGGGCCGTCGCACGCCGACTGGGCGTGGCGGTCACCACGCTGCGTACCTGGCACCAGCGCTACGGTCTCGGCCCCAGCGAGCACGTACCGGGCCACCACCGGCGGTACAC
This sequence comes from Micromonospora aurantiaca ATCC 27029, assembly GCF_000145235.1. Taxonomy (NCBI): domain Bacteria; kingdom Bacillati; phylum Actinomycetota; class Actinomycetes; order Micromonosporales; family Micromonosporaceae; genus Micromonospora; species Micromonospora aurantiaca (nom. illeg.). The sequence goes on along the minus strand of NC_014391.1, from coordinate 242,110 downwards.
GCCGGCCGACCTCGCCCGCCTGGAGATCATGCGCCGGCTGACCACCGAGGGGGTCGCGCCCGCCGAGGCCGCCCGCTGGGCCCGGCAGGCGCCGGCCGTGCTGCCTCCGGAGCGGCTCGGCCTCAAGGCACGGGCCTCGACGGTACGCGACGGCGGCGGCACCACCATCCCGGTCGGCCGGGCCGGGCCGGCGGCGCGCGGGCTGGCCCGTGCCGCCATGCGACTGGACTCGGTGACCATCGGCCGGACCATCGCCGACGCACTGGCCGCCGACGGGGTGGTGGCGACCTGGGAGGGGCTGCTGCGGCCGGTGCTCGCCGGCATCGGGGAGCGGCACGCCGCCACCTCCGCGCTGATCGAGGTGGAACACCTCATGTCCCGGTGCGTCTCCGAGGCGTTCGCCACAGTGGCGCGGACGTACCCGATGACCGGTCCGCCCCGGATCCTGCTCTCCTGCGCCGACGAGGAGCAGCATTCGCTGCCGCTGGAGGCACTCGCCGCCGCGCTGGCCGAGGTCGGTGTGAGTTACCGCATGCTCGGTGCCCGCGTACCGGTGCCGGCCCTGGTCGAGGCCGTCAACCGGACCGGTCCGGCGGCCGTGGTGCTCTGGTCGCACATCCGCGCCACAGCCGACCCGTGCCAGCTCACCGCGCTGCTGGCGGTGCCACGCCGGCCGCTGCTGGTGCTCGCCGCCGGGCCCGGCTGGCGGGCCGACTCGCTGCCGGCCGGGGTGGTCCGGCCGGTGGACCTGGCCGAGGCGTTGTCGCTGGCCGTGGCGGTACGGGACTCGCTGGACCAGTCGACGACAAGCTGAGCCCCTCTCCCGTTCCGGGTCGGCGTCCACTACGGTCGGAAAGTCCGTCTGACCCCGACCCCTCCGGGAGCGACGAATGCGTCCACGCGCCCTGTCGGCGCTCGCCCTGGGCCTGGTGCTTCTCGTCACCGGCTGCGGCGAAGCCGGCAAGTCACCCGAGAAGGCCGCCGCACCGCCGTCGGCCTCGGCGTCGCCGTCCCCGACGCCGGTGACGAAGCCCTCACCGACCCCCACCACCCCCGCGAAGCCCAAGCTGCGCCCGCTGCCGAAGAAACTGCCGGCGGGCCTGCACCGGGCCAGCGGGAGCAACGGGGTGGCGCTCACCTTCGACGACGGGCCGGATCCCCGCTACACCCCGCAGATCCTGGCCCAGCTCCGGGCGGCCCACGTGAAGGCCACCTTCTGCGTCGTCGGCAAGCAGGCCAAGCGCTACCCGGAACTGGTGGCCCGGATCGTCCGGGAGGGGCACCAGCTCTGCAATCACAGCTGGCACCACGACGTGAACCTGGGCCGGCGCTCCGCCGCCGAGATCCGATCCGACCTGGAACGGACGAACGAGGCCATCCACGCCGCCGCGCCCAAGGCGCCGATCACCTGGTTCCGCCAGCCCGGTGGCCGCTGGACGGCCGAGGAGGTCACGATCGCCCAGCAGATGGGCCTGCGCCCGCTGCACTGGAGCGTGGATCCGCAGGACTGGGACCACCCACCGGCGAAGACGATCATCAAGCGGGTGAAGGGCGCCACCCGGCACGGCTCGGTCGTGCTGATGCACGACGCGGGGGGCGACCGGGCCCAGACGATGGCCGCCTGCCGGCACCTAATCCCGGACCTGAAGCGGCGGTACGGCATCGCCCTGCCGCGCTGACCTGCGGTTTTGCCCGGCTCCACGGCCGTGCCCATACCGGTTTTGTCGTCCGCGCAGGCATGACATATGCTTCTCCTGCCTCCGGCGGGGCCGGATGGGAGCAAGTCCGCTTGAAGTTGCGAGTGTGCAATGATGGCGGGGCCGCCCTCATCGTCTAGCGGCCCAGGACGCCGCCCTTTCAAGGCGGTAGCACGGGTTCGAATCCCGTTGGGGGCACGGTCCGGCTCGCGCCGGATGCAACACCAGCCAGGTCCTGTGGAGCAGTTGGAGTGCTCGCCGCCCTGTCAAGGCGGAGGTCGCGGGTTCAAGTCCCGTCAGGACCGCAAGCGCTGACGCCGCGCAGCTCGATGCGCGGCGTTCTGCGTATCGGCCCGTGCGGTAGCATGTGCCGAGCACCACGGCCAGGTAGCTCAGTTGGTACGAGCGTCCGACTGAAAATCGGAAGGTCGGCGGTTCGACCCCGCCCCTGGCCACATAGCCTTTCGCCGGGCTACAGGAGCGCCGACCAGCGGGAACGCAGGTCGGCGTTCTGCTTTGTGCGCTAGAAGCCTGCCTGTCCGGTCTGCCCGTTACCTTTTTGCTTCGATCCGGCGCCGTCGCATGGACACAGCGACCAGTCCGGCGGCGAGAACTGTCAGCACGGCACCGCCCACGAGCCACAGACGGCCCGGCACCTGTGCAGGTGCCGGTAAGGCCGTGACGAGCGTCGGGGCGGCTGCGGGCGCGGACGGTGTGGTCTGCACCTGCGCAGGTGCGGCGGTGATTCCCGCGCACAGCCCGGTGACGCCGTCGCGGGAGTTCACGCGGTACCGGGTGCCGGTGCGGAAGTCGTAGCCGCAGCTCTCCTCCTGGCGGCCCACCCTCAGCCGGAGCGTGGCCCCTGCCCGGAGGCTGCCCTTCTCGACCGATTCCACCGCGAGCTGGACCCCGGTGTCCGTCACCTCGGTGATCGTGCCGACGACGATGAGGTCGGCACGCTCGTCCGCGCCGGTGCGCGCGCAACTGCACGCCCAGGCCGGCTCCGCCGGTGAGGCGACCACGACGAGGCCGAGGCTGAGGGCGGTCAGGGCGAGCAGAATCGCGGCGCGCAGCTTCACACCGATACCGACGCTCGGACGGCCCCTGTGGTTCCATCGGCCGGGTGCATCGCGACGGAGGCACCGCGGCGTGGAGCGGGCACTCGCGCGACGCGTCCCGCGTCTACGGTGAGCGGGCCCGCCGAGTGGCGGACAGGATGCCACCGGAAGGCCACGTGTGCGTGCGCTGCGTACGGCTCTGACGCCGGTCCTCGTACTGGCCGTGATCCTGCTCGGCGGGTGTGGCCGGGTCTCGGGGCTCCTGGACCGAGTCTCCCTGTTCCATCCGGTCTGGGCCGCCGACGGCTGGGTCTACTACCTGCGGGAGGTGACCTCGACCTCGGGCTCGGGAGTAGCCGAGGTGTGGCGGCAGCGACCCGATGGGAGCGCCGAGGAACCCGTTCTCAAGCGCGCGCCAGCGGTATCCACCTGCGAAGCGGGCTTGTTCAGCTTCCTGTTCGCCGGCCCCGGCGGCGACCTCGGGGTGGCCCTCGAATGCGGCTGGGACGAAACCGAGCTGCTCAGCTACTCGCCCGCCGACAGGACGTTCGAGCCTCTGGCGTCGACGCGTTTCCTCGCCGAAGCCGCACTCGTGAACCGTGGCGGCGGGGGATATGTGGAGGCGCCCCGGGAGTGCGGTCCGGGGGGAGTCCAGTTGCTCGCCGACGGGAAGGCGTACGAGTTCGGCTCTCCGGTGACGGTGGGCGGAGTGACCTTCAACCTGAGCGGCGGTGACACGGATTGCGAGTCGACGGTGCTGGCGCGGTCGCCTGCGGCGCTGGGTGAACGGCTGTTCTTCATCACCGCACCCGACTCCCTCGGCAGGTTGCCGCTGCCGCCCGAGGTGAGTCCGGACGATCTCACCTGGCACCTGACGGAGTGGGCCGTCGGATCGGCCACAGCCAGGTTCATCACGGAGCTTCCCGGCCTCGCCGACCTGGCGGTGTCGCCGGACGGCCGGTCGGTGATCGCCGCCGTCGCGTCGGACCACGTGGGCGGGGTCTGGTCGGTCGACGTCCGCACCGGGAAGAAGACGAGGATCGCCGGCGGCGCCCGCGCCTACCACCCGAGCTTCTCGCCGGACGGGAAGCGGTTCGTCTACGTCGAAAAGCTCGAACGGCTGAAATTCGCCGAGGCACGGTAGCCGCCGGCGCACGAAAGAGGTCCCCACCGGCGTGCAGGCCGGTGGGGACCTCGTGGCATCCGGCTCAGACAGCGGCGGGCTGCTCCGCCGCGTCCGAGGCGCAACAGGCGCTCTCGGTCGCCTTCGCCAGCTGCGGCGAGTCGGCCTTGACCGTGTAGACCTCCCACGGCTCGTCGCCGGGGCCGCGTACCCAGACCTTGTCCTGGAGCGCGTAGCAGCACTCGGTGTCGTTCTCCTCCAGCGTGATCAGGCCGGACTCGGTGAGGCGGTTGGTCGCGGCGTTGACCTCCTCGGTGGTGGACACCTCGACCCCGAGGTGGTCCATCACCGTCGGCAGGCCGGGCTCACCTTCGAGGAGTACGAGCTTCAGCGGCGGGTTCTCCACCGCGAAGTTGGCGTAGCCGGGGCGGCGCTTGGCCGGCTCGACGCCGAACAGCTTGCTGTAGAAGGCCACGGAGCCTTCGAGGTCGGACACGCGCAGGGCGAGCTGGACGCGGGACATGGGAACCCCCTGTCTAGATGTTTATCGAAGCAGTCTCCACCCTGCCTCTTGATTCGAAGTCTGTCAACCTAGAGAAATGTCGAAACAGGCGCGGATGTTCGAGACCCTCGACCTCTTGCGCGAATAGGTTTGCGCTGCAAACCTATTTGGGTCACAGCGCTACGGCTGCCGGGAGGAACCATGCCGTCCGAGTCACCCCGCGAGGACGATGCCCAGGAACTGCTCGCCTCGATGACCACCCTCCGCCGGCAGGCGCGGGCGGCCCGTCAGGCGTACTGGCTTCCGCTCCTGCTCTTCGGGGTGCTCATCGCGGCGGCCGCGCCGCTGTACGTGGAGTCGGCGGAGCCACCCGCGCTGCGCGCCGGGTCCGACGGTCCTGTCCTGACCGGTCTCGGCGGCGGCTTCCTGGAGAAGTCGACCGCTCTGGGCTGGTACTGGCTGGCCGCGCTCGTCGGCGGCTACCTGGCCGGCCTGGCCTGGTACCGCTGGCACGGCCGGCGAGCGGGCGTTCAGACCCCGACCCGTGCGTACGTCATCGCCGGCATCGCGGGCACACTCGTCGGCCTCACCCTTCCGGTCGTCCTGGAGTTCCTGCTGTTCAACACCAGCGCACCCGTGTCGGGCGGCACCAGTTGGCTGACCGGTCCGCTGCTCGGCCTCGCCAACCGGGGCATGCTGCCGCACCTCGTGATCGCCGTGGGCCTGGCGGTCCTCGCCCACCTCGAACGCAGCCGTAGCCTGTGGGTCGTGGTCGGGCTCTACACCGTCGTGCTCGTCGCCGTGAACGCCTGGTTCCAGGTCTCCGACCTGCAACCGGGTGATCTGACCCGGTTCAGCTTCATGCTTGCGGCCATGCTCCCGGCACCGGTCCTGCTGATCGGCGGGGGTCTGACGCTCGCCGCCGCGAAGAAGCAGCACAATGGGTACGCGTGAGCACCGTGGACGACCCTCGCGCGGGCGGGCCATTCCCGACGAACGGTCTCGACGACACGGTCCACCAACGGCACCGGCTCGGCATCCTGACCATCGCCGCCGAAGGCGAGCGGGTGGAGGTGGCCTATCTCCGGGAGGCCCTCGAACTCACCGCGGGCAACCTGTCCCGGCACCTCACCGTGCTGGAGGAGGCACGCCTGATCCAGGTGGAGAAGGGTTACCACGGCCGTCGTCCGCGGACGTGGATCCGGATCACCAGGGAGGGACGTCAGGCCCTGCAGTCCGAGATCGCCGCCCTCCAGGAACTCCTCCGCCGCCACCAGCAGGCCGCACAGCCCTCCACCTCGGCCGGTCCGGACGACTTCCCACCCGCGTGACGCCCTCCCCGGTCACCCGATCCCGGACGGACGGGCGGCGGGACCGGCGGCGGGCGGTCAGGTCTCTGGGGGGCGGCGGTTCTGGGTGGGGCTGCCCTGGATCGCCTCCCAGACGCTCCGGCCGGCCTGCCGGAGTGCCTGTCCGGCCTGTCCCGCCAACTGTGCCGCCTCGGCGGCGGCGCTCGCCGGCTGGCCGGCCCCGCCCGGGCGCTCCGAACCGCGCTTCTTCTCGGTGGGACGTTCCGCCGACGGGCCCGCACCGGCGCCCTGCCCCGATCCGGCGGCACGCTCGGACTCCGTCCGCGCCGGGCGCCCGGGCGGCTCGGGTGCCTCGATCGGGCCGGACACCGCCGGAGCGGTGCGCTCGACCACCTCGCCGGCTGCGGCCACCGTACGACCGGTCTGGTCCACCACCGGCGCGGCGAGCCGGTGCACGTCGTCCAGGGTGACACCGGCCGAGCGGGCCAGCGCGTCGATCAGCTGCGGGTTCCGGTCGATCGTGGTCAGCGCCCGGTCCAGGATCTGCACCAGCTTCTCCAGCCGTACCTTGAGCAGCGCCTCGGCGCTCACCCCGGTGATGTCCAGCTCGACGCCCTCCAGGTGCACCCGGACTCCGGCGTCGAGCTGGAGCAGGTTGGCCAGCCGGGCGCGCAGCGACAGGTCGGCGTCGAGCCCGTCCACCGCGAGCCGGATCTCGTCGACTGTCAGCTCAGGCACGTCGAGCAGGACGTCCGGCTCCGACTCGGGACCGGCCGGCGAGCCGGTCAGTTCGTCACCGGGGTCCGGCACTGGTTCGGTGGCTCGGCTGTCGGTCATGCTCCCCGCTCTCCCATCGGTCCGATCGGCCGCGGTTACCCGCTTTCCGGTACGGCATCCGTCGCCCACCCCCACCTCGCGGATGCCCGCCCTGACCTCCCGGAAGCCCCGCCGGGGCACCTCCCGGAAGCGCCGTCGCGCCTTGCGCAGAGCGCCTGTCCCACCACTCAGCGCTGTCGGGAACCGGTGTTCCCGGTGTCCGGAAGCGGGCGGAACGGAAGCTGCACACCGAGACATGAGCCGGTATGGTCCGGACCTATGGGACAGGAGATGGCCGATCCGGATGAGGTCCGGCAGGAATCCGACCGCTTCTCCCTCCGCAGCAGCCTGCTCGTCCCGGCATCCGCCGAGCGGGCGTACGCCGTCTTCACCGGCGCGCTCGCCGACTGGTGGGTGCGCGAATACACCTGGTCCGGCCCGGAGGCGCTCGCCGCGATCGGCATCGAGCCGCGGGCCGGCGGCATGCTCTACGAGATCGGCCCGTACGGCTTCCGCAACGACTGGGGCCGCGTGCTGACCTGGGATCCGCCCCGGCGCCTGGTGTTCACCTGGCAGATCGGCCCGGACCGGGTGCCGGTGCCGGATCCGGCGCGGGCCAGCGAGGTGGAGGTCCTGTTCCACGCCGGCGGTCCGGAGCGGACCCGGGTGGACGTCGAGCACCGCTACTTCGACAGGCACGGCACGGCGGCCGAGGGCTACCGCGAGGCGCTCACCGCGGGCTGGCACGAACTGCTCTGCCGCTACCTGGCGACCGTCGCCCGCACCAGCGCCTGACCCGCACCGACCGGACAGCAGCCCGTCAGCCGGCGATACCGGGCGCCGCGCCGGTCCCGGCCACGCCGGTGCCACCGAGGTCGGCCCGGCGGCCGGCGTCCGCGCCGGAACCGAAGCCACCGCCCGCCAGCCGCCGTCGCGGGGCGGTGCGCAACCGGGGGTACGCCTCGGCGACCCGGCGCTGGACCCGATCGGAGCGGTCGGCGAGCACCAGAGCCGTGGAGGTTCCACCCGACTCCGCCACCGCCTTGCTCTCGGCCGCGCGCAGTCGTTCCGCGACGACGTACGCGAACCCGGCCAGCCAGGTACGCCGGAACGCCGCCGGGTGCTCCCCGGCCGGTACGACAGCACCGGCGAGCCCGTGCGCGGCCTGCACCAGCAGCGAGGTGAACAGCAGCTCGACCCGTTCCAGGTCGCTGGCGAAGCCGAACAGGTGCATGACGAAGCCGTTGCCCTGCCGGCGGCGTACGCATCGGCACCGCAGCGGTTCGGCGACCGCCGCGAGCAGGCCGGCCTTGTCCCGGGCGTACGGCGCGACCACGTCGACGGTCCGGTCACCGACCGGGTCGGCGGCCGGGTCGCGGGCGGCGAGCAGCGCCCGGTCGACGCCGTAGCGGGCGATCAGCTCGGTGGCCTTGGCCATGAAGGCGGCCGACTCGGCGGGCGTGCAGGCCGGGTCCTCGGCCTGGGCGAGCAGCTTGCGCACCTTGCTGAGCATCGCCTCGGACATGCACCCAGAGCTACCACAGCCGAGGGGCCGGGCCGCGCGCCGGGCTCAGTCCGACCGGCTGCGCAGCGTGGCGATGGTCGACCCGGCGAGCGTGAGCAGGCAGTCGGGCAGCAGCCCGTCGGCGGCCGCCGCCCCGAACAGCGCCTCGCCGGTGTCCGCGTCGTCGTTGGCGCACGCGCTGACGAAACGGGCCACCCAGCGGGTGTCGTAGTCGGCCTGGTCGATGCCGGGGAAGTCGAGGGCGGCGCCGCCGCCCGGGGTGTCGTCGCCGAGCATGGTGGCGGCGAGGCACCACGCCACTCCGTACGCCCCGGCGAGGCCGGAGCGGTCCACCACCGCGTCGAACGTGCCCACCACGCCGGCGCCGTCACCGGCGAGGGCGGAACGGAGCACGGCGGTCGCGTCGTCGAGCGTCTGCTGTGCTTCGTCGTTCACCCGCGGAACAGTATCGCCGGGGGTCAAGCCGTGACCCGGAAACGGCTCGTCGACCACGCAGAGTGATACCCGCAGTCGGGGTGCCGACGGAGCCGACTCCACAGTCCCGCATGCCGCGCGAGCACGCTAAGGTGCGCAGCGGACCTTCGCCGGAGGAAGGACGACCATGCTGAGAACACGCACGTCGCGCGCGGCCCTGTCCATGGCCTGCGCGGCGCTTCTGCTCGCCACGAGCGCCTGCGGGAGCGACGAGCCGGAGGAAACGCCTGCCACCCAGGTACGCCTCTACGGCACCGACGGCAACATGCTCAATTCGTACGCCGCGGAACTCAAGGACCGCGCGGACCTGGTGAACGGGATGAAGGGCACCACGCCCCTCACTCCGCTTGCCGAGAGCTTCAAGGAGCGACTACTCGCCGTAGACCCGAAGCTGGGTGACTTCCTCTACTCCGCCGAGTCGTACGACGCGGTGGTGATCAGCGCGCTGGCCGCCCAGCTCGCCGGCACCACCGCTCCGGCCGAGATCGCCAAGCAGATCGTCGGGGTGACCACCGGCGGTGAACGCTGCGACGACGTGACGGCCTGCCTCCAGCTCGCCCGCGCGGGCCGGGACATCGAGTACCGGGGCGTGTCGCTGACCCGCGCCGGGTTCACCGACACCGGCGAGCCGGCCACCGCGAGCTACGGCACCATGCACTTCGACAACCAGAAGATCGACGACAGCAAGACCGAGTTCGTCGGCGCCGGTGAGGAGTCGGGGGCGAGCACGAAGGCCCCGCCGCGTGGGCGCAAGCCGCGCGACGGCAAGGCGAAGGACGCCCCGCTGGTCCTCGGCGGGCTGCTGCCGAAGACCGGTGACCTGGCGCTGGCGAACCCGCCGCTGGCGGCCGGCGCGGCGCTCGCGATCCGTGAGGTCAACGCCGCAGGTGGTGTGCTCGGCGAGCCGGTGAAGTGGATCGAGGGCGACGACGGCACCAACCCGGAGGTCGCCAAGGCCACCGTCGCCTCGCACGTCAGCAAGGGCGTCCAGGTCATCATCGGCGCGGGCGGCTCCGGCATCTCCCGGGCCGTACTGCCGGACGTGGTGGCCGCCGGCCGGATCCTGTTCTCCCCGTCGAACACCGACGCGGGGCTGAGCGCTGTGGACGACAAGGGCCTCTACTTCCGTACCGCGCCGCCGGACAGCCTCCAGGGCCGCGCGCTGGCCGACGTGATGCTCCGGGACGGGCCGCGCAAGATCGCGATCCTGGCCCGTAAGGACTCGTACGGCGAGGGCCTCCAGGAGAACGTCCGCTCGGAGCTGGAGAAGGCCGGGATCGGCGCGGACCGGATCAAGCTGCTGACCTACGAGCCGCCGGCCGACCCGAAGACGCCTGTCGACTTCAGCGGCACCGCCAAGGAGATCAAGGCGTTCGGCCCGGAGGCGCTGCTGCTCATCGGCTTCGCCGAGTCCGCGCCGGCGATCACCGCGCTGGACGACGCGGGAGTCGACATCAAGCACTGACGCGTACCGACGCGAAGGGCCGCACCGGGGAGACCGGTGCGGCCCTCGTCGTCTCTCCCGGGCTCAGCGGGCCCGGCGCCGGTCCAGGAACTCGGTCATCCGCCGGTGTTTCTCCTCGTCCTCGAAGAGCACCGCCTGGCTCAGCAGGTCCAGCTGCGGGTGCGCGGCCGCCGGGGCGTCCACCGCCATCTTGGTCAGCCGCAGCGCCAGCGCGGAGCCCTTCGCCATCTCGTCGAGCAGGCCGTGCGCGGTGGGCAGCAGCTCCGCCGGGTCGGCCACCACCCGGTTCACCAGCCCGATCCGCAGCGCCTCCTCGGCGTCCACCCGCCGGCCGGTGAACAGCAGCTCCTTGGCCCGGGCCTCACCGATCAGCGCCGGCAGCCGGTAGGTCGCGCCCGCGCCGGCCAGGATGCCCAGCCGCACCTCGGGCTGGCCGAACACCGCTCGGTCCGTGCACACCCGGAGATCGCAGGCGTACGCCAGCTCGGCGCCGCCGCCCAGCGCCGGCCCGTCGACTGCGGCCACGGTGGGCATCGGCAGCGCCCGGATGCGGGCGAAGACGCCCTGGTTGATGGCGGCCAGCGCGTCCAGCCGGCCACGCTCCCGGAGCTGGGCGATGTCGGCGCCCCCGGCGAAGATGCCCGCCGTCCCGCCGGTGAGCAGCAGCAGCCGGGGACGCGCCTCCAGGTCGGCGCAGACCGCATGCAGCTCACCCACCAGGTCGGCGTCGATGGCGTTGCGCTTCTCCGGCCGGTCCAGCGTGACCACGAGCCGGTCCGGCAGCTCCTCGATCCGCAGCCCGCTCACTGTGCCGGCCTGTCGTTCGCGACTGCGGGGCTCGCAAGCTCACTCCTCGCGCTCACTGCTTCACGCCGTCCTTCCACGTGTAGAAGCCCCGCCCCGACTTCTTGCCCAGCTTCCCGGCGGCCACCATCTCGACGAGCAGCGGCGGCGGCGCGAAGCGGTCCCCGTACGCGGCCTGGAGCGTGCGCGCGATGTCGAGCCGCACGTCCAGGCCGACCAGGTCGGTCAGCTCCAGCGGGCCGATCGGGTGCCGGTAGCCGAGCACCATCGCCTTGTCGATGTCGGCCGGGCTCGCCACCCCGTCGGCCACCATCCGGATCGCCTCCAGGCCGAGCGTGACGCCCAGCCGGGAGGTGGCGAAGCCGGGCATGTCGCGTACGACGACGGGGTCCTTGCCGAGCCGGGCGGCGAGCGCGACGGCCGCCTCGGTCGTCTCCGGCGCGGTGGCCGGGCCGACCACGACCTCGAGCAGCGCCATCGCCCACACCGGATTGAAGAAGTGCAACCCGACGAAGTCGGCGGGGCGGTCCAGCCCGGCGGCCAGTTCGGCGATCGGGATGCTGGAGGTGTTGCTGCCCAGCAGCGCCGGCCGGCGGCTCTCCGCCTCGCGCAGGACGGCACGCTTGAGGTCGAGCCGCTCGGGCACCGCCTCCACGATCACGTCGGCGCCCTCGGCCACCTCGGCGAGCCCGGCCCGGAGCGTGACGCGCTCACGGTTGGCGGTGGCGGCCTCCTCGGTCAGCTTGCCGCGCTGCACGCCCCGGTCCCACAGCTCGCCGAGCCGGCGCAGGGCCTCGGCGCCCCGGGCGGGGTCGACCTCGACCAGTTCGACCGCGTACCCGGCGCCGGCCGCCACGTACGCGATGCCGAGGCCCATGGTGCCGGCCCCGACGACCACAAAACGACCACTCATCGACGTCCCCTCGCCGCGGCGGGGGCGCGCGGGGTCTCCGCCGCCGGGCCCGTCCGCTCGCTCGTTCCTGCATGCGACCCTATGCATGGCCGGGCCGCCGGGATGCGTGGGGGCGGAGCGGACGGGGTAAGGACGGCCCTCAACGCCGACGGAAGGAACGAGATGAGCCAGGCACCGGAGAGCGCGGAGAGCACCGAGACGGTCGAGACCCGCGGCGACGAGCGGGTGGACCTGCTCCGTGCGGACACCAACAACGACGGCAAGACCGACGTGTGGGTGGTGGACACCGACGGCGACGGCAAGGCCGACCTGTTCCAGTTCGACACCGACGGTGACGGCAAGGTGGACATCACCATGGTGGACATCGACGAGGACGGCACGCCGGACGAGGTGGTCGACGGCGACGGCGGGCTGCCCCCGGAGCAGACCACCCCCACCGTCCAGGTCTGAGCACGTAAGGAAGGGCCCCTTCTTAACGCCTAGGCGCTTGAAAGGGGCCCTTCCTAACGCCGCAGCTCCAAGGTGGCGAGGTAGTAGGGGTGGTCGGTGTCGTCCACGTCGGTCAGTCGCCACTGTGAGCCGTGGACCAGCTCGGCGAACTCCTCGGGCGAGCAGACCAGGTAGTCGAACCAGTCGGTGCCGAGCAGCCGGTAGCGCAGCCGCAGCCGTAGTTGCCCGCCGATCCGGCCCCGCCGGCGGTTGCGCTCGTGGTAGGCGGTGTGCACCGGGTCGGTGGTCCCGTACGGGTCGGTGCCGTGGGCGATCACCCGGGCGCCGGGACGGGCCAGCGCGGCGAGCGCCGCGAGCATCGCCGGGGCGCGTTCCCGCCCCTCGAACAGTCCCAGGTTGTTGCCGAGCAGCAGGAACGTGTCGTACCGGCGGCCGTCGGCGGCGTGCTCGTCGACTGTGCCGTGCACCAGGTCGCGTACGCCCCGGTGCCGGCTGACCCGCAGCGCCCCGAGCGAGGTGTCCAGTCCGGTGACCGGTACGCCCCGGTCCTGGAGGTGCAGCGCGATCCGGCCGGCGCCGACGCCGACGTCGAGCACGTGTCCGCGTACCCGGTCCACGGCCCGGTGGTCGTGCGGCTGCCACCGCTGCGGCGGGTCCAGGTAGTGCTCGGCGGGCGCGCCGTTGACCAGCCCGTCGTCGCGCTCGATGATCTCGATGACCGGGCGGGGCAGGCGACCGCCGGCCATCGGGCGCGGTCCGATCCCGGTGGCGACCGCGTACGCGTCGCGGATCATCTCGCCGAACACGTCGCCGATCTCGGGTTCCCCGGTCATGCCCGCAACGCTATCCGGGGGTCGGCGGCGCCGTCGCCGCCGTATCCTTGGCGGCGTGACCGACCTGGACCGCCTGGCGGCGGAGAAGTACGTCCTGCTCACCACGTTCCGCAAGGACGGCCGGGCGGTGCCGACTCCGGTGTGGGCGGTACGCGACGGCGACGGGCTGGCGGTGTGGACGGTGGCCGACTCCGGCAAGGTGAAGCGCATCCGGCGCGACGGCCGGGTGACGGTGGCCCCGTGCGACGTGCGCGGCCGGCCGCACGGCGAGGCGGTGCCGGGTCACGCGACGATCGCCGACCCGGAGAGCACGAACCGGGTCCGAGGGCTGCTCAAGCGGAAGTACCGGCTGATCGGACGGCTGAGCCTGTTGGGCAGCCGACTGCGCCGGGGTGAGCGCGGCACTGTGGGGCTGCGGATCGTGCTGGACGGCCCGGGGCGCGACTGAGCCCGGACACGATCAAGGGCGGCGCCGCGACGGCACCGCCCTTGATCGGAACGCCGGAGAACGCCGGTTCGTCAGTCTCCCTGGCGCTGCTGGGGGATCTGCCCCTGCAGCAGGGCCCGAACCTCCGACTCGCGGTAGCGGCGATGGCCGCCCAGGGTCCGGATGGCACTGAGCTTGCCAGCCTTGGCCCACCGGGTCACCGTCTTCGGGTCGACACGGAACATCGACGCCACCTCGGCCGGTGTGAGTAGCGGCTCAGGTTCGTGCGTTCGCGATGCCATCGGGGTCACTCCTCCACATGTATAGACATCGGCCGGGGTCCCGCCGGCCGACGCGTCTCCCATGGTCCGGCTAGTCCCCGATGTCCGACATGGGCCGAACGGCTGAAGGTCCCTAGACGGACGGATGAAGCATGCCCGATTTTTACGACTTTTATGCCGCAGAAACTACCTTATTCGGACTCATGATCACGGTTCGTGACGCATCAACTACGAGACACTCTCGTGTCCAAGGCCACTTAGCAGGGCAAACCGGGCGTCAGTTGCACCGTTCGAGCAGCTGCACCGCGCGCCAGCGGGCGACCAGCTTGTCGTACGCGGCGGACGCCTCCTCGGCCTCGCCCCGACCCAGTCCGGACAGTCCGGTGGCCACCAGCTCGGTCGAGTCGTCGGCTTCGAGCGTCTCGTCCGGCAGCAGTTGCACCAGGCCGCCGTAGTCCAGCTCGACCACCGAGCGCGGGTGGAACTCCTCCAGCCACCGGGCCGCCTCCTCGACCGCCTCGGTGATGGGCGCCTCGCCGATCGACTTGCGCAGCACCGACAGCGCCCGGGACGCCCGGCGGCGCGCCTTGGAGATCTCGGTGCGGTAGCGCAGCGCCCGCCGCTCCGGCTCGGTGACCAGGTGCCGCTCGCCGGCCTCGAACAGCACGAACCAGCGCAGGGGCACGCCCCAGGTGGCGATCTGCTCGTGCACCCGGGGCACCCCGTGCTCCAGCACCCGGGCGCCGCTGCGCCAGTCCTCCACCACGGCCTTGGCCTGCCCGGCGAGCACGGGCGGCACGAACGCGTCGGCCAGCACCGAGGGCACGCCGTCGCGGGCGCTCAGCGCCGCCTCGGCGACCCGGATACGCAGGTTCCAGGGGCAGACCAGCAGCGCGTCGTCGGACTCCAGGACGTACGCCTCGTCGGGCAGGTCGGGCAGCCGGGTCCAGCCGGCGCCGAGCGCCTCGATCACCGCCGTCCGCTGCCGTACCGGTCCCTCCAGCGGGGCGATCGCGCGGCCCTCGCTGACGTACCGGCGCCAGTACGACTGCCGGTCCCGGTCGAAGGCGGTCAGCGGCTCGTACACGCGCAGGTATGAAGCGAAGAGCGACGGCACGGCGCGATCCTCCCACGAGACGGGACCGCCCGTCGCCGCCCTCGGGCCCGTGGCGTGACATGCGCGACAGTACGGTTCGGGCCGATATTAGGCTCAACGACACCGGCAGCATCCCGCCGGCGTGCCACCCGGGTTCCGCGCCCCACAAGGGCGCACACCGACACAGGAGTCAGCCATGGGCGTATTCGCCAGTACCGACGACCCCGTCTCCACGGGGCATGAGCAGGTCGTGTTCTGCCAGGACAAGCAGTCCGGCCTGAAGGCGATCATCGGGATCTACTCGACCGCGCTGGGCCCCGCGCTCGGCGGCACCCGGTTCTACCCGTACGCCAGCGAGGCCGAGGCCCTCGCCGACGTGCTCGACCTCTCCCGCGGCATGGCCTACAAGAACGCCCTGGCGAACCTCGACCTCGGTGGCGGCAAGGCGGTCATCTGGGGTGACCCCGAGCAGATCAAGAGCGAGGCGCTGCTGCGCGCGTACGGCCGCTTCGTCGAGGCGCTGAACGGCCGCTACTACACCGCCTGCGACGTGGGCACCTACGTGGCGGACATGGACGTGATCGCCCGGGAGACCCGCTACGTGACCGGCCGCAGCGTGGAGCACGGCGGCGCGGGCGACTCCTCGATCCTCACCGCCTGGGGCGTGTTCCAGGGCATGCGGGCCGCCGCCGAGCACGTCTGGGGCAGCCCGACGCTGGCCGGCCGCCGGGTCGGCGTGGCCGGGCTGGGCAAGGTCGGCAAGTACCTGACCGCCCACCTGCTCGACGACGGCGCCGAGGTCGTGGCGACCGATGTCAGCCCGCGCGCCCTGGAGTGGGCGCGCACCACCCACCCGCAGGTCACCCTGGTCGACGACACCGAGGCGCTGGTCACCTCCGACATCGACGTGTACGCCCCGTGCGCGCTCGGCGGCGCGCTGAACGACGACACCGTGCCGGTGCTGCGGGCGAAGGTGGTCACCGGGGCGGCGAACAACCAGCTCGCCCACCCGGGCATCGAGAAGGTGCTCGCGGACCGGGGCATCCTCTACACGCCGGACTACGTGGTGAACGCCGGTGGCGTGATCCAGGTGGCCGACGAGATCGAGGGCTTCAACTTCGACCGGGCCAAGCTGCGCGCGACCCGGATCTTCGACACCACCCGGCAGATCCTCCAGCTCGCGGACGACGAGGGCGTGCCGCCGGCGGTCGCCGCGGACCGGCTCGCCGAGCGGCGGATGGCCGAGGTCGGCCGGCTGCGCACGATCCATCTGCGGTGAAGCTCACCTCCGGGGGCGGGGCGGCGCTCCACCCCCGGAGGCGGCGCGCGTTAAGCTGATTCTCGGGCTCGTTAGTACCGGTATGTCCGGTGTCATGGCCAGCCCCGGGGCTTACCCCTTACCCGGTACACTTTGTGACGGCTGGACCACTGCGACGCGCAGGTCCGGTCGACGGTGACCCGAGGTGCCGAACGATGGCATCCCCATGTACCGTAAGAGCCACGAGAGATGCCTGACGTCATCGGGGCCCGCCTTCGGGCTGCCCCGCATTCTGTGCGAGGGGGTCGAGCCATGGGGCGCGGCCGTGCTAAGGCCAAGCAGACGAAGGTGGCCCGGGAGTTGAAGTACCACTCCCCGAACACCGACCTAACCGCCTTGCAGCGCGAACTGGCGGGTAGTGGAAAGTCTGAGCACAACTTCGACGACGACTACAAAGAGTATGTCGACGACGATGACGAGGACCACGCGGACGACGACCCGGACACCTGGGCTCGTCCGACCCGCTGACCTCCGGTCACATCTGAGCACGCGGTAACCCCCGCGTGCTCACGCATGTGCTCTGCTGAGCCGGCGTACGACCGACGATCAGGGACCTGCCGGCGCTCCGGGGCGCCCGCTCCGACGCGCCGGCAGGTCCTTGATCGCGGAACCGTTCCCTCAGCGTGGCCGGTTGTTCCAGTTGTAGAACGTCGGGATGTTCTCGAAGTGGTTCCACGCGCACACCGCGTCGGCGCCGTCGCCGCCCGACACCTCCGCCCGCAGCAGCCGCGCCGCCTCCGCCTCCCGAAGCAGAGCGGTAAGCCCCGCAGCGGCGTCCCGCACCCGGTCGGCGACCGCCTCCCGGTCGGTGTCACTGATGGTCTCGG
Source organism: Micromonospora aurantiaca ATCC 27029 (assembly GCF_000145235.1). NCBI lineage: Bacteria > Bacillati > Actinomycetota > Actinomycetes > Micromonosporales > Micromonosporaceae > Micromonospora > Micromonospora aurantiaca (nom. illeg.). The sequence continues at coordinate 225,191 of NC_014391.1, read as the reverse complement.
GCATGCTCCAACACTCCCTCCAGTAGGCGGATCTTGCTGTTACGGCAGTGCTCGGTCTCCGTACCGTCGAAACGCCCCAGCTCGAAGTAGCGGTTGGCGGCGTGCCCGCCGCCACAGAACCCGAAGTACGCGCAGGACGCCCGGCACGCCTCCACGCCGGTGAGGAACTCGCCCACCCACGGCGTACCGGCCGCGCCCGCGAGGATGTCGCCCAGCGGCGTGGTCAGCACGTTCCCGCTGGCGAAGTCGCCGTACCGGGGGTCGGTGAAGCCGGCCAGCTCCGGCGAGAGCACCACCACCGAGCCGTCGTGCCCGACCGTCGGGATCGGGTCGAGGCTCCGGGGCAGCAGGTCGTCGGCGGTGCCGGCCAGGACCGCGCCCGCGTACCGCAGCGACCACTCCACCTCACGCAGGTGGATCCGGGGATCCCGGCGCCAGGCCGCCACCAGCTCCGCCCAGAACCCGGTGACCGCGCCCTCGTCGCGCGCGTTCGTCCGGGTGTTGACGCCCTCGGTCTCCTCGATGTTGACGCCGAGCACGTCGCAGCCCAGGTCGAGGAAGTAGTCGTACAGCTCGGTCGCCAGGCCCGGTTCCGGCCGCGAGACCACCGCGAGCGCCGAGAACGGCAGGCCGTGGCGGCGCAGCGCCGCCACACCCGCCACGATCCGGTCGTACGCGGGCCGCCCGCCCCGGGTGACCCGCTCGCCGTTGCGCGCCCGCGGCCCGTCCACGCTGATGCTGACCCGCACCCGGTGCTCGGCGAAGAACGCGCACCAGGCGTCGTCGATCAGGGTGGCGTTCGTCTGCACGTGGTGCTCGACGTCGGGCCCGAACGGCGCCAGCAGCGCGGCCAGGTGCTCCCGGCCCGCAGCGAGCGGCTCCCCGCCGTGCCAGACCACGGAGAAGCGACCGCCCGCCGCCCACGGGTTCACCGACGCCGCCACCGCCTCGGCGACGGCCACCGGCATCCGCCTGTCGACCGCCCGGAAGGGGAGGTAGCAGTAGGCGCAGTCGAGGTTGCACAGCGTCGTCGGCTGCATCACCACGTACGACGGGACGGCAGAGATGCCCCGCATCCCTCCGGGCGTGCGCGCAGCCATCAGCACCTCCCCCGCCTGCCTGAAAACCGAACCTCCAGGCTAGGCCGCGGCGACCGCTCGGGTGAACCCCCGATCACGTGCCCGGCCGATCGGCGCAGGGTGATCAGCCTCGGGTGTGCTGCCCGACCATCTGCACGTTGCCGGACCCCTCGATGATCTCGCCGGCCTGCCAGGCGTCCACACCCCGGCCGGTCAGGGTGGCCAGCGCGCGGTCGGCGTCCTCGGCGGAGACGATCGCGAACATGCCGACGCCCATGTTGAAGGTCGCCTCCATCTCCGGGTCCTCGATTCGGCCCTTGGACTGGATCAGGTCGAAGATCGGCTGCGGCTTCCAGGTGGAGCGGTTCACCACGGCGTCGACGTGCTCGGGCAGCACCCGGACCAGGTTGCCGGGGATGCCGCCGCCGGTGACGTGGGCCAGCGCCCGCACCTCGGCCTCGGCGATCAGCTTGAGGCAGTCCTGTGCGTAGATCTTGGTCGGGGTGAGCAACTCCTCGCCGAGCGTCCGCTGACGGCCGAAGTCGTCGATCACCACGTCCAGCCGCATCCGGCCGGCGCCGAGCAGCACGTGCCGGACCAGGGAGTAGCCGTTGGAGTGCAGGCCGGACGAGCGCATGGCGATCACCACGTCGCCCACCTCGACGCGCTCCGGGCTGAGGATCTCGCTCTCCTCCACCACGCCGACGCCGGTGGCCGAGATGTCGTACTCGTCGGGGCGCAGCACGCCCGGGTGCTCGGCGGTCTCGCCACCCAGCAGCGCGCAGCCGGCGTACCGGCAGCCGTCCGCGATGCCCGCGCCGATCTCGGCGACCTTGTCCGGCACGACCTCGCCGGTGGCGATGTAGTCGAGCAGGAACAGCGGCTCGGCGCCGCAGGCCACCAGGTCGTCGACGACCATGGCGACCAGGTCGATGCCGACCGTGTCGTGGATGTCGAGCTGCTGGGCGATCACCAGCTTGGTGCCCACGCCGTCGGTCGAGGAGGCCAGGATCGGGTTCTTGTACTTCTTCGTGTCCAGCCGGAACAGGCCGGCGAAGCCGCCCAGGTCACCCATGACCTCGGGGCGCCGGGTCTCCTTGACCTTCGACTTGAGCAGCTCGACCGCGCGGTCGCCCGCCTCGATCGACACCCCGGCGTCGGCGTACGAGACCGAGCGTTTGCGCTGCGTCCGGCCGGAACCCGCCGACCAGGGCTGGCGGTCGCCGCCGGCGCCCGTCGGGCTGGATCCTGCGCCGCTGCGCTCGGACACGTGCGTCACGGTTCTCCCCTTTGTGGTTCCCGCGGGCCCGGAGCGGCCGGACCCGCGTCGGTGGTGCTACGGGTGGTGGGTCGGTGTGGCGACGAGCGGACCGGTCGGCCCGGCCGCCTCGGCGGCGACCCGGCGTCCCACTCCTTCGAGCACGTGCTTGCCGATCAGGTTCCCGGCCGGCAGTTCGATCGGGTACTCCCCATCGAAGCACGCCCGGCAGAGCCGGCTCTTCGGCTGCTCGGTCGCGGCGATGAGACCGGGCAGCGATACGTAACCGAGCGAGTCGGCGCCGATGGACCGCCGGATGCCGTCGTTGTCGAGCCCGTTGGCGAGCAGCTCGGCGCGGGTGGCGAAGTCGATGCCGTAGAAACAGGGCCAGCTCACCGGCGGCGAGGAGATCCGGACGTGGACCTCCAGCGCGCCCGCCTCGCGCAGCAGCCGGACGATCGCCCGCTGGGTGGTGCCCCGCACGATCGAGTCGTCCACCACCACCAGGCGCTTGCCGCGTACGTTCTGCCGCAGCGGGTTCAGCTTCAGCCGGACGCCGAGCGCGCGCAGCGTCTGCGAGGGCTGGATGAACGTGCGACCGACGTACGGGTTCTTCATCAGGCCCTGGCCGTACGTGATGCCTGATTCCTCGGCGTAGCCGATCGCGGCCGGCGTGCCGGACTCCGGCACCGGGATCACCAGGTCGGCCTCGACCGGATGCTCCTTGGCGAGCTGGCGGCCGATCTGCACCCGCGCGGCGTGCACGTTGCGGCCGGCGATGGTGGCGTCCGGCCGGGCGATGTACACGTACTCGAAGAGACAGCCCTTGGGCTCGGGCGAGGCGAACCGGCTGGAACGCAGCCCGTTCTCGTCGATGGCGATCAGCTCGCCCGGCTCGACCTCGCGCACCACGCTCGCGCCGACGATGTCCAGCGCGGCGGTCTCGCTCGCCACCACCCAGCCGCGTTCGAGCCGGCCGAGCACCAGCGGGCGTACGCCGTGCGCGTCGCGCGCCGCGTAGAGCGTCGACTCGTCCATGAAGACGAAGCTGAACGCGCCGCGCAGCTGCGGCAGCACCTCCAGCGCGGCCGCCTCGACCGACAGGTCGGGCCGGCTCGCCAGCAGCATGGTGACCAGCGAGGTGTCGTTCGTCGAGCCGTCCGAGTCGAGCCCTCGCACGGCGGCCTCGCGCTGCAACTCGGCGGTGTTGACCAGGTTGCCGTTGTGCGCCAGCGCGATCGTGGTGCCGGCGGTCGTGGCACGGATGGTCGGCTGGGCGTTCTCCCAGGTCGAGCCGCCGGTGGTGGAGTAGCGCGCGTGCCCGATCGCGACGTGCCCGCGCAGGCTCGCCAGCGTCGGCTCGTCGAACACCTGGGCGACCAGGCCGAGATCCTTGTAGACCACGACACCGGAGCCGTCACTCACCGCGATGCCCGCGGCCTCCTGACCGCGGTGCTGGAGGGCGTAGAGCCCGAAGTAGGTGAGGTTGGCGACCTCTTCACCCGGCGCCCAGACGCCGAAGACGCCGCACGCGTCCTGTGGGCCGGGTCGCTGGGGGTCAAGGTCGTGGCTCAGCCGGCCATCGCCTCGGGGCACCTGCCGCTCCCTCGCAGTGGGGTCTGGACTGGCCTGGCGGAGTCAGGGGGGCAGCTCCGCACGCATGGGCCGGGACCGTCGTCGGCTCTCAGTGTACGCGACCAGCAGTCGACACCGACAGTCACGAAGCGTCCGCTCAGCGTGAGCAGAGTTTGCCCTGCTCGACGCCTAAATCGGGAGGTACGGGGAGAGGTCAGCCCGGTTCCCGGAAACCCGGATGCGACCCTCAGTGACCGTTTCCGCCCATCCCTGGCGCCCGGTGGCGACCGCCAGCCAGGTCGGCGGGTCCATCTCCACCACGTTCGGCGGCGTACCACGGGTGTGTCGTGGACCACTCACGCACTGGACCGCACCGTAGGGTGGGACGCGCACCTCCACCGATCGGCCGGGGGCGCGATCCGCGAGGGCAGCCAAGAGCGTCCGGACCGCCTCCCGGAGCACCGGCCGTTCGGGCGTACGCCCCTCGTCCAGCGCCACCAGTGCGGCGCGTACCGCTTCGGAATAAGCGTGCGGAGAGGACACGACGGGACGATACGACCCGGCAGAAGGCCGCCCGACGGCGGCCCTGGGTAGAGATGATCCGGTCAGACAAGGCATAGTTGCCGACGGCGTTATTCGTACCGTGAGTGATCAACCTCGGCCGAGCGGCCGACGGGGGGATCAGACCCGGAAGGCGGTGGACGTGTCAACACACCGACGTGCCTGGAAGCAGCGGGCCGGTGTGGTCGTAGCGCTGGTCTTCGGCGCCCTGCTCACCGTCCCCGCAGCTCCCGCCTTCGCGGAACCCCCCGAAGTCAGCGTCAACCCGAGCTCCCTGACGATCAGCGCCGACAGCGATGCCTCCATTCAGGTGAGGGTCAAGGTCACCGACTCCGGTCCGACCCAGGTCACGATCAGGGTGGCCGGACTGCCATCAGGCGTCACCTGCAGCGCTGGCTGCAATGCGCCAGTTGCTGTGGTCGGACAGCGCAACGTGCCTGTAACGCTGAAGGCCAGCTCTGGTGCGTCGGCGACCGATGGCGCAAACGTTCAGTTCACTGCAGAAACGCCGACTGACTCGAACAGCGCCGCACTTTCGCTGACGGTGCGGGCTGCTGCACCGCCGTCGCAGCAGCCGCAGACCGTCAAGACGGTGTCGGGCAAGGTGGTCAACGCCGACGGCGATCCGATCGAGGGCGCCCTCGTCATGCTCCGCGACAGCGCGGGCAAGGAACGCCGCACCAACACCAGTGGTAACGGCAACTTCAGCTTCAGCGGCTCCGAGTCCAACCCGATCGCGCCCGGCCGGATCGACCTCGGCGCCTCCACCGACGGCGCCTCGCCGGTCGCCCGGTCGATCAACGCGAACGCCGGCCAGTCGGTCACCGGCGTCCGGCTCAGCATCCAGGTGAAGGCGTCGGCGAGCCCGAGCGCCACCCCGTCGGCGAGTGAGTCCGCCCCGCCGTCCGAGGAGCCGCTCGACGAGGAGGCGACCGACACCCCGTCGGCCGAGGCGCCCGCCGCGCAGCAGCCGGCCGCGAACGAGGACTCCGGCGGCTTCGGTTCCTGGCTGCTCATCCTGCTCGGCGGCCTGTTCGTCGCCGTCGGCGTGGGCACCATCGTGCTGCTCTACATGCGCCGCAAGAACGAGGGCGACGACGGCGACGGCGACGGTCCGGGTGGACCGACCGGTCCGGGTGGTCCCGGCGCGGCCGGTGCGATCCCGGCGGCCCGGGGCGCGTACCACGGCACCGACGACCAGACCCGCGTGGTGAACGGCATGGGCGCCCCGGCCGCGACGATGGTCGGCGGCCCCTCGATCAGCGACGCCCCCACCATGCTCCAGCGGCCGGTCGTGGACGACGTCCCGCCGGACCCGTACGGCGCGCCGCCCGGCCCGGCGTACGGCGCGGGCGGCGGCCAGGGCGGCTACGGCTACGGCGACGACGCAGCGGGCCAGGGCGGTTACGGCGGCGCGGGCGGCTACGGCAACGCGCCCTCCTCGGGCGGCGGCTACGGCAACGGACCCTCCTCCGGTGCCGGCTACGGCAACCCGGACTACGCCGCAGGTGCCGCGGCTGGCGCGGCCGGCTACGCGGCCCAGGGCGGCGGCTACGGCAACGAGCGCTTCGACGAGCCCACCGGCCGCTACACCGGTGACAGCACGCAGTACGCACCGGCGGCCGACCCGTACCCCACCAGCACCTACCAGCCGGAGCAGGACCGCGGCTACGACCAGTCCGGCTCGGCCCCGTACGGCCGTGGCCCGGAGCAGGGCGACGCTTACGGCGCGGCCGGTGGCTACGGCGCCGCGTCGGGCGGATACGACAACGGCGCGACCGGCGGCTACGACAGCACCCGCCAGCAGGGCGGATACGGCGAGCCCACCGGCGCCTACGGCAACGCCGCGGGCGGTGGCTACGGCGACAACCCGACCGGCGGGTACGGCGACGCCCCGGCCTACGGCGGCGGTCGCGCGGCGGGCGGCGGCTACGGCGACGCCCCGACCGGCGGGTACGACAACGCCCCCGCCGGTGGCTACGGCGACGCCCCTGCCGGCGGCTACGACAGCACCCGGCAGCAGGGCGGATACGGCGACGCGCCCGCGGGCGGCTACGACAACCCCGCCGGCGGCTACGACAGCCGGTCCCAGGCCGGCTACGACAAGGGCGCCGGGGGGTACGACAGCGGCGCGACAGGTGGCTACGACAGCACTCGTCAGCAGGGCGGGTACGGCGACGCGCCGGCCGGTGGCTACGGCAACGCCGGTGGCGGTTACGACGGCGGCCACCAGGCGGGCGGCTACGGCCAGCAGGGCGGCGGGTACGGCGAGGGCTACGGTCAGAACCCGCAGGGCGGTTACGGCCAGCAGGGCGGTTACGGCCAGGAGCCGCCGCAGCAGCGCGGGGGCGGCTACGACAACGGCTACCCCAACGACCCGGCGCAGGCCGGTCGCGCCCGCCCGGACGGGCAGGCGGACCGGAGCGGACGACGCCTCGACTGGCTGGACGACTGACAGACACCAGATGTGAGAACTGTGGCCGCCCGCGAACAGCGGGCGGCCACAGTCGTCAGCGGGCCCGCAGGTCGGGAGCAGAAGCGGTGCTCAGGCGGGGGCGAAGTAGCCCTGGCGGAGCACCGGCACCACGTCGGAGACGCCCACCTCGGTCGCGACCGTGACGTCCTCGGCGAAGCCGCCCTCGGCGAGTTCCCGCCCGGAGACGCATCCCCGGACCGCTGCCGGCACGTCCGGCGTGCTCGCCAGCGCGGCGAGCGCCATCGCGGCCTCCACCGAGAGCCCGCCGGGCACATCGGCGAGCGCGTCGAGCACGCAGGCCGCACCGAGCTGGTCCTCCACGCACGGCCGGAGCGACCCGTCGGGCCAGCGCTCCCCGGCCGCCACCACGCCCACGGGTGCGTCCTTCGAGCCGTACCCCTCGGTGCGCAGCCAGCGCCCGACGGCGGGTGCGTTACGCAGGCACGCCGCGACCACCGGCACTCCGGTGGCGCTCGCGGCGGCGCTGATCGCCGAACCGTTGGGTGACGGCAGCACCAGGTCGGCGACGACCGGCGCGGCCCGCAGCGCCGCCGGGGACAGCGACCACTGGTGCTCCGCAGTCGTCTTCCGGCGGCCCACAGCGGCCACGGCCCCCACCCGGCGGGCGTAGTCGGCGGCCTGCTCGCCCCACGGGAACGGGTGCACCCGCATGCCGCGGCTCACCGCAACCTCCACGGCGGTGGTGAACGACAGCACGTCCACCACCACCAGGGCGGCACAGACCCGGCCGAGTTCCGCCGCCCCGGTCAGTCCCCAGTCGAACCGGGCACCGGCGCCGGGTTGGGCGAAGACGGCCAAGGCCAGCGCCTCAGCGCTGACCCGGCGCCGGCTCACCGGGAGCCGGAGCGTCGGACCCGTCGGCGGGCGCCGACTCGTCCTGGGCCGGGTTTCCGTCGACTGCCGGTGTCGCCGTACCCTCGGCCGGCTCGGCCTCGTCGGACGCCGCAGCGGACGCCTCGGGCTCCGCCGCGGCGGCGGGTGCGGACGCCTCGGCGTCGGCCGCCGGAGTGTCCCGGCCGGCCTTGGCGATCGGCTCGGCGTCGACAGCGGCCGGGTCCACGCCGACCGGCTGCTCGGCGGTGGCCGGAAGCACAGTGGTGGTCCCGGTACGGGTCGCCTCCACCTCCACGCGGGCCGCCTCGGCGGCACCGAACAGCCGCGGGAGCGTACCGGTGTGCGCCTCGCGCAGCTCGTCCAGGCCGATCCGGAACTGGCCGTGCACCTCCAGCCCGCCGGAGGCCGGGTCGGTGACGCCGATGAACTCCCACGGCACGCCGCGCTCGGCGCAGAGGGCGGTGAACGCCTTCTCGTGGCCGCGCGGCACCGACACCAGCACGCGGCCGGCGGACTCGCTGAACAGGAACACGAACGGCATCGAGCCACCGGCGAAGTGCTCCGGCACCACGACCCGGGCGCCCACGCCGCGGCGCAGAGCCGACTCGACCAGGCTCTGCGCCAGGCCGCCGTCGGACAGGTCGTGCGCGGAGCTGAGGTGCCCGACCCGGGCCGCCTCGGCCAGCAGTTCGGCGAGCTGCCGCTCGCGGGCCAGGTCGACCTGCGGCGGGATGCCGCCCAGGTGCTCGTGCGTCACCCAGGCCCACTCCGAGCCGGACAGCTCGACGTGCGTCTCGCCCAGCAGGAAGAGCTGGTCGTGGTCGCCGGCCGGACGCGGCACGAAGCCTATCGGCACCCGGTCGGCGACGTCGTCGAGCACGCCCAGCACGCCGACCACCGGGGTCGGGTGGATGGCGGCGGCGCCGGTCTGGTTGTAGAAGCTGACGTTGCCGCCGGTCACCGGGATGCCCAGCTCCAGGCAGCCGTCCGCCAGGCCGCGCACGGCCTCGGCGAACTGCCACATCACGCCCGGGTCCTCCGGCGAGCCGAAGTTCAGGCAGTTGGTCACCGCGATCGGCTTCGCGCCGGTCACCGCCACGTTCCGGTACGCCTCGGCCAGCGCCAGCTTCGTCCCGTGGTACGGGTCGAGGCGGGCGTACCGGCCGTTGCCGTCGACGGAGAGCGCGACACCCAGGCCGCTGCGCTCGTCGATCCGGATCACGCCGGAGTCCTCCGGCTGGGCGAGCACGGTGTTGCCGAGCACGTACCTGTCGTACTGCTCGGTCACCCAGGTCTTGTCGGCCAGGTTCGGCGACGCGATCATGCGCAGCACGGTCTCCCGGAGCGCCTCCGGGGTACTCGGCCGGGGCAGCGTCTCGGCACGGTCGGCCTGGAGCAGGATCAGGTCGGCCGGCTCGCGCATCGGCCGGGCGTACACCGGGCCGTCGTCGACGAGCGAGCCCGGCGGCACGTCCACCACGAGCTGGTCGCGCCAGGTGACGACCAGGCGGCCCGGCTGACCGTCCGCCGACGGCGCGGTGACCTCGCCGATGGCGGTGGCCCAGACGCCCCACTTCTCGGCGGTCTTCAGCACGGCGTCGAGCTTGTCCGGCGAGACGACGAGCAGCATCCGCTCCTGGGACTCGCTGGCCAGGATCTCGTGCGGCTCCATCGACGGCTCGCGCAGCGGCACGCGCTCCAGCCAGACCCGCATGCCGGTGCCGGCGGAGGCGGCGGTCTCGGTGAGGGCGCAGGTCAGGCCGGCGCCGCCGAGGTCCTGGATGCCGACGACCAGTTCGGCGTCGTACAGCTCCAGGCAGGCCTCGATGAGCAGCTTCTCCATGAAGGGGTCGCCCACCTGCACGGACGGGCGGCGCTGCTCGCTGCCCTCGTCGAAGGTGGCGCTGGCGAGCACGGACACTCCGCCGATGCCGTCGCGGCCGGTCTTGGCGCCCATCAGCACCACGATGTTGCCGGGGCCGGTGGCGTCCTTCTTCTGCAGCCGGTCGACCGGCAGCACGCCCAGGCAGAGCGCGTTGACCAGCGGGTTGCCCTGGTAGCAGGGGTCGAAGACGACCTCGCCGCCGATGTTGGGCAGGCCCAGGCAGTTGCCGTAGCCGCCGACGCCGGCGACCACGCCGGGCAGTACCCGGGCGGTGTCCGGGTGGTCGGCCGCGCCGAAGCGCAGCGGGTCCATCACGGCGACCGGGCGGGCGCCCATGGCGAGGATGTCGCGGACGATGCCGCCGACGCCGGTCGCCGCGCCCTGGTACGGCTCGACGAAGCTCGGGTGGTTGTGCGACTCGACCTTGAAGGTCACCGCCAGCTCGTCGGAGACCCGGACCACGCCGGCGTTCTCCCCGATGCCGGCGAGCAGCCGGTCACTCGGCGGCGCCTTCTCGCCGAACTGGCGCAGGTGCACCTTGCTCGACTTGTAGGAGCAGTGCTCGCTCCACATGATCGAGTACATGGCCAGCTCGGCCTGGGTGGGCCGGCGGCCGAGGATGTGCCGGATCCGGTCGTACTCGTCGTCGCGGAGGCCCAGCTCGGCGTACGGCTGAAGCTCCTCCGGCGAGTCGGCGGCCCGGGGAACGGTGTCCACGCCCAGCGCCCAGTCGTCGGTCGGGCCGGCCTGCGGCACCACGCCCTGCGGCTCGCGCAGGGCCGGGTCCGGATGGGTGGTCATGACGTCTCCTTGCTGCGCTCGCCGCCGGTGCGGCGGGTGGGCCGACCGATGTTCCCGGCCACCATCACGCCGGCGCTCCCACCAGATGCTTGAGCACCGAGGTGAAGAAGCCGAGGCCGTCCAGGGAGGGGCCGGTGAGCGCCTCCACCGCGTGCTCGGGGTGCGGCATGATGCCGACGACGTTGCCGGCCTCGTTGGTGATCGCGGCGATGTCGCGTTGCGATCCGTTGGGGTTGCCGCCGACGTAGCGGGCGACGACGCGGCCCTCGCCCTCCAGCCGATCGAGCGTCGCGGGGTCGGCGACGTAGCAGCCCTCGCCGTTCTTGACCGGGATGAGCACTTCCTGGCCCGGCTGGAACGCGTTCGTCCAGGCGGTGCCGGTGCTCTCGATCCGCAGGACCTGGTCCCGGTTGCGGAAGTGCAGGTGCTGGTTGCGGGTGAGCGCCCCGGGCAGCAGATGGGCCTCGCAGAGGATCTGGAAGCCGTTGCAGATGCCGAGCACCGGCAGGCCACCGCGCGCGGCCTGGACGATCGTCTCCATCACCGGTGCGAACCGGGCGATGGCGCCGCAGCGCAGGTAGTCGCCGTAGGAGAAGCCGCCGGGCAGGACGACAGCGTCCACCCCGTGCAGGTCCGGGTCGCCGTGCCAGAGCCGGACCACCTCGGCGCCGGCGATCCGTACGGCCCGGGCCGCGTCCCCGTCGTCGAGCGAGCCGGGGAAGGTGACCACACCGACCCGGGCGGTCACGACTGCGCGCCCGCGGTCTCGTCGGCGGTGACCACGTGGACGGTGAAGTCCTCGATGACCGGGTTGGCCAGCAGCTTGTCGGCGATCTCCCGGGCCCGGTCCAGGTCCGGTTCGCCGGTGAACTCGATCTCGATCCGCCTGCCGATCCGAACCGAGGCGACGTCACTGACGCCGAGGCGGGGCAGCGCGTTTGCGACGGCCTGGCCCTGCGGATCGAGGATCTCGGGCTTGAGCATGACGTCGACTACGACGCGAGGCACTGGGCACTCCTGACTGTGTACGCAGTTGGGTGCCGGCCCAACAATCGGGCGAGCGGAGCCAGCCTACCTGGCAGATACCGCCCGGCCCGCACCGGCCGGGGGCAGTTCCGGCACCGATCGGCCCCACCGGCGGCACCGGACGGGCACCGTTGCCCGTTCGTTGCGGCGCCGATGCGAATTCGTTGCGCTCCGTGCTTGTGGACGCCCCCTGGCACCACCTCCTACCAGGCATTCTGCCGCGAAACACCCCACCTTCGACCGGTATCCGACAGCGCGCCCGCGCGGCACGCGGCGCGCGTCACGCCATCGGCGCGATTCGATCCGCACCTTGTGACAGAGGGTGTCACGGCCGTAGCATGCATCGTCAGATGTCGATGAGTTAGATCGACGTCCCTCGCCGGCCCACCCCATCCGGCGGGTGTCACCCCCTGCCCGGCAACCCCGGGCGTCCGCGCAGAAGGAGCCCCGACATGCGCCTCCGTCCCCTGCTCGCCGTGCTGACCACCGCGCTGGCCGGCGTCCTGGCCACCGCCTCCGGCGCCACCGCCGCGCCGGCCGGCCCCCAGCCGATCATCGGCGGCGGCACCGTCTCGTCGGCGCCGTGGGCCGCCGCCGTCTTCAGCAACGGCTCGTTCACGTGCTCCGGCAGCGTGATCGCGCCCCAGTGGGTGCTCACCGCCCGGCACTGCGTCAGCGGCACCATGTCCGTCCGGGTCGGCAGCGTCTACTACGCCTCGGGCGGCGTGACCCGCACCGTGAGCGCCTCCTACACCCGCTACGACCTGGCCCTGCTGCGCCTGTCCAGCACGGTCAGCACCTCCGCCGTCTCGCTGGCCAGCAGCAACCCGCCGGTCGGCTCGACCAACACCATCTACGGCTGGGGCATGACCTGCTACAGCGGCTGCGGCGCGTCGCCCCAGCTCAAGACCGCCAGCGTCCGGGTGACCAGCACCAGCGTCACCGACGCGTACGGCGGCCAGGCGATCCGGAGCACCCGGGTCAACGGCAACGCGTGGCGGGGCGACTCGGGCGGCCCGCAGTTCTACAACGGCCGGCAGGTCGGCGTCGCCTCCACCGCCGACGGCCAGAGCATCCAGGACTACGGCAGTGTTGCGTACAACCGGGCCTGGATCACCTCGACGGCCGGTGTCTGACGGTTGATGCCGATGCGGCGCGGATCGGTCGGGTGCGGCCCGGCCGTCCGCGCCGCGCCGTTTTTCAGCATCCGATCAGCTGAACACGGCTCGCGAACCACCCGGCCGGGGACTGACAGCATCGGAAGCGTGCTGGTCGTGACGACGGATCAACTGCCCGGCTACGAGATCCGCCAGATCCTCGGCGAAGTGGTCTCCTCGATGGCGAGGACCCGCAACCCGTACCGCGAGGGGGTCAAGAACCTGCGCGGTGGCGCCTACGACCCGATGGCGCCGGACAACCTGACCCGGTGGCGTACCGACTCGGTGGCCCGCCTCGGCGAGGAGGCACGCCGCCTGGGCGCGAACGCGGTGATCGGCATGCGCTTCGACAGCCGCGACTGCGGCGAGATGTGGATGGAGATCTGCGCGTACGGCACGGCGGTGATCGTCGCGCCGAAGATGCCGGACGTCATGCCGCCGGACCAGCCGGCGATCGCGGCCGAGACCGCTCACGAGCCGGAGATCGCCTCCGCGCCCGGCGGCATCGCCGAGCCCGCGAGCGCCCCCAACCTGAGTTCCGCGGCCGAAACCCCCACCGGCCCCTGACCGGCGCTGTCTGCAGCCTCTGCCGCGTCGATCATGAAGTTGACGGCAGGAATGATCTCCTTGAGTGCCGCCAACTTCATGATCGACCAGAAGGACAGGGCCGTCAGAGGATGGGGGGCGGGGAGTAGGCCGCCGCCTGGGGGTGGGACTCCACGACCCTGGTGATTCTTGCGGTCACGCGGGCGACCTGGTCGGTGGCGGCGCCTACGAAGGCGTTGCGGTCGGCCACCAGCGTGTCGATCTCGGCCCGGGTCAGGCCCAGCCGGCCGTCCGCGGCCAGGCGGTCGAACAGGTCGTTCTCGGCCGCGCCCTTCTCCCGCATCGCCAGCGCCACGGCGACCGCGTGCTCCTTGATCACCTCGTGCGCGACCTCCCGGCCCACACCCCGGCGCACGGCCGCCACCAGGATCTTCGTGGTGGCGAGGAAAGGCAGGAAGCGCTCCAGCTCCCGGTTGATCACCGCCGGGTACGGGCCGAACTCGTCCAGCACGGTGAGGAACGTCTGGAACAGCCCGTCGGCGGCGAAGAACGCATCAGGCAGCGCTACCCGGCGCACCACCGAGCAGGAGACGTCGCCCTCGTTCCACTGGTCGCCGGCCAGCTCGCCGACCATCGACAGGTAGCCCCGGATGATCACCGCGAAGCCGTTCACCCGCTCCGACGAGCGCGTGTTCATCTTGTGCGGCATCGCGCTGGAGCCGACCTGGCCCGGCTTGAAGCCCTCGGTGACCAGCTCCTGGCCCACCATGAGCCGGATCGTGGTGGCGAGCGACGACGGCGCGGCGGCCACCTGGGCCAGCGCGGAGAGCACGTCGAAGTCGAGCGAGCGCGGGTAGACCTGGCCGACGCTGTCCAGCACCCGGCGGAAGCCCAGGTGCCCGGCCACCCGCTGCTCCAGCTCGGCCACCTTGGCGGCGTCGCCGTCGAACAGGTCGAGCTGGTCGGCGGCGGTGCCCACCGGCCCCTTGATCCCGCGCAGCGGGTAGCGGCCGATCAGATCCTCCAGCCGCTCGTACGCGATGAGCAGCTCCTCAGCCGCCGACGCGAAGCGCTTGCCGAGCGTGGTGGCCTGCGCGGCGACGTTGTGCGACCGGCCGGTCATCACCAGGGCCGAGTACTCCCCCGCGTGCCAGCCCAGCCGGGCCAGCGTGGCGACCACCCGGTCCCGGATCAGCTCCAGCGAGGCACGGATCTGGAGCTGCTCGACGTTCTCGGTGAGGTCGCGGGAGGTCATCCCCTTGTGCACGTGCTCGTGCCCGGCGAGCGCGCTGAACTCCTCGATCCGGGCCTTCACGTCGTGCCGGGTGACCCGCTCCCGCGCCGCGATCGAGGCCAGGTCGACTTGGTCGACCACCCGCTCGTACGCCTCGACCACCCCGTCCGGCACCGGCACGCCGAGATCACGCTGGGCCTTGAGCACCGCCAGCCAGAGCCGGCGCTCCATCCGGACCTTCTCCTCCGGTGACCAGAGGGCGACCAGTTCGGGCGAGGCGTACCGGTTGGCGAGCACGTTCGGGATCGTCGTCACGTACCTCAGTCTTTCATGAGGCCCGGGCCGGTCCCGGCGACGCCGGTACCCGGTCCGGCCTGTGGGCGGGCCGGACCGGGACACACCGTCAGCCCAGCCGGATCTCCGGGTCCAGCGCGACCGCTGCCATCTCCTCGACTGTCATCAGGTGTCGGTCGGTGGACGAGACCGTCTGCACCGACACGAACGCGCCGTCGGCCCGCTTGACGGTCACGGTACGCAGGACCGTGCGCTTGGTCACCGGCTTCGCCAGGTTCCTGCCCTCCGCGTCGTGCGCCACCACCAGCTCGCCCCCGGGGCCGGTGAAGGACCGGCACGTGACCTCGCCGGGGCGGCACCGGTCCGGGCCCGACGTGTGGCCGGGGCGTACCCGGCCCACGTTGATGTTCAGGTACGACCGGACCTCGCCCCGAGCGGCGACACCCACAGCCAACCAGCCGGTCGCGGACTCCCACTGCAACCGCTGCACCCACCACGGCGGCTCGTCGGTGACCGGGCCGTCCCAGGTCTCGCGGTCCCCGGTCGACGCGCCCTGCACCCACCGCAGGTCCGGCGCCTCCCGGTGGAACGCGGCGAGCATCGCCGCGCGCAGGCGCTCCGGCTCGGTCCGTGCGGCGGCGGACGCGGCCGAGTGGGCGGGCGCCGGACCACCGGACGCCCCCGGCTGCACGACCACGCCGACGCCGAGCGCCAGTGCCAGCACCGCGGTCGCCGAGGCGTACGCCCCCACCGTTCGCCGCCGACGCCGGCCCTCCCGCGCCACCAGGGCGTCCACGTCCACCGTCGTCGGCGGCGCATCGCCGATCGCCTCGTCGAAGATCTGCCGGTACGTCATCTCTGCCTCCCGCTCTCCGCTGCCGAATGGTGCGAGGCGAGCAGCCGCAGCGTCTCCAGCGCACGGGCGGCCTGACTCTTCACGGTTCCGGTGCTGACGCCCAGGATCTGCGCGGTCTCCTCGACCGACAGGTCGCAGTAGAAGCGGAGCACCACCACCGCCCGTCGGCGCGGCGCGAGCCGGCCCAGCAGCTCCAGCAGCATCTCCCGCTCACCGACCGACGGCTCCCCGGCTGCCAGGTCGGCCCGGTCCGGCACCTCGTCGGTGCTGCGCTCCCGCCGCCACGGCCGGCGCCGCTCGTCCAGCCACGCGTTGGTGAGCATCCCCCGGACGTACGCGTCGAGGTTGTCCGCGCCGAGCGCCCGCCGCCAGTTGCGGTAGAGCTTGCTCAACGTGATCGACACCAGGTCGTCCGCCGTATGCCAGTCCCGGCAGAGCAGGTACGCCGTCCGGCGCAGCGGCTCCAGCCGGGCGGTCACGTAGTCGCGGAACTCCTCGTCGCGCCCGGTCACGAAGTGCCACCCCTCGCTCGCCTCATGCCCAGGGGACGGAACGAGCCGGCACGCGGGTTGCCCGCCCGGCGCAGAACCGGGCGGGCGTCCTCGTCAGCGCTCCAGGATCGCTGTCACGCCCTGCCCGCCGGCTGCGCAGATGGAGATCAGGCCGCGCCCGCTCCCCTTCTGATCCAGCAGCTTGGCCAGCGTGGCGACGATCCGGCCACCGGTGGCGGCGAACGGGTGTCCGGCCGCCAGCGACGAGCCGTTGACGTTGAGCTTGTCCCGATCGATCGAGCCGAGCGGGGCGTCCAGGCCGAGGCGCTCCTTGCAGAACTCCGGCGACTCCCAGGCGGCGAGGGTGGCCAGCACCTGGGAGGCGAACGCCTCGTGGATCTCGTAGAAGTCGAAGTCCTGGAGGCTCAGCCCGGCCCGGGCCAGCATCCGGGGCACCGCGTACGCGGGGGCCATCAGCAGGCCCTCGTCGCCGTGCACGAAGTCGACGGCGGCGGCCTCCGACCAGGAGAACCAGGCCAGCACCGGCAGGTTGTGCGCCTTGGCCCACTCCTCGGACGCGAGCAGCACAGTCGACGCACCGTCGGTGAGCGGCGAGGAGTTGCCGGCGGTCATGGTGGCCCGCTCGGCGTCCGCGCCGGAGGCGCCGAAGACCGGCTTGAGCGAGCCGAGCTTCTCCAGGCTGGTGTCCGGGCGCAGGTTCTGGTCGCGGGTCAGCCCCAGGTAGGGGGTCATCAGGTCGTCGAAGAACCCCTTGTCGTACGCGGCCGCGAGCCGCTGGTGCGAGCGCAGCGCGAGTTCGTCCTGCGCGGCCCGGTCGACGTTCCAGCGCAGCGCGGTCCGGGCCGCGTGCTCACCCATCGACAGCCCGGTACGCGGCTCGGCGTTGCGCGGGATCTCCGGCTTGAACGGCTGGTGCGGGCGCAGCTTCGCCGCGATCTTGAGCCGTTCGCCGAGCGTACGGGCCGAGTTGAGCTGGATCAGGGTGCGCCGCATGTCCTCGTTGACGGCGAGCGGCGCGTCCGAGGTGGTGTCGACGCCGCCGGCGATGCCGACCTCGATCTGCCCGAGGGCGATCTTGTTGGCGACCAGAATGGCCGCTTCCAGCCCGGTGCCGCAGGCCTGCTGGATGTCGTACGCGGGGGTGTGCGGGTCGAGCCGGGAGCCGAGCACCACCTCACGGGTGAGGTTGAAGTCGCGGGAGTGCTTGAGCACCGCGCCGGCCACCATCTCGCCGACCCGCTCGCCGGCCAGCCCGAACCGGGCGACCAGCCCGTCGAGCGCCGCGCCGAGCATGTCCGCGTTCGACGCGTGCGCATAGCGCGAGTTGGACCGGGCGAAGGGGATGCGGTTGCCCCCGATGACCGCGACCCGCCGGACACTCTGCACGATCGGCCTCCCTCGAAACTGTTGCCCGAACCCTACTCGCCAGTAGGCTACGCCTATGACCGACAGGTACGCGAGCTTCGTCCAGACGGGGGCCGGTCGCGCGCTGGTCAAGCGCCTCGGGCTGCCCGACCCGCCCCGACTGCGCCGGCACACGCCGGGCGACCCGCTCGTTCCCGGGCCGGTCCTGCTCGGCTCCTCGGCCAGCGGCCGGATCGCCGAGCCGGCCGGCAAGATCCTGACCGCCGCCGGGGTCGAGCTGGCCGACCCGGTCGCCGCCCACGACGCCGACCGCCGCTTCGCGGCCCTGGTGTACGACGCCAGCGGCATCACCGACTCCGCCGGGCTGCGCCAGCTCTACGACTTCTTCCACCCGCAGGCCCGCTCGCTGCTGCCCAGCGGCCGGGTGATCGTGCTGGGCACCCCGCCGGCCGAGTGCGGCTCCCCCCGGGAGGCTACCGCCCAGCGTGCGCTGGAGGGCCTGACCCGCAGCATCGGCAAGGAGTTCGGCCGGGGCGTGACCGCCCAGCTCGTCTACGTGACACGCGAGGGTGACGCCGGCACCCCGGTGAGCCTGGAGTCCACGCTCCGGTTCCTGCTCTCCGGCCGGTCCGCGTACGTCTCGGGCCAGGTCGTCCGCGTCGGCACCGGCACCGCCGTGGCGCCGGCCGACTGGGACCGGCCGCTTTCCGGGCAGGTGGTGCTGGTGACCGGCGCGGCCCGGGGCATCGGCGCGGCACTGGCGAAGGTGCTGGCCCGCGACGGCGCCCAGGTGGTGGCGCTGGACATCCCGGCGGCCGGGGACGAGCTGGCCGCTGTCGCGAACGACATCGGCGGCAGCGCGGTGCAGCTCGACCTGACCGCGCCTGATGCGCCGACGCGGCTGGCGGAGCATCTGGCGTCCCGGCACGGCCGGGTCGACGTGGTGGTGCACAACGCGGGCATCACCCGGGACAAGACGCTGGGCCGGATGGACGCCGACCGGTGGGACTCGGTGATCGACGTGAACCTGTCCAGCCAGGAGCGGATCAACGACGTACTGCTGGAACGCGACCTGATCCCGGCCGGCGGCCGGATCGTGTCGGTCTCGTCGATCGCCGGGATCGCCGGCAACCGGGGGCAGACCAACTACGCGACGAGCAAGGCCGGCGTGATCGGCCTGGTCGACTCGCTCTCGCCGGTGCTGCGCGAGCGCGGGATCAGCCTGAACGCCGTGGCGCCGGGCTTCATCGAGACCCGGCTGACCGCGCGCATCCCGCTGACGATCCGCGAGGCGGGACGGCGGATGAACAGCATGGCCCAGGGCGGCCTGCCGGTGGACGTGGCCGAGACGATCGGCTGGCTCTCCTGGCCGGCGACCGGCGCGGTGAGCGGCAACGTGGTCCGGGTCTGCGGCCAGAGCCTGCTGGGGGCGTGATGGCACCCCGTGACCACGAGGACGACGACCTGACCCTGCACGACCTGATCGAGGGCCCCACCCGGGACCTGACCGCAGCCCGAGCCGCCGCCCAGGCCCAGTCCCACCCCACCCAGGCCCACCCCTCCTCCGACGATCATGAAGTTGACGGCACTTCTGGAGATCCACAAGGCAGCCAACCTCATGATCGACGGGGTGAAGGGGAGAGGGAAGAGGCGGGGTCGGAGGGGCGGCGGCGCGTGGCACTGTCGCGGCTGCCTGCGAGTGGGGCGCTCTACCGGCGGGCGCTGCTGGGAGTGGTGCCGGGGGTCGGGGGGCGTCGCGGGGCGGACGTGCCGGGACTTGAACTGGGCGTCTCGGGGGTCGCTGTGGATCAGCGGCACCTGGCGGACTACGACCGGGTGTGCGGGTTCCGGCTGACCGACCGGCTGCCGGCGACGTATCTGCACGTGCTCGGATTCCCGCTGTCGCTGCGGCTGATGACGGGTCCGGGCTTCCCCATCCCGCTCACCGGCGTGGTGCACGTGGCCAACCGGATCACCGTGCACCGCCCGGTCGAGGTCGGCGAGAGCGTCGACTTCCACACGTACGCGGAGAACCTGCGCCCGCACGAGCGGGGCCGCCAGCTCGACGTGGTGCTGGTCGGCTCGATCGGCGGCGAGGAGGTGTGGCGCGGCGTGTCCACGTACCTCGGGAAGGAGCGCGCCGCAGGCGGCGGCCCGCGGCGCGACCGGGGTGACCGCCCGGCGCCGCCGGCCGCCTCGGCGCGGTGGCGGGTGACGCCCCGGGTGGGTACGGACTACGCGCGCGTCTCCGGCGACCACAACCCGATCCACACCTCGAAGCTGGGCGCGCGGCTGTTCGGCTTCCCGCGCCCGATCGCGCACGGCATGTGGAGCAAGGCCCGCTGCCTGGCCGCGCTGGAGCCCCGGCTGCCCGAGGCGTACACGGTGGACGTGTCGTTCAAGCTGCCGGTGCCGTTGCCGTCCACTGTCGCGTTCAGCGCCTCGCCGACCGGCGAGGGCTGGGACTTCGCGCTGCACAGCGCCCGGGACGGAAGGCCGCATCTGGTCGGTTCGGTGCGCTGAGCGAAAGAGGGGACTTGCCGTCCCCTCTTTTCGGCGCTAAGTTGTTCTCAGATTGAGTTGTTCTCAACCTGAGAGAGTGAGTGGCCGTGAACGAGCAGGAGTTCCTCGCCGGGTACGACCCCCGGGACTACCCGGCGGTCGCGGTCACCGTCGACGTGGTCGCCCTGACCATCCGCGAGGGCGCGCTGCACCTGCTGCTGATCCGCCGCGGCGCGCCGCCCTACGAGGGGCACTGGGCGCTGCCCGGCGGCTTCGTCCAGCCGGACGAGGACCTCGCCGCGGGCGCCCGGCGCGAGCTGGCCGAGGAGACCGGCCTGGGCGGTGAGCGGCTGCGCCGGGTGCACCTGGAACAGCTCGGCAGCTACGGCGCCCCGGACCGCGACCCCCGCATGCGCGTGGTCTCGGTCGC
Organism: Micromonospora aurantiaca ATCC 27029; assembly: GCF_000145235.1. Lineage (NCBI taxonomy): Bacteria > Bacillati > Actinomycetota > Actinomycetes > Micromonosporales > Micromonosporaceae > Micromonospora > Micromonospora aurantiaca (nom. illeg.). The sequence continues at coordinate 204,779 of NC_014391.1, read as the reverse complement.
GCACCTGGCGTTCGCCCCCGACCTGCCCGACCCGGTCGCCGACACCGACGCCGACGAGGCGATCTGGCTGCCGGTCACCGCGCTGACCAGCCGGCAGCTCGCCTTCGACCACGGCCGGATCATCGACGACGGTCTGGAGCGCGCCCGCTCCAAGCTGGAGTACACGCCTCTCGCCACCCGGTTCCTCGCCCCCGAGTTCACAGTCACCGAGCTGCGGGAGGTCTACGAGACGGTCTGGGGCCACCCGCTGCACGCCGGCAACTTCCACCGCAAGGTGCTCTCGGTGCCCGGCTTCGTGGAGAGCACCGGCGCCAGCACCGAACGCGGCGGCGCGCGCGGCGGCCCCCGGGCCAAGCTCTACCGCGCCGGAGACGCCCGGCTGCTGCACCCGGCGCTGCTGCGCCCCGCCCGGGAGGAGACGGTTCGGTGAGGACCGAGGAGGCGATCCGGCTGGTCACGGCCGCGCGCACCGACGCCGACCTGTTCGGTACGCAGGAGCCGGCCCGCCGCTACCGCGAGCTGGTCGGCGCGCTGCACCCCGACCGGCTGGGCGCGGCCGACCCGGGGGTACGCGCCGCCGCCGCCGACGCGCTCGTCACAGTCACCACCCGGTGGCGCACTCCCGCCCCCACGTACACCGGCGACGTCGCCACCCTGCACGAACGGAAGGAAGGGCCCCCTGTTAACGCCTCCGGTAGAGGAGGGGCCCCTTCTTATCACCTGGCCAAGGTGTGCCGGCACCCGAGCGACAACGACCTGATGGCCCGCGAGGCACGCGCGTTGCGGCGGATCGCCGAGCGCGGCGACGCCAAGCACCTCGCGTACGTGCCCCGGCTCGTCGACTCCTACCCGGCGCGTGACCCGTCGACCGGCGTGCAACGGCAGGTCAACGAGCTGGTGACCGTACCCGGGCTGCGAAGCCTGGACGACGTGCGCCGCGCGTACCCGGACGGGCTGGACCCGCGCGACGCGGCCTGGATGTGGCGGCGGCTGCTCGTGGCGCTCGGCCTGGCCCACCGGGCCGGCGTCGTGCACGGCGCGGTGCTGCCCCGGCACGTGCTGATCGAGCCGGACGCGCACGGCCTGGTCCTCGTCGACTGGTGCTTCTCGGCCGAGCCGGGCGGGCTCGTGCCGGCGCTGGTGCCCGGCCACGAGGACTGGTATCCGCCGGAGGTCGCCGCGAAGCGGCAGTGCGGGCCGGGCACCGACATCGCGCTCGCCGCCCGCTGCATGACCTGGCTGATGGGCGACCGCGCGCCGCGCGAGCTGCGCGCCTTCGCCGACGGCTGCCAGGGCACCGCGCTCGCCACCCGGCCGGACGACGCCTGGCGGCTGCTGCGCGAACTGGACGAGGTGCTGCACCGGCTGTACGGGCCACGCACCTTCCGACCCTTCACCCTCAACCCGTAGGGAGGCTGCCATGGGCAGTGGAATCTGGTCCACCGACGTGTACGACGCCGCCGACCGTTACCGGCGCCGCACCGGCAAGAGCGCGTTCTCCTACAGCGACAGCGGCGCCCGCAAGGTGCACCCCGCGCTCGACCCGCGCGACGCGCTGCGGGAGAGCCGCGACTCCGCCGAGCACCCGCAGTCGACGCCGATCGCCGTGCTGTTCGACGTCACCGGCTCGATGGGCCACGTGCCCCGGGTGCTGCAGAGCAAGCTGCCGCAGCTGCTCGGCCTGCTGCTGCGCCAGGGGTACGCGAAGGACCCGCAGGTCATGTTCGGCGCGATCGGCGACGCCACCTGCGACCGGGTGCCGTTGCAGGTCGGTCAGTTCGAGTCCGACAACCGGATGGACGACGACCTCGGCCGGATCGTGCTGGAGGGCGGCGGTGGCGGCCAGATGATGGAGTCGTACGAGCTGGCGCTCTACTTCATGGCCCGGCACACGGCCACCGACAGCTGGGACAAGCGTGGCCGGCGCGGCTACCTGTTCATCATCGGCGACGAGCTGGCGTACCCGGCGGTGAAGACCGCTGAGGTGAGCCGGCTGATCGGGGACGGCCTGGGCGAGGACATGCCGGTCCGGCAGATGGTGGACGAGGTGACCGCGCGCTGGGACACCTACTACCTGCTGCCCGCCGGCAGCCACTACGCGGGCAACCGCAAGGTGCTGGACTTCTGGCGCGGCCTGCTCGGGCAGAACGCGGTCGAGCTGGACGACCTGGACGCGGTCTGCGAGACGATCGCGCTCACCGTCGGCCTCGGCGAGCAGGCCATCGACCTCGACGCCGGGCTGCGCGACCTGGACCGGGCCGGCTCGACGGCCACCCGGACCGTCTCGAAGGCCCTCGCCCAGGTCGGCTCGGGCCGGCGCGCGGTGGCGACGCTGCCGTTCAGCCCGGCCGACGGCGGAAGCGGGGTCACCCGGCTGTGAACCACGTGACGGTGGTCGACCTCGGCTACGGCGACGCCGGCAAGGGCACAGTGGTGGACCTGCTCTGCGCCACCCGGCAGGTCCACACGGTGGTCCGGTTCAACGGGGGCGCGCAGGCGGCGCACAACGTCGTCCTGCGCGACGGGAGGCACCACACGTTCGCGCAGTTCGGCGCCGGGACGTTCCGTCCGGGGGTACGCACGCACCTGGCGCGGCACGTGGTGGTGGACCCGCTGGCGCTGGCCGCCGAGGCCGACCACCTCGCGTCGGTGGGCGTGCCCGACGCGCTCGACCGTCTGACTGTGGACGGGGAGGCGCTGCTCGCCACCCCGTACCACCGGGCCGCGAACCGCGCCCGGGAGATCGCCCGGGGAGCCGACCGGCACGGCTCCTGCGGGCTCGGGGTGGGCGAGGCGGTCGCGTACGGCCTCGCCCACCCCGACGAGGCACCCCGGGTGGCTGACTGCCGCCGCCCGGCGGTGCTGCGCCGGCGACTGACCGCGCTGCGGGACCGGCTCACCGCCGAGCTGGGCCCGCTCGACGCGCCACCGGTGGACGACTGCCTGCCCGCGTACGCGGCCTTCGCGCGCCGGGTGGCAATCGTCGACCGGACCTGGCTGGCAGGTGCCCTGCGCGAGGGCACCTGCGTGTTCGAGGGCGCGCAGGGGGTGCTGCTGGACGAGTGGCACGGCTTCCACCCGTACACGACGTGGAGCACCACGACGTTCGCCAACGCCGAGACGCTGCTCGCCGAGGCGGGCATGGCCGGGACCGCGCAGCGGCTCGGCGTGCTGCGCACGACCACCACCCGGCACGGTCCCGGACCGCTGGTCACCGAGGACGCGGCGCTGCCGTTCCGCGACCGGCACAACGGAACGAACCCCTGGCAGGGGCGGTTCCGGTTCGGGCACTTCGACGCGGTCGCCCACCGGTACGCGCTGGAGGTGGCAGGTGGCGTGGACGGGCTGGCGCTCACCCACCTCGACCTGGCCCGGCCCGAGCTGCGGATCTGCCGCCGGTACGAGGGCCTGGACCGGCTCGTCCCCGGCCCGGCCGGTGACCTGGACCGGCAGGCGGCGCTCACCGAGCGGCTGATGCGGGCTCGGCCGGTGCTTAGCGAGTCACCGAGCGACTGGCCGGCTGCGGTCTCGGAGGCGCTGGGCGCGCCGGTGGTGCTCACGTCGCGCGGGCCGACGGCCGAGGAGAAGGAAGGGCCCCTTGTTAACGCCTTTTGTATGGGAAGGGCCCCTGCTTAACACCGCACCCCCGAGCATGGGTGCATGGGGGACGTGCTCGACCTGCTGCACCACACGGTGACGTCGCCGTGGGTGTACCTGGTGATCATCGCGGTCACCGCCGTCGACGCGTTCTTTCCGGCGGTACCGGGCGAGACAGTGGTGATCACCGCCGGGGTCTTCGCGGCCGGCGGCGAGCCGAACCTGGTGCTGGTGATCGTGACCGCCGCGTTCGGCGCGCTCGCCGGCGACCACATCTCGTACGCGATCGGGCGCGGCGGCGGCGCGCACCGGCTGGCCCGCTTCCCGGCGGACAGCAGGCGGCGGGCCAGCTCGGAGTGGGCCCGCCGGGCGGTCGACAGACGCGGCGGGATGATCCTGACCACCGCCCGGTACGTCCCCGGCGGCCGGACCGCCGTCACGCTGACCATGGGCGCGGTCCGCTATCCGGCGCGCACGTTCCTGCTGTACGACGGCCTGGCGTGCGCCACCTGGGGGGTCTACTGCGGGCTGCTCGGCTACTTCGGCGGCCTGGCGTTCGAGCACAACCCGCTGTCCGGGCTGCTCGCCGGCGTGGCCATCTCGCTGGCCGTCACCGGCCTGTTCGAGGCCGTCCGCTGGGGCCGGCGGCGGGCGCACCGGCGGGCTGCCGCCCGGCGCGACTGTTAACAAGGGGCCCTTGTACTACCGGAGGCGTTAAGAAGGGGCCCTTCCTTACCCCGCGGCGGGCGGGTGCCAGGTGACGCCGCGCAGGAGCTGGTCGGCGCCGAGCCAGGCCACGTTCATCATCCGGGTCGCTGTCTTCCCGGCGTCCGCCTCGGGGTGGTCGGCCAGCCAGTCGGCGAGCGACTCACTGGCGCCCACCAGCCCGTACGCGACCACCTCCAGGTCGGTGGCGCCGACCTCGCGGCCGGAGGCGCGCAACGCGTGGTCGAGCATGCCGGCGACCACCTCGACCAGCCGGCCGCGCATGGCGGCGAGTTCGGCGGCGAACGGCTGGGAGCCGCGGGCCTGCCGGTAGAGGACCGCCCAGCCGTCCCGGTGCGCGCCGACGAAGCCGAAGAACGCGCGCAGTCCGCGCCAGAGCCGCTCGTCGGCGGGCAGGTCGGGGGCGGCCGCGCCGGCGATCGCCTCCATCATCCGGGTGCTCTCCCGGTGCAGGCAGGCGATGAAGAGTTCCTCCTTGGTGCCGAGGTAGGCGTACACCATCGGCTTGGAGATGCCGGCGTCGTCGGCGATCTCGTCCATGCTGGCGGCGTGGAAGCCGCGGCGGGAGAACACCTTCACCGCCGCGTCGAGCATCTGCTGCTCGCGTACGGCGCGGGGGAGGCGCTTGAAGGTCGGCGTGCTGGACACCCTTGCGAGCATACCTACCCGTGCGTAAGGTTACGCCAGAGTAACCAAAGTGGCCCCGCCCGAGAGGTGCAATCCCCCATGACTGACTTCGACCCGGCCAACTTCGCGAACGTCGGCCCGAAGGAGTTCGCGCAGCTGGTCAAGTCCACGCCGGACGCCAAGATCAACGAGATCATGTCCGGCGAGGCGCGCGGCAAGATCCTCAGCGAGGTCTTCAACCGGATGCCCACGCTGTTCCGCGCCGACCGCGCCGGTGCCACCAACGCGGTCATCCACTGGAACATCACCGGCCGTCCGGACGGTGGCACCGACACCTACGAGATCGTCATCGAGAACGGCACCTGCACCGTCTCGGAGACCGCGACCCGCGACCCGAAGCTGAGCCTCACCATGGGCCCGGTCGAGTTCCTGAAGATCGTCTCCGGTGGCGCCAACCCGGTGATGATGTTCATGACCGGCAAGCTGAAGGCCAAGGGCGACCTGGGCCTGGCCGCCAACATCGCCAACCTGTTCGACATCCCCAAGGCCTGACATGGCCGAGTTCTCGCTCGACCTGAACGAGGAACAGCGGGACCTTCGCGACTGGGTGCACGGCTTCGCCGCCGAGGTCGTGCGCCCGGCCGCGGCCGAGTGGGACGCCCGGGAGGAGACCCCGTGGCCGATCATCCAGGAGGCCGCGAAGGTCGGCCTGTACGGGTTCGAGTTCCTCGCCACCTGCTGGGCCGACCCCACCGGCCTCTCCCTGCCGATCGCCAGCGAGGAACTCTTCTGGGGTGACGCCGGCATCGGCCTGAGCATCTTCGGCACCTCCCTCGCGGTCGCTGCGATCTACGGCGCCGGCACCCCCGAGCAGCTCGTCGAATGGGTGCCGCAGTGCTTCGGCGACGTCGACTCCCCGGCCGTGGCCGCGTTCTGCACGAGCGAGCCGGAGGCCGGATCCGACGTCGGCTCGATGCGTACCCGCGCCGTCTACGACGAGGCCACCGACGAGTGGGTGCTCAACGGGCAGAAGGCGTACGCCACCAACGGCGGCATCGCCGGGGTGCACGTGGTCACCGCCTCGATCGAGCCCGAGCTGGGCTCGCGCGGCCAGGCCGCGTTCGTCGTACCCCCCGGCACTCCCGGTCTGACCGCCACCCGCAAGCTGCGCAAGCTGGGGCTGCGCGCCTCGCACACCGCGGACGTCTTCCTCGACGACGTCCGGGTGCCAGGCCGCTGCCTGCTCGGCGGCAAGGACGCGCTCGACGAGCGTCTGGCCCGCGCCCGGTCCGGGCAGCGCGCCTCCGGCCAGGCGGCGATGCGGACGTTCGAGCTGTCCCGCCCGACAGTCGGCGCGCAGGCGCTCGGCGTGGCCCGCGCCGCCTACGAGTACGCCCTGGACTACGCCAAGGAGCGGGTCCAGTTCGGACGGCCGATCATCTCCAACCAGGCGGTCGCGTTCGCGCTCGCCGACATGAAGATGGAGATCGACGCGGCCCGGCTGCTGGTCTGGCGCGCCTCCTGGATGGGCCGCAACAACCGGCCGTTCACCGCGGGCGAGGGCTCGATGTCCAAGCTCAAGGCCGGTGAGGTGGCCGTCTCGGTGACCGACAAGGCGGTCCAGCTCCTCGGCGGCGCCGGCTTCCTGCGCGACCACCCGGTCGAGCGGTGGTACCGCGACGCCAAGATCTACACCATCTTCGAGGGCACCTCCGAGATCCAGCGGCTGGTCATCTCCCGGGCCATCTCCGGGATGCAGATCCGCTGACCGCCGGCGGGCCGCGGCCCGGCCCGTGACGACGTCGCACGCCGTCGCGGGCCGGGTCGCCGCTCCCGGGCCGACCCGAACCGCGATCGGGCGCAAGATCATGCCGAACCGGACGGCCGACCGTCCGGAGCCTGGTCGACGAACCACGAACGCGAAGGAGTTGCGCCGTGGACCTGCCGTTCATCGCCGCCACGCTGACCCGACGTGGACTGCTCGCCCCGGGCGGACCGATCCGCGTGGTCTCCCAGCTCAACGCGCTGCGCCGGTGGGGCTGGAGCCTCGCCGGGGAGCTGCGCCAGGCCGCCGCCCGCGACCCCGGCCGTGTCGCCGTGGTCGACGAGCAGGGCGCCACCATGACGTACCAGGAACTGCTCGACCGCTCCGAGCGGCTGGCCCGGTCGCTGCGCTCCCACCTCGGCGTGCAGACCGGCGACCGGGTCGGTGTGCTCTGCCGCAACCACCACGGCCTGATCGAGGCGATAGTGGCAGCGATGCTGCTCGGCGCGGACGCCGTCCTGGTCAACACCGGGCTGTCCGCCGCTCAACTGGTGACTGTGGCCGAGGAACAGGGCCTGCGCGTCCTGGTGCACGACGGCGAGTTCACCGAGCGCGTCCTCGGCCTCCCGGCCGAGCTGCACCGGGTCGACGAGCGGCGGCAGGAGGAGCTGATCGCCGCCGCCGTGCCCGGCGAGAAGCTCCAGCCGCCGGAGCGGGACGGCCGCACCATCGTGCTGACCTCCGGCACCACCGGCGCGCCCAAGGGCGCCCGCCGGCCCACCCCGCACGGCTTCGGCCCGCTGGTGTCCATCATCGACCGCATACCGCTGCACGCGCGGGACACCGTGATGATCGCCGCGCCGATCTTCCACACCTGGGGGTACGCCGCGCTTCAGGTGTCGTTCGCGCTGCGCGCCACAGTCGTACTGCACCGGCGCTTCGACCCGGCCGCCACGCTCGCCGCGCTCGCCGCTCAACCGTGCGATGCGATGTTCGCCGTACCGGTGATGCTGCAACGGCTGATGGAGGTGGCGCCGCCGCAGCCCCGGCCGCCACTCAAGGTGGTCGCGGTCAGCGGATCCGCGCTGCCCGGAAACCTGGCCACGGCGTTCATGGACCGGTACGGCGACGTGCTCTACAACCTCTACGGCTCGACCGAGGTCTCCTGGGCCTCCATCGCCGGCCCGGCCGAGCTGCGCGCCGCGCCCACCACCGCGGGCCGGCCGCCGCACGGCACCCGGCTGGCCATCCTGGACGAGACCGGCCGGCCGGTCCGCGACGGCGAGGTCGGGCGGATCTTCGTCGGCAACGAGATGCTGTTCGAGGGCTACACCTCGGGCGCCGGCCGGGAGAGCCGCGACGGCCTGCTCGACACCGGCGACCTGGGCCGGCTGAACGCCGACGGTCTGCTCTTCGTCGACGGCCGGGCCGACGACATGATCGTCTCGGGCGGCGAGAACGTCTTCCCGTCCGAGGTGGAGGATCTGATCGCCCGGTTGCCGCAGGTCCGCGAGGTCGCCGTGATCGGCGTACCGGACCCCGACTACGGCCAGCGGCTGGCCGCGTTCCTCGCGCTGCGCACCGGCGAGACGCTCGACCCGGAGGCGGTCCGCGAGTACGTCCGGCGCTACCTGGCCCGCTTCTCCGTGCCCCGCGACGTGGTGTTCGTCAAGTACCTGCCGCGCAACGCCACCGGCAAGGTGCTCACCCGGGAGCTGCGCCGCTACTTCGACTGATCCACATCGGTCACACGGCTGCCGTCCTCCGGTGCTACGGTCTCCCCCGATCGAACGGGGAAACGGGGAGCACCACAATGGACAGGCTTCGGCGGCGTACCGCACTCGGCCTCCTCGTCGGCGGCGCGTCCGCCGCCGCGCTCGGCCCGTTCGACCCGGTCCTCGGCGGCCGGCCCGACGACTCACCCACCCGGTGGCCGGTCCCGCCCGTCGAGCGGGAGAACCGCGCCGCCGGTGAGCCGTGGTGGCCCGAGCACGGCGGCCGGGCCGCCGACGACCGGCGGCGCCAGATCCAGGGGTACGCCTCGACGACGAGCGTCGCCCCCGGCGAGGAGATCGACTTCCACGTCGCGGTCAACCCGGGCGGCCGGTTCCGGATCAGCGTGCACCGCCTCGGCTGGTACGACGGCGCGGGCGCCCGCACGATGCTGACCAGCCCCGAACTGCGCGGCGTACCGCAGCCGGTGCCGGTGGCCGACCCGGACACCGGTGTGCTCGACTGCCGGTGGCCGGTGTCCTGGCGCCTGTCCGTCCCGCACGGCTGGACCTCCGGCCTCTACCAGGCGGTCTTCACCTCGGCCGACGGCTGGCGGGCCTGCACGCCGTTCGTGGTACGCGACGACCGGCGCCCGGCCGCGCTCTGCGTGGTGCTGCCGGTGACCACCTGGCAGGCGTACAACCAGTGGCCGCGCGACCGGCGGACCGGCAAGAGCCTCTACAACGGCTACCGGGCCGACGGGCGGCGCGACCCGGCGCTGCGGGCACGCGCAGTCACGTTCGACCGCCCGTACTCCGGCGCCGGCCTGCCCACCCACTTCGACCGCGACGAGGCCGCGATCCGGTGGCTGGAACGCAACCTCTACGACGTCAGCTACGCCACCAGCTTCGACCTGCACTCCGGGCGCCTCGACCCGGCCCGGTACCGGGGTCTGGTGTTCTGCGGGCACGACGAGTACTGGTCGGCCGAGATGCGCCGCGCCACCGAGGTCGGCCTGGACGGGGGCACCAGCCTCGCGTTCCTCGGCGCGAACAGCGTCTACTGGCACGCCCGCGTACGCGCCGCCGCCGACGGCCGCCCCGAACGGCTCGTCGAGTGCGCCAAGACGCTTCCCGACCCGGGCGCGGGCATCGGCGACCCGACCGTGACCTGGCGCAACCTCGACCGGCCGGAACAGGCGCTGCTCGGCGTGCAGTACAACGGCATCGTGTTGACCCCGCAGCCGCTCGTGGTGCGCGCCGCAGACAACTGGGTGTGGGCCGGCACCGGCGTGGCCGACGGCGACCGCATCCCGGGCGTGGTCGCGGGCGAGGCGGACGGGCTGCACGCGGCCCTCCCGCGGCCCGCCGGGACCACGCTCAGCTCCTCGCCGTACCCGGCCCAGCAGGGCGGCCGGCGGCTCCAGAGCAGCTACGTCCACGAGACGGCACGCGGAGCTGTCGTCTTCGCCAGCGGCACGCTCGGCTGGACCCTGGCACTGGACCGGCAGGGCCACCGCGACCCGCGCATCGAGCGGGCCACGGCGAACGTGCTCAACCGGATGGCCGGCCGGCGCCCCGGGCCGGTCAGCCCGGAATCGTGACCCGGCCGTCCACGGCCGCCGCCGCGATGTCGGTGCGGTGGTGGGAACCGGCCAGCTCGACGTTGCGTACCAGGGCGTAGGCGGCGTCGCGCGCGGCGGCCAGGTCCGGCCCGGTCGCCGTACCGCAGAGGACCCGGCCCCCCGCGGAGCGCAACGTGCCGTCGGCGTCGCGGCGGGTCCCGGCGTGGATGATCCCGGCCCGGTCCGCGCCGGTGATCACGTCACCGGTACGCGGGCCCGCCGGATAGCCGTCGGCCGCCACCACGACCGTCACGGCCGCGCCGTCGCGCCAGCGCAGCGGCGGGTGCGCGCCGAGCGTGCCGGTGGCGGCGGCGTGCAGCAGCCCGGCCAGCGGCGTCTCCAGCAGGGCGAGTACGACCTGCGTCTCCGGGTCGCCGAAACGCGCGTTGAACTCGATCACCCGCGGGCCGGACGGGGTGATCGCCAGGCCCACGTAGAGCAGGCCGGCGAACGGCGTGCCCCGGCGGCGCAACTCCGCCAGCGTCGGGCGCACCACGTCGCGCATCACGTCGTCGACCAGATTCGGCGGCGCCCACGGCAGCGGCGCGTACGCGCCCATGCCGCCCGTGTTCGGCCCGGTGTCGCCGTCGCCGACCCGCTTGAAGTCCTGCGCCGGCAGCAGCGGCACCGCCGCCTCGCCGTCGGTGACCACGAACAGGGAGACCTCGGGACCGGACAGGTACTCCTCGATCACCACCCGGCCGCACTCCGCGGCGTGCCGCTCGGCGACCGCCCGGTCGTCGGTGACCACCACACCCTTGCCGGCGGCGAGCCCGTCGTCCTTCACCACGTACGGCGCGCCGAACTCGTCCAGCGCGCGCCCCACCGCCGCCGCGTCCTCGCAGGTGTACGCGCGAGCGGTCGGCACCGCCGCGGCGGTCATCACGTCCTTCGCGAACGTCTTCGAGCCCTCCAGCCGGGCCGCCTCCGCGCTCGGGCCGAACACCGCGATGCCCTTGGCGCGTACCGCGTCGGCGACGCCCGCCACCAGCGGCGCCTCCGGCCCGATGACCACCAGGTCGGCAGCGACCTCGACGGCGAGGGCCGCCACTGCTGCCGGGTCGGTGGGTGTCACCTCCCGAAGTTCGGCCACCGCAGCGATCCCCGGATTCCCCGGAGCCGCGACGAGCGCCTCGACAGCCGGGTCACCGGCGAGTCCGAGCGCGAGAGCGTGCTCCCGCCCACCACCACCCACAAGAAGTACGCGCACGACCGGCATCCTACTGACCACCCCACCCCACCCCGTCGATCAAGGAGTTTGCGTCTCAGATTGAGCGGTGCGGGTCCGCAAACTCCTTGATCACCGGCGCTTCAGGGCGCGCTTGACCGTCTGGGGGATGTAGTCGGGGCGCAGGGTGTCGGACCAGGTGAAGCGGAGGATCCGCCAGCCGGCGTTGACCAGGCGGTTCTGCCGGAACCGGTCCGCGTAGACGGCCTGCAGCGTCAGGTGCGGGCCTCGGCCGTCCGCCTCCGCGATCAGACGCGCCCCGCGCCATGCCAGGTCCCCGACGCCGAGCAGGTAACCGTCCTCGTCCCGCACCGGCAGTTGCAGGACGTCCGGCGGCACGCCACCGTCGACGCACCGGAGCCTGGCGCGGGTCTCCAGCGGTGACTGTGCCCGGCCGTCCGCCTCGGCCAGGTATCCCCGAGCGGCGGCCGCGCCACGGCGTCCGGTGAGGTGCGTGAGCACCAGGGACAGGTCGTTCTCGGCCAGGATCCGCTGATTGAGCGCGGAGTCGAGGACGCACACCGCCGGATAGCGCCGCGCCCGCAGCAACACGTCGGCGACGGTGCGCGCCGGTGTGGTGACCGGTACGCCGCCGGCCCGGCACACGTCCGCTTCGGCGAGCGTCAACTGGTGCACCGTCAGGCCCGGCTCCGCCCGGCGCTGCACGTGCGGCCGATCCGGCGGCACCGAGACGTGGATCGCCGCCGTAGGCGGGAGACCGGCGATGCCGTGCAGCTCGGCGGCGGTACCCAACACGGCGACCGCGCCCCGCCCGAGGCTGGCGACCGTGGCGCGGATCATGGCACGTCGTAGTGCCACAGGCGTCAGCACGGCGGGAGACGGCAGGTAGCAGCCGCGCGAGACCCGGGTCCATCGCCCGGACCGGACGAGGTACCGGATCTGCTCCCGGCCGAGGCCCAGGCGCAACGCCTGCCCCGCCGTCACGAACCCGCCCTGCGTCGCGGCCAGCCGCGTCAGTTCGCCGAATTCACCCACACGCGCAGGCTCCCCCGCGCCACCCCACAGCCGACACCCCTGTGGACAACCCTGTGGAAAACCGCCCTCCACTCCACGCCCCACCCTGCCCCGGTGATCAAGGAGTTTGTGTCCGGATCCGACGCCGAAATGGACACAAACTCCTTGATCAACGGAGTGGGGGCCCGGAGGGCCCGGGGAGGGTGAGGGCGGGGTGGGGGGTGGGGTGGGGTGGGGTTAGGGGAGGAGGGAGTGGCGGAGGACGTTTTCCTCTCGGCCTGGGCCCACGCCCACCACGCTCACCCGGGTGCCGGTCAGCTCCTCGATACGGGCGATGTAGCGGCGGGCGTTCTCCGGGAGCTCGTCCTCGGTCCGCGCCTTGGTGATGTCCTCCCACCAGCCGTCGAGCTCTTCGTAGATCGGCGTGGCGTGGTGGAAGTCGGTCTGCGTCATCGGCATGTCGTCGAAGCGCTCGCCGTTGATCTCGTACCCGACGCAGATCGGCACCTTGGCCAGGCCGGTCAGCACGTCCAGCTTGGTGACCACCAGGTCGGTGACGCCGTTGAGGCGGCACGCGTACCGGGCCACCACGGCGTCGAACCAGCCGCAGCGGCGCTCCCGGCCGGTGGTGGTGCCGTACTCGTGGCCGACCTTGCGCAGGTGCTGCCCGTTGTCGTCGAACAGCTCGGTCGGGAACGGGCCCGAGCCCACCCGCGTCGTGTACGCCTTGCTCACCGCGATGACCTTGGTGATCGCGGTCGGCGGGATGCCCGCGCCCACGCACGCCCCGCCGGCCGTCGGGTTCGACGAGGTGACGAACGGGTAGGTGCCGTGGTCCATGTCGAGCATGGTGGCCTGGGCGCCCTCCAGCAGCACGGTCTCGCCGCGGTCGAGCGCGTCCCAGAGCATGACCCGGGTCTCGGCGATGTACGGGCGCAGCCGCTCGGCGTACTGGAGGTACTCCTCGACGGTCTCCTCGACGTCGATCGCCTTGCGGTTGTAGACCTTGAACAGCAGCTGGTTCTTCTCGCGGAGCGCCAGCTCCAGCTTCTTGCGCAGGATGCCCGGGTCGAGCAGGTCCTGGAGCCGGATGCCCATCCGGGCGACCTTGTCGCCGTACGCGGGACCGATGCCCCGGCCGGTGGTGCCGATACGGGAGCTGCCCAGGTAGCGCTCGACCACCCGGTCCAGCGCGCGGTGGTGCGGCATGATCAGGTGCGCGTCGCCGGAGATACGCAGGCGGGACACGTCCACGCCGCGCTCGGCGAGCCCGTCGATCTCCTGGAGCAGCACCTTCGGGTCGACCACCACGCCGTTGCCGATCACGATCATCGCGCTCGGTGACAGCGCCCCGGACGGCATGAGGTGCAGCGCATACTTCTGGCCGTCCGGCGTGATCACCGTGTGGCCTGCGTTGTTGCCGCCGGAGTAGCGCACGACGTAGTCGACCCGCTCACCCAGCAGGTCGGTAACCTTGCCCTTGCCCTCGTCGCCCCACTGGGCGCCGAGCAGCACGATCGCTGGCATCTTCTCGCCTCCAGAAGGCTCGGGTGCCAGGTGGCGACCGGTCAGCGAGCCCGGGGTGTCAGGCTAACAAGTAGTGACGGCGGGACCAGCAGGGGTTGGTCGAGAAGCAGGAGGCTCCTTCGTGTACGACGTGGTGCTGCTCACCCTCGGCTCGGAGCGGGACGCTCCCGGTGGTGGCTGCGGCAGCGGCGGCGCCTGCTGCGGCGGCGCGGACGACACCGCCGCCGAGAGCGGCGAGGAGCGCTGCGAGACGCCGCGCGTACCGGTGCTGGCCTGTGCGGACGAGCTGACCGCCCGGGGTGCCCGGGTGACCACCGTGACCGCCCGGTCGGACTCCGAGATCGACGAGGTGCTGGCCCGCCTCGACGGCCCGCCGCGCGCCGACGGCCTCACCTGGCCGGATTCCGACGGCAAGACCCGGCTCATCGTCGCCACGGCCAGTGACGGTCAGTTGCGCGCCGTCCTGCGCCGGCTGGTCCGGCGGTACGCTCCGCCGCCGAGTCGCCGCCCCGCGGACCTGGCCGCCAACCGTACGGTGCCCGACCTCCCGCCTGTGGGCGTACTCCCGCTCGATCCGGCCCGGTCCGGGACGGCGCGGGACCTGGCCGCGCAGCTCGGGCTGCCCCGGGATCCGGCGGGTGTGGCCGCCGCGGTGCTGGACGGCACCGCCCGGCGGCTTGACCTGCTGCGCAACGACGGCGGCTCGGTGACGCTGGACGGCGCGCTGCTCGGCGCCGCCGACGACGCGGGCCGCCCGCTGCACTGGCGGGCCCGGGTCGAGGTCGACGGCACGGTGCTGAGCGACGGTTCGGAGCCGATCACCGCGTGCGCGATCGGCAACGCGGGCGGGTACGCGCGCCTGGGCGAGGTGGACCTGCTGGGCGGCCCGGATCCGGCCGACGGGCGGGTGACGGTGGGCGTCGCCGTACCAGTGGTGACCCGGTCGGCGTTGGGCCGGAAGAAGGTCCGGCTGGAGGTACGCCGGGCGCGGGGACGTGCGGTGGCGGTGGTGCCCCGCGACGAGAAGGTGCCCTTCCTCGACGACGGCGTCGAGGGCGAGCTGAGCCGCAAGCGCTCCTGGTGGACCGAGCCGGGCGCCTGGGCGGTCTGGACGGGCTGACCTCGGTCGATCCCCACCCGGCTCGCGGCGCTGGCCGGACCGCCTATCCTCGGCGGAAGGAATGGGGAGGAACCGTGGTGCACGAGAACGACGACCGGGCCCACGTACCGGGCCGACCGCAGGTGCCGCAGCGGGACGTCGAGCCGCTGTGGCCGCCGGAGGAGACCGACGCGGCGGCGGCCACGATCCCGCCGTGGGCGTCGGTGCCCTGGCCGCTCCCGCCCGCCGACGCTCCCACGCCGGTGGCCGCGGACGTCCCGGCGCCCCAGGCACCGGTGGCGGCGGACGTCCCGGCGCCCCAGGCACCCGCTGTCGACCTGGACCTGCCGTTCACGCTCGACCGGGCGACCTCCGCCCCGTCACCGGCCCAGCCGGAACCGGCGGCATCCGGCTCACCGGCGGTGCCCGGTACGCCGACGGCACCCGTCCCGGCGACCACGCCCGCCACCGGGACGACCGGCCCGGGTACCACCGGCGAGGGCGCCGGGAACGGACGGCCCGGCTCGCCGTGGGCACAGCCGCCACAGCGGGCCGGGTCGGACTCCGCCACCACGCCGGACCCCGCCGACGCCACGGCGCCGCCGTCCGAGGCGGTGGAGGCCGACGGCATCGCGTCCGGCCGCGCCACCGTGGCACCGCCCCCGCCCGAGGCACTCTCCACCGACGGCACCGCCTCCGGCCGGGCCACCGTGGCACCGCCCCCGCCGCCTGACGCCCTCCCCGAGGACGGCACGGTGTCCGGCCGGGCCACCGTCGCCGGGACGCAGCCGTCGCCGGACTCCGGTACGGGACCGGCAGGGACGGGCGCGCCCGAGCAGGCGCCCCGCCTCGGGCCGTTCCCGCCGTCGCCGGGCGTACCGGCGCAGCCGTCCCCGTACGGCAACGGCTACCCGTCGCCCGGGTATCAGCCACAACCCGGTCAGCCCGGCTGGTACCCGCCGCCCGGCTGGACGCCCCAGACCGGCGTGCCGCAGCCGGGCGGCCCGCTGCCTCCGCAGGCGCCGGTGTCCGGCCCGGTGGTGCCGCCACCACCTCAGCCCGGAGCACCCCACCCGGAGCAGGGCTGGACGCCGCAGCAGGCGGTGCCCCCGACCGCCGAGGACTTCGCCCGCCGCCGCCAGGCCCGGCCGGTCGACCCGGTGGCCACCATGGGCGTACGCGCGGTGGTCAACAAGATCGGGCTGGTCCGGCTCGCGCCCGGGCGGCACGAGCAGGAGATGAAGCGCGACATCGAGATGGTCCGCCGCAACTTCGGCGGCCTGCGCCAAGTGACGGTGGTCAACCCGAAGGGCGGCGCCGGCAAGACGGTGGCGATCCTGCTGCTCGCCATGACGTTCGGCCAGAAGCGCGGCGGATACGTGCTGGCCTGGGACAACAACGAGACCCAGGGCACCCTCGGCATGCGGGCGCAGCAGGACTTCCACGCCCGTACGGTGCGGGACATGCTGCGCGACCTGGCCCAGTTCCAGGGCCCGCACGGCCGGGTGGGCGACCTGTCGCAGTACGTCCGCTCGCAGGGCGAAGGCATGTTCGACGTGCTGGCCTCGGACGAGTCCGCGACCGGCGGCGAGATGCTCACCGCCGCCGCGTTCGCGGAGATCCGTGAGGTGGTCAGCCGGTTCTACAAGCTGATCTTCGTGGACACCGGGAACAACGTCCGGGCGCAGAACTGGCAGGCCGCGATGGACGCCACCGACCAGCTCGTGGTGACCATGTCGGCCCGGAACGACTCGGCCGAGACCGCCGCACGGATGCTCGACCACCTGGAGCAGAGCGGCCGGCAGCGGCTGGTCCGGCAGGCGGTCACCGTGGTCTCGATGCCGCCGTCGCGCAAGGAGATCGACCTGCCCGCGATCCAGGCCCACTTCGCGGCGCGGACCCGGGCGGTGCTGCTGGCGCCGTACGAGCGGCTCATCGACACCGGCGAGCCGCTGCGGTACGGGCAGCTCTCCTCCGCCACCCGGGACGCCTGGCTGAAGATCGCCGCGTCGGTGGCGGAAGGGCTGTAGGACGGGCGCGACGGCCGGCACCCGGGTCGGGACCGGCCGTCGCGGCAGTGGTCAGTCGCCGGAGAGCGCGTCTCCGGCGGCCGGGTCGCAGTCGCGGAGGAACTGGGCGCACCGGGCCGCCTCGTCCGCCTCGCCGATCTCCCCCGCCGCGCGGGACAGCACGTAGAGGCAGCGGAGGAAGCCGCGGTTGGGTTTGTGCGACCAGGGCACCGGACCGTGGCCCTTCCAGCCGCTGCGGCGCAGCTGGTCCAGGCCCCGGTGGTAGCCGGTGCGGGCGTACGCGTACGCCGTGACGACCTGACCCGCGGTGAGCGCGCGGCCGGCCAGCGCGGCCCAGGCCGCACTGTAGGTCGGGAATCGGGCCGCGACCTCGGCGTACGCCTCGTCGGTGCCCTGCTCGGCCGCCGCCGCCAGCGCGGCGTCGGCCTCCTCGTGGACCGGGAGCAGGGTGGCCGGTGGCTCAGGCAACAGGTTCTGCATCGCCCCATTCAACCCGCTTCGCCCTCGGGTACGCGAGGGGCCTCGCCCGTACGGTTGGCTGAACGGCTGAGGGTTTCGTCACGCCTGCGGCGGGAGCACACGTACCCGCGGCCCATGCCGCCGCCGTGGTTCTTGCACTACAAATACAGATCCGGAGCCTCCCCAGGACCCGGTTACGCAGGAGCCCGGCGGCGTGCCCGCCGGGCTCCTGTCGTTCTCGCCCCCGGTTTCGGCACTTGCCGCGCGGGGGCAGGATGGCCTGGTGCCGACCCCACCACCCGCGGACGTCATCGAGCCGCACGCGCCCCACGTCAACGAGATCGAGACCCGCACCGCTTTCGAGCAGCGGCTGGCCGGGGGAACCCTGGCCGGTCTGACCGTGCAGGGCCTGCGCCTCGACCTCGACCCGGTTCCCGACCTGCGCGACGTCGACGTCACCGGCACGCTCTTCGTGGGCTGCCGCTTCGCCGGCCGCGAGGTGGGCGCGGACCTGGTCCGCCGGGGCGCCAACGTCGTCCCTCCGTTCTCCGGGCTGCCCTACCCGACCCAGCCGTCGCACCTCTACACCGCCGACGAGCTGGCCGCCGGGTTCGCCGAGGGCGGGTTCGCCGGGATGTACGACACCCGGGTGTACGCGCACTTCCGGGAGCACGGCGGCGCGCTGCCGGACGTACGCGAGGCGCTCGGTCAGCGACTGCACGACCACGGCGTGGACAACGCGCTGGCCGACGCCACCCGGTCGTGGCTGGCCGCGCACGGGCCGCAGTCGGTGGTGGGTGTGATGGGCGGGCACGCGGTGCCGCGCGGCAGCGTCGCGTACCGGATGGCCGCCGTGCTGGGCTGGGAGCTGGCACGGGCCGACCGCCTGGTGGTCACCGGCGGCGGTCCGGGTGTGATGGAGGCGGCGAACCTCGGCGCGTTCCTCGCGGCCTGGCCGGCCGAGGAGCTGTCCGCCGCGATCGACGTGCTCGCCGTCGCGCCGGACTTCACCGACCACGACCGGTACACGGCGGCGGCGCTGGCGGTGCGCAAGCGGTACGCGGACGGCCCGTCGCTGCCCTCGCCCCGCCCGTCGGTGCCAGGCACCGGGTGGGCCCGTTCCGGCGGGCTGGCCATCCCCACCTGGCTGTACGGCCACGAGCCGGCGAACCTGTTCGCGGGCCGGATCGCCAAGTACTTCTCCAACGCCATCCGGGAGGACACGATCCTGCGGCTGGCCCGGGGCGGGATCGTGTTCGCGCCCGGCAAGGCCGGCACCGTGCAGGAGGTGTTCCAGGCGGCCACCAAGACGTTCTACGGCACCGACGGGGCGAGCGGGGCGTACGTCTTCCTGGACCGCACGTACTGGACCACCGAGCTGCCGGTGGAGTCGCTGCTGCGGCCGCTGTTCGCCGCGTCCCCGTTCGGCGACCTATCGCACACGATCCATCTGACCGACGACGTGCGCGACGCCGTCCGGGTGCTGGTGCAGTGAAAGGAAGGGCCCCCTTTTAACGCCTCCGGTAGAGGAAGGGCCCCTTGTTAACGCCGAGCGTTAACAAGGGGCCCTTCCTTACACGCGGGGTGTCACTTCATGGTGGTGCCGGTGGAGCGCAGGTGCTCGCAGGCCTCGACCACGCGGGCGGCCATGCCGGCCTCGGCCGCCTTGCCCCAGACACGCGGGTCGTACATCTTCTTGTTGCCGACCTCGCCGTCGACCTTGAGCACGCCGTCGTAGTTGCGGAACATGTGGTCCGCGACCGGGCGGGTGAAGGTGTACTGGGTGTCGGTGTCGATGTTCATCTTCACCACGCCGTAGTCCAGCGCCTCCCGGATCTCGGACAGCAGCGAGCCGGAGCCGCCGTGGAAGACCAGGCTGAGCGGCTTGTCCTTGCCGTACTTGGCGCCGACCGCGTCCTGGATCTGCTTGAGCACCTCGGGACGGAGCTTGACGTTGCCCGGCTTGTAGACGCCGTGCACGTTGCCGAAGGTCAGCGCCGCCATGTAGCGGCCCTTCTCGCCCAGGCCGAGCGCGTCGACCATGGCCAGGCCGTCGTCGACGGTGGTGTAGAGCTTGTCGTTGATGGCGTTCTCGACGCCGTCCTCCTCGCCGCCGACGACGCCCACCTCGATCTCCAGGACGATCTTGCCCTTGGCGGCCTCGGCGAGGAGCTGCTCGGCGATCTCCAGGTTCTCCGCCACCGGCACGGCCGAGCCGTCCCACATGTGCGACTGGAACAGCGGCTCCTGGCCGCCCTTGACGCGCTCCTGCGAGATGGCCATCAGCGGCCGGACGAACTTGTCCAGCTTGTCCTTCGGGCAGTGGTCGGTGTGCAGCGCGATGTTCACCGGGTACTTCTTGGCGACCTCGTGC
Source organism: Micromonospora aurantiaca ATCC 27029 (assembly GCF_000145235.1). Classification (NCBI taxonomy): domain Bacteria; kingdom Bacillati; phylum Actinomycetota; class Actinomycetes; order Micromonosporales; family Micromonosporaceae; genus Micromonospora; species Micromonospora aurantiaca (nom. illeg.). The sequence goes on along the minus strand of NC_014391.1, from coordinate 185,035 downwards.
GCGTACGCGGCGAACGCCACAGCGCCGGTCACCATGTCCTTCACGGACGGGCCGGACAGGTATTCCGCGCCGCCGGTGGAGACCTGGATGATGCCGTCGCTCTCCGCATCGGCGAAGCCCTTGAGCGCCGCGTTCAGCGTCTGCGAGGAGGTCACGTTGATCGCGGGGTACGCGTACCGGCCGGCCTTGGCCCGGTCCAGCATCTCCGCGTAAGCCTCGGGGGAAGCGATGGGCATGTCGAACGCTCCTTACTTACCGCTCTCGGCCGTGCAGGCCGCTGTCTTCCATGGAGGGCGGCCGTTCCGGCCCCGGGTCTTCCCCGGAGCCGGCCGTTCCGGTCGCTGACGTCCACGGCTGCGCCGGACCGCGCTGTCCACCGCGGGCAGTATCCCGTAGGAGCGTGAGCGGGGCACAACCGGCCCGGACGCCGCTCACCGATTCTCCAGCCGGTCCGGCACGATGACGCTGATCAGCCAGCTCACCACCGCGACCACGATGGCGCCCCAGAAGGCGGCCCAGAAGCCGTCCACGTGGAACGGGAGCTTCAGCACCCCGGCGATCCAGTCGGTGAGCAGGAACAGCAGCGCGTTCACCACGAGCGCGAACAGGCCGAGCGTGAGCAGGTAGAACACGCAGCCGAACACCTTGATGAGCGGCTTGAGCACCGCGTTGACCACACCGAAGACCAGTGCCACCACGATCAGGGTGAGCACGTTGCTGCCGGTGTTACGGCCGCTCACCTCCACTCCGGGCACGATCAGCGTCGCGATCCACAACGCGACCGCGGTGATCGCCAGTCGGATCAGGAAGCCCATGCCTCCCATCCTGGCACCGGCCGCGCGCCGGGAGCGGGACAATCGCCGACTCCGCCGTTCCGCCCGCCACCCAGCGGCGGCCCGGAGCAGCCCGTACGGTGGTGGGGACGATGCCCGCACGGAGAACAGGGAGGGACGATGGGTCAGCCCGACGAGGACTTCGCCCCCAGTGACCACCTCGCCCCGGAGGAGCGGGATCTGGAGGCCGAGCCGGCCGACGCGGTGGAGCAGGCCACCACTGTGACCGACGAGACAGACGGCGAGCCGCACCGGGGCATGGAGGTCGACGACTGGGACGCCATGGAGCAGGCCCGCGTCGTCGCCGCCGACGAGGACGACTACCGCTGACCCGGCGCCCGGGTCACCGCAGGGCGGTGACCTGACCCGGGTGTTCTGCGGCCCACTGCGCCAGCCGGTCCGCGCGCAACGCGTCCAGGAACCCGGGGGCGAGTTCCGGGTCCGGCTCGTACCCGCGACCGTTCCACTCGTCGCGTACCGGGAAGGCGAGCGCGACCGGCTCGGCCGCGGAGGTTCGGCCGGCCGCGGCCACCAGCGCCGGCAGCGACAGGTCGCCGGTGTCGGCCGTGACGGCCGGTCCGATCCGCAGGAGCAGCCGGCCGAGCTGCGCCGGATCGGTCGCCGTGCCCTGCTCCCGCAGTTGGCGGAGCAGACCGGCGGCGTAGCGGGCCGCGTTGCGGTCCCGGTCCAGCCCGCCGTCGCGCAGGCCGTACCGCTGCCGCAGCAGGTCCACCGCCGCCGCGCCGTCGAGCCGCTGACATCCGGCCGGGAAACGCCGCTCGGTGTGCACCGAACGCACCGGCGCCGGCAGGCAGACCGGCACGCCGCCGACCGCATCGGTCAGCTCACGCGCCCCCGGGTACGTGAGCACCGCGCCGGCGTCGACGCGTACCCCGGTCAGCCCGGCGACCGCCTGGCGGGTCGCCCGGTAGCCGGCGGCCAGGTCGGTGCCCGACCCGGCGGCGCGGGAGAACGTCGCATTGAGCTTCTCCGTCCCGCCCTGCGGCGGCACCGGCACCAGCAGGTCACGCGGGAACGACACGAGGTGGAGCCGGCTCCGGTCGGCCGGCAGGTGCACCAGCAGCACCGAGTCGGCGCGCCGGCTGCCGACCGACTGGTCGACGCCGAGCAGCAGCAGGTTCAGCGCTCCGCCGGGCTCCGGCACCGGCGTGGGGGGCGCGGGCGCCGCCGCCGGCGCCGGCGGCCGGGGCGCCATCGCTGTGAAACCGACAAGCGCGACGGCGGCGACCGCCAGGGCGGTCCCGGCCAGGCGTACGCGCCGACGGCGCCGACGGCGACTGATCACCGCCCGGTCGACGGCGGCCCGGACCGGGCCGACGGGCGGGGTCGACTCCTCGAGGCGGGCGAACGCGGCCCGCAGCTCGTCCTCGATCATCAGCAGACCTCCACGAGTTCGGCTCGGAGGGTGGCCAGCGCACGCGAGATGCTGGACCGGACCGTGCCGACGGCGCAGCCGAGGATCTCGGCGATCTCCCCGTCCGGCAGGTCCTCGTAGTAGCGCAGCACCAGCGCGGCCCGCTGCCGCCGGGGCAACCGGGACAGCCAGGACCGGACCTGGTCCCGGTCCACGGCGGACTGGCGTGGTCGGTCGGCGCGGGCACCGACTCGTCCGCCTCGCCGCGCAGCAGCACCCGTCGCGCCCACGATCCGCGTCGCCAGTCGATGAACTGGTTGGTGAGCATCCGGCGCACGTACCGCTCCGGGGCGTCGGTGCGGGCCACCCGCCGCCAGTTGAGCTGGACCCGGACCATGGTCTCCTGCACGAGGTCCTGGGCCTGGTGCGGATCCCCGGTCAGCATGACCGCGTACCGCAGCAGGGCGCCCAACCGCGCGTCGGCGAACTCCTCGTACGTCACTGCACCTCCCGGTGTCCCGTTTCATGGACGGTCCCGGGCAGCCGGAACATTGCGGCGGGATTCGGCCTCCCCGGAAACCCCCACGACAGGAACCGGGCGATCACGAGATCATCGATGGGTGCTGCTGACCCTGACCACGACCCACCGCCCGGCGACCGACCTCGGACACCTCCTGGTGAAGCATCCGGACCGCGTGCAGAGCTTCGACCTGCCCGCCGGTGCCGCGCATGTGTTCTACCCGGAGGCGGACGAGGCGCGCTGCACCGCGGCGCTGCTGGTCGAGGTCGATCCGCTCAAGCTGGGCGGCGGCCGCCGGAACCGGGCGCCGGAGGGCTTCGCGCTCGGGCAGTACGTCAACGACCGCCCGTACGCCGCCTCCAGCCTGCTCTCGTCGGCGCTGTCGAAGGTGTTCCGCTCCGCCCTGCGGGGCGAGTCGCGCGACCGTCCCGAGCTGGCGGCGAGCGCGATCCCGCTGACCGTACGGGTGCCGGTGCTGCGCTGCCGCGGCGGCGCCGAGCTGGCGGTACGGATCTTCGCCCCGCTGGGCTGGACCGTGACTGCCACCCCGATCCCGCTCGACGAGACGTACCCGGAGTGGGGTGACAGCCGCTACGTCGACCTGACGCTGACCGGCACGCTGCGGCTCGCGGACGCCCTCAACCACCTGTACGTGCTGCTGCCGGTGCTCGACGACGCCAAGCACTACTGGGTGGCGCCGGACGAGGTGGACAAGCTGCTGCGGGCCGGCGCCGGCTGGCTGGCCGGTCATCCGGAGCGGGGCCTGATCACGCGCCGCTATCTGGCGCACCGCCGGGCGCTCGCGGGTGAGGCGATGGCCCGGCTGACCGAGCTGCGGCTCGCCGACGAGCCGCCCGCCGACGACAGCATCGAGCCGTCGACCGGAGAGCCGGCCGGGTCGTCGGGCGGCGGGGCCGGGACGGCGGAGGACGTCCGCCGGGCCTCCCTGGCGGTACGGCGACGGGAGGCGGTGCTCGCCGCGCTGCGGGACAGCGGCGCGAGCCGGGTGCTGGACCTGGGCTGCGGTGGCGGTGCGCTGCTCACCGCGCTCGTCGCCGACCGGCGGTTCACCGAGGTGGTGGGCGTCGACGTGTCGGACCGGTCGCTCGGCCTGGCGGCCCGGCGGCTGCGCCTGGACCGGCTTCCGGAGCGGCAGCGGGACCGGATCCGGCTGTGGCAGTCCGCGCTCACCTACCGGGACGACCGGCTCCGGGGGTACGACGCGGCGGTGCTGATGGAGGTGGTCGAGCACCTCGACCCGCCGCGCCTGCCTGCGCTGGAGGACGCGGTGTTCGGCCACGCCCGGCCGGGCACGGTGGTGGTGACCACCCCGAACGTCGAGTACAACGTGCGCTACGAGGGGCTCGCGCCGGGCCGGTTCCGGCACGCGGACCACAGGTTCGAGTGGACCCGGGCCGAGTTCGCCGCCTGGGTGGACCGGGTGGCGGCGGCGCACGGCTACACGGCGGTGCTCGGCGGCGTCGGCGACGAGGACCCGGAGGCGGGCACGCCGACCCAGATCGCGGTGCTGACGCGGGATGACCGCAATGAGAACACCAGCAACGACCGGAAGGAGGCGACGAACCGATGACCGTCCTGGACATCCCCGAGCTGGCACTGGTGGCGCTCGTCGGCGTCTCCGGCTCCGGCAAGTCCACGTTCGCCCGGCGGCACTTCGCGCCCAGCCAGGTGCTCTCCTCGGACACGTTCCGCGGGCTGGTGGCCGACGACGAGAACGACCAGTCCGCGTCCGCCGACGCGTTCGACGCGCTGCACCACGTCGCCGCCATCCGGCTGCGGCGGGGACTGCTGACTGTGGTCGACGCGACGAACCTCCAGCCGCACGCCCGCGCCGGGCTGATCCGGGTGGCCCGGGAGCACGACGTGCTGCCGGTGGCGATCGTGCTGGACGTGCCGGAGGCGGTGGCCTGGGAGCGTACGGAGGCGCGCGCCGACCGGACGCACGGCCGCCAGGTGCTCAACCGGATGCGCCGCGACCTGCGGCAGTCGTACGGGCGGCTGGCCCGCGAGGGCTTCCGCAAGGTGCACGTGCTGCGCGGGGTGGACGAGATCGACGCCGCGGAGGTCCGCTACGAGAAGCTGTTCAACGACCGGCGGGAGCTGACCGGCCCGTTCGACGTGGTCGGGGACGTGCACGGCTGCCGGACCGAGCTGGAGGCGCTGCTGTCCCGGCTCGGCTACGTGCTGCGGCACGACGACGCGGGCCGCCCGGTGGACGCGGCGCACCCGTCGGGGCGTACCGCGGTGTTCGTCGGTGACCTGGTGGACCGCGGCCCGGACTCGCCCGGCGTGCTCCGCCTGGTGATGGGCATGGTGGCGGCCGGGCACGCGATCTGCGTGCCCGGCAACCACGAGCAGAAGCTGCTGCGCAAGCTGCGCGGCCGGGACGTCCGGCTGACCCACGGCCTGGCCGAGACGATGGAGCAGCTCGCCGCCGAGTCGCCGGAGTTCGTCGCCGGGGTGGAGACGTTCATCGACGGCCTGGTCAGCCACTACGTGCTCGACGGCGGCCGGCTCGTGGTGGCGCACGCCGGGCTGAAGGAGGCGTACCACGGGCGGGCGTCCGGCCGGGTGCGGTCGTTCGCGCTCTACGGCGAGACCACCGGCGAGACCGACGAGTACGGCCTGCCGGTGCGCTACCCGTGGGCGCGGGACTACCGGGGTTCGGCGATGGTCGTGTACGGGCACACGCCGACGCCCGAGCCGGAGTGGGTGAACAACACCATCTGCCTGGACACCGGTTGCGTGTTCGGCGGGCAGCTCACCGCGCTGCGCTACCCGGAGAAGGAGCTGGTGGCGGTCCCGGCGGTGAAGGAGTGGTACGCCCCGGCACGTCCGCTGGTCCCGGTCACGCCGTCGCGGCCGGACACCGTGCTGGACCTGGCCGACGTGACCGGGCGACGGCACCTCACCCACGCGTACGGGTCGCTGACCGTGCCGGCCGAGAACGCCGCCGCCGCGCTGGAGGTGATGAGCCGGTTCGCGGTCGACCCGGGCCGGCTGGTGTGGCTGCCGCCGACGATGGCGCCCTGCTCCACGTCGGCAGTGGACGGGTTCCTGGAGCACCCGGCCGAGGCGTTCGCCGACTACCGCGCGGCGGGCGTCGAGCGGGTGGTCTGCGAGGAGAAGCACATGGGCTCGCGAGCGGTGGTGCTCGTGGAGCGGGAGCCGGGCCGTTTCGGCGGCGGGGTGGTGCACACCCGTACCGGCAGGCCGTTCTTCGATCCGCCGCTCGACGGCGAGCTGCTGACCCGGGTGCGCGCCGCGGTCACCGGCGCCGGCCTCTGGGCCGAGCTGGACACCGACTGGCTGCTGCTCGACGCCGAGCTGCTGCCCTGGTCGGCGAAGGCGAGCGGGCTGATCCGCGAGCAGTACGCCGGGGTCGGCGCGGCCGGGCGGGCCGCGTTGCCGGCGGTGCTCGCCGCGCTGGACACCGCCGCCGGGCGCGGGCTGCCGGTGGCGGGGCTGCGCGACCGGATGGCCGGGCGGGCCGCCGAGATCACCGCCTACTCGGCTGCCTACCGGGCGTACGTCCGGCCGACCGACGGGCTGCGCGGGGTGACGCTGGCGCCGTTCGCGGTGCTGGCCGGGGCCGGGGTGAGCTACGCCGACCGCGACCACGGCTGGCACCTGGCGCTGGCCGACCGGCTCTGCGCCGCCGACCCGGAGTTCTTCACGCCGACCCGGCGGCGGGTGGTGGACCTGGCCGACGAGTCGGCGGTGGCCGACGCCACCGAGTGGTGGCTGGCGCTCACCGCGGCCGGTGGCGAGGGCATGGTGGTCAAGCCGTACGCGGGCCTGGCCGCCCGTTCGCCGAAGGGCTCGTTGCTCCAGCCGGGGATCAAGTGCCGGGGGCGGGAGTACCTGCGGATCATCTACGGTCCCGGGTACACCGAGGCGGGGCAGCTCGCCGCGTTGCGCCGCCGTTCGCTGGGTCGCAAGCGCGGGCTCGCCCTGCGCGAGCACGGACTGGGCCTGGCCGCCCTGGACGCGCTGGCCGAGGACGCCCCGCTCTGGCGCCGCCACGAGCTGGTGTTCGCGATCCTCGCCTGCGAGTCCGAGCCGGTCGACCCCCGCCTCTGACGAGGACGCCCGGTCCGGCCGAAATGCCGGACCGGGCCGGGGTACCCTGTGTGGCCGTGGACACAGCAGAGAAGACCCGGATGTTCTCCGAGAGCGTGGCGCTGAACCCGCTCGATCCGAAGGACCTCATCCACACCTTCGGCATGATCGGCGTCTGGGTGATCCTCTTCGCCGAGACCGGGCTGCTCGTCGGCTTCTTCTTCCCGGGCGACTCGCTGCTGTTCCTGGCCGGGGTGGCCGCCTCTCCGGTGGCCGACGCCATCTTCGGCGACGGCACCCGCCTGTCCCTGGCCGGGCTGATGATCGGCGGTCCGCTCTGCGCCATCGCCGGCGCCCAGCTCGGGCACTGGCTCGGCGCCCGGTACGGCCGGCGCATGTTCGAGAAGCCCAACTCCCGTCTGTTCAAGCGGGAGTACGTGGAGAAGGCGGAGTACTACTTCCAGAAGTTCGGCCCGGCGAAGGCCGTGGTGCTGGCCCGGTTCATCCCGATCGTGCGGACGTTCCTCAACCCGGTGGCCGGGGTGCTCGGCATGCCGGCCCGCCAGTTCTTCGTGTGGAACGTGGTGGGCGCGGTCCTCTGGGTGGACGGCATCCTGCTGATCGGCTACCTGCTGGCCCGGCAGATCTACGACGCCATCGGCGACAAGATCGACAGGTACATCCTGCCGGTGGTCGCGCTGATCATCGTGATCTCGGTGCTGCCGATCTTCTTCGAGTTCCTCCGCGACCGGCGGGCACGCAAGCGCGGCGAGGCGGTCGCCGTCATCACCGCGGCGACTGTGGCCGGCACTGTGGAGGCGGCCCGGGAGGGCATCGAGGAGCACCGTCCCGGCCACGGCGACGGGCACGGCGGTCAGCACCGCCGCTGAGCACGTACGGACGCCGAAGGCCGGCCCTCGGACGAGGACCGGCCTTCGACAGCACTGCTCCAGCCGGGTCACACGGACGACGACAGCCGTCACCGTGCGCTGATGGCGCCACCCCTCGCACGCCACCGGTCACCCGGTCGGGACGACCCTCGGTCGGGTCGGCCCGAAGGTTTCAGCGAGCCTTCTTGGTGGCCCGCTTCCGCGGCGGGGTGAGCAGATCCGCGATCGTGGCGATCGCGGACGGCACCAGCCGGTAGTACGCCCAGACCCCGCGCTTCTCCCGCTCCAGCAAGCCGGCCTCGGTGAGGATTCGCAGGTGGTGGCTGACCGTCGGCTGCGAGAGGCCGAGCGGCGCGGTGAGGTCACACACGCACGCCTCCCCCTCGGGAGCCGACTGGATCAGGCTGAGCAGCCGCAGCCGGGCGGGGTCAGCGAGGGCCTTGAGGACCCCCGCAAGCCGCTCGGCGTCGGCGCGTTCGATCGGCTCGCCGGCAAGCGGCGAGATCTGAGGCATGGTCATTTCAGCCAACGCAGTTCCCACGTATTCCATCCTTCCACCAGCAGCATCGATCCGCCTGCATATCAGCAGATCCGAATCGGCAAACTTTTACGCCACAAGGCCGAGGTCAGCCAACGTATAGGCCGCCCGATAGGGCAATCCGGCGGCTCGCACCGTGTCGCCGGCACCTCGATCAACAATAACCGCCACACCCACCACCTCGGCCCCTGCCTCACGCAATGCGTCGACAGCCGTCAACACACTTCCACCGGTGGTGGAGGTGTCCTCGACCGCGAGCACCCGTCGCCCGGAGACGTCCGGCCCCTCGATCCGGCGCTGGAGACCGTGGGCCTTGCCCTCCTTGCGGACCACGAAGGCGTCGACCGCGTGGCCGGTGCCCGCCGAGGCGTGCAGCATGGCGGCGGCCACCGGATCGGCGCCCAGGGTCAGCCCACCGACCGCGTCGTAGGCCCAGTCGGCGGTGAGGTCACGCATGACCCGGCCGATCAACGGAGCCGCCTCGTGATGGAGCGTGACGCGACGCAGATCCACGTACCAGTCCGCCTCGCGGCCCGACGAGAGCACCACCCGGCCGTGCACCACAGCGAGGTCAGTGATGAATTTGCGCAGGTCGTCGTGGTCGCCCATGGCCCAAGAGCGTACTTCGCAAGTCTGAGCGCCATGTTTCGGGCCTGCCCTGGTCAACCCTGCGGGCGACCGACGGGTGGCGATGAGCGGCTACGCTGTGCGACCGTCCATCCCGGTCGGCCGCCGGGCCGGTGCGCGTACGGGCTGCCGCCGGTCAGCCGCGCTGCCGGCCGACCGCACCCCGGGTGTCCCGCCGGAAGCCGCGCAGCAGGCGCTTCGGCGCGTGCCGCAGCCCGGCCACCGCCACCTTGTACTTCCAGTCCGGCACGCTCACCGACTTGCCTTTGCGCAGGTCACGGAGCCCTTCGGCGACCACATCGTCGGCTCGCAGCCAGGCCCAGGCGGGCAGGCGCGACATGTCGATGCCCGCGCGTTCGTGAACTCCGGTTCGCGTGTAGCCGGGACAGAGCGCCATCACGCGCACACCCAGCGGTGCGACGGACTGGCCGATCGATTCACTGAAATTCGTCACCCACGCCTTGCTGGCCGAGTACGTGGATCCCGGCATGGGGACACCGAAGCCGGCAACGGAAGAGACATTTATCACTGCCCCGTGGCCTCTCTCGATCATCGGACCGAGGGCGGCGTGGGTCAGACGCAGCACGGCGAGCACGTTGAGCCGGACCAGCCGCGCCTCGTCCGCCACCGACGAGCGGACGAACGACGTGCTCAGACTGATGCCGGCGTTGTTGACGAGCAGCTCGATCGGCGTACCGGCGGTGAGCCGCTGCTCGACCGCCGCGCAGCCGTCCTCGGTGGACAGATCGGCCGCGATCGTCTCGGCGTCACCGCCGTGCCGGCCGGTCAGCTCGGCCGCCAGCGCGTCGAGCCGGGCGGCGTCCCGGGCCACCAGGACGAGGTCCCATCCGTCGGCGGCGAGCCGGCGGGCGAACGCCTCGCCGATGCCCAGGCTGGCGCCGGTCACCAGGGCGCGGCGCCGGGAGGGGTGGGTGTCACCGGTCATCGGCTGTCCTCGGGAGGTGGCGGGAACCCACCCGGCGGCGTCGCGGGCGGGACGGACGGGGGCGGGTTCAGGCCGGGTGGCGGCCCCCAGGGCGTCGGCCCGGGGGCGGCCGCGCCGGACACTGTCGAGCCGTAGCCGGACAGCCGCAGCGGTGCGGTACGGCGTCGCAGGAACGCGCCGGACGACGGCAGCGTGAGCAGCACGGCGACCACCAGATAGCCGAGGATCTGCGCCACCGACAGCGTCGCGTTCACCGGGATCCACCACGACGGGTACGCGTCGCCGACGAGCCCCAGCAGGTCGGCGGTGATCCGGTCGTCCGCGCCGAGCCGCAGCGGGGCGGCCCGCTGGCCGACCAGCACCGCCAGCCCGCAGCAACCGCAGAGCAGGCCCGTGCCGGCGACCACCCAGGTCGCCGTGCGGGCACCGGACCGGCCGGCGAGCAGACCGAGCGCGAGCCCGACGAGCAGCAGCGCGGCGAGCACGCCGAGCACGGCGGCCAGCACTGTGGAGCCGCGCAGCAGACCGGCCACCTGGTCGACGTCGCCGCCGCTGGCGCCGGTCCGCTCGGCTGCCGCGTCCCGGAACCGGTCCACCGTGCCGCCGCCGACGGCCAGGTTGACCACCGCGTACGCCACGGCGCCCACCGCCATCACCAGCAGCAGCGCCGCCGCGGCGAGGACCGTGCCCGGCCGGCGGGGTGCGGCCCGATCGGGGTACGACACGACTGATCCCTCCGGTAGGCGTCGGCTTGCAACCTACTCGGAGGGATCGTCGGCGTCGCTGCAATCCGGACGTCAACTTCCGGATGGCGGCTCCGGGTCGCGGCGCTCACCCGGCTGACCACCGGGCGCGGACGGCGGCTGACCACCCGGCGCGGACGGCGGCTGACCGCCGGGCGTCGACGGCGGGGTGCCGGGAGCCGGCGGGTACGACGGGTACGCCGGATCCCCGGACTGGCCCGGGTGCGACGGGTACGCCGGGTAGGCGCCACCGGGCACCGGCGGCTCCCAGCCGGCCTTGGGCTTGCGGAAGAACTCGTTCGCCTTCGGCAGCGCCAGCAGGATCAGCGCGGCCAGCAGGGCGAGCAGCGCGACCAGACCCAGCAGCAGGTTGACCGGGGTGTACCAGGACGGCAGCGCGTCCTCCAGCCGGCGCTGGATCTCCTCCGAGCTGGGCACGTCACCGGTGGTGTTGCCGCCGCCCGTCATGCCGCCGGTGAGGCCGGTCAGCAGCCCGCCGCCGGTGCAGCAGAACAGGATGCCGCCCAGCACCCAGGTGGTGATCCGGGAGCCGTTCTTGCCCCGGTTGTTCAGCAGCGCGAGGACGACGAGCCCGGCCGCGATCAGCAGCGACACGACCGCCGTGATGATGCTGAACGCGTACGCGATGTCGCCGGCCCCTTCGGCCGAGGTGCCCGCGTACGCGTCGGTGAGAACGTCGCGGATCTTGCCGACGACGGTCAGCGCCACGATCAGGTTCAGCACCTGGATCGCGGCGACGAGGATGAGCAGCCAACTGGAGAGCGTCACCACGCCGGGACGCGTGCGGGGCGGGGTGCCCGGAGCATCGACCATGATTCTCCCTTCCTGGATCAGATGCCCACCGTAGCGATCTTCCACCAGCTCAGCACGCCGGAAACGGCTCTACCTCTCGGCGGCGCGCCGCAACCGGCGGTGCTCGGCGGTGACCACGCCGAGCAACGCGAGATCGAGCGCGACGGCGGAGACCGCGCCGAACTGGTTCACAGTGAAGTTGAAGACCTGCCCGAACAGCAGGTCGACGAGCAGCGCCAGCTTGAACAGGCGGAACGCCTCGGCCCGGTTGCGGCGCAGCAGCCAGGCGGCCCACAGACCGAGCACGGCGGTGATCAACGCGGTGGCGCTGACGCCGAGCACCGCGCCCCACTCCCGTTCCTGGTCCAGTTTCCCGGTCACCCCGTCGAGGAACACCGCCACCACCGTGAGCACCGGCTCCACCACCAGGTAGACCACCACCGGCCAGACCAGCCAGCGGCGTCCGGCCGCCCAGACGGCGAGGCGCCGGGCCCGGTCCGCCGCCCGCTGCCAGAGCGGCACCGGCGGCGGTTCCCGGTGGGGCACCGCTTCGAGCAGGTGCGCCACCGCCGTCTCGGTGGCCGGTCCGGTGCCCTGGACGAGCCGCAGCACGGCGATCCGGCGGCGGTCGGTCAGCCCGCCCGGCAGGCCGCTGAGCACCATGTCCAGTGCGTTCGCGGTGCGTTCGGCCGGGGTCAGCCGGGACCGGCCGGTGCGCCCGCGTACCGCCTGGATGAGCAGGACCAGCAGCGCGAACGCGACATAGATGATGGCGGCGGCGGGGGCGTAGAAGTAGTCGGTGCCGGTGGTGACGAACTTGCCCACCTCGTCGATGAACAACCCGAACCCGATGCCGCCGATCACCGCCCCGCCGCTGCGGGCGCCACCGCCGAGGAAGACGAGCGGGATGCCCAGGCCGACGGCGAGCAGCAGGCCGCCCCAGAGGACGTGCGCGATGTGCAGCCCGCCGCCGCCGAGCTGTGGATAGTCGGTGGCCTTCAGGTACGCCCGCACGGCCAGCACGGTGACCACGCCGGAGAGCACGAACGCCTGGAGGTAGGACGCCGCCTCGACCGCCCGGGTCGGCAGCCGGCGGACCAGCCAGCCGATCCCCGGTCGGTGACGCGACGACGATTCGGGTGGCATGTCCCGAAACCTAGTAGCCGCGCCACTCCTCGCGGGCGTAGTCCAGCACCCTCGGGCGCAACAGGGTGGAGGCCGGTACGTCGATCCGGGCCCGGTCGGCGGGGAACGTGCCGGCGGCGGCCAGCACCGCCGGGGTGAGGAAACGCAGCGGCGGCGGATCGTCCGGCAGCGCCAGTTCCGGCGCGACGTCACCCGGCGCGGCGAGCACGAACCCCCAGTCGCCGAAGCTCGGCACGTCGACGTGGTACGGCACTGTGGCGAAGCCCGCCTCGCGCACCGACCGCTCGATCGACCAGTACGACCGGGGTGCGAAGTAGGGCGACCCGGACTGCACGACGAGCCGCCCGCCGGGGGCCAGCACCGGCCGGATCAGCGTGTAGAACTCGATCGTGTAGAGCTTCGCGGTGGCCGTCTCGTCCGGATCGGGCAGGTCGGCGATCACCACGTCGAAGCGGTCCGTGGCGGTACGCAGCCAGGCGAACGCGTCCAGGTTGAGCACCCGTACCCGGGGGTCGGTGAGCGACTCCCGGTTCAGCTCGCGCAGCTGCGGCTCCCGGCGGGCCAGCTCGACCACTGCCGGGTCGAGGTCGACGAGCGTCACCGAGCGCACGTCCGGGTACTTGAGGATCTCCCGTGCGGCCAGCCCGTCCCCGGCGCCGAGCACCAGCACGTCACCGTGCGCCCCCCGCATCGCCGGATGCACGAGCGCCTCGTGGTAGCGGTACTCGTCGATCGAGCTGAACTGGAGGTCGCCGTTGAGGAACAGCCGCAGGTCGGTGTCGGAGTGGCCGGGCTCGCGCACCGATCGGGTCAGCACGATCTCCTGGTAGCGGCTGCGCTCGGCGTGCACCACCGGGTCGCGGTAGAGCTGCTGGCGGGTGGTCACCTCGAAGTCGTGGGCGGTCACCCAGGCGTACCCGAGAAGCAGGCCGACCACGACGGTGGCCGCGCCCAGCGCGGCCCGCGCCCGGCGGCCGAGTTCGGCGCGGAACACGGTGAAGACGAGCACCACACCGGCGACCGCGTTCACCGCGCCCACCACGAGCGCGCCCTTGAGCTGGCCGAAGACCGGGATCAGCAGGAACGGGAAGGCCAGCCCGCCGAGCAGCGCGCCCACGTAGTCGGCGGCGAACAGGTCGGCCACCGCGCTGCCCGCCGACTGCTCCCGGATGCGTTGCAGCATCACCATGAGCAGCGGGATCTCCGCGCCGATCAGCAGTCCGAGCACGAACGCGGTGCCGACGAGCGCCGGACCGTACAGGTCGAGCCAGGCGAACGCGGCGTAGAGGCCGAGCACGGACAGGCCCCCGAGCAGCGCCAGCGTCAGCTCGATCACCGCGAACGAGACCACCGCCCGGGACTGCAACGGCTTCGCCACCAGCGCGCCGACGCCCATCGCGAAGACCATCACGCCGAGCACGATCGACGCCTGGCCGACCGTGTCGCCGATCAGGTAGCTGCCGAGCGCGACCAGCGCCAGCTCGTACACCAGGCCGCAGGCCGCGCACACGAAGACCGCGAGCAGGACCGCCGCGCGGGCCAGGCGCCACCGCGGCCGTGCGGCCACGTCGACTGTCACCGTCTGCTCCGGGTACGTCCGGCGGCTCCCGCCCCGGCGCGCTGCGCGGGCACCCGTCCCCGGTGGTTGCGGCGCTGGCGCACGCCCACGACGAGGAACAGCGCGGCGAGCAGGAACAGACCGAGCGAGCTGAGGACGTAGATCCAGCGGTCCCGCCAGAAGTCGTTGCCGGCGTCCGGCAGCGGTGCGGCGGCCGTGGACGGCGCGGCGGTGGGCGTCGCGGCCGGCTCGGCGAGCCCGCGCTCGGCGGCGAGCAGCGGCAGGATCGTGGCGGCCCGGGTGACGGCCCAGCCCGGGTCGTCGACGAATGCCTCCTCGTCCAGCCCGAAGCGGCCCAGCCGGGTCTCGATCGCGGCGAGGTCGGCGAACTCGATGTCGTCCGAGCCCTTGATCCGGATCGTGGCGGAGTCCTCCGACTCGCTGCTCGACGAGGTGTACCTGACGTTCGCGGACACCGCGATCCAGCGCGTGCAGCCGGGAGCGTCGACGACTGTGGTGCCGTCGCCGAGGTTGGAGCCGACGCTCACCTCGTCGTACACGTCGAGCAGTTCCCAGCCGTAGCAGATGCCCTGGCTGTCGGCGGCGGCCCGGAGGATCGGCACGGTGCCGGACCGCTCGTCGGCCGCCGGCGCGGGGACGGAGGTGTCCGAGTCGCCGCTGAACACACCGATGGCGCAGACGACGACCACGATCCCCACGACCACGGACCAGATCACCGTCTGGGTGCGCTTGTCCTTCCCCGCCGAATGCTGTGCGGGCTTTCCGCTCATCAGATGATCGCGGCCGCGATGATCGCACCGGTGGCGAGGTGCACGGTGGCGGAGACCCACACCGCCGGGTGCGGCTCCGGGTCGACGAGCAGCTCACCGAGCTTGCCCGGGGTGGCCACGTCGAGCAGCACGAACGCCGCCGCCATGATCACCAGACCGAGGATGCCGTACGCGGCGGCCCCGACCAGCCCCAGCGTGAAGTCGTCGTCGCTGGCCACGATCGCGGCGACCACGATCGTGCCGACCCCGAGCAGGTTGGACGAGAGCAGCAGAGCCGCGTTGCGGTTGCGCTCGGTCCAGATCAGGTCGTGGAGCTTGCCGGGGGTGGCCAGGTCGACCAGGACGTAGCCGATCGCCATCAGGACGACGCCGACCGCGCCGTAGGCGAGGGTGACCAGCAGGTCGGTGACGAGATGCTGCACAGGAGACTCCAGGGTGAGGGGGTCGGAGGGGCTACTTGCCGGAACCGGGGCCGCCGCCCCGGACCGTGCTGCCTCGGCCCCAGCCCCAGCTGTTGCCGACGACGCTGTGGTACCGGGGGTAGGCGGTGGTCATCTTCTCCAGCAGGATCACCGAGCCGACGGCGAGCGGGAGGATCACCACCGAGTCGTCGTCGTAGCGCAGGTACACGCCGCTGCCGTCGACGTACTGGTCGGCCGGCTTCCAGGTGTCGGTGATCTGCTTGGACACGTCGCTCGGCGCCTTGTTCGAGGTGTAAGCGATCGCGTTCGAGCCGATGTCCCGCCCGGTGGCGCGGGAGAAGTTGTCCTCCACGTAGCCGCGGGGCGAGAAGTTGCCGTAGAAGATCGTGAAGGCGGCGATGAGCGCGCCGATGACGGCGACCGCCACGCCCACCACGAACCACCGTCGGTACGTCACAGCTCCTCCACCACCGTCTCGGTCAGGACCAGCTCGTTGGTCTGCGGGTAGGCGTGCCAGGTGCGCCAGGCGAGCACGCCGTCCGGCGGGGCGGGCCGCACGGAGAGCGCGGTGACCGCGTCCTCGTCGCCGGGGAAGACGCCGATCAGCGCGTACGGGTCCTCGGCCAGTTCGGCGCGCAGCGCCGCGACCCGCGTACGCAGGCCGTCGCCCTCCGGCCGGAGCACTGTGGCGAGGAACCGGTAGCCGGCCGTCTCGTCGTGCAGCGTGCCCGGCAGGTGCGGCGGGCGGCCGGGCAGGCAGGCGACCGTCTCGGTGAGCGTGCCGAGCACGACCTGGTGGGAGGCGCCCAGCAGGCGCAGCCGCAGCCGGGGCAGGCCGGGCAGGTCGATGTCGCGTACGGCGAGCGCCGGCAGCTCCGGGCCGCCCAGGGCCAGGCTCAGATCGGCGGCGCTGGTGTCGACGTACGGCGCGTCCAGACAGACGAGCACGTCAGCGCACCGTGTCCGGGCCACCCTGCGGGTAGATCATCACCTCGGCGCGGCGCAGTTCCTCGCCGAGGTTGACCTCCCAGCCGGCCTCCCCGTACGCCTCGAACGACAGCCGTGCGCCGCCGGGCGCCTGGTAGTCGTAGTAGCGCATGGTGCCGTTCGGGTCGAGGCCGGTGCCCTCGGTGGCCGTGTACCGGGCCTGGCCCGACTCGTCCCAGTTGTAGCGACGGCCGGCGATCTCCAGCGTCGGGGCCCCGGGCGTCACGGTGGCCCCCGGCTCGCTGGTCCAGAGCACCATCTCCAGGTCCGGGTCGGCCTCGACGGAGAGCCAGCGCTTCACGCCGCCCGCATCGTCGAGTAGGTGCTCCGCCCAGCTCCAGCCGCCCTCGACCAGGTGCACCGAGCCACGGACCGTGTACGGCACCGCGCGGATCTCGACGATGTCGCCGGGCTTGAGCGCGCGCGGGTCGCCGCGCAGCGCGTCCGCGTCCCGGTCCCGGAACGGGTCACCCGGCGCCGCCTTCGTCTTCGGGCGGGACGCGGACTGGGACTTCCGCCACGCGATCACCGCGATCACCACTCCGGCCACCCCGACCAGACATCCCAGCGTGGCCAGCACCCACGCCAACGAACCGTTCACGACCGCCTCCCCCAACGTGCTCGGCGGGAACGGTAACAACCGCACGCACGCCTGCTGAAGTCCTGTTCGCTGAGTGTGCGCTCAGCTACTGTCGGCGGCGGCGAGCCGGTCGGCGGCGTATTCGCCCAGCGTGGCGCGGCCCATGAGGCAGCCGGAGAACGTGGTGAACTCGCCGTCGTCGCCGCGCAGCCGGGCCCAGGCGTCCCGCCCGGCGGCCGGATCGACCGCCTCCAGCAGCGTCGCCGCGTACGCCCGGCCGGCCGGCGAACCCTTGCGGAGCAACCTGTCGACCCGCTTGCGAGCCTCCTCCGGGTGCTCCCGCAGCCCCTGTTCCAGCGTCCGGTACGCCTCGGTCGCGGGCAGGATCTGCCCCGCCAGTCCCACCCCGCCGAAGGCGAGGGTGTCCGCGCCGTCGAGTTCCCGCGCAGCCGCGTCCAGTTCCCGTTCCCAGCTCCCGCTCATGCCCCACTATGTGCCCACCCCACCAACCCCTCACGCTCACTCCGTTCGCGTGAAAGGAAGGGCCCCCTTTTAACGCCTCCGGTAGAGGAAGGGCCCCTTGTTAACACCACGGCGCACAGCACCCACGGCACGCAGCACCCACGGCACGCGGGCCGGCACGGCCGGGGACGGCGAAGGCCCGGCCGGGAGGGCCGGGCCTTCGCGGGGTGGCGCGGGTCAGGCGGCGGTCACCGCCAGGGACTCCTTGGAGTCGGACAGGTCGACGCGGACCGTGTCGCCGTCGCGGATGTCACCGGCCAGCAGCGCCTTCGCGAGCTGGTCGCCGATCGCCGACTGCACCAGCCGGCGCAGCGGGCGGGCACCGTAGATCGGGTCGTACCCGTGCTCGGCCAGCCACGTGCGGGCCGCGTCGGTGATCTCCAGGCCCAGCCGGCGGTCGGCCAGCCGGCGGCGCATCCGGTCGAGCTGGATGTCCACGATCGACCGCAGGTCCTCGCCTTGGAGCGCGGCGAACACCACGATGTCGTCGAGCCGGTTGAGGAACTCCGGCTTGAAGTGCGACCGGACCACCGCGAGCACACCCTCCCGGCGCTCGTTCTCGGTGAGCGTCAGGTCGCTGATCACCGACGAACCGAGGTTCGAGGTGAGGATCAGGATCGCGTTGCGGAAGTCCACGGTACGGCCCTGACCGTCGGTGAGCCGGCCGTCGTCGAGCACCTGGAGCAGCACGTCGAAGACGTCCGGGTGGGCCTTCTCCACCTCGTCCAGCAGGATCACCGAGTACGGCCGGCGGCGTACCGCCTCGGTGAGCTGGCCGCCCTCCTCGTAGCCGACGTACCCGGGTGGGGCGCCGACCAGGCGGGCCACCGAGTGCTTCTCGCCGTACTCGCTCATGTCGATGCGGACCATGGCCCGCTCGTCGTCGAAGAGGAACTCGGCGAGCGCCTTTGCCAGCTCGGTCTTGCCGACGCCGGTCGGGCCGAGGAACAGGAAGCTGCCGGTCGGCCGGTCCGGGTCGGCGACGCCGGCCCGGGCGCGGCGTACCGCGTCGGAGACCGCGCCCACCGCCTCGGCCTGGCCGACCACGCGGCCGCGCAGCGTTTCCTCCATCCGGAGCAGCTTGGCGGTCTCGCCTTCGAGCAGCCGACCGGCGGGGATGCCGGTCCAGGAGGCGACCACTGCGGCGATGTCGTCCGCGCCGACCTCCTCCTTGAGCATCGCGCCGTCGGCCTGGAGCCGGGCCAGCTCTTCCTCGGCCTGCTTCAGCTCGGTCCGCAGCGCGGGGATCCGGCCGTACCGCAGCTCGGCGGCGCGTTCCAGCTCGCCGTCGCGCTCGGCCCGCTCGGCCTCGCCACCGAGGCGCTCCAGCTCCTCCTTGGCGGTGGAGAGCTTGGTGATGTGGCTCTTCTCGGTCTGCCAGCGCTCGGAGAGCGCGGTGAGCTGCTCGCGCTTGTCGGCCAGCTCCTTGCGCAGCCGCTCCAGACGCTCGGCGGACGCGGCGTCCGGCTCCTTTGCGAGCGCCATCTCCTCGATCTCCAGGCGGCGTACCGCCCGCTCGATCTCGTCCACCTCGACCGGGCGCGAGTCGATCTCCATGCGCAGCCGGGACGCCGACTCGTCCACCAGGTCGATCGCCTTGTCCGGCAGGAACCGGTCGGTGATGTACCGGTCGGAGAGCGAGGCGGCGGCCACGAGTGCGGCGTCGGTGATCCGTACGCCGTGGTGCACCTCGTAGCGCTCCTTGAGCCCGCGCAGGATGCCGATGGTGTCCTCGATGGTCGGCTCGCCGACCAGCACCGGCTGGAAGCGGCGCTCCAGGGCCGGGTCCTTCTCGATGTGCTCGCGGTACTCGTCGAGCGTGGTCGCGCCCACCATCCGCAGCTCGCCGCGCGCCAGCATCGGCTTGAGCATGTTGCCGGCGTCCATCGAGCCCTCGCCCTTGCCGGCGCCGACCACGGTGTGCAGCTCGTCCAGGAACGTGATGACCTGGCCGTCGGAGTTCTTGATCTCCTCCAGCACGGACTTCAGCCGCTCCTCGAACTGACCGCGGTAGGACGCACCGGCGACCATCGCGCCGAGGTCGAGCGAGACGAGCTTCTTGTCCCGCAGCGACTCCGGCACGTCGCCGGCCACGATCCGCTGGGCCAGGCCCTCCACGATCGCGGTCTTGCCGACGCCCGGCTCGCCGATCAGCACCGGGTTGTTCTTGGTACGCCGGGACAGCACCTGGATCACCCGGCGGATCTCCGAGTCCCGGCCGATCACCGGGTCGATCTTGCCGTCGCGGGCGCTGGCGGTGAGGTCCACGCCGTACTTGGCCAGGGCCTGGTAGGTCTGCTCCGGGTCGGCGGTGGTGACCCGGCGGTCCCCGCCCCGGACGGTCGGGAACGCGGCGACCAGGTTCTCCTCGGTGGCGCCGGAGTTCTTCAGCGCTACCGAGACCGCGCCGCCGACCCGGGCCAGCCCGGCCAGCAGGTGCTCGGTGGAGGTGTACTCGTCGCCCAGCGGCCGCGCGATCTGCTCGGCGGCGCCGATGGCGTTGACGAACTCGCGGGCCAGGGTCGGCTCGGCGATGCTCGACCCGCGTGCGGCCGGCAGCGCGTCGACCGAGCGCTGGGCGACGCGGCGCAGCTCGGCGGGGTCGGCTCCGACGGCGCGCAGCAGGCCCGCAGCGGTCGAGCCTTCGGTGTCCAGCAGTGACAGCAGCAGGTGCCAGGGCTCCACGGTGGCGTGACCGCGCTGGTTCGCCAGCGCGACGGCACCGGTGATGGCTTCGCGGCTCTTGGTGGTGAGACGTTCCGTGTTCATGGGCTCCCCCGGATCGGCGTGTCCACTGGACATGACACAACCAGAGTTGAGTCTATTCCGCTCAACTCCACCCCTGTGACCTGAGTCACCGTCCTCCGGTCCGGCCGGGGAGACGCGCGAGGCAGGGAGTCTCGTGGTCGGCGCGCAGCACGCAACGCCGGCCGCCGTCCAGCTTGCGGTCGCAGAACACCCAATGGCGTACGGACTGGTCGTCCTCCGTCGACACGGTGATCCCGCCCAGCTCCACCACCGCGAGGAACGCCAACGACCGGCCGGCCGTGCGACCGAGCATCTTCGCCCGGGCCAGGTCCGCCGCGCGCACCGGCAGATGGATCACGTACCGCCCGGTCACGGCCGCCCGGCCAGGTCGCGCATCGAGGGAGCCTGACGGGACTGCCACTCGCGCAACGCGCCCTTGATCCGCGCCGTCTCGTCCCGGCTACGTGCGACTTCGGCGTACGCGGCGGCGAGGTCCCCGGCGACGCGGTCGAGAAACGCGGCGACCTCGGCGGGGTCCAGCCCTCGCCGGCACGTCCTGAAACTGTGGCCCCGCACCTGCCAG
The DNA here is from genome assembly GCF_000145235.1 of Micromonospora aurantiaca ATCC 27029. NCBI lineage: Bacteria > Bacillati > Actinomycetota > Actinomycetes > Micromonosporales > Micromonosporaceae > Micromonospora > Micromonospora aurantiaca (nom. illeg.). The sequence continues at coordinate 164,330 of NC_014391.1, read as the reverse complement.
GGCCGGAGCGGAAGGTACGACGCGGAGCGGTAGGGGCCGCCCGGCGCGGAGTCGGGCGGACGCGCGTTCCGCCGCTTCGGACGTATTCGCAGGATGTTGCGCACGACACTGTCCCTTCTCGCCGAGGACGGGGGTCGGGACGAGCCACGGGGGATGCCCGCCCCGACCCCGGAAGCTCCAGGTGCCATCCGGGAGCGTTCGCCAGCAACCTACAATCGGTACCAGTCGTAGGTCAACGATCGACCCACAATTGCTTGAGGTTGGAGGTGGGTGCATGGTCGAATGGGCATGCCATCCGGGGAGTGTGTATGCCCAAGCAGCAGTACCAAGTGCTCGCAGACGAACTGAAGAGCAAGATCGATTCGGGAGAGTGGCCACCCGGCACCAAGCTGCCGAGCCGCGCCCAACTGTGCAAGGAATACGGCGTCTCCGACACGGTCGTCGGCAAGGCGATGATGATCCTGCGCGCGACCGGCCTCACCGAGACGCTCGAAGGTGTCGGCGTGTTCGTGGCCGAACGGACCTAGACGAGCCGCCCGAGCCGCATCGTGCAGTCTGTAGTTCGGCCCCGGACGCGGTGCGTGCGTGGCAGCGGTAGCCTCACCGACGTGCGAGTACGTGTCGAACAGACCGCCCTGCCCGGGATCGGCGTACGTCATGATCTGATGACGGAGTCCGGCCGCCGGCTCGGCGTGGTCTCCCACCGCAATGGCCGCCGCGACCTGGTCCTATACGACCCGGACGATCCCGACTCCTGCCAACATGACATACCCCTGACCGACGACGAGGCGGAGGCGCTCGCCGACATCCTCGGCGCGTCGCTGATGCTGGGTCAGCTCTCCGGGCTGCGCGAGCAGGCCGCCGGGCTGCTGACCGAGCAGATCGCCATGCCGGCGGGGTCGAAGTACGTCGGCAGGCGGCTCGCAGACACCAAGGCACGCACCCGGACCAGCGCGTCGATCGTGGCCGTGCTGCGTCAGGGCGCCGTGAACGTCTCGCCCGATCCCACCTTCCGGTTCGAAGCCGGCGATGTGGTCGTCGTGGTCGGTACCCGTCAGGGGCTCGACGGCGTGACCGCGATCCTCGCCGAGACCGATCCGGACGGCTGACGCGTATGCACGAAACCACAATCCTGCTCATCGAGGTCGGTGCGCTGCTGCTCCTGCTCGGCCTGCTCGGCCGGCTGAGCCGTCGCTTCGGCGTGTCGCCCATCCCCCTGTACCTGCTCGCCGGCCTGGCGTTCGGGCACGGTGGTCTGCTGCCGCTCAACGCCAGCGAGGAGTTCTTCGCAGTCGGCGCCGAGATCGGCGTGATCCTGCTGCTGGTCATGCTCGGCCTGGAGTACAGCGCGAACGAGCTGGTGGGCAACCTCCGGTCCGCCGCGCCGGCCGGCCTGATCGACGCGGTGTTCAACGCGCTGCCCGGGTTCGCCTTCGCGCTCCTGCTCGGCTGGGGCTGGGTGGCGGCGGTGGTGCTCGCGGGCGTGACCTGGGTGTCGTCGTCCGGCGTGATCGCGAAGGTGCTCGGCGACCTGGGCCGGGTCGGTAACCGGGAGACCCCGGTGATCCTCTCCGTCCTGGTGATCGAGGACCTGGCGATGGCCCTCTACCTGCCGCTGGTCACCGCGCTGCTCGCCGGGGTCGGCCTGATGAAGGGCGGCATCGCGCTCGCCGTCGCGGTGTTCACCGTGGTCGTCGTGCTGGCCGTGGCGATCCGGTACGGCCACCTGATCTCCGCCGCGCTCTCCGCCAAGGATCCGGAGGCGCTGCTGCTCGGCGTGCTCGGCCTGACCCTGCTGGTCGCCGGTGTCGCGGCCAAGCTCCAGGTGTCGGCGGCGGTCGGCGCGTTCCTGGTGGGCATCGCGCTGTCCGGGCCGGTGGCGCACCACGCCACCGAGCTGCTCTCCCCGCTGCGTGATCTGTTCGCCGCGGTCTTCTTCGTGTTCTTCGGGCTGGTCACCAACCCGTTGGACATGCCGCCGGTGCTGCTGCCCGCGCTGCTGCTCGCAGTGGTGACCATGGCGACGAAGGTGGCCACCGGCTACCTGGCCGCCCGCCGGGCCGGGATCGCCGAGCCCGGACGCTGGCGGGCCGGTCTGGCGCTGACCCCGCGCGGAGAGTTCTCCATCGTCATCGCCGGGCTGGCCGTCGCGGCCGTCTACCCGGTGGAGCCGAAGCTCGCCGCGCTCGCCACCGCGTACGTGTTGATCACGGTGGTGACCGGGCCGCTGCTCGCCCGCCTGCCGGACAGCCCGTGGTTCAAGCAGTGGCTGCGCACCCGCGCCGCCGCCGCACGGCCGCCCGCGCCGCTGCCCCTGGGCACCGGCGACTGACCGGGCCGGGCCGGATCAGCCGCAGGGCAGATCCGGCCCGGCGTTGTCAAATTGATCCCGGGAAGGTCTACCCCTGCTCCGTCCAACCGCGTTAACGTTTCGGCCCAGCAGCCAGGGTCCGCGGGTGGCCTGCGCCCCCGCCAGCGCAAGCGGAAGGTCGGCCGGTGAGCGTGCAGGAAGAGACGTTCCGCGGCTTCGCCAACCCGGTCGATCCCTCGCCCGCCGAGCTTCGGGCGTGGGCCTATCAGCCGGATTCGGTGCCGCTGACCTCGATGCCGCCCGACTGGGATCTGCTGGTCGCCGGTGACCATCTGGTGCAGACGCTGTTCGATCTGGCCATGGACCAGGGCTGCCCGGCGCGGCGGTTCACGCTGCACTGCCTCTACATCTACGCCGCCGACGGCATCCGGACGAACTTCCGCGCCCACCCCAAGCGCCGGTTCCGCAGGCTGGTCGAGCAGGCCGAGAAGTCCGGCGACGACCTGATGCGCAACTGGGCGCACAACAGCCGGGTGCTGCTCGCCCGGCCGGATCTCTTCGTCTACCGGGACTGGTGCGAGGGCGGCCTGGTCCGGGAGAACCGCCGCCTCTGACCACCTCGACCCGCCCACGTCGACCTCGCTGGCCACGTCGACCCGACCGGCCTGGTCGATCATGAACTTGGCGGTGTTTGGTGTCCGGTTTGTCGCCGCCAACTTCATGATCGACCGCGAGGGCGGGTGCGTGGTGCCCGCCCGGAGCGGCCCGACGTCCCGGCCGGCCTTGCAGAACACGAACGGGCCGGGATCCCCCGTGGATCCCGGCCCGCACGTCGACGGATCGCCTAGGTCGACCCGCCCTGCTTCTTGCGCCGCTCGTCGTCCCGCGCCCGGTCCACGCCGTGGTCCGTCTGGTCGGCGAAGCGCCCTTCCTTGACCTTGTCGCTGAAGCGTCCCTCGGTGACCCGGTCGAACCGCTCGCGCACGTTCTCGGCCACCTTCTCCAGCCGTTCCTCCGCGCGCTCGGCCACCTTCTTCGCCGGTTCCGTCATGACTCCCCCCGCCAGCCCGGAATCCGCTTTGGGGCTTTTGCCCCTACGGAAAAGCCTAGTTGACCCCGCTCTGCCGTACCCCGCTTTCCCCTGACCCGGCCCGCGAACCGACCGGGGAACGACGAAGGCCGGCGCGGCCCCGGGGGAGCGGGGCGCGCCGGCCTTCAGGTACGGAATCAGCGGTCGGGAGCGCGGCGCGGACGCCAGACGACGAGCGCGGTGGATGTGCGGTTGGTGGGCACGAGGTCGCCGCGGGGGAAGCCACCGAGCGACTCCAGCTCGGCGATCCGCCGGTACGCGGCGTCCAGTTCCGCCTCCAGCCGGGCCACCCGCTGCTGCGCCTCTTCGAGCAGCCGCTCCAACCCGATGATCCGCTTGACCCCGGCCAGGTTGATCCCGTCGTCCTGGCTGAGCCGCTGCACCTCGCGGAGCAGCACCACGTCCCGGACGCTGTACCGGCGACCGCCGCCGGACGCCCGGCCGGCCTGCACCAGGCCCAGCCGGTCGTACTGGCGCAGCGTCTGGGGGTGCATCCCCGCCATCCGCGCGGCCACCGAGATCATCAAGACCTTGGCCTCGTATGCCTGGTCACCCGAGCCGACGTACTCCTCCGACATGCCCGCTCACCTCCGGTGCCGCCGTCAACTGAATCGACGTACCCGCGCGTCGAGATGTTCCCGCGCGGCGGGCGGAGTCTGCGCCGCGAAGGTCTCCAGCGCCGCCCGCGCCTCGTCCGAGATCTTCGCCGGAACCACCACGTCGAGCGTGACCAGCAGGTCACCGGCGCGGCCGTCCTTGCGTACGACGCCCTTGCCGCGGGCGCGCAGCACCCGCCCGCTGGGCGTACCCGGTGGCACCCGCAGGGTCACCGTCCCGTCCAGGGTCGGCACGCGCAGGTCCGTGCCGAGAACCGCCTCGGCGTACGTGATCGGGACGTTCAGGGTCAGGTCGTCCCCGGTGCGCCCGAACAGCTCGTCCGGGCGGACCTTCACCTGCACGAACAGGTCGCCCGCCGGACCGCCCCGCTCGCCGGGCTCACCTCGGCCGGCCAGGCGGATCCGCTGCCCGTCCGACACCCCGGCGGGGAAGCGGACGTGCAGCGTGCGGGTCTTGGTGACCCCGCCGGTGCCGTGGCACTCCGGGCACTTCTCCTCGACGATCGTGCCGACACCCTGGCAGTTGCGGCACGGCTCGGAGAAACTGAACGAACCCTGGTTGCGGGTGGTCACGCCGGCACCGTGGCAGACCGGGCAGGCCACCGGCTGGGTGCCGGGCTTCGCGCCGTTGCCGTGGCAGGTGTCGCAGACGCCGGGCGCGCGCAGCGTCAGCGGCAGCGTGACGCCGCGTACCGCGTCTTCGAAGTCGAGCGCCACCTCGGTCTCGACGTCCCGGCCGCGGGCCGGGCCGCGCGGACGTGCCGGACCGCCGCCACCTGCACCGCCGGAGAAGATCGAGCTGAACAGGTCGGTGAAGCCGCCGCCGCTGAACCGGCTGTCCCCACCCCCGGCGCCGCCGCCGAACAGGTCGGAGACGTCGAACGGCATGCCGCCCGGCTGGCCCGCACCGCGGGCGCTGCGCCGGAAGGCGCCGGAGCCGAACAGCGAGCGCATCTCGTCGTACTCACGGCGCTTCTTCTCGTCACCGAGCACCGCGTACGCCTCGGAGACGGTCTTGAACCGCTCCTCGGCGCCGGTGTCGCCGGGGTTGTGGTCCGGGTGCGACTCCCGGGCCAACTTGCGGTACGCCTTCTTGATCTCGTCCGAGGAGGCGGACTTGTCCACGCCCAACGCGGCGTAGTAGTCCTTCTCGATCCAGTCCTTGGAACTCACCGGTCCACCCCCTTCCACGGGTCGAACCCCGGTCGTCCCGCCCGCCCCGTGCGGGCGGGCGGGACGTCACGGGTCGGCACTACTCCGGGTCCGCGACCGCGACCATGGCGGGCCGCAGCAGCCGCTCGCCGAGCTGGTAACCACGGCGCATGACCTGGACGCAGGTCGGCTCCGTCACGTCGGCGGAGGTCTGGTGCGCCACCGCCTCGTGCCGGGTCGGGTCGAACGGGTCACCCGTCTCACCGAACGCGGTCAGGCCGAACTTCGCGAGCGCGCCGGTGAGCTGCTCGGCCACGCTGCCGAACGGTCCCACCAGGTCGCCGTGCTCACGGGCCCGGTCCAGGTCGTCGAGGATCGGCAGCAGCGCGGTGAGCACCGCCCCGGTGGCCTGCTCCTGAACCAGGTTGCGGTCCCGGTCGACCCGCTTGCGGTAGTTGGCGTACTCCGCGGTCACCCGCTGGAGGTCGCGGGTGCGCTCCTCCAGGTCGGTGCGGAGCGACTCCAGCTCGGCGCCGAGCGGCGCGTCCGGGCCGGTCCCGCCGTTCGGCTCGGCGGGCGAGTCGACCACGGTCGGACCGCTGACCTCGGCCTCGCCGCCGATCTCGTCGACCACGACCTCGGCCTCCTCGACCAGCCCTTCGGCGGGCGCGTCGGCGGCCGCGTCGGCCGCCGAGGCGTCGTTCGCCGGCTGCTCGGTCACCTTGCCGAGCTTGCGCTTGTCGCGGATGACGACCCGGGGTTCGTCGCCGGTGTCCTTCCCGGCGCCCGGCGCCGACCCGGTGGCACCCGGGCCGGCCGCTCGTGGCTTGTCCGTCATGCGGTTACCTCATCCCTCTGCCGTGCGAATCGTGTCCGGGACCGGATGTCACTTCTTGTCCTCGTCCACGATCTCCGCGTCGACCACGTCGTCGTCGCCACCGGCCTTCGGGCCACCGGCCGCACCCGCGCCGGCACCCGGCCCGGCCGCGCCCGGTGCGGTCTGCTCGCCCTCCTGCTGCTGGGCGTAGAGCAGCGAGCCCGCCTGCTGGGAGACCTGCGCCAGCTTCTCGTGCGCGGACTTGATCTTCTCGATGTCCTGCCCGCCGAGGGCGCTGCGCAGCTCGCCGAGCGCCTCGTTGAGCTGGTCACGGTTCTCGCCGGGCAGCTTGTCGCCGCTCTCGGCGAGGAACTTCTCGGTCTGCCACTGGAGCGCCTCGGCCACGTTGCGGGTCTCGGCCTCCTCGCGGCGGCGCTTGTCCTCGCCGGCGTGCTCCTCGGCGTCCCGGCGCATCCGCTCGATGTCGTCCTTCGGCAGCGAGGAGCCGCCGGTGATCGTCATCTTCTGCTCCTTGCCGGTGCCCAGGTCCTTGGCGTGCACGTTCACGATGCCGTTGGCGTCGATGTCGAACGTGACCTCGATCTGCGGCACGCCGCGCGGGGCCGGCGGGAGACCGGTCAGCTCGAAGGTGCCGAGCTTCTTGTTGTAGGCGGCGATGTCCCGCTCGCCCTGGAAGACCTGGATCAGCACCGACGGCTGGTTGTCGTCGGCCGTGGTGAACACCTCGGAGCGCTTGGTCGGGATGGTGGTGTTGCGCTCGATGAGCTTGGTGAAGATGCCGCCCTTGGTCTCGATGCCCAGGCTCAGCGGGGTCACGTCGAGCAGCAGGACGTCCTTGACCTCGCCCTTGAGCACACCGGCCTGGAGCGCGGCGCCGACGGCGACGACCTCGTCCGGGTTGACGCCCTTGTTCGGGTCGCGGCCGGTGAGCTGCTTGACCAGGTCGGTCACGGCCGGCATGCGGGTCGAGCCGCCGACCAGGATGACGTGGTCGACGTCGGAGATCTTGATGCCGGCGTCCTTGACGGCCTGCTCGAACGGGCCCTTGCAGCGGTCCAGCAGGTCCTGCGTCATGCGCTGGAACTCGGCGCGGCTGAGCGTCACGTCCAGGTGCAGCGGGCCGGCCGAACCGGCCGTGATGTACGGCAGGTTGATGTTGCTGGTGGTCGCGGCGGACAGCTCGATCTTGGCCTTCTCGGCGGCCTCCTTGAGCCGCTGCATGGCCATCTTGTCCTGCGAGAGGTCGATGCCGTGCTCGCCGCGGAACGTCTTCACCAGGTGGTCGATGATGCGCTGGTCCCAGTCGTCACCACCGAGCTGGTTGTCACCGCTGGTGGACTTGACCTCCACCACGCCCTCGGCCAGCTCCAGCAGGGACACGTCGAAGGTGCCGCCACCGAGGTCGAAGACCAGGACGGTCTGCTCCTTGGAGCCCTTGTCCAGGCCGTACGCCAGGGCCGCCGCGGTCGGCTCGTTCACGATCCGCAGCACGTTGAAGCCGGCGATCTCACCGGCCTCCTTGGTGGCCTGGCGCTGCCCGTCGTTGAAGTAGGCCGGGACGGTGATCACCGCGTCGGTGATCTGCTCGCCCAGGTACGCCTCGGCGTCCCGCTTGAGCTTCATCAGCGTGCGCGCCGAGATCTCCTGCGGGGTGTACTTCTTGCCGTCGATGTCGACGGTCCAGTTGGTGCCGATCTCACGCTTGACCGACCGGATGGTCCGATCGGGGTTGGTCACCGCCTGGCGCTTGGCGACCTCACCGACGAGCACCTCGCCGTTGCGGGCGAACGCGACGATCGAGGGAGTCGTACGCGAGCCCTCGGCGTTGGCGATGACGGTGGGCTCACCGCCCTCGAGAACGCTGACGCAGGAGTTCGTCGTGCCGAGGTCGATGCCGACCGCACGTGCCATGTTCGCTTCCTCGCTTCATAACGGGTGAGCAGGTCAGACGGCCTGCCCGGCGGGTCGCCCGGAAGCGACCGCACCACAAGTTGAGTGAACTTGACTCAATAGTGCCACGCGATCGCCAATCCGCAAGTCGGGGTTGAGCCGACCCGGCGCAACCCGACCGTTACTACTGTCCGGTTGTCTTACCTTGCGTCGGTCGGGCACGCTTTAGCGGTGACGACGCATGGCGATTCCGCCACCCGTGCCGGCGCGCCCGCCGTCGCAGCCCGCACCGGAGCCACCACGGGCGACGACCAGCCTGCTCACGCCGCCGACGGCCTGCCCGCCGCGCTCACCGGCCTGCGCGCGGCGATCGGTGCGGCCCGCTTCCCGCTCGCCCTGCCCTCGGCCGAGCCGGCCCGGCACGCCGCAACGAGCCTCACCGACCAGCTCGACGACTACCTGCTGCCCCGGCTGGCCCGGCTCGACGCCCCGCTCCTGGTGGTCGTCGGCGGTTCCACCGGCGCCGGCAAGTCGACGCTCGTCAACAGCCTGGTCCAGGCGCGGGTCAGCGCGGCGGGTGTGCTCCGCCCCACCACCCGCTCCCCGGTGCTGGTGTGCAGCCCGACCGACGCGGCCTGGTTCCGGCAGGGTGAGCTGCTGCCCGGTCTGACCCGGACCACCGAGCCCAGCGAGCAGCCGGGCACCCTGCACCTGGTCACCGCGCCGGCGCTGCCGCCCGGCCTGGCCTTCCTCGACGCGCCCGACATCGACTCGGTGGTCGACGCCAACCGGGCGCTCGCCGGTCAGCTGCTCGCCGCCGCCGACCTCTGGCTGTTCGTCACCACCGCCGCCCGGTACGCCGACGCCGTCCCCTGGGAACTGCTCCGCAGCGCCCGCGCCCGGGGCACCGCCGTGGCGATGGTGCTCGACCGGGTGCCCCCGGAGGCAGCCGACGAGGTCGCCGCCCACCTGTCCGAGATGCTCGCCGAGCAGGAGCTGGGCGCCTCGCCGCTGTTCGTGCTGCCGGAGACCTGGGTGGACGGGCAAGGGCTGCTGCCGGACCGGATCACCGCGCCGCTGAGCGACTGGTTCGCCCGGCTCGCCGCCGACGCCGAGGCCCGCGCCGCGGTGGTCCGGCAGACACTCGACGGCGCGCTGGCCGCGGTGCACCCGGTCGTCGAAGGGCTGGCCGAGGCCGCCGACGAGCAGGTCACCGCCGCCGACGCGCTGGACGAGCGGGTCCAGGCCGCGTACCGGAGCGCGGAGCGGAGCGTCGACCAGGGGCTCAGGGACGGCCGGCTGCTGCGCGGCGAGGTGCTGGCCCGCTGGCAGGAGTTCATCGGCACCGGCGACTTCTTCCGCGGGCTGGAGGCCCGCATCGGGCGCCTGCGCGACCGGGTGGTCGCGGCGGTCACCGGGCGGCACGCTCCCGCCGCGGAACTGCGTACCGCGATCGAGTCCCAGCTCGTCACGCTGCTGCGCGGGGTGGCCGCCGAGGCGGCGGAGAACGCGTACACCGGCTGGAAGGCGCACCCGGCGGGCGCGGCGCTGCTGGAGCCCGACCTGGCCCACCCCTCGGCCGACCTGCCGGAGCGGGCCGAGCAGCTGGTCCGCGACTGGCAGCGCGGCGTGCTGGAGCTGGTCCGGGTCGAGGGCGGCGACCGGCGGTTCGTGGCCCGCACGGCCGCGTACGCGGTGAACGCCACCGGCCTCGCCGTCATGATCGGCGTGTTCGCCTCCACCGCGTTCATCCCGACCGGGCTGGAGGTCGCCGCGGGCACCGGCACGGCGGTCGCCGGGCAGACCGTGCTCCAGGCGATCTTCGGTGACCAGGCGGTGCGCAACCTGGCCCGCAAGGCCCGCGTCGACCTGCTCGACCGGGTCGGCAAGCTGCTGGCCGAGGAGGCCGAGCGCTACCTGAGCCGCACCGAGGCCGAGCGCCCCGCAGCCAACGCCGGCGCTGCGCTGCGCTGGGCCGCCGTCGAGGTCGAGCGGGCCCGGCACCGCAGCGGCCTGTTCCCGGCCCCCGAGCAGGACGGTCGCCCGTGAGCGCGAGGAGTGAGCCGGTCCTGCGAGCCCCGCAGTCGCGAGCAAGGACCGGCACCGTGAGCGCGAGGAGTGAGCCGGTCCTGCGAGCCCCGCAGTCGCGAGCAAGGAACGCACCGTGAGCGCGAGCAAGGACGGCACCGTGGGCAACATTGTGGGACGGATGCGCGAGGCGATGCGGGGCGAGCAGCGGGTCGACCCGGACACCCTGATCGAACGGCTGACAGCGATCCAGCGGTTCCTCGGCGCGGTGGACGGCCACGTGCCCGACGCCCAGCTCGTCGCCGCGCACACGGTGGTCGAGCGCGCCGGTGACCGGCTCGCGCTCTCCGGCCGCCACACGGTGGTCGCGCTCGCCGGCGCGACCGGCAGCGGCAAGTCGAGCCTGTTCAACTCGCTGGCGCGGCTCGACCTGTCGCCGGTGGGCGTACGCCGGCCGACCACCGGTGTGGCGCACGCCTGCGTGTGGGGCCCGCTCGACGGCGCGGTCCGGCTGCTCGACTGGGTCGGGGTGCTGCCCCGGCACCGGTTCGTCCGGGAGAGCCCGCTGGACGCCGACGACGAGTCGAACCTGCACGGCCTCGTCCTGCTCGACCTGCCCGACTTCGACTCGGTGCAGCACGGCCACCGGCTGGAGGTCGACCGCCTGCTCGGCCTCGTCGACCTCGTGGTGTGGGTGGTCGACCCGCAGAAGTACGCCGACCGCGTGATCCACACCAGCTATCTGCGCGAGTTCCACAGGCACAAGGACGTCACGGTCGTGGTGCTCAACCAGGCCGACCGGCTGCACCCGACCGAGCTGCCGAAGGTCCTCGACGACCTGCGCCGGCTGCTCGACGCCGACGGGCTCGGCGGGGTGCCGCTGCTGCCCACCGTCGCGGTGGACCCGAACGGGCTGGAGGGACTGCGGACCGAGCTGGAGCGTACGGTCGCCGAACGGCAGGCCGCCTTGCGCCGGCTCTCCGGCGACGTGGACGCCGTGGTGGCCGATCTCGAACCGCTCGTGGGGCCGGAGCCGCCGCGCACCCGGCCCGGTGACGCCTCGGCGCAGGAGCTGACCCGGGCACTGGCCGGGGCGGCCGGGGTGCCGACCGTGGCGGCGGCGGTCGAGGGCGCGTACCGGCATCGGGCAGTGAGCAACACCGGCTGGCCGCTGCTGCGGAGCTGGCGCAAGCTGCGGCCGGATCCGCTGCGCCGGCTGCACCTGCCCGGGCGGGATCCGGACGCGCCCGCGGAGAGCCTGGTCGCGGCCACCTCCGTACCCGATCCGACAGCCGCGCAGCGCTCGGCGCTGACGCTGGCGATCCGCGCGGTGGCCGAGCGGTCCGGTATCGGTCTGCCGGCGCCGTGGCCGACCGCGGTGACCGCCGCGGCCCGGGCCCGGCAGGCCGACCTGCCGGGCGCGCTCGACCACGCGGTCGCCGCGACCGACCTGGGCATGGACCGGCGGCCCGGCTGGTGGCGGGTGGTGGGCGTGCTCCAGTGGGTGGTCACCCTCGCCGCGCTGGCCGGCCTGGTCTGGCTGCTCCTCGGGTACGCGGTGCGTCTGCTCGGCCTGCCGCCGCTCGAACACCCGACGCTCGGTGTGGTGCCCTGGCCCACGGTCCTGCTGCTCGGCGGCCTGCTGGCCGGGCTGCTCGTCGCGGCGGTCACCCGGCCGGTGGTGGGGTGGGCCGCCCGGCGGGCCCGGCGGCGGGCGGAGGAGCGCCTGCTCACCTCGGTGGGCAGCGTCGGGGAGAAGTACGTGCTGGACCCGGTCTGGGCGGTGCTGGCGCGCTACGGCACGGCCCGGGACGCACTGCGCGAGGCGGGACGGCGCTGAACCCGGCGTGCTGACCGGTGTGGGGGCGGCCGGTGCGGCGTAGGGTCGATGCATGGCCACGCCACAGACCCCCTACGACGCGGTGCTGCACGCCGCGCGCGACGTGACGAGGCTCGACTCGGCCCTGGACGCGGAGATGCTCGGCGCGGCGTTGCTGGGCAGCGTCTACGCCGTCGCGGAGCACGACCGGGAGCGGGCCGTCCGCGAGTTCGTCAGCGGCTTCCTCGCCGCCACGTCCCGGCGCCGCAGCGCCGCCGCGACCACCCTGCGGGCCGTCTTCGCCGCCCTGGTGCCCGACGCCGAGGGCGCTGCCCGGGTCCGGCCCGGCGCGTACGCCCCGTCGTGGGCCGGCCAGCTCGGCCGGGTGCGCGTCACCGGCGCCTGGGCCTACGGCGACGTGTACGGCGACCAGACCTCCTACCTCGCCACGTTCGCGTACGACGACGAGGAGGAAGGCGGCCCGGAGCACGCCCTGGTTGCCCTCGTCGACCACAACATCGGCATCACCAAGGACGTCTTCGTCGGCGGCCCGGCCGGACGGATCGTCGAGCAGGCCCGGGAGATCTGCACCGAGGACGAGTTCACCTGGTTCCGCACCGAGGACCCGGCCCGGATGCACGCCGAGGTGAGCCGCCACCTGGCGGTCACCGACGACCTCACCGAGCTGCCCGCACAGGGCTCGCTCGCCACCGACCGGGCGCTCGTGGGCGCCCGGCTGGCCGTACTCCCGGGGCCGACCCCGCCGGCCGGTCCGGCGGTCGTGCCGCCGCCCACCGACGAGGAGCGCACCCGCCTGGTGCGCGCGTTCCTCGACTCACCCGAGGCGGCCCGGTTCGGGCTGCCCGAGGTGGCCGACGGCGAGCTGGCCTCGCTGCACTTCTGCCTCGGCCTGCTGCTCGACCACGCGGCCAGCTTCCCGGATGCCGACCCGATGCGGTGGAGCCCGATGGTCGCGGAGCTGTTCCTGCTCGACTGGGTGCACCGCCGGGCCGTGCTGGACATGGACGACGCGGCGATGCTGCCCCGGGTGCTGCGCGCCTGGGCGGCGTACGCGGCCCGGCAGCGTGGACTGTCACAGTCGGCCGCCGCCCGGACGGACGAGGCGATCACCGAGATGGTCCCGGAGTTCGCGCGGCTCTACAGCACCGGCGAGCGGCGCAGCCCGGCCACCGCGGCGGTGGCCCAGCTCATGGCGGACGGGGTGGACCCGGACGACCCGGAGGCGCTGAACGCCTGGATCGAGGCGAACCGCCACCGCCTCACCGACGACCCGGCCTAGGCACTCGCGCCCCGCATTGATTCGGCACCACCTCGTCGAGGTGGCGGCATCCGACCGGCCAGAACCACACCACCGCGTCGAGCTGGTGCCGATCATGCAAGACCGACCCCGATCACCTCGCCCCTCGGTGATCCACATGATCCACACCATCTCGGCGAGGTGGCTGCATCTCGCCGACCGGAACCACACCACCACGCCGTAATGGTGTCGATCATGTGGCCTGCCGTCCCCCGACCGCACCGCCCAACACCAGGGGAATGAACCCGGGATCTCGTTGATCCACACCACCTCGGCGAAGTGGCGGCATTGGGCTGGCCGGAACCACACCACCACGCCGTAGTGGTATCGATCATGCGCCTGCCATGTCCTGACCACCCCGGCCCGACACGAGTGGGGCATGGCCCGGACCTCCTTGATCCACACCATCTCGGCGAGGTGGCTGCATCGCGCCGGCCGGAACCACACCACCACGCCGTAATGGTGTCGATCATGTGGCCAGACGCCCCCCGACCGCACCGCTCGACACGAGGGGCACGAACCCGGACACCGTTGATCCACACCAGCTCGGCGAAATGGCGGCATCAAGCCGGTCGGGACTGCACCACCACGCCGGAGTGGTGTGGATCATGAGGTGTGGGAGACCGACGGGCTGGCCGGGTCGGACGGCCCGGCGGAACCCGACGGATCGGCAGGACCGGACGGGTCGGCGGGACCGGACGGATCCGATGGGCTGGACGGGTCGGACGAACCTGCCGAGGGTGTCGGCTCGGCGGTCGTGACCGACGGCTCGGGGCTCGGGCTCGGCTCGGGCGTCGGCGTGGCCGGGTCCGACGGCGAGTGCGACGGCGACGGTGAGGGCACCGGCGACGGGCGCGGCGGGCGGACCGGGGTGGGCCGGACCGGTGCGGCCGGCGGTGGGGGCGCGGCGACCGGGCGGGACCGGTGCCGGGAGCCGAGGTCGCTGTCGTCGGGCAGGGCCGGTGCCGCCGGGAGCACCGGCCGCGCCGGGGGCACCGATGTCACGTCGACGGCGGGCGTGGGCGTGGACGGCGCCGGGGCCTGGGTGCCCTGGGGCATCGGGATGACCACCGGGCCGACCGAGGGGGTCGGCAGGAACGGCGTGCTGGTGTCGGGGAGGGCGCTGTTGCCGACGGTGGCCGACCCGGTGCTGATCGCGGCGAGGATCGGCATCGACGCGGTGCCGGCGAGCAACGCCACGGTGAGCAGGTAGCCGCGGCTGGGACCGCCCGTTCCGGGGGCGCGGTGCGCGCCCACGACCCGGCGGTACGGGGAGGCGGGCAGCGCCCGGTGCCGGCCGAGGAAGGGCGTACCGGGCGGACCCTCTGGTTCGGACACCGGCACACTCCTCACGCACGGACGGACGAAGAGCACGCGCGAATATTCGGACAAATGCCGCGCAACAGCTCACCGCAAGCTTGACCCAGTGACGCTCAGTTCACCAGCCGCAACCGCGTGTCGACACACATTTTGTACGTCGGCCGCACCCGCCACTGCGGACAAAAGCGCTTATCCGTCGTGAACCCGATCGAACCTCACCGGCGAGGGAGGCCATACTGTGGGCCCGCTCACCTCCTCTGCAATCATTCAGACACGACGGCAACGCAGCCGCCACCTCCGCGTACCCCGCGGCTGGTGCGGAACGGCGCCGGCGCTCCCGGGCCTGGGTCTGTCCCCGACCGACTCCGGCTCACGCCGCGCGGCAACCCCTACCGGGGTCAGGCGCGGTCGCCAGGGACCGACCCGGCACCAGCCGGGCGGGCGCACGAGGTGCTCGGCTCGGGTAACCCCCGGCGCCGGCGCAGACAGACAGGGAGAGACGGATGGCAAAGGGCGACCCCGGGGCCGCCACCCGCAGCAAGCGGGCCGCACCCCGCACCAGGCGCGCCGCCGCGACCGGTGAACCGGAACTCGTACAACTGCTCACCCCCGAGGGTGAGCGGATCGAGAGCGCGCTCGGCCCGGACGGGACCGAGTACCGCGTCGACTTCACCGACGAGGAGTACCGCGGGCTGTACCGCGACCTCGTGCTGGTCCGCAAGCTGGACGCCGAGGCCACCGCTCTGCAGCGCCAGGGCGAGCTGGGACTGTGGGCCAGCCTGCTGGGCCAGGAGGCCGCGCAGGTCGGCTCCGGCCGGGCGCTGCGTACGCAGGACATGGCCTTCCCGACCTACCGCGAGCACGGCGTGCTCTACTGCCGCGGCATCGACCCGATCATGCCGCTGGGCCTGTTCCGCGGCGTCGACCAGGGCGGCTGGGATCCGAACGAGTTCAAGTTCAACATGTACACGATCGTGATCGGGGCTCAGACCCTGCACGCGACCGGGTACGCCATGGGTGTCGCCATGGACGGCAAGACCGGCGGCGAGGACGGCGAGGCGGTCATCGCCTACTTCGGCGACGGCGCCACCAGCCAGGGCGACGTCAACGAGTCGTTCGTCTGGGCCAGCGTCTTCAACGCCCCGCTGGTGTTCTTCTGCCAGAACAACCAGTACGCCATCTCCGAGCCGCTGGAGCGGCAGACCCGCGTGCCGCTGTACCGGCGGGCCGGCGGGTTCGGCTTCCCCGGTGTCCGGGTGGACGGTAACGACGTGCTCGCGTCGTACGCGGTGACCCGGCACGCGCTGGACAACGCGCGCAACGGCCAGGGCCCGAGCCTGATCGAGGCGTACACCTACCGGATGGGCGCGCACACCACCTCCGACGACCCGACCCGCTACCGCATCGCCAGCGAGGTCGAGGCGTGGCAGGCGAAGGACCCGATCGCCCGGATGAAGGCGTTCCTGACGAAGCAGAAGATCGCCGACGAGTCGTTCTTCACCGAGGTCGACGAGCAGGCCCGCACCGAGTCGGTGCACCTGCGCGAGCGCGTGCTCGCCATGCCCGACCCGCAGCCGGTGACCATGTTCGACCACGTCTACCCCAACGGCTCTCCCGAACTGGACGAGCAGCGGGCCCGGTTCACGCAGTACATGGAGTCCTTCGAGGGGAGCGCGCACTGATGGCCACGGAGACGCTCACCCTCGGCAAGGCGCTCAACACCGGCCTGCGGCGGGCCCTGGAGAACGACCCCAAGGTCGTCATCATGGGCGAGGACGTCGGCAAGCTCGGCGGCGTGTTCCGGATCACCGACGGCCTCCAGAAGGACTTCGGCGACCAGCGCGTGATCGACACCCCGCTGGCCGAGTCCGGCATCATCGGCACCGCCGTCGGCCTGGCCATCCGTGGCTTCCGGCCGGTCTGCGAGATCCAGTTCGACGGCTTCGTCTACCCCGCGTACGACCAGATCGTGTCGCAGGTGGCGAAGATGCACTACCGCTCGCAGGGCAAGGTGCGGATCCCGATGGTCATCCGCATCCCGTTCGGCGGCGGCATCGGCGCTGTCGAGCACCACTCCGAGTCGCCCGAGGCGTACTTCGCGCACACCGCCGGTCTCAAGGTGGTGAGCTGCGCGAACCCGCAGGACGCGTACGTGATGATCCAGCAGGCGATCGCGTCGGACGATCCGATCGTGTTCCTGGAGCCGAAGCGGCGCTACTGGGAGAAGGGTCCGGTGGACCTGGACGCGCCGATCGCCGACGCGTACCCGCTGCACTCGGCCCGGGTCGCGCGGCCCGGCGCCGACGCGACGGTCCTGGCGTACGGCCCGATGGTCCGCACCGCGCTCGACGCGGCCACCGCCGCCGCCGAGGACGGCCGCGAGCTGGAGGTCATCGACCTGCGGACGATCTCGCCGCTGGACCTGACCGCCGCGTACGAGTCGGTGCGGCGCACCGGCCGCTGCGTGGTCGTGCACGAGGCCCCGGGCAACCTGGGTCTCGGGTCGGAGATCGCGGCCCGGATCACCGAGGAGTGCTTCTACTCCCTGGAGTCCCCGGTGCTGCGGGTGACCGGCTTCGACACCCCCTACCCGGCCGCCCGGGTGGAGGAGGAGTACCTGCCCGACCTGGACCGGGTGCTCGACGCCGTCGACCGCACGTTCGGCTGGTGAGCGGCATGTCCCGGATCAAGGAGTTCAACCTTCCCGACCTGGGCGAGGGCCTGACCGAGGGCGAGATCCTCGCCTGGCTGGTCAAGGTCGGCGACGACATCGAGCTGAACCAGCCGATCGTCGAGGTGGAGACCGCCAAGGCGGCGGTCGAGATCCCGGCGAAGTGGGCCGGCCGGGTGCAGGCGATCTTCCACCCGGAGGGGTCGACGGTCGAGGTCGGCGTACCGATCATCGCGATCGACACCGACCCGAACGCCGGGCCGATCGAGGAGTCGACGACCGCGACCCCGGCGTCGGAGCTGCCCGCCCCGTCGGCCGCGTCGCTCGCAGCGGTCCAGGTCGCGCCGGCCGAGGGCATGGTCGAGCCGGGCCTGATCGGTGGTGTGGCCCCGGGTGGGCGTACCGCCGTGCTGGTCGGCTACGGCCCGCGCAACGCCCCGGCCAAGCGTCGCCCCCGCAAGGGCGACGCGCCGGCCGCGGCACCGGTTCAGGCCGCCGCCCCGGTGGCACCCGCGCCTGTCGCTCCCGCGCCGGTGGCGCCCGCTCCGGCGCCGGCGGTCAACGGCAACGGCCGGGTCTCCGGCCCGGTTCTGGCCAAGCCGCCGGTCCGCAAGCTGGCGAAGGATCTCGGCATCGACCTGGCCACGCTCACCGGCTCGGGTCCGCTCGGCTCGATCACCCGTGAGGACGTACAGCGGGCGGCGAGCGCGGCCCCGGCGGCGGCCGAGCCGCTGACGGTCGCGGCGCCTGCCGCGTCGGCCGCGAGCTTCGGCGCGGACCGCGAGCAGCGCATCCCGGTCAAGGGGGTACGCAAGCTCACCGCGGAGAACATGGCCCGCTCGGCGTTCACCGCCCCGCACGTGACGGAGTTCCTGACCGTCGACGTGACCCGGGCGATGAAGGCGCTGGACCGGCTGCGTGACCGGCGCGAGTGGCGGGACGTGCGCGTCTCGCCGCTGCTGCTGGTCGCCAAGGCGGTGCTCCTGGCCGTCAAGCGGCACCCGATGGTCAACTCGACCTGGGCCGGCGACGAGATCGTGGTGAAGGAGTACGTCAACCTCGGCATCGCGGCGGCCACCGAGCGCGGCCTGATCGTGCCGAACATCAAGGACGCCGGGCGGCTCTCGCTGCGCGAGCTGGCGGACGCGATGACGGAACTGGTGCAGACCGCGAAGTCGGGCAAGACGTCCCCGGCGGACATGTCCGGCGGCACGCTCACCATCACCAACGTCGGGGTCTTCGGCGTCGACACCGGTACGCCCATCCTGCCCCCGGGTGAGTCGGCGATCCTCGCCTTCGGCGCGGTACGGGAGCAGCCGTGGGTGCACAAGGGCAAGGTGAAGCCGCGCCTGGTGACCACGCTGGGCCTGTCCTTCGACCACCGGATCATCGACGGTGAGCTGGGTTCGAAGTTCCTCCGCGACATCGGGGACTTCCTGGCCGACCCGGAGGCGGCGCTGCTCGCCTGGACCTGACGCACCACCGCTCCGGTCACGGCCGGTGTGCCACGGGTGAACGCCCGGCACACCGGCCGTGACTTTTTTGGGAACGGATTCGTCGGATCCGAGGGTGTGAACACCTACGATCCTTAGGTACGTGGTTCAGCTCACCTAATAATCGATGGCGATGGGCGTCCCGGTGCGCTTAAATAGAGACATCAAGGGGCTGACAACCGAATAGCCAGGAGGAGAGACCCGAGATGAGCATGATCGAGCGAATCCGCACCCGCCGCGACGCCAACCGCCGCGCCCGCGCCATCGAGCACGCGCTGCGTTCCGCCAACTCGCCCGCGGTCCGCGAGGAGCTTCTCGCCATCGCCCAGCGTCACATGAGCTGACGCCATCGACCTTTCTCACCTCCTCCAGTCCGAAGACCCGCCCGGCACCGGGCGGGTCTTCGGCGTATCGGTGTCGGTCGGCACCGGGATTCCACCTCGCTCCACCGCCCGGTACGGTTGGCACGGTCGCCAACCGGCTGACTCCGGACGGACGCGGGACAACGAAACCCATCGACGTCGTCCGGTGGCTTTCGGTGACCGCTGATGCTCCCCCGGGCGGCCCCGGGCGACCACCGGATACGGTGCGGGGAGCCCGCACGGCCGGTACCCGCCGGCGACGCCGGCAGCCGTGCCGACGGTTCCCCCGACCGGCATCGGCGGCCGACCTGTGATGGAGGAGGCGCACCCATGACGTCCGAGGCTCCGCACCGCCCCGGCCAGGAGCCGGGCGAGGTGTCGCCGGGCACCGGCGGACCGGTGCCGTACGGCGATCAGCCGGCGCAGCAGGACAACGGGTACAACGGCGCACCCGACCTCGGCTGGGCACCGCCCCCGCCGGCCGGTCGGCCCGCGCAGCCGGCCCCGGCCTGGGCCGCGAACGACGACCAGCCACCCGCGTGGGCCCCGCCCGCCGGGCAGCCGGTGACCGGGCGGGCGACCGCCCAGGTCCCGCAGCCCGCCTGGGGCGGCAACGACCAGGGCAACCCCGCCTGGGCCGGTTCCGGTGGCCCCTCCTGGGGCAACCAGGAGCAGTCCGGCCCTGATCGCGGCGCCGAGCAGGCGCCGCCCGCCTGGGCCGCCACGCCGCCGGGCAGCCCGGCCGAGCCGTCGCAGGCCCCCTGGGCCGCCGAGCAGAACCGACCCGGGTGGGGCTCCGGCGAGCAGCCGGGCTGGTCGCCGTCCGGTGACCCGGCCGCCCGCGGCACCGGTTACGTGCCCGCCCCGGCCACCGTGCCGAACGAGACCTGGGTCACGCCCGCCCCAGCTGACGACCCGCACCGCTCCGGCGGCTTCGCGCCCACCGGCGGGCAGCACGAGGACGCCTCCGGTCGCGCCGGTGGCTGGGCCGCCGCACAGCAGCAGGACGACCCGAACCGCTCCGGCGGCTGGAATCCGCGCGACGAGCAGCCCGCCGCGTCCGACGACCCGAACCGCTCGGGCGGCTGGAACCCGCGGGAGAGCCAGCCGGCCTGGGCGCCGGGTCAGCAGACCGGTGCCACCTGGCCGCCGGCCGACCCGCCCGCCCGTGCCGCCGCCGCGGTCTCCGTGCCGGGCGCCGCCCGGCCGGACAACGCCTGGTCCACTCCGGAGCAGTCCGATCAGGACAACCGCTCCGCCGAGGACAGCGGCGGCTGGCGGGCGACCGGTGGCCCGCAGCACGACGAGGGACAGCGTTCCGGCGGCTGGCCCGCCCCGCAGGCCGAGAACCGGTCCGGCGGCTGGGACGAGCCCGCCCGCACCGAGGACCCGGACCGCTCGGGCGGCTGGGCCGCCGGGCGCGCCGCGAGCCCCGCCGAGGCGGCACAGCCGGGCGGCTGGGAGCCGAACCAGAGCCGGCAGGCCGGCGGCTGGGGTGACGGCACCGCCGTACCGCAGCAGCGTGACTCCGGTGAGCAGGCCGGCGCCTGGAGCGGCGCGGCCTCCGTACCGCAGCAGCACGAGCCCGGGCGGCCGTCGGACGAGCCAGCGCAGCCCGCCTGGGGTGCCGCCGCGCCGGCCGAGGCCCGCGCGAGCGTGTCCGTGCCGTCGCCCGACGCGCCCGCCGGCTGGGGCGGCAACCAGGACGAGCGTCCGGCCGCACCGTCGCCCGAGCCGTGGTCGCCGGCCGAGGCGTGGGGCCGGTCCGAGGACTCCGCCCCGGCCTACCAGCCCGCGCCCGCGCCGGGCATCTCCCCCGGCAACGCGGTGCCGCTGCCGGCACAGCAGCAGCGGGTGCCGGGCGCCGCGCTGGCCGCGTCGTCGCCCGCCGACCACCCGGGCCCCGAACCCCAGGGGTACGAGCCGGAGCGCGGCGACGGCGGCTGGAACGAGCCGCAGTCGCCAGCCGTTCCCGGACCGCGTACCTCCCCGGAGGGCGGCCCGGTCTCGGCGAGCGCGTCGGTCCCGGTGGCCAGCCGGGTCACCCCGCCGTCCGACCAGCCGCTGCCGACCAGTGGCCCGGCGCCGCAACCCCGGGTGTACGGGCGGCCCGCCCGCCCGGAGCCCGACGAGGCTCCCGAGCAGGACGAGTCCGGGTTCCCCGGCCAGGACGGGCCGCACGGCAACGGCTTCCCCGGCCCGCAGTCCCGGTCCGAGGACGCCGACGGCCCGCACGGGTATGCGGGCGCGCCCTCCTCGCCCGCCGCGCCGCCGGCGTTCCCGGTCGGCGTGCCGTCCTTCGTGGACACGCCCGGCAACACCCGTCCCGCCAACGGCGTGCACCCGGGCGGCGAGCAGCCCGACTCCGCCCGTGACCCGTTCGGCGGCCCGCAGAGCCCGTACGGCGCTCCCGGCGGCCAGGACGCGTTCGGCGGCCCGGGTGGGCGGCCGGACCCGTTCGGCGCCCCGGGCGGCCAGCAGGATGCGTTCGGCGGCCCCGGCCAGCAGGACCCGTTCGGCGGTCCGGGCGGGCAGCAGGCGCCGTTCGGCAGCCCGGCCGGCCGGCCCGAGCCGTTCGGCGAGCAGGACCGGTTCGGCCCGTCGGCCGGGGGACGCGCCTCGGTCGCGGTGCCCGGCCAGGGCCCGGCTGGCGGCGGCAACGCCTTCCCGCCGCCGCCCCAGCAGGCCCCGCCGGCCTGGTCGCAGGACGGGCCCGGCACCGAGCCGGAGCAGGGCCGCTTCGACGCGTTCAAGCCGGACGCCGCCGAGTCGCAGACCGAGGCGCCCCCGCCGAAGGTGCGCAACGGCCGGGTGCTCGCCGCCGTGCTGATCGCGGCGGTACTCATCCTCGCCGTACCGCTGGGTCTGCTCACGCTGCTCGGCAAGGTCGGCGACGACAAGTCGGCCGGCTTCGACCCGGCGGTCGGCTCCTGCGTGAAGCAGTCCGGCACGAGCGCCGTGGCCGCCGACTGCGGTGAGCCGGGAGCGTTCAGCGTGGTGTCGAAGGTGGACAACAAGGACAAGTGCGCCGATCTGGCGCAGCCCTCGGTCTCGGTCGAGAGCGGCGGGACCACCCGGGTGCTCTGCCTGAAGCCCGCCGGCCAGTAACCGCACGTACGCGGAGCGTCCATCCCTCACCGGGGTGGGCGCTCCGCGTCGTTCCGGTGTGCGTCTGTTCACCCCGGGATCGCCGGGAGCACGCCCGGCCGGTGCGGCACGATGGGGGCATGAGCGCACGCGTACGGGCACCGGAACTGCGGGGTCGGGCCTGGCTGAACACCGGCGGCAAGGCCGTCACGCTGGCCGACCTGCGCGGCAAGATCGTCCTGCTCGATTTCTGGACGTTCTGCTGCATCAACTGCCTGCACGTGCTCGACGAGCTGCGTCCGCTCGAAGACAAGTACGGCGACGTCCTGGTCGTGATCGGCGTGCACTCGCCGAAGTTCGAGCACGAGAAGGACCCGGCGGCGCTGGCCGCAGCCGTCGAGCGCTACGGCGTGCACCACCCGGTGCTCGACGACGCCGAGATGGACATGTGGCAGCAGTACGCGGCCAAGGCGTGGCCGACGCTCGCCGTGGTCGACCCCGAGGGGTACGTGGTCGCCACCATGGCCGGCGAGGGGCACGCCGAAGGGCTGGCCCGGCTGATCGACGAACTGATCGCCGGCCACGAGGCGAAGGGCACCCTGCACCGGGGCGAGGGCCCGTACGTGCCGCCGGCCGAGCCGGACACCGTCCTGCGGTTCCCCGGCAAGGCGCTGCCGCTCGACGGCGGGAACCTGCTGGTCAGCGACTCGGCCCGGCACTCCCTGGTCGAGCTGGCCGCCGACGGCGAGACGGTGGTCCGCCGCATCGGCGCCGGTTCCCGGGGCCGCACCGACGGCCCGGCCTCCGCCGCCACGTTCGCCGAGCCGCAGGGGCTCTGCCTGCTGCCGCCGCACGTCGCAGAGGTGGCCGGCTACGACGTGGTCGTCGCGGACACGGTCAACCACCTGCTGCGCGGCGTACGGCTGTCCTCCGGCGAGGTGGTCACGGTGGCCGGCACCGGACGGCAGTGGCGCTCGACTGTCGACGACCACGCGCACGACGCCCGCGCGGTCGACCTCTCCTCCCCCTGGGACGTGGCCTGGTACGACGACCGGGTGGTCGTGGCGATGGCCGGTATCCACCAGCTCTGGTGGTTCGACCCGATCAAGCGGACCGCCGGCATGTACGCCGGGACCACTGTCGAGGCGCTGCGCGACGGCCCGCTGCCGGACGTGTGGATGGCCCAGCCGTCCGGGTTGTCGGTCTCGGCCGACGGCTCCCGCCTCTGGGTGGCCGACAGCGAGACCAGCGCGATCCGGTGGGTCTCCGACGGCGAGATGCACACCGCAGTCGGTCAGGGCCTGTTCGACTTCGGGCACGTCGACGGCCCGGCCGACCAGGCGTTGCTCCAGCACCCGCTGGGCGTGTGCGCGCTGCCCGACGGCTCGGTGCTGATCGCGGACACGTACAACGGGGCGGTTCGCCGCTTCGACCCGGAGACCGGCCAGGTGGGCACCGTGGCGGACGGGCTGGCCGAGCCGAGCGACCTGGTGCTCACCGGCGAGGGCGACGTGCTGGTGGTCGAGTCGGCCGCGCACCGGCTGACCCGGCTGGCGCCGGGCGCGCTGACGTCGGCCGGGGCCAACACGGTGGACGGCCCCCGGCACCGGCTGGAACGCAAGCCCACAGACGTGGCGGCCGGGGAGCTGACGCTCGATGTGATCTTCACGCCGGCGCCGGGGCAGAAGCTCGACGACACGTACGGGCCGTCGACCCGGCTCGTGGTCTCGGCGTCCCCGCCGGAGCTGCTGGTCGAGGGTGCCGGCACGACCACCGACCTGTCCCGCAAGCTGGTGGTCAGCGGCGACGTGGCGCAGGGCGTGCTCCAGGTGACCGCCCAGGCGGCGACCTGCGACGCCGACATCGAGCACGCGGCCTGCCACCTGACCCGGCAGGACTGGGGCGTGCCGGTCCGGGTGGTCACCGGCGGCGCGACCCGCGTGCCGCTGGTCCTGCGGGGCATGGACGAGTCCTGACGGTGCGTGTTAAGAAGGGCCCCTTCCTCTACCGGAGGCGTTAAGAGGGGGCCCTTCCTTTCACGCGAACGGAGTGAGCGTGACCCCCGCGTCGATGAGCGCGGCCCGTACCAGCTCCGCGCACCGCACCGCGCCCGGCGTGTCCCCGTGCAGGCAGATCGACTCGACCGGGGCCGGGATCACAGTCCCGTCCACGGCGACCAGCGTGCGCTCGACGGCCATCCGTACCGCCCGGACGGCCACCTGCTCCGGGTCGGTCACCAGCGCGTCCGGTGAGCTGCGCGGCACGAGCGTGCCGTTCGGGAGGTAGTTGCGGTCGGCGAGGCCCTCGGCCACCACCCGCAGCCCGGCGCCGGCAGCGAGCTGCGCCAGCACGGTGCCGGGCTGGCAGAGCACCGGCAGCTCGTGGTCGTACCCGCTGATCGCCGCCACCAGCGCGGCGGCCTGGCCCTCGTCGCGGGCGGCCGCGTGGTAGAGCGCGCCGTGCGGTTTGAGGTAGCGGACCCGGGTGCGGTACATCCGGCAGAAGGCGTCGAGCGCCCCGAGCTGGTAGATCGTCTCGTCGCGCAGCTCGGCGAAGTCGTACGCGATGTGCCGCCGGCCGAAGCCGGCGAGGTCCCGGTAGCCGACCTGCGCGCCCACCGCGACGCCGCGTTCGGCGGCGCCCGCGCAGACCCGGTGCATGGTGGCCGCGTCGCCGGCGTGGAAGCCGCAGGCGACGTTCGCGGAGCTGATCAGGTCGAGGAGCGCGTGGTCGTCGCCCAGCCGCCAGCTTCCGAATCCCTCGCCCAGGTCAGCGTTGAGGTCCATGGAACGTCACCGTAGTGCCTGGCCGGGCCTGGGCGAGCGCTGTCACGTCGTCCACCACCCCGATGACGGGGTACCCGCCTGTGGTGGGGTGGTCGGCCAGGAAGACGAGCGGCCGGCCGTCCGGCGGCACCTGCACCGCGCCGAGCACCAGGCCCTCGCTGAGCAGTTCGCCGGCGACCGCGCGGCTCAGTGTCGCGCCGGCCAGCCGCGCGCCGACCCGGTTGCTCTCCGGGCTCACCGTGTACGCGGTGCGGCACAGCACGTCCAGCGCCTCCGGGGTGAACCAGTCCTGCCGGGGGCCGGGGCGCACCGTGAGCCGCAGCTCGTCCGGGACCGGCCGGGTGACGGCGAGGTCGACCGGTGCGGGTGGGCCGGCCGGGGTGCCGACCGGCAGCCGGTCCCCGTCGCGCAGCGGCGGCGGTCCGAGGCCGGAGAGCGTGTCGGTGGCGCGGCTGCCGAGCACCGGTTCGACAGCGATCCCGCCGCTGACCGCGAGCCAGGTCCGCACCCCGGCGCGGGCCGGTCCGACGCGCAGCACCGCACCGGCGGGCAGCGCGAGCGGCCGTCCGACGTCCCCCGGGCGCCGCTGTGCGGATCCGGCCCGCCACTCGACGACCACGTCGGCCGGGGCGCCGGTGAGGGCGACCGCCACGGCCCGGGTGAAGCGCAGCGTGCAGCCGGTCACGGTGATCTCCAGCCCGGCCGCATGCTCGTCGTTGCCGACGAGCCGGTTGGCCAGGCGCAGGGCGGCCGGGTCGAGCGCGCCGGAGCGGGGTACGCCGAGGTGCGCCCAGCCGGGCCGGCCCTGGTCCTGGACCGTGGTGAGCGCCCCGGCCCGCAGCACCTCGATCACGACGCGTCGACCAGGCGGACGCGGGTGCCGGGGGTGAGCCGGGCCGGTGGGTCGGCGTGCACGTCGAACAGCGGCAGATCGGTGCGGCCGACGAGCAGCCAGCCACCGGGTGACGCGGCGGGGTAGATGCCCGCGTACGGGCCGGCCAGCGCGACCGAGCCGGCCGGCACGCGGGTACGCGGCGTGGCGAGCCGGGGCACCGCCAGCTCGGGCGGCAGCCCGGTCAGGTACGCGAACCCGGGTGCGAACCCGCAGAACGCGACCCGGAACTCGGTACGCCGCAGCCGGTCGACGACTGCGGGCACGTCGACGTTCCAGTGGCCGGCGACGAGCGGAATGTCCTCACCGTCGTACACGACCGGTACCCGGACCTCGGTGGTGGCCGCGCCGGAGGCGGCGGTGCGGGGGTGCCAGGCGGCGATCCGCGCGGCGGCTGCCTCCGGGTCCGGTACGCCGTCGAGCAGCACGGTGACCGCGCCGGGGACGATCTCGGTGGCGGTCAGCTCGCCCGCTTCACGCCGGTGCCACAGTTCGGCCCGCCACGCCTGCGCCTGCTCCGCGTCGTCACAGTCGAGGAGCAGGGCGTACGCCCCGACCGGCCGGATCCGCATCCGGTCATCCTCCCGTCGAGTGAGGTGACGGTCCACACTACTTGCAAGTAACCTACGCCGTCGTAACCTATTGCTGTGACGACCTCCGCACCGTTCCGGCTCCGGCCGGCCGACATCGGGAAGCCGCGTATGCGCGGCTGGCTGCACGCGTACGCGTTCTTCGCCGCTCTCGTCTGCGGCATCGTGCTGTGTTCGATCGCCGCCGGCCGTCCCGGCTGGGCGCCGCTGGTGAGCTGCCTGATCTACAGCTTCACCGTGTGCGGGCTGTTCGGCACCAGCGCGCTCTACCACCGGCGGGTCTGGACCGAACGCGGCTACCAGATCATGCGCCGGATGGACCACTCGATGATCTTCGTGTTCATCGCCGGCACCTACACACCGTTCTGCGCCCTGCTGCTGGACAACCGGCAGGCCACGATCATGCTGAGCCTGGTCTGGGGCGGCGCGATCGCGGGCGTGGCGGTGAAGCTGATCTGGCCGCACGCGCCGCGCTGGGTCTCCGCCCCGCTCTACCTGGCGCTCGGCTGGGTCGCGGTGGCCATGCTGCCGCAGATCCTGCACTCCGGTGGCGTCACCGCGCTGGTGCTGCTGAGCGTGGGCGGCGCGATCTACAGCGTGGGCGCGGTGTTCTACGCGCTGCGTCGGCCGAATCCGTGGCCCACAGTCTTCGGGCA
This sequence comes from Micromonospora aurantiaca ATCC 27029, assembly GCF_000145235.1. Taxonomy (NCBI): domain Bacteria; kingdom Bacillati; phylum Actinomycetota; class Actinomycetes; order Micromonosporales; family Micromonosporaceae; genus Micromonospora; species Micromonospora aurantiaca (nom. illeg.). The sequence continues at coordinate 137,410 of NC_014391.1, read as the reverse complement.
CCACGAGTTCTTCCACGCCTGCACGCTCGTCGCGGCGATCTGCCACCACATCGCGATCTACTTCGCACTGTTCGCCTGACCGAGCGGACCCCGGACATGCGCGAGGGCCCCGCACCGTTGCGGGGCCCTCGGGTTCTCGGGGGTCAGGCCGGGTAGCCCGAGCCCGGGCGGCGCACCTCGCGGTACTCCTCGCGCACCACGCGGTCGTCGCGCACCGGCACCACCGGCTCGGCGACCACCTGCTCGCGGACCGGGGCGGCCACGACCCGGCGGCGGCTGTTCCAGAAGTAGAGCGTGGTGAGCAGGCCGGCGACGCCGGCGAGCATGAGCACCCAGCCCACCACGTTGAGGTTCAGCCATCCCAGATCGGCGTCGATGGCGAACGCGAAGATCGCGCCGAGCGCGATGAGGAAGATGCTGGCACCGATGCCCATGACGTCGCCTCCTTGGCGTCCTGCTGGCGTTTCCTGCCCGCCGCGGCCATGGATGAGGTAGCGGCACACATCGACATACCCAGGCGCTTCGATCGTCAATCAGGCAAGCTGGGCGGTATGACGGACGGCAGGAACGGGCAGCGGACGCTGGTTCTGCTGCGGCACGCCAAGGCCGAGCAGTCCGCGGACGGCCCGGACGCGGAGCGGTCGCTCACCGCGCGGGGCCACGCCGACGCGGCGGCGGCCGGCGCCTGGCTGGCCCGGCAAGGGCTGCTTCCCGACGTGGTGCTCTGCTCGCCGGCCCGGCGCACCCGGCAGACCTGGCACGACGTGGCGATGGGCATGACCGGCTCGCCACCGGAGGGCGGCCCGGCGGGTTCGCGCCCGGCGGTGCGGTACGAGGCGGCCGCGTACGACGCGCACCCGGACCAGTTGCTGGCCCTCGTCCGGACGGTCGAGCCGACGGCCGGCACGGTGCTGCTCGTGGCGCACAACCCTGGTGTCTCGCTGCTCTCGGCGCTGCTCGACCCGCAGCGGGCCGACCCGGACGGGCTGCGTACCACCGATCTCGTGGTGCACCGGCCGACGACCCGGTGGGCCGAGCTGGCCCCCGGCGGCGCGCCGCTCACCGCCCGCCACACCGCCCGCGCCTGACCGGTACGACTCAGACCCGGCTGTCGTAGGCCTCCCGGTTGGCGAACACGTCGTCCATGTGCGCCTCCGCCCAGACCTTCAGGCCCTGGATCGTCTTGAGCAGCGAGAGCCCGAGCGCTGTCAGCTCGTAGGTGACTGTGACCGGCACCGTGGGCTCCACGGTGCGGGTGACCAGGCCGTCGCGTTCCAGGGCGCGCAGCGTCTGGGTGAGCATCTTCTGGCTGACGCCGGCGAGCGTGCGGGACAGCTCCGAGTAGCGCATCGGGCGCGGGACACCTGCGCAGTCGGCACCGAACCGGTGCGAGCCGTCGCTGCGCAGCGCTGCCAGCACCAGCGTGACCCACTTGTCGGCGATCCGGTCCAGTAGTTGCCGGCTGGGGCACTGGGCCAGGAACGCGTCGTACTCCGCCTTGCTCATCTCTGCTCCTGCCGCCCTCTCCTGCCGTCCGGTGAGCTACGCACTTTTAGGTGCCTACTTCCCAGCAGAAAGTTACACCCCGATAGTGGAGGTCGGCGCCGCGACCCGGCGGCGTCGCGTAACGGACGACGAGAGCCAAGAGGTACACGCATGGCCCGCACCACCCTTCCCGGCGGCACCTGGACGCTGGGCGACCTGACCGTCACCCGGTTCGGCTACGGCGCGATGCAACTCGCCGGCCCCTGGGTCATGGGACCACCGGCCGACCATGACGGCGCCCTGGCGGTGCTGCGCGAGGCGGTCGCACTCGGCATCACCCACATCGACACCAGCGCGGCGTACGGGCCGTACGTCACCAACCGGCTGATCCGGGAGGCGCTGCACCCGTACCCGGAGTCGCTGCACGTCGTCACGAAGGTCGGCGCGGACCGGGACGAGCAGGGCGGCTGGCCCACGGCCCGGGATCCGCAGAGCCTGCGCCGGCAGGTCCGGGAGAACCTGGAGACGCTAGGCGTGGACGCGCTCGGCCTGGTCAACCTGCGGCTCGGCGACGCCACGGGGCCGCAGCCCGGGTCTCTCGCCGAGGCGCTGGAGACGCTCGTCGCGCTCCGGCAGGAGGGCCTGATCCGCCACCTCGGCCTGAGCAACGTGACGCCCGAGCAGGTGGCCGAGGCGCAGACGATCGCGCCGATCGTCTGCGTGCAGAACCGGTACAACCTGGCCCACCGCGGCGACGACGACCTGATCGACGAGTTGGCCCGGCAGGGCGTCGCCTACGTGCCGTTCTTCCCGCTCGGCGGGTTCACGCCGTTGCAGTCCTCGGCGTTGTCGGCGGTGGCGGAACGCCTGGGGGCGACGCCGATGGGCGTCGCCCTGGCCTGGCTGCTGCGGCGCTCGCCGAACATCCTGCTGATCCCCGGCACCAAGTCCGTCGCGCACCTGCGCGAGAACGTCGCCGGTGCCGGGCTGGCCCTCTCCGGCGACGACCTCGCCGAACTGGACCGGATCGGCCGCTGAGACGCGGCGTCAGGACGGCGGCGCGGTCGGCGGCGGCGGGTCGGGCGGCGGCGGCATCATCGCTGTCGGATGCGAGAGCCGGTTCTCCTCCACGATGAGCGTGCGGGCCCGCTTGCGGCGGTCCTGCCAGAACCACAGCGTGGTCAGCAGAACGCCCAGCCCGGCCAGGATGAACACCCAGCCGACCGCGCGCAGGTCGATCCACCAGACGTTGGCCCGGATGGCGAAGGTCATGATCGCGCCGAGCGCGATGAGAAAGATGGCGCTACCAATGCCCATGTGCGCTGCACTCCCCCGTGCGATGGCCTTGGGCGTACTCCGGTCGTGGTCCGCGACGGTTACCCGCCACCGGGCCGCCTATCCACCCGGGCGCACGCACGACGACGGCCGGCGGGCTGGTGCCCGCCGGCCGTCGTCATGAGGGGGAGAGTGACGTGTCAGGGGTGAAAGCCCCCGGAAGGGCTCAGAAAGCCTCCTCCGGGAGGTCCATGATCTCCAGGTCGGTGCCCTCGATGATCCGGCGGTCGGCGCCGATGCGGGGCAGCACCTCGCGGGCGAAGAACCGGGCCGCGGCGACCTTGCCGGTGTAGAAGGACTTGTCGGCCGCGGAGACCTCGCCGGCCAGCGCCTTCAGAGCCACGTCCGCCTGCTTCTGGAGCAGCCAGCCGACCACCAGGTCGCCGATCGCCAGCAGGAACCGGCGGCTGCTCAGGCCGACCTTGTAGAGCGCGCGGGTGTCGCCGCCCTGGGCCTCGCCCAGCCAGCCGGTCATCACGCCGAGGATGTTCTGGATCTCGGCGAGCGCCTTGCCGAGCGCCTGACGCTCCTCCTTGAGCTGGCCGTTGCCGGCCTCGGAGGCGATGTGCTCCTGGATCTCGGCGGCGACCGCCATCAGGGCCTTGCCGTTGTCCCGGACGATCTTCCGGAAGATCAGGTCGAGGCTCTGGATCGCGGTGGTGCCCTCGTACAGGGTGTCGATCTTGGCGTCCCGGACGTACTGCTCCAGCGGGTAGTCCTGGAGGAAGCCGGAACCGCCGTAGGTCTGGAGCGACTCGTGGCCGAGCAGCTCGTACGCCCGCTCCGAACCGACGCCCTTGACCAGCGGCAGGAGCAGGTCGTTGACCCGCTTCGCCAGCTTGGTGGCCTTCTCGTCACCGGCCGCCTCGGCGATCGCGACCTTGTCCTGCCAGCTCGCGGTGTAGCAGACCAGCGCGCGCAGGCCCTCGGCGTACGACTTCTGCAGCAGCAGCGAGCGGCGCACGTCCGGGTGGTGGGTGATGGTCACCCGCGGGGCGGTCTTGTCGGTCATCTGGACGAGGTCGGCACCCTGCACCCGGTTCTTGGCGTACTCCAGGGCGTTGAGGTAGCCGGTGGAGAGCGTGGCGATCGCCTTGGTGCCGACCAGCATCCGGGCGTACTCGATGATCATGAACATCTGGCGGATGCCGTCGTGCTTCTCGCCCAGCAGCCAGCCCTTGGCCGGTACGCCGTGCTCGCCGAAGGTCACCTCGCAGGTGTTCGAGACCTTCAGGCCCATCTTGTGCTCGACGTTCGTCGCGTAGACGCCGTTGCGCTCGCCCAGCTCGCCGGTCTCGGCGTCGAAGTGGTACTTCGGCACGACGAACAGCGACAGGCCCTTGGTGCCCGGACCGCCGACGCCCTCGACGCCGACCGGGCGGGCCAGCACGTAGTGGACGATGTTGTCGCTCAGGTCGTGCTCACCGGAGGTGATGAAGCGCTTCACGCCCTCGATGTGCCACGAGCCGTCCGGCTGCTGGATCGCGCGGGTACGGCCGGCGCCCACGTCGGAGCCGGCGTCCGGCTCGGTGAGGACCATGGTCGAGCCCCACTGCTTGTCGATGAACAGCCGGGCCCACTTCTTCTGCTCCTCGGTGCCCTCGACGTGCAGCACGTGCGCGAAGGACGGGCCGGAGGCGTACATCCAGATCGGGGCGTTGGCGCCGAGCACCAGCTCGGCGAGCGACCACCAGAGGGCGCGCGGGGCGTTCGTGCCGCCCAGGGACTCCGGCAGGTCCAGGCGCCAGAACTCGGAGTCCATGAACGCCTTGTACGACTTCTTGAACGACTCCGGCAGCGGCGCGGTGAACGTCGCCGGGTCGAAGACCGGCGGATTGCGGTCGCTGTCCGAGTAGCTGGCGGCCAGGTCCTCGCGGGCGAGGCGGTCGACCTCGCCGAGGAAGCTGCGGGCCGTGTCGACGTCCAGGTCCGTGAACGGCGCCTGGCCGAGCGTCCGGTCCGCCCCGAATACCTCGAACAGGTTGAACTCGAGGTCCCGCACATTGCTCTTGTAGTGGGTCATGCTCGCTGGCCCCGCTTCCGGACAGGTGTTACCGATCAGTAACTCCAGACTGTATTACTCACCGGTAGGCAACGACAAGCGGATCTCGGAAGTGACAGCGATTACACACTTCCCGTTCATCAGTCGGCGGCGCCGACCTCCCAGCTCGGAACCGGCGTGGCGGTGGTGTTGCGCGCGCCGACGTACTCCATCAGGACCAGCGCGATGTCGTCGTCGAGCCGGCCGTGCACCCACTCGACCAGGGCGGTCTCCAGCGAGGCCAGCCCGTCCGCGACGGTGCCGTGGCCGAGCAGCCGCCAGGCCCGGTCGGCGGTGGGGAAGAACTCGCCGTCCCGGCGCGCCTCGCCCAGGCCGTCGGTGAACAGCAGCAGCCGGTCGCCCGGTTCCAGCCGCTCCACCCGGGGCCGGACCACGGGCATGAAGCCGAGCGGCGGCGCGGGCGCCGGCGGCTCCAGCGGGATCACCGCACCCCGGCGCAGCAGCAGCGGCGAGGGGTGCCCGCAGTTGACGATGGTGAGCGTGCCGCCGCGCTCCTCGACCAGGGCCGCGGTGACGAAGTCCTCGTCGCCGACGTTGCGGGCCACCGCGCGGTCCAGGTCGGTCACCACCGCGCGCAGGTCGGCCCGCTCGTACGCGACGTGCCGGTAGGAGCCGAGCACGATGCTGGCCAGGCGGACCGCGTCCAGCCCCTTGCCCCGTACGTCACCGATGATCATGCGGACGCCGTACGGGGTGTCCATCACCTCGTACAGGTCGCCGCCGATCTCGGCCGTCGCGGTGGAGGAGATGTACCGGGCGGCCACCGCGAGCGTGCCTACCTGCGGGCCGAGCGGCCGCAGCACCGCCTGCTGGGCGACCGAGGCGAGCCGGGACAGCTCCGCGATCCGGTCCGCCTGGCGCTGGCGTATCGCCGCCGTGGCCACCCCGACGGCTGTCACGTTGACCACTGTCACCAGCGGGCTACCCCGTTCGGCGACGGCGAAGCCGATCCCGATGGCGGTGGCCAGGCCGCCGACCGCGAGCACCACCCGCCAGGACGCCAGTGCCGCCGCGAGGAACGGCGCGACGACCATCAGCGCGAGGTAGTGCGCCGGGCGGCCGTCAGCCAGCTCCACCGCGACCACGATCGCGAGCAGCGCGAGGGCCGCGCCGAGACCGGCGCGGGATCCGGGACTCAGCGGGCCTCGGCCCGGCTGGAAGGGTTGCGTGCGTACATCCGACAGCATGCCTGATGGACGTGAACGGGAGAATGAACCTGGCCCGTCGGTCGTGGAAGTTCTGCCCGACTGGCCGGTCAGCCGAGCACCTCGTACCGGACGTTCACGTGGCCGAGGCTGGTGGCGGCGATGGTCGCGAACGCGGCGCGGGACAGGTCCAGGCACCGGCCGTCGATGAACGGGCCACGGTCGTTGATCCGCACCACCACCGACTTGCCGTTTGCCGGGTTGGTCACCCGGACCTTGGTGTTGAACGGCAGCGTCTTGTGCGCGGCGGTGAGCGCGTCCGGGTTGAACGTCTCGCCGTTCGCCGTCATCTGGCCCTCGGCGTAGAAGGAGGCGCCGCAGGAGCCGCTGTCCACGACCTTCGGGCTGCTCGTCTTCTTCGCCGTCGGCGACGGGGAGGCGGTCCGGGCCTTGCTGCGGGAGGCCGCCTGGGTGCGGCTCGCCTTCGGACTCGGGGTGGCCTTCGGCGACGGGCTGAGGCTCGCGCTCGGCGAGGCGGACGCGCTCGGCGAGGGGGCGGCCGACGTGGGGGCGGCCGACGTGGGGGCGGGCGTGCTGGGCAGCGTCTCGACCACGGCCGGCTCGGCGGGCGGCTCGGCGGAGGTGAGCCGCACGGCGCCGACGGTACCGCCGACCGCGAGCGCCACGCCGACCGCCGCGGTCGCGGCGATGGCGGCGGGCGAGGAGAACTTGCGGGTACGAAGGTGCCTAGCAGCCACCGGCCCGGTCCTTTCGTCAACTGAACAAACCGGCCCGGACCGTAACGAGAGAAGCACTTCCGAAGTCAACGTGATCATGGTGCTATGCCCGCATTTACCCTGGTACGTGTAGCCGATCACGCCACTGTCGATCGGCCGAACGGCCCACCGATCGGCCAGGATGGAAACGTGCTGAGTCGTCGCCTGGTCGAGCTGTTCGAGTGGATCGACCCCGGCCCGGGCAGCACCCACCTGGTCAGCGACATCTCCGGCTGGTGGCGTGACCCCGACGTGCTCGCCCAGGTCGGGCCGGCCCTGGCCGGGCTGTTCCCCGAGGACCGCCCGACCGTCGTGATCGCCCCCGAGGTGACCGGGCTGCTGCTCGGCCCACTGGTGGCGGTCGCCGCCGGAGCCGGTTTCCTGCCCGCGTACAAGAACGGCGGCGAGCGACGCCGGGCCGGGCCGACGCGCTGGGCCGAGACGCCTCCCGACTACCGGGGACGGCGGCTGCGGGTCGGCGTGGACGGCCGGCGGCTGAACCCCGGCGACCGGGTGCTGCTCGTCGACGACTGGGTCGACACCGGCGCGCAACTGGACGCGCTGTGCCGGGTCGTCCGGGACGCCGGGGCCGGCCTGATCGGGGCCGCCGCACTGGTCGCGACCTGCCCGCCCGAGGTCGCCGCACGGCTCAGGCTGCGCGCCCTGCTCACCGGCGCCGACCTGCCGTGAGCCCGTCGGCGGTGGCGGAGCATGCCGTAGCGTCGGCGGCATGTGGCCCCGCATCGGTGGATTGCGCGCACTCGCCCTCGGCACGCCCGGCGAGCTGCGTACCCGGCTCAACACCCTCGTCCTCTCCGGCGCGAAGACCGCCACCGCCGGGCTGGTCCAGGAGTACGACGACGAGAACGAGGAACTGGAGTACGTCGGCGAGCGACTCGTCCTGGTCGACGACAACGACGCGCTCGTCGGCGTCGTGGAGGTCACCGGCGTCGAGGTGGTGCGCTTCGCCGACGTGCCGTGGGACTTCGCCCGCGCCGAGGGCGAGGGCGACCGGTCGATCGAGGAGTGGCGCGAGGGCCACGGCGCCTACTGGGCCCGGCAGGGCACCCCGGTCACCGACGACACCCGGATCGTCTGCCTCCGGTTCCGGCTGGTCTCCACCGAGGGCAGCGTCGGCACCTAGCCGGCCCGGCGCAGCTCCGGCAGCAGCGCCGCCGCGTCCACCAGCACGGCCTCGTCGCCCGCGTACCAGCTGCTGGCCCGGGGCCAGTGCGTCACCACGTCGGTGAAGCCCAGCCGGGCCGCCCGGGCCACCTGCTCGGCGAGGAAGTCGGCGCTGGTGAGCGAGAACACCGGCGCGGAGTCGAGCGACAGGTAGCGGTCGAGCGTCGCCGGGTCACGGCCGGCCTGCTCCAGCGTCCGGGTCATCCGGTCCGACAGCTCCGCCACCGTGCCCCACCACGCCTCGATGTCGTCGCCGCCGAGCCCGGTGGTGACCCAGCCCTGCCCGAACCGGGCGACCAGCCGCATCGAGCGGGGACCGTTCGCGGCCATCACGAACGGCACCCGGGGCTGCTGGACGCAACCCGGCTTGTTGCGCGCGTCCACGGCGGTGAACCACTCCCCGCGCCAGGTCGTGCCGTCCTCCCGCAGAATCAGGTCGAGCAGCTCGGTGAACTCGGCGAACCGGTCCACGCGCTGCCGGGGCGGCAGCGTCTCGCCGCCGAGCACCGCCGAGTCGAAGCCGATGCCGCCCGCGCCGAGGCCGAGCAGCACCCGGCCGTCCGACACGTCGTCGAGCGCGGTCACCTGCCTGGCGAACGCCGCCGGGTGCCGGAAGTTCGGCGACGCCACGAGCGTCCCGAGCTTCACCCGGGACGTCACGCCGGCCGCCGCGGTGAGCGTCGTCCACGAGTCGAACCACGGCCCGTCGACCAGGTCACGCCAGCCCAGGTGGTCGTAGGTCCAGGCGTGGTCGAAGCCCCACTCGTCCACCTGGGCCCACCGCCGACGCGCTTCCGACCAACGCTGGTCGGGCAGGATCACGATGCCGATTCGCATGATCGCCAGGGTACGACCCGGGCCGGACATCCCGGCCCGGGTCGCGGGGGATCACGCCGCCAGGTCGGCCACCACGCAGGCGATGTTGTCCGGCGCGCCGGCCGCGTACGCCTGTTCGACCAGGCGCTCGACGGCGCTCTCCGGATCGTCCGCCTCCGCCAGCGCGGCGTGCAGCGCGCCCGGGTCCACCACCGCGGAGAGGCCGTCGGAGCAGAGCAGGTAGCGGTCGCCGGGCAGCGCGGTACGCAGCGCCAGGTCCGCCTCCACCTCCGCGCCCGCGCCGAGTGCCCGGGCCAGCAGCGCGCGCTGCGGATGCGCCAGGGCCTCGGCCGGGGTAAGCCGCCCCTGGTCGATGAGCGTCTGCACGTACGTGTGGTCCTGGGTGAGCCGGGACAGCTCGCCGCCGCGCAGCAGGTACGCCCGGCTGTCCCCGACGTGCACCAGCGCGAGCCGGGTGCCACGTCGCACGAGCGCGGTGAGCGTGGTGGCGGGCTGGTCGGCGTCGGTGGCGTGCGCGCGTACCGCCCGGTCGGCCCGGGTCACCGCGTCGGCCAGCGCGGCGAGCAGATCGGCCCCCGGCGCGTCCGCCTGCTCCAACGGCCGCAGCGCGTCCACGGCCGCCGCGCCGGCAGTGGCCCCGGCGGGACCGCGTACGCCGTCGGCGACCGCGAGCAGCGCCGCGCTCGCGTACGCGGTGTCCTCGTTGGAGTCGCGGACCGTGCCGGTCTCGCAGCGCGTCGCGTACCGGAAGGTGGTCTCGGACATGGTGGTGCCCCTCTCGCTGAGCCTGTCGACGAGGAGCGCGACGGCCCGGCCGCGCGCCGCGGTGTCCGCGCTGACCCGCCGCCACCAGGCGTCGAGCGCCTCGGCGGCGGCAGCGGGCGGCAGGCCGCAGACGGTACGGATCTCGGCCAGCGGCATCCCGGCCCGGCGCAGCCCGGCGATCAGCCGTGCCCGGTCCGCCTGCTCCGGCGCGTAGTAGCGGTAGCCCGAGTGCGGGTCCACAGCAGCAGGGGGCAGCAGCCCGCAGTCGTCGTAGATGCGCAGCGCCTTGGCGCTCAGGCCGGTCGCCCGGGCGAACGCGCCGATGGTCAGCAGTCGCACCGTGCCTCCCTCGCGCTCCTCGTGCCGGTCACCGCGACCGGCACCGGTCACGCTGGGCCTTGCCGCAGGGGACGGGTCAAGGCGTCGCTGTCGCCAGTTTTGCCAGCATCCGGTCCAGATGCGGCTCGATCGTGCCGGTCGGCGCCTCGCTCACCTCGGCCGGCGTCCACCAGCGGATGCCCGCGAACTCCACCGGATCGGGCGTGAACCGCTGGTCACGGTCGGCGGACAGCACGTACCAGAGGCTCACGTCGGTGTGCCGGTGCTCGGGCGGGCCGACCGTCTCGGTGACGGTGAGGAACGCCGGGCGCTCGCCGAACGGCGGCGCGAAGACCGCCGCCACGCCCAGTTCCTCCCGCAGTTCGCGGCGCACCGTGTCGGCCGGGTGCTCACCGGGTTCGACGTGCCCGCCGCTGGGCAGCCACATCCCCGCCAGGCGGTGGTCGACGAGCAGCACCGCGCCGTCGGCCGGGTCGCGGAGCAGGAAGTACGCGACCAGGTGCGGCGACGGCGTACGCGGCTTGGCCCGGCGGAAGATGTCATCCGTGCCGGCCAGCCAGGCCAGTGCCGCCTCCCGGTGCCGCGCCTCCAGCTCGTCCCCCGGTGGCAGTTCCTCGACCAGTCCCCGGATCTCGTCCCGCATCCCGCCGATGCTGCCAGCCGGGTACGACGGTCAGTCCGGCGGCAGCGGGTTGGCGTCGGCAGCCGCGCGGACGAACTCACGTACCCGGGAGGTGGTGTTCCCGGCCGGCCACACCGGACCGCGACTGATCGGCGGCGCGTCGTGGATCGGCACGTAGGCCACGTCCGGGCGGGCGTAGAACTGGCGGGCCTGCTCGCCCACCGGCAGCACCCCGCGCCCCATCGCGACGAGCGCCAGCATCTCCGAGAAGCTGCCACCCACCGGGCCCTTCGGCACCGGGCGGCCGGACGGGGTGCGGTCCGGCGTGCGGTCCTGCTTGAACGCGGCCGAGGTCACCGCCGGGTACTGCACCACCGGATGGTCGCCCAGCACCTCCAGCGACACCGACTCCTCGGCCGCCAGCGGATGATCAGCGGCCACCGCGAGCACCCGGCGCTCGCGCAGCAGCACCGGGCCGTTCGCCATGCCGTCGAAGGGGTACGAGGCGATCAGCACGTCGATCGTGCCGTCCAGCAGACTCGACCGGGTGCTGGCCAGCGGCGCCTCGTGCACGTGCACCTCGCAGTCCGGGTGGCGCTCGGTGAACAGGGCCACCGCGCGCAGCAGCACCGGAGCTGTCGACTCACCCACGTACGCCACCCGCAGCTCACCGGTGAGCCCGCGCCCGGCGTCGACGGCCCGCTGCACAGCCGCCTCGATGCCGGCCACCAACGGGCGCATCTCCTCGACCAGGCGGGCGCCGATCGGGGTGAGCCGGACGACCCGGCTGGTCCGCTCGAACAGGGGCGCGCCGATGCGGCGTTCCAGCTTGCGCACCACATGGCTGACCCGGCCGGTACTCACCCGCAGCCGCTCGGCGGTCCGCCCGAAATGCAGTTCCTCGGCCAGGGTCAGGAACGTCTCGACCTCGTACCGCTCCAGCACCGGAGCACCTCCGTCGTTGCCTGCGGGTCAACGATCGTAGTCCGGATCGGGGTTGGTCCGGACGGCGCGCCGGACCAGGGTTGACGGCATGCACAACCATCTCGTGACGGTGACCGGTTTCGACCACCTCGTCCTCTCGGTGAGCGACGTCGAGCGCTCCCTCGACTTCTACTGCAGCACGCTCGGCCTGGCCCCGGTGCGGGTCGACAGGTGGCGGGCCGGTGAGGTGCCGTTCCCCTCCGTACGCGTCGACGCCAGCACCATCATCGACCTGATCAAGGGCGACCCGACCGGGTCCAACGTGGACCACTTCTGCCTCGTGGTCGAGCCGGTCGACTGGCAGCGGGTGGTCGACTCCGGCGTCTTCACCGTGCTGACCGGCCCGGTCCCGCGCTTCGGTGCGCGCGGCACCGCCACCTCGATCTACGTCAGCGACCCGGACGGCAACACAATCGAACTGCGCTGCTACCCGGCCGACGCCTAACCTGTTCCGATGCCGGAGCTGGAACGACTCGCCGCCCACCACGCACCCGCCGTGCTGCGGTTCGAGCGGGAGAACCGGGCCTACTTCGCCCGGTACGTCCCCGACCGGGGCGACGACTTCTTCACCGGGTACGCCGCCCGGCACGCGGCCCTGCTGGACGAGCAGGAACGCGGCACCTGCCACTTCCACGTGCTGGTCGGCGACCACGGCGCCGTGCTCGGGCGGTTCAACCTGGTCGACGTCGCAGGCGGCAGCGCCGAGCTGGGCTACCGGGTGGCCGAGCGCGCCGCCGGGCGCGGGCTCGCGGGTGAAGGCGTACGGCACGTCTGCGAACTGGCCCGCACCGAGTACGGGCTGCGCCGGCTGGTCGCCTCGGCGGCCCTGGCGAACCCGGCCTCGCTGGCGGTGCTCAAGCGCGCCGGTTTCGTGCTCGACGGTTCGGTGCGCGGCGATTCGGTGCACGACGGTTCGGTGCGCAGCGGTTCGGTGTCCGGCTGCGAGGTGGATCTGAACGGGGAGCCCGGCCTGCGGCACGTGCTCGATCTCGGCGCGCCCTACGCCGCCGCGTCCCCGTAGGTGGGCGCTCCGGCCGGCTCGTACGTCAGTTGCAGCGTGCCGTGGGCGTGGGTGACTGACTCGGTGAGCCGCAATGCGCTCGGCACCGTCCCCTCGCCGAACAGGCGCTTGCCGGTGCCGAGCACCACCGGGTACACCCACAGGTTGAGCCGGTCGACCAGGCCGAGGCGCAGCAGCGACTGCACCAGGTCCAGGCTGCCGATCACGTGGACCTCGCCGTGGCGGCCGTTCATCTCGGTGACGCGCTCGGCGAGGTCACCTTTTACCAGCGACGAGTTCGTCCAGGTGAGCGGCTCGGCGAGCGTGCGGCTGGCCACGTACTTCGGCACACCGTTCAGCAGGCCGGTGAAGGGGATGTCCGCAGGCGCCTTCGGCCAGTAGCCGGCGAAGATGTCGTACGTCTTGCGGCCCAGCAGCAGCGCGTCCATGCTGCTCGCCTGCTGGAACATCACCGCGCCGGACTTCTCGTCGAGCAGCGGCATCTGCCAGCCGCCGTGGCTGAAGCCGCCCTCGCGGTCCTCGTCGGGCTCACCGGGCGCCTGCGCCACGCCGTCGAGGGTCAGGAACTCTGTCACGATCAGCTTGCCCATGGGTCCGCTCCTCCGGTTTCCGCTCGTCCCCCGTCAGACCCGTCAACGACCCGCAACTCATCGCCGAGGTGTACGTGATGGATTTCGTGGAACTGGTCATCGACGGGCAGATCGACATCGATCGCGACGACCTCGAAGACGCCCTCAACGAGGCTCTCGTCGGGCGCGGCGAGGTGACCGGTGCCGGAACAAGCGAGCACGGCTCCCACCTCGACGTCGACGTCCTTGCGACAGCGGACAGGCGAGCCGTCCTGGACGCCGTCTTCGGGGTGCTCGCCGCCTTGGACCTGGGCGACTCCGTCCGGGTCCGGCCCGGCGACGGGCAGACCTGGATCCGTCCGGGCCAGTGGACCCGCTCTACTCGTGCCGGACGAGCCTGAAGGGCACCCCGTCGATCTCCGTGACGTACCCGATCACCGGCACCGGGTTCCTCAGTTCCGCGATCTCGACAAGCAATGCGGTGGCAGTGCCGGCGTAGGGCTCGGGCGGGTCGATCAGGGCGGTATCGCAGACCACCGTCGGCCACTGCTCGGGAGGACCGTCGTCCAGGTGCCAGCAGAGCAGATAGTCGAAGTTCACGGCTCCCCAGACCCGGAGGTCTCCCGGTGAGGTGCCGAAGTGGTACGGGAACCCTCCTGTGCACTCCGCCCTCTTGTTCATCACGTGATGCCAGTTCCGCGCGTACCGGAGGAATTCCGGTACGCCCCAGTCGGAAGGATGAAGCACTTCCAGGAAGCCGATGCTGCCGTGTGGTAAGCGCTCGACGAAGCGTCGGTAGTCCTCGGGAAAGGGATGGCCTGCCGCCTCGGTGAGAGCCGTCCAGTCGATCTCCGTCTCCGTCGCCCCGTCCCAGTCGAACAGGCCGGCGAGTCGATCCACGGTCGGCGAAGCATCCGGTGTCATTCGGCTTCCTCCGGCAGATGATCGTTGGTCGGGTGCACGTCCCACCTCGCCTTCACCGTAAGATCACTCTCTTCGACAGGCGTACGCCTCCGGAGTCCTCGAAGGCGGATTCGCCATGATCCCCGATCGGACTGAGGTAAGCGACCTCCTGGAGAAGGCGCTGGCGGGTGCGGCCGCCACGTTCCAGGGCATGACGGCGCACCGGCAGGAGTCCAACTGCGAGTGCCACTGGGGCAGCGCGGAGGAACTGGCACTGCTGAAGACGCCGGACGTGCCGCTCGACGAGGACCTGCTCCGTCGCACGTACTGGGCCACTGACTGGCGCTATCCCGGCCCGCTGCTACGCCGGATCCTGCCCCAACTGACCAGGAGCCTCGTGGCCGGCCGAGTGATGCCCATGGCCGGGATGGAGAGCCTCGGGTACTTGTTCACCACCGCCCGCTGGCAGGAATGGCCCAAGGGGCAGCGGGACGCTCTGCGGGAGTTCCTGGACGCCTGGTGGCTGCATGCCCTGGTCGAGCCCGATGCGAAGGTGCCCGCTCACGAGGCCCTGGAACTCATCGCCGAGATCACCGGCAAGCTCACCCCGTGGTTGGCTGTCTGGACGGAGTCGCTGGCCGACGCGGTGGCCCGACGACGGCTGGTCACGGCCGTGGAGGAGTGGGTGGACGACCTGGTGGTCGACAGGCTCCCCTGGTCGAGTTGGCACAAGGAGGACACGTGGGGCGCCGCGCTGTCGCTGTGGGTGATACGACATGCGCCGACCCCACTACGGGAACACAACGCGTCGAGCGACGTGCTTGATTACATTGGCCTGCTCGCCCTGCCCTACGCCGATCGGTGGGACAAATAGCCCTCGCGACGGCGCGCCGAATGCTCGTGGCATCACAAGCGGTGGGAGCCCTCGCGACGGCTACGTCCATGGCGTGGACCGCATCTGGAGCGGCTGGTAGGCCAAGGCTCGGTCAACCACCTCGACAGCCGTCAACTCGGGGTCGCTCCAGTAGATCAGGTTGGAGACGTAGCCGCCTGGGCAGGCGAGGTCTCGCTCAAGTTGGTCCAGCCAGCCGCCCAGCTCACCATCGTCCGCGTAGTCGACACTCATGATCCGCTCGACGAGGGCGATGGCCTCGTCCCGCGTCAGCTCTGCTGCCAAGTCGGCGCACCTCACGTCCTTTGTCGACCACGCCGCTCAGCTCTCGAACGGCGATCAGCCCAAGTAGCGCTGCTTTCAATCAGCAGCCTTACCGCGCGAAGGTCCGGCACCACTACCGCGAGCCACGTCCGGTACTCGTGGCGCAACTGCGCATCAACCCCCACCAGTACGCCTGCCGGAAGCTCCGCCCAGAACTCCTGGGTGAGACAGCACGAGTCGGGCCCGAGCGGCACAACCGTGAGCACGCCGCCGCTGGAGTATCCGGAAGTCAACGTACGGGTGACGGCACGACGTCCCGGTTCGACCTCGACGACCTCGTGCATGATCCCCAGTCGACCGTCGGGGCTCCGATGCACGAACGCCTGGATCTCGCCGACTCCCTTCGGTCCGGGCAGAGTGACGCCGATCTCAATCGAGTCGTCCAGCACCTCCAACGACGCCGGATCCTCCATGAAGCCGAAGGCCGCCTCCGCGCTCGTCGGCAGGTCGACGGTGGCCGTCTCCCGTACCTGGACCGCAGTCGTCGTCACCCTGATCAACCGTAGACGCGAGCGCACGCCGCATTGTGTCAGTCGACCCGTCGACGGTGGGGGCGAGATCAGCGCTACGCGCCCTCGCTAGCGGGCGCCGCCCGGTGCGAACACGGCATAGAAGTACCGAAGGCTGTCCTCCGGACCGTTCTCCAGGCGCTTGAAGGCCTTCGCGATCGGATTGCACCAGCCCTGCCCGGCGAGCTCGACCACCATGGGCCATCCGACGACGGCCAGTTCGTCTGCCGTCGTTGCGCGCCACCGTCCACCCGCATGCCGGGTCAGCACCTCGCCGACATAGCAACCGAAGCCGAAGAGAGTCTCTGCCACCTGTCCAGCGGCGAGGCCCTCGGCCCGAAAGCCGTCGAGGATGGCGTCCACGGCCGCCAGGCTGTCCGGCGTGTAGTCCAGGTGCACACCGCTGACCTGGGCCGCTGACACCACGATGTCGCCCGCGAACCGGGCTGCGTTCTCCGGCACGGGCGCGTACTTCAGGCGCAGTTGCACGGTTCTCTCCGTTGATCAACAGATGGGGATCGCGCGATCGTACCGACGACGGCCGACAAGCAGTGGCCTCGCGCCCGGCCTCGGGCCCAGCTGTCGCATGCCCCCTCGTCAGCACAACTACGTAACACCTGGCTCGTCTTTTGCTACGCGATGGCCCGCCTCCCCAACGGGGAGGTTCTCGTTGGGCAGGCTCCGCAGATCATCAAGGCGTTCGATATCAAGAGCTTGGGGGACGTGCTTCTGCCCTGGCGGATCATCGAGCGCGGCATCCGTGGGGTCACTCTGCTTGTAGCCCGAGACGCCGACGGCGCAGGCGGCGCCCAGCAGGGCCCGCAGCCGGAGACCACGACCGGTACGGCCAACCAGGGGGAACCGCCGCAGCCCTCGGCCGGACCGTGACGGCACGCTAATGACACCGGTCGTGCTGGCTGGCCACTGAATATCGAAGGCCCTGACTCGGGACTCTCGTCCTGATCAGGGCCTTCGCGCTGGAGCGGGTGACGGGAATCGAACCCGCACTGTCAGCTTGGGAAGCTGATGTTCTGCCATTGAACTACACCCGCAGGCGGCACCACTCTACCTGAAGGTCACCACCCCTGTGCATCCAGGTGCCCGCGCGCCACTTCGGCGAGGTGGCGGCATCGGCGGGCGGTTGACCCCGCCACCTCCCCGAACTGGAGTGGATCAAGCACTAACGTCGACAACGTATGGGCGTTCTCAAATGCGTCGATGGGATGTAACGTCTGCCCCACGTTTCCGAACCGGCGTGACACACCCCCTGGCACGCCGTCAGAAAGAGGTGGGCCCATGGGACTCCGTCCCAACCTGCTGACCCGGCGTACCGCCGGTGTCGCGACGTCGACCCTCGCGCTGCTGCTCAGCACCGCCGCCGTCGGCGTCGTCCCCGCTGCTTCGGCCTTCTCGGCCGCCCCGGCCGGCGTCTGCGCCGAGCCGGCCGACGCCCACGCCGACGAACACGCGAACGCGCGCGTCGCGAAGGGCGGCAACGCCAAGCTCGACCCCAACCACCTGACCGCCAAGCAGGTCCGTGACCGTGAGGCCGACCTCGCCGCCGCGCAGCGCGAGCGGGCAAGCTTCCGGACCGGCGCCGTCGCCCCGCTGGCCACCGTGACCATCCCGGTCGTCGTGCACGTCATCCAGGAGAACAGCACCCGGGCCGGTGGCAACATCACCGACTCGATGATCAACCAGCAGATCACCGTGCTGAACCAGTCGTACGCGGGCTCGACCGGCGGCGCCGCCACCGCTTTCGGGTTCCAGCTCACGAAGATCAACCGGGTGACGAACCCGTCGTGGTACCCGATCGTGCAGGGCTCCTCCGCCGAGCGCTCGATGAAGACCTCGCTGCGTGAGGGCGGCAAGAACACGCTGAACATCTACCTCGGCGAGCTGAGCAACGGCCTGCTGGGCTGGGCGACGTTCCCGAAGCGGACGCTGGACAAGATGGACGGCGTGGTCGTGCTGAACGAGTCGCTGCCCGGCGGCACCGCGACCAACTACAACCAGGGTGACACCGGCACCCACGAGGTCGGCCACTGGCTGAACCTCTACCACACCTTCCAGGGCGGCTGCTCCGGCTCGGGCGACAGCGTCTCCGACACCCCGGCCGAGGCGTCCCCGGCGTACCAGTGCCCGACCGGCCGCGACACCTGCTCGACCGCCGGCAAGGACCCGATCACCAACTTCATGGACTACACGTACGACTCCTGCATGTACCAGTTCACCGCCGGCCAGGCGAGCCGCATGCTCACCGCGTGGAACGCCTACCGCGCAGCCTGACCGTCGTACCGCGTACCGGTGCCGGCCCTGTCCTCGGACGGGGCCGGCACCGTTTCGTCGTGGGCCGGGTCAGGCGGCCGGGCGGCGGGTGTCGAAGCCGTGCCGGCCACGCCGCCCTTCGGCGGCGAGCGGGTCACGCCGGGCGGGTTCGGCCCCGCGCGGATCGAGCCAGACCCGCACCTGCGGCGGAGCGGCGCCGGGCTGCCCCACCGGGTCGCGCCGCGTCAGCATCGCCGCCTCGACGGTGAACTCGAACAGCCGCCAGTCGCCCTGCGGCGACGCGCGGCCGATCCGGGCCAGCCGGGCCACCGTGGCGGGGTCGGTCACCGGCCGGGCGCGGCCTGCCACGTACGCCTCGTCGTCGCTCTCCTCCGGCGGGAACGAGTGCAGCGCGTAGCGGCCGTCGCGTTCGAGGTCGCGGCGCTTCGGCGAGTCGATGACGAAGCACCAGAGGCCGTCGGCGGTGAACACCGGGGAGACCGGGTGGACCCGGGGGCCGCCGTCGGCGCGGACCGTGGCGAGGTAGCCGAAGCCCGGCCCGTACTGCTGCATCAGGAGGCGGATCTCGTCGGCGAGGCGGGGCTCGTCGGCGGCGAATTCGGACCAGGAAGCCATGTGGACACTCTATCGAACACGTGTACGAAGATGTAGTGCGACACGCAGGTCACCGGCACCTGTCGCTATGGTGTTCCGATGCTGCTCTCCGACCGCGACCTGGTCTCCGAGATCAAGGCCGGCACGCTCGCGCTGGAGCCCTTCGAGCCCACGTTGGTGCAGCCGTCGAGCATCGACGTACGCCTGGACCGGCTGTTCCGGGTCTTCAACAACCACCTCTACACGCACATCGACCCGTCGATCCAGCAGGACGACCTGACCTCGATGGTGGAGGTGCCGGAGGGGCAGCCGTTCGTGCTGCACCCGGGCGAGTTCGTGCTCGCCTCCACCCTTGAGGTGATCTCGCTGGGTGACCAGCTCGCCGGCCGGCTGGAGGGCAAGTCGAGCCTCGGGCGACTGGGGCTGCTGACCCACTCGACCGCCGGCTTCATCGACCCGGGTTTCTCCGGTCACGTCACGCTGGAGCTGTCGAACGTGGCGAACCTGCCGATCACGCTCTGGCCGGGCATGAAGATCGGCCAGCTCTGCATCTTCCGGCTCTCCTCGCCGGCCGAGCACCCGTACGGCTCGGCCGTCTACGGCTCGCGTTACCAGGGGCAGCGCGGACCGACGCCGAGCCGGTCCTGGCAGAGCTGGCGCACCTGGCCGACCCGCTGACGGCGCCCACAGTTGTTAATAAGGGCCCCCTCCTCTACCGGAGGCGTTAAGAGGGGGCCCTTCCTTACACCCGGCCGTAGCTGTTGATGTCGCCGTCGTCGACCCGCTTCATGGTGATCGGCTTGCCGGACTGGGAGGCGTGCACCACCCAGCCGTCGCCCACGTACATCGCCACGTGGTGCAGGTCGCTGTAGTAGAAGACGAGGTCACCGGCGCGCAGCTCGGCCCGGCTCACCCGCTTCGTCATGCCGTGCTGCTGGCGCGCGTTGTGCGGCAGCGAGACACCGCCCTTGGCCCAGGCCGCCAGGGTCAGGCCCGAGCAGTCGAAGTGATCCGGCCCGGCCGCGCCCCACACGTAGATCTTGCCGATCTGGGCGCAGGCGAACTTGACCGCCGCTCCGGCAGCGCCACCGGGGTAACCGGCGGGGCAGGGCGCCGGGCGCAGCGGGCCGCCGCCACCGTTGCCGTACACCTTGAGCCGCAGCTTCTGCAGCCGGGCGATCTCGGCGTCGATCTGCTTCTTCTTCGCCGCGAGCTGGGCCTCGGTACGCGCCAGTCCGGCGATCATCTCGTCCAGCGGCTTCTTCTTCGCCGCCAGTTCGTCGCGCAGCGCGGCGACGGAGCGCACCTGCTCGTGCTGGCGGTGCGCGAAGCGGTCGAGCAGTTCCAGGCCGTTGACCAGGTCACCGGGTGAGCGGCTGCCCAGCAGCGCGTTGACGGTGGAGAGGTTGTCACCCTTGTAGGCGTCGGCGGCGAGTCCGCCGACCTGGCCGAGCGCGGCGTCCACCCGGGCCTGGAGGGGTGCGATCTGCCGGCCGAGCGCGTCGGCCTGCTTGCGCCGCGCGGCGAGCTGCTCGCGTACGGCGTTGACCTGTTCGATGACCGGTTCGAGTTTGTTCCAGTCGCGGTCGATCTGCGCCTCGATCTCGGCGACCGAGGGTTCGGCGTGTGCCGCCGTGGCGCCGCCGGTCAGGATGACTGCGGTGCCGACGAGAGCGGCGAGGGCTGTGGTGAAGCGGGACCAGCGGGTACGCGGCACAGCCGTGGACCGGTCGACCGACCGGCTCGACGACGGCCGCGGGGCATGGAGTGCCACCGGGCGTCCGTACTCCTTCTTCCGTACCGCCTACCGGGTTAGCTGACGGATTCGGGCGGGAAGGGAGCCGCCCTACCGCATCGCTGCGGATTCACCCCAGGTACCTGGTTCCCCGGCTCGCCCGGAGGCGACTCGGCGGTGTCGGACCGTCACCGACCGGGTTGGACGGTGAGACGTGCGGCCGACGATTCACCAGAGTAGGGACCACCGTTATCGATCCGCAACTTCCAGCGCCGTGACACTCCGTACGCGATGAGGCGCCGCACCTCGGTCGGAGGTGAAATTTTCTTTCAAGGCTGATTACTCACTGGAAAGGTATTGACCCTCGCGGGTGTGCGGAGTGAGGGTGGAAACGCAGTGACCCCCATCCCTGTCCAGGAGGTTCGATGCACCTCTCCGCCCCGCCGTCGGGCAGACGGATACTGCTCGCCGCCGCAGTGGCGACAGCCACCGCGCTGGCGACGACCGGCCCGGTGACAGCCGCGCCGGACACGTCCGCGCCCGCGAGCGACCGGCAACAACAATACGCCGCCGCCGCGGCCGAGTACGGCGTACCGCAGAACGTGCTGCTCGGTGTCTCCTATCTGGAGTCCCGCTGGGACACCCACACCGGGCAGCCGAGCACCAGCGGCGGCTACGGCCCGATGCACCTGACCGACGCCGCGCACATCCTCGCCATGCCGGGCAGCGCCCACGTCGACGAGGACGAGGACCCGCGCGGCGACGACTCCCGGCCGCTGAAGCTCGATCCGGCCACCGCGGCCGCACCGAAGCGGGAGACCCCGCTGCCGCCGGCCTCGCTCCAGACGCTCGACGCCGCCGCCGCGCTCACCGGGCTCGACGCGGGCACGCTGCGCACCGAGCCGGCCGCGAACATCCGCGGTGGCGCCGCGCTGCTGGCGTCGTACCAGAAGGCTCTGGGTGGGCCGGTCGGCGCCGGCACCGACCCGGCGGCCTGGTACGGCGCGGTGGCCCGGTACTCCGGCGCGGACACCTCCGACGCCGCGGCGGCCTTCGCCGACGAGGTCTACGACCAACTCGGCCAGGGCGCCAGCCGGACCACCGACGACGGCCAGCGGGTCACGCTCGCCGCCACCGCCGCGAAGCCGGACCGTTCCCGGCTGGCCCGCCTGGGCCTGCGCAACGCCGAGCGACCGGACGGGCTGGAGTGCCCGGTGCGGCTGGCCTGCGAGTGGATCCCCGCGCCGTACGAGCAGCTCAGCGACGACCCGGGCGACTACGGCAACCACGACCTGGGCGACCGGCCGAAGCAGCAGAAGATCGAGTACATCGTCATCCACGACACCGAGGGCTACTTCGGCCCGAGTGTCGACCTGGTGAAGCGGGCCGACTACCTGGGCTGGCACTACACGCTGCGCTCGGTGGACGGCTACATCGCCCAGCACATCAAGACCAAGGACGTGGGCTGGCACGCCGGCAACTGGTACGTCAACGCCAAGTCCATCGGCCTGGAGCACGAGGGCTTCGCCGGTCAGGGCACCTGGTACACCGAGGCGATGTACCGCACCTCCGCCAAGCTGGTGCGTCACCTGGCGCTGAAGCTCGGCATCCCGATGGACCGGCAGCACATCATCGGCCACGACAACGTGCCCGGCATCAACGCCGGCGCGGTGGGCGGCATGCACTGGGATCCGGGACCGTACTGGGACTGGTCGCACTACTTCGACCTGATGAAGGCGCCGTTCCGCAGCACCGGCACGCCCCGTACCGGCCTGGTCACCATCGACCCGGACTTCGCCACCAACCGGCCGGCGTTCTTCGGCTGCAACCAGCAGCCGCCGGGCGTCCCGACGCCCCGGCCGCCGGCCGAACCGTGCCCGTCGCGCGGCTCCTCGTCGGTGATCCTGCGGACCGCGCCGAGCCCGGACGCCCCGCTCGTCAACGACCTCGGGCTGCGCCCGGACGGCACGCCGGACACCATGTACATCTCCGACCACGGCGCCCGCGCCTCCGCCGGTCAGACGTACGCGCTCGCCGGCCGCCAGGGCGACTGGACGGCGATCTGGTACCTCGGCCAGAAGGCGTGGTTCCTCAACCCGGCCTCCGCGCCGACGGCCAAGTGGGCCACCGGCTTCGTCGTGACGCCGCGGCCCGGCAAGGCCACCATCCCGGTGTACGGGCGGGCCTACCCGGAGCAGGCCGCCTACCCGGACACCATCCCGTACCAGACCATCTCGCCGCTTCAGTACACGTTCGCCGCCGGCCAGCGGTACGCGGTGGGCGGGGTGCTGCCCGGCGAGTACTACCGGGCGGTCTCGTTCGACGGTTCGGCACCGGGTGACCGGACCGTGGTCCGCGGCGAGAACCGCTACGTGCAGGTCCAGTTCGGTCACCGGATCATGTTCGTGAACCTGGACGACGTGCTGATCCTGCCGTCCCCGGTCGGCGCGCCGCGCTGACCCGGCACCGCACACGGGAAGGCCCCCGGTCCGCGTGGACCGGGGGCCTTCTCGCTGCCAGGGTTCCGGATCAGGCGACCCGGACGAAGCCGGCGATCGGCATCGTGCTGATGCTCGACACCTGGACCGGTTTGCCGGTACGTGGCGCGTGCACCATCACCCCGTTGCCGAGATAGAGCCCGACGTGGTGCAGGTCGGAGCCGAAGAACACCAGGTCACCGGGGCGGGCCTCGGAGCGGGAGATCCTGCGGCCCTCGTTCCACTGCGCGCCGGTGAAGTGGGTCAGCGAGATGCCCGCCGCCTTGTACGCGTACTGGGTGAGACCGGAGCAGTCGAACGAGTTCGGGCCGGTGGCGCCCCACACGTACGGGTCACCGACCTGGGCGCACGCCGTCTTGATGGCGGTCCGCGCGGCGCTGCTCACCACGCCGTCGACGGCGGGGCAGCCTGCCGGGCGGATCGAGGTCACCGGCAGCATGGCGGTCAGCCGCTTGATCTCCGAGTCGATCTGCTTCTTCTTCGCCGCGAGATCGTTCTGCTGCTTGATCTCCAGCGCGATCAGCGCGTCGAGCTTCTCCTTCTGCTTGTTGTACTCGTCGCGCACCTTGAGCACACCGGCGATCTGGCGGCGCTGGTCCTCGGCGATCCGGTCCAGCATGACCAGCTGCTCGGCCAGCGCGCCCGGCTTGGAGTTCACCAGCAGCGCACCCAGCTCCTGCGACGGGCCCTGGATGTAGTAGCGGGCCGCGATGTCGCCGACCTTGTTCATGGCGAGCGTGGAGGCCAGCTCCAGCGGCACCATCTTGTCCTTCAGCGCCTTGGACTTCTTCTGGTTGGCGCGAAGCTGCGAGCGGACCTTGTTGAACTGCTCGATGGTGGGTTCGAGCTGCTGCCACTGCTTGTCGATCTGCGCGTCGATCTCGTCCACCGACGGCGCCGCGTGCGCCGGGGCGGTCAGCATTCCGGCGCCGACCGCGGCGGCCGCGACCAGGGTGACCAGACCGTGTACCACCCGTCGGAACCCGGCCCGCCGGCCGGGTGGAGCGCTCGGGGCGTGACGTTGAGGGGGCGTGGTTGCCACCGGCACGGACTCCTTTGCAACCGACCGCCGGGCGCCTCGCGAGAGGGAAGGTCGAGGCAGACGACCCACAGCGGTCGGTGCCTCACATTAGGGAAGGCGTCCGATGGAATCAAGGCGACCCTTTGTTCAATCACGTATCCGCAATCGGTTGCACACCAAGGGTATTCAATTCATCTTCCGACGATGGCTGTCAATACGTCGTCGAGCGTCACCACACCCATCGGCCTGCGTCCGTCGCTGACCAGCACCATGTGGCGGCGTTCGCGGCGCATCGCCAGCAGCAGATCGGCGAGCGTACGGTCCGGCGGCACCACCGCCAGCGGCCGGTAGATCTCGGCCGGCACGGGCGCGCGGCGGCTCGCCCCGGCGTACCCGAGCACGTCCTTGACGTGCACGAAACCGAGCACCCGGCGGGTGGCCCGCTGCACCACCGGGAAGCGGGACCGGCCGGTACGGGTCGCCAGCACCTCCAGCGACGCCGGTGAGACGTCCTCGGCCACCGTGGTCACCGTGGACCAGGGTTGCAGCGCGTCCGCCGCGGTACGGCTGTGCAGGGCCAGCGCGCCGGTGATCCGGGCGTGCTCCTCGGCGTCCAGCAACCCCTCGGTACGCGCCTGGGACACCAGCCCGGCCAGTTCCTCGGCGGTGAACACGGTCTTCACCGCATCGGTCGCCTCCACCCGCCACCACCGCAGCACCTGCCGGGACGCCCACTTCATCGCCAGCAGCAGCGGCTTGGTGGCCAGGCAGAACGCCAGCATGGCCGGGCCGAGCCAGAGCGCCGACGGCTCCGGCCCGGCGAGCGTGATGTTCTTCGGCACCATCTCGCCGACCACCGTGTGCAGGAACACCACCACCGCGAGCGCGATGACGAACGACACCGGGTGCACCGCCGAGGCGGGCAGCCCCAGCGCGGCGAACGCCGGCTCCAGCAGGTGCGCCAGCGCCGGCTCGGCGATCGCGCCGAGGCCGAGCGAGCAGACGGTGATGCCGAGCTGCGCCCCGGCGATCATCAGCGGGATCTGGTTCATGGCCGCCAGCGCCAGCCGGGCCCGCTTCGACGTCGCCGCCAGCGGTTCGATGACCGTACGGCGGGACGCGATCAGCGCGAACTCGCTGCCCACGAAGAACGCGTTGCCGAGCAGCAACCCCACCGCGACGAGTAGTTCAGGCACCGCCGTCGGGCTCCTCGGGGCGTACCACCCGCACCTGCTCGATCCGGTGCCGGTCGACCTCCACCACAGTGAACTCGTACCCGGCCTCGTCGACCGCCTCGCCCGGCACCGGGATGTGGCCGAGCCGCGCCATGAGGAACCCGCCGAGCGTCTCGTACGGCCCGTCGGGCAGCCGGAACCCGGTCTGCTCGACCAGTTCGTCGGCGCGCAGCACGCCGTCGGTCAGGACTGTGCGCTCGCCGCCGGGCACCGTCAGCTCCACCGGCCCGAAGCCGTCCACCGCGTCCGGGTCGAACTCGTCGGCGATCTCCCCGACCAGTTCCTCGACCAGATCCTCCACCGTCACCACGCCGTCGGTGCCGCCGTACTCGTCCACCACGATCGCCAGGTCCGCCCCGGCGGCCTTGAGCGCGGCCAGCACCCCGTTCAGGTTCAGGCTCTCCGGGACGTACACCGGTTCCCGGGCCACGGCGGCGACAGTGGTGGCCGCGCGGCGGGCCAGCGGCACCCCCAGCGCGTCGGGCACCCCGGCGACGCCGGTGACCAGGTCGAGCGTCTCCTCGTAGACCGGGAACCGGGTCCGGCCGGTCCGCCGGGACGCCTCCAGCAACTCCGCCACAGTCGTGGTGGCGCGCAACGCGGTCACGTCCACCCGGGGCGTCATCGCCTCGGCGGCCCGCTTGTCGCCGAAGCGGATGGTGCGGCGCAGCAGCATCGCGGTGTCCGGCGGCAGCGCGCCGGCCCGGGCCGAGATGGCGGCGAGCAGGCCCAGCTCCTCCGGGGACCGGGCGCTCGCCAGCTCCTCCTGCGGCTCCACGCCGAGGCGGCGCACCAGCCGGTTCGCTGATTCGTTCAGCAGCCGGATCAGCCAGCCGAAGGTGCGGGAGAAGGCCCGCATCGGCGCGGCGGTGGCGAGCGCCGCGGGCATCGGGCGGGCCAGCGCCAGGTTCTTCGGCACCAGCTCGCCGAACAGCATCGAGATGAGCGTGGCCAGCGCCAGCGCGAGCAGGCCGGAGAAGCGTTCCGCGCCGCCGAGCGAGTGCAGCAGCGGCGCGAAGAGCCGGGCCAGGGCGGGCTCGGCCAGGTAGCCGGTGAGCAACGCGGTGAGCGTGATGCCGAGCTGCGCGCCGGAGAGCTGGAAGGACAGCTCACGCAGCGCGCGGCGTACCGTGGCGGCCCGGCCGTCGCCCTCGTCGGCCCGCCTGTCGATCTCCGCCCGGTCGACGGTGACCAGGGCGAACTCGGCCGCGACGAAGAAGGCGTTGCCGGCGGTCAGCAGCACGAAACCGACCAGGGGCAACAGCGTCAGAAGCAGAAGGCCGTCGATGCGCGTGATTGTGGCACGCGCGCGCCGATGGCGGACCCCCCGTAGCGTGGTGCGCATGGACGGTCTGCTGCTCACCGACGAACTGGTCCTGCTCGCGTACGACGACGGCGGCACGAACCGGCTCGGCAGTCCGCACCTCGGCTACGGCCTCGCCGGGGCGGTGCTGCTGGAACTGGCCCTGGCCGGCCGGGTGGAGGTGGCGGACAAGCGGCTCGTCGTCACCGACCCCACCCCGACCGGCGTGCCGCTGCTCGACGAGGCGCTGACGACTGTCGGATCGGGCCGCCCCCGCAAGCCGAAGGACTGGATCGGCAAACTCGCCAAGGGCCTGCCGGAGCGGGTGCTCGGCGGGCTCGTCGACGCCGGGGTCCTGCGCCGGGAGTCCGACCGGGTGCTGCTGGTCTTCCCGCGTACCCGCTATCCCTCGCCGACCGGCGCGGAGCCGGCGGTGGAGACGGCGGCCCGAGAGCGGATGGCTGCGGCGCTCACCGGCGACGGCCCGGTCGACGCCCGGACCGCCGCGCTGCTCACGCTGACCCGCGCGGTCGGCCTGGACCGCAAGATCTTCCGCGAGCTGCCAAAGGAGCGGGTCAAGGCGCGCATCGACGAGATCGCCGCCGGTGACTGGGCATCGGCCGCCGTCAAGAAGGCGATCGAGGAGATGCAGGCCGCGCTTATGGTCGCGATGACGGCCGGGACGAGCGCCGCCATCATGACCACCACGACCAGCTGAAGGCGACGGCGGCGGCACCGCTCGGGTGCCGCCGCCGTCGTGGTCCGGCTTCCTGCCGGGGTACGCCTCAGCTCGCGGTCGGCGCGACCTCCGGCTCACCGGCCGGGGCCTCCGGCTTGACCGAGCGCAGCAGCACGCTCGCCACGTCGACCACCTCGACCTGCTCGCCCGCGCCCTTGCCGTTCACGCCGTCGTTGAGCATCGTCGAGCAGAACGGGCAGCCGACCGCGATGGTCTTCGCCCCGGTGGACATGGCCTCCTCGACCCGGTCCACGTTGATCCGCTTACCGATCTTCTCCTCCATCCACATCCGGGCGCCGCCGGCGCCGCAGCAGAAGGAGCGCTCGCTGTTACGCGGCATCTCGGTCAGCTCGCCCTGGATCGAGTCGCCGAGCACCTCGCGCGGGGCGGCGAAGATCCGGTTGTGGCGGCCCAGGTAGCACGGGTCGTGGTAGGTCACGCCGCCGTCGACCGGCTGCACCGGGGTGAGCTTGCCGGCGCTGACCAGGTGGGCCAGCAGCTGGGTGTGGTGCACCACCTCGAACTCGCCGCCGAGCTGGCCGTACTCGTTGCCCAGGGTGTTGAAGCAGTGCGGGCAGGTGGCGACGATCTTGCGCTTGCTCTTCTCCCGGCCCTCGAACGCCTCGTTCAGCGTCTCGACGTTCTGCTGGGCCAGCATCTGGAAGACGAACTCGTTGCCGATGCGGCGCGCCGGGTCGCCGGAGCAGGTCTCGCCCTCGCCGAGGATGGCGAACTTGACGCCCGCCTCGTTCAGCAGCGTGGCGACCGCGCGGGTGGTCTTCTTGGCCCGGTCCTCGAACGCGCCGGCGCAGCCGACCCAGAAGAGGTACTCGAAGTCGTCGACCTCGCCGACGCGCGGCACCTCGAACCCGAGGCCCTTGGTCCAGTCCTCGCGGGTGTTCTGCGGGGCGCCCCACGGGTTGCCCTTGTTCTCCAGGTTGCGGAGCATGACGCCGGCCTCGGACGGGAAGCTCGACTCGATCAGCACCTGGTAGCGGCGCATGTCGACGATGTGGTCCACGTGCTCGATGTCGACCGGGCACTGCTCGACGCAGGCGCCGCAGGTGGTGCAGGACCAGAGTACGTCCGGGTCGATGACACCGCCCTCTTCGGCGGTGCCGATCAGCGGCCGGTCCGCCTC
This sequence comes from Micromonospora aurantiaca ATCC 27029, assembly GCF_000145235.1. NCBI lineage: Bacteria > Bacillati > Actinomycetota > Actinomycetes > Micromonosporales > Micromonosporaceae > Micromonospora > Micromonospora aurantiaca (nom. illeg.). The sequence continues at coordinate 109,102 of NC_014391.1, read as the reverse complement.
GGCCATGGCCAGCACGTCCACGCCGGCCAGCTGCTCCTGCGTGGCCTTCTCCTCGCCGGTGAGGTCCTTGCCGCCACCGGCCAGCAGGTACGGCGCCTTGGCGTACGCGTGGTCACGCAGGCTCAGCACCAGCAGCTTCGGCGACAGCGGCTTGCCGGTGTTCCAGGCGGGGCACTGCGACTGGCAGCGACCGCACTCGGTGCAGGTGCTGAAGTCGAGCAGGCCCTTCCAGGTGAACTGCTCGACCTGGGCGACACCGAACTGGTCCTTCTCCGGGTCGGCCTCCTCGAAGTCCAGCGGCTTGCCCTCGCTGGTCATCGGGCGCAGCGGGCCCAGGCCGGAACCGGCCGGCTTCTCCGGGTCGCGCTTGAAGAAGATGTTCGGGAAGGCCAGGAAGCGGTGCCAGGCCACGCCCATGGTGACGTTCAGCGAGATCACGATGAGCCAGGTCATCGAAATGGCGATCTTGATGAGCGCGGCGACGCTGACGCCCGCCTCCCAGTCCGGGAGGACCGAGCCGACCGCGTGGCTGAGCGGGGCGGCCCAGACCGGGTACTCGAAGTGGTCGGTGGCGACCTTGAAGCCCCGGATCACGAACCCGAAGATCAGGACCAACAGGACGACCCACTCGACGAAGTAGCCCTGCCACATGGTCGAGCCGGTGAACCGGGAGCGGTTCTCCGCGCGGCCGGGCCGGTTGCGCAGCCGGATCGCCATCAGCACCAGGATGCCGACCAGGCCGAGGATGCCGATCCACTCGGTGACCAGACCGAAGATCGTCCAGTGCCCGATGATCGGCAGCCCACCGCCGGTGGAGACGACCTCGAAGTAGGCCTCCAGCACCAGCAGCGACAGCACGATGAAGCCGACCATCACGAACCAGTGGGCGGCGCCGACCACGCTCCACTTGAGCATGCGGGTGTGACCGGCGGTCTCCACCAGCATCTTCTTCGTACGCGCGCCCTTGTCGCCGAACCGCTCCGGCGCGGGCTGGCCGAGCCGGATGACGGCGGTCATCTTCATGACCGCGCGCACCGCAAGCCACACCGCAACGGCGGTGATGGCGGCCGCGAGGATCGTGGTGACGATCTGGACGCTGCCCATCGAGTTGGCCTCCCGGTCTGCTGCTTTGTCCGTGCAGCCTACGCGCAAGGTTACCCAGCAGTAACGTGAGTCTTCTCGCACCAGGCCACGCCGCCCTGCGCACACCTTAGGTGGACCGGCGCCGAAGCGCCGGGCAGGGGCGGCGTGGCGTGACCTACGCCGGGGTGGGGCAGCGCCGGATCAGCGCCAGCGGGAGAGCAGGATCAGCGACGAGACCATCGCGCCGAAGCCCACGGCGAGGTTCCAGTAACCCCAGCTGGCGACCGGGTACGCCTGCTCGGACAGGTAGTAGAGCACCAGCCAGCCGATGCCCGCCACGATCAGCGTGACCGCCGTGACCGGCAGCCAGATCGGGCTAGGCTTGCGCGTCGACGCCGTCGCCGTCGGACGTACGTCCGTCGGCGGGGTGTACACCTTCTTCTTGCGGACCTGAGACTTGGGCACGACGCTCTCCAGAGGGGGGTACGACCTCGTCCGGCCTGACAACCGGGCGCGAGGGCGACGGTCCATGGCCAATAATGTTCGACAGCTAGCGTAGTCCGGACGGACCGTCCAGGCCACGAATGGGGCCAGGCCGGTGCACTCAGTAACCGGAAAGAGCGGACTTTCCGGGTCGAGCAGGTCGGCTCGCACCGGCGCGGGCCGGAACGAGACGACGGGAAAGGGAACGCCCGGTGGAGTACACGTCCGGCGCCGCCTCCTGGCAGAAGGTCCTCCGCCGCGCGGCAGCCGCCCTGCTGCCCCGGCGCGCACGCCAGCGCCGCCCCGGCTGGTCCGTCGGCGTACCCCTGATCGCCGCCGCGGCCGGTCTGCTGTTCACCACCACCGCCACCACCGCGGGCGGCACCTCCCTGCGTGAGGACCGCCGGCCTCAGCTGACCCAGCTGATCGAGGACCGCCGCGAGGAGGTCGCCGCCAGCGAGGCGAAGGCCGCCCGACTCCGGGCCGAGGTGGAGGAGCAGACCGAAGCGCTCGCCGGCGCCGACGGGCCGATCAAGACCGAGCGGGACCGGGCCGCCGCCAGCCGGCAGGGCGCCGGGTTCACAGCGCTCACCGGCAGCGGCGTGACTGTCGAGCTGAACGACGCCGACCGCCGGCCCGACCAGCCGCTGCCGAAGGGCGCCAGCAACGACGACCTGGTGGTGCACCAGGGCGACGTCCAGGCGGTCGTCAACGCGCTCTGGGCCGGCGGCGCGGAGGCCATGTCAATCATGAACGTCCGCGTGCTGAGCACCAGCGCGGTACGCTGCGTCGGTAACACCCTGCTGCTGCACGGCCGGGTGTACTCCCCTCCTTTCAAGATCGTGGCAATCGGCGATCCCGCGGAACTCCAGCGGGCGCTCGCCGCCTCTGAGGGAGTGCGGGTGTTCAAGGAAGTGGCCGACCACTACCAACTCGGGTACGTCGAGCGCGTCTCCACCGTCACCGTGCCGGCGTTCGAGGACTCCACCGCGTTGCAATCGGCGACGGTGCCCCGGTGACCGGCGGCGACCCCCGGGAACGCACCGGCCACGACCGCCAGGAGGAGCCGACAGCGTTCCTCCCCCGGGTCGAGCGTCCGGCCCCGGCGTCGCCACAGCCGCTCCACCTGCCCTGGCCCGACGCCGGTCCGGCCCACACCGCCCCGGCCCGACGCGACCCGGACACCCGCCAGCCCGCGCCGTCACGGACCGGCCAACCGCCGTCCGCCCCGCCACGGACCGCCCCGCCGGTCGCTCCGCCGCCGCCGTGGCCGGGCAGTCAGGCGCATCAACCGGCGAGCGCCTCCCGCCCCGAGGCCGACCCCCGGTTCCGCCCCCCGGCGAGCGAGCTTCCCCCCAGGGGTACGCCCCACCCGGCCGGCCCGGCGCACCAGGGCGCCGGACACCACGGCCCTACGCAGAACGGCCCCGCGCCCCACGGGCCTGCGCAGAACGGCCCCGCGCCCCACGGAGCGGCGCCCCGGGGTGGTCCCGCTCCCGGGATGCGCCCGGCCGCACCCGGCGACGTCGCACACCGGCCGGGCGAGCGCCAGTCGCGACCGGAGGGGTACGGACCGGCGGGGCAGCAGTACGCCGTCCGCCATTCCACAGGTGGGGCGATCCCGCCCGAGCGCGGTGGTCGCGGTGGACAGCCACCGCAGAACGGCACCCGCCCGTGGGAGGCCGGCGGACGCCCGCCGGAGGACGGTCGCCGACCGGCGGGGGGTGAGGGACGGCCGCCCGGCGTACCCCCTCTCGGCGGGCCGGCCGGCGCGGACCGGAACCCTCCGGCCGACCCCGGAGCGACGACGGTGCTGCCCGCCGTCACCCGCCCACCCGCGGACCCCCACCTGGACGCCACCGGGCTGATGGGCGCGGTGCCCCCGGCGCCTGACACCGGCGACGGCGACGGCGGCGCGGAGCCGCCCGCCGAGCCGCCCCGCCCTCGGCGCGGCGAGCGGGTGGTGCAGCTGCGGCCCGAGCAGACCGGCGACGGGTACCGCAGCGTCTACTCCGAGCTGACCCGCCCCACCGTCGGCTCCCGGCTGCGCACCGTCGTGCGGGGCACCGGCGAGCTGCTGATCACCTTCGGGCTGGTGGTGCTTCTCTTCGCCGGGTACGAGATCTGGGGCAAGGCGGTCATCGTCGAGGCCCACCAGAGTGACCTGAACAGCCAGCTCGCCCAGGAGTGGGACGCGGCGGCGGACCCGACCGTCGGCCCGACCACCGGGCCGACGGTGAAGCCGAAGCCACCGGCGGAGGGCAGGCCGGTCGCCGGCCTCTACATCCCCAAGTTCGACAAGCACTGGGTGGTGGTCGAGGGGGTCAGCCCGGAGGACATCCGGTACGCCCCGGGCCACTACCCGGACAGCGCCATGCCCGGCGAGGTGGGCAACTTCTCCGTCGCCGGTCACCGCATCCGCTCCACGTTCTGGCGGCTGGACGAGCTGAAGACCGGCGACGCCATAGTGGTCGAGACCAGGACCGACTGGCTCGTCTACCGGGTCTACCAGCAGCGGATCGTCAAGCCGTCCCAGGTGGAGGTGGTCGCGCCGGTGCCGGGCAAGCCGGAGGCGAAGGCCACCGAGAAGCTGCTCACGCTCACCACCTGCAACCCGAAGTTCGACAACTACCAGCGGCTGATCATCCACGCCCGGCTGGACCACACGCAGGCCAAGTCGGCGGGCCGCCCGGCCGAGTTGGAGGCGTGAGCCGTGTACTCGTGGATCTGGCGCAAACTGCCGTTCGGGCTGCCCGGCAAGCTGGTCGGCTCGCTGGTGCTGGCCACCGCCACCGTCGCGCTGCTCTGGTTCGTGGTGTTCCCGTGGGCCGAACCGCTGCTGCCCTTCGACGACGTGCAGGTCACCCAGGACTCCGGCGTACCGGGTGACGGTGGGATCACCGAACCGACCGGGCTGCCCGGCGAGGAGGAGCTGCCGTACAGCACCGAGACGAACAACGCCCCACCCTCCACCCCGAACAGGTGACCCCGATGCGCGTACTGGTGATCGACAACTACGACTCGTTCGTCTTCAACCTCGTGCAGTACCTCGGCCAGCTCGGCGCCGACTGCGAGGTGCGGCGCAACGACGAGATCGACGTCGCCGAGGTGGGCCGCGTCGGCGCCGCCGGTGTCCTGCTGTCGCCCGGCCCGGGCAGCCCGGACCGGGCCGGCATCTGCCTGGACGTGATCCGCGAGTACGCCGGCAAGCTCCCGATCTTCGGCGTCTGCCTCGGTCACCAGGCGATCGGCGAGGCGTTCGGCGCGACTGTCGCCCGCGCGCCGGAGCTGCTGCACGGCAAGACCTCGGAGGTACGCCACGACGGCGTGGGCGTGCTCGCCGGGCTGCCCGATCCGTTCACCGCCACCCGGTACCACTCGCTGGCCGTCCTGCCCGAGACGCTTCCCGACGAGCTGGAGGTCACCGGCCGGACCGCCTCCGGCGTGGTGATGGCGATGCGGCACCGCACGCTGCCGATCGAGGGCGTGCAGTTCCACCCCGAGTCGGTGCTGACCGAGGGCGGTCACCTGATGCTGGCGAACTGGCTTGCCGCCTGCGGCTTCCCGGCGGCGCTGGAACGCGCCCCGGAACTGGCCGCCGAGGTCGACGCCCGCCGCCGAGCCGCATTCGCCACGACCTAAGCACTCAGTCTCCCGCCACTCAGCCCGCCCCTGCTCATTCGGTCACCATTCAGATCCATCCGCTCGCTCGCGCGGTCATTCGGCCCTGTCACGCTACGCTCCGCCGCCCGCCTTGCGGGCCTCACCGCTCCCGCTGCCGAAAACTCAAGCTCGGAACCGCGAGCCTGCCCCACAAGGCCATTGACTCTGATGATCGGTCAGGGCCCCGTAGGTCGGTAACTAGCGGCTTGCGGGCCAAGACCGCAGGCTGCGGCTTTGCGATGTCCCGCGAGAGTATTGTGCCCACCTTATACCTTATACCTTCTTTTGCCTGCCAGGCCTTGACCTGGCCCCATAGCGACCTATAGCTTTGCAGCAACTCAGTCGATCAAGGAGTCCGCTTTGCTGCTTCGTAGAATTTCGGCCACCGGTGCAGCGGTTGTCGCTGCCGCTGGAATTGCCCTCAGTGGGTCAACACCCGCACAGGCAGCAGGGGGGACGGCTCACGGCTGCGTCTATCCACGAGTTTGCTTCTACAAGACGGAAGCGGATTTCAAGGCAAAGCGAGTTTCGGCCGCTTATCAAGACATTACGTCGACCTGGCAAAACCTCAGCTCAGCAGCATATGGAGCGGACGTCATCTACAACAGTCGGCAGGATGACGTTGCATACATCCACTTCACGAACGGCACAACGGACTGCATGGAGCCAGGGGACACCTTTTACAACTATTACTCAACTGCGGACAAAATCCGGATTTCCTCGTCGTCCGCCTGTTAAGCGAGAGAAACATAAATTGCAACACGGATGATTGGCACAGTTAGATAAGTGACGGTTCGCTGTTAGCGAGACTAAACGTGTCACTTTCAACTGCCATCCCGACGCTCCTATGGACGTCAAGCTCCGTCCGCTGCCGTCTCGCCGGCGGAGCTTGACGTCTGCGTCCCGAACATGGGTGTGCGGCACCTGTGGGTGTCACCCACTGCCGGGGAGTGTCGTTGATCGTGGTGGACGCGCCAATGGACGACGGGGTTCGTCAGCTCCTGCCGGCCGTCCCGCTACTTCCTCTCTGCCTCCACCCCACGGGCCGCAGCCACCTCTTGATCCGTAGCCCCAGGCGATACAGCCTGCTGCGGCCGTCTTCGTTTGCTGAACGGCTCTTGACACAGGGCCCCGGCAAAGTCGTAGTGGTGTCCAACTTGGTGAGCTTGGGGTAGAAGCGCCGTTGTTGGTGGCAGCAAGACGGGCATGACCTGTTCGGAAGATCATCAACGTTCCTACGCCATGTTGATCGCCGAAGTGAGCCATGCCCGCGCTGCCGTCATCGCTGATCTCGTCCCTGTCCTGCGCATCGGCTCTGACCGTTGCCGAAACCGCTGGTGGGCTGCCCGAAGCGCTCGCCGGCCTGCCTGATCCACGGGCCCGGCGAGGTGTCCGGCACCGACTGACGGTCGTGGTCACCGCAGCCGTGTGTGCGGTGGTCGCCGGCTATCGCTCGTACGCCGCGATCGCCGAATGGGTCGCCGACGTGCCGGCCACGACGGCTCTCGCCCTGGGCATGGCCCCGACCGGCGCCCGTCGGAGGCGATGATCCGTCGACTATTGCAGGCCATGGACCCGCAGCTCCTGACCACGGCGATCAGTGTCTGGCTCGCCAGCCGGGCCACCGCCACCATCTCAACGGCTGGCCGGGCGATCGCCGTCGAGTCACCGATCTGACCGCCGCCTGTACCCGCGGACTGATCGACACCACTTCCAGCACCAAGGGCTACTAAGGTGCCGGTGACGCCGTCTGGGCCTTGTCCAAACGCCGCCGCACCCGCCTGTTCCGCCGGCAGAGATCGGTCAAGCGACACCACGCCGAGATTCCGAGCCCTCGGCGAGCGCGCCGTCTCCACCCTCGAGCCCCGGAAGGTCCTGACCAAGCTCCGCTGCTGCCCCCGCCACGCCACCCCGCTCCTGCAGGCCATCGTCGTTCGTCAAGCCACCGCAGACGCCCGCTACCCACAAAGACGGCCACGTCCAGCAAGAGCCATCCGGCGACGCGACAACCCCGCCTATTTCGCCCTCGGACGATCCCGCGGCGTTCTGACCACCAAACACACGCCTTGGGACGCGAATACAACAAATGGCGGTGTCCCGGTGCTCCGGGCACCGCCACGCTGCTCATCGGTTGTCAGCCGTTGCTTCGGGTCGGCGGTGCTGTCGGGATCGGGAGCCCGCCTCCACCGCCACCACCCGGCGGCATACTCGGGGTACCGCTCGGGGTCGCGCTCGGAGGCGTCGGGCTCTCGCTCTGCTCTGGCGCGGCCACGTCGACGTAGATCGTCACCTGCTTCTCCCGGGCGTAGGAGGAGCCGCTCTTCGGGCTCTGCCGGCTGACCCGGCCGACCTTGTCCGGCTCGGTCACCTCCTCACCATCGAGGACGCGCACCTTGTAGCCGGCGTTCTGCAACTGGCGGACGGCCTGGTCCTCGGAAAGCCCCACCACGTCCGGGACCTCGGCGACGTTGCCGCGGGAAACCCTGAGCTTGACGGTCGAGGCCTCGGCGACCGTACTTCCCTCACTCGGCTCGACGTTGATCACGATGTCCTTCTGCGCGCTGTCGTCCACCCTTTCGACCTCGACCTTGAGGCCGAGTGCCTGCAACTGAGCCTGCACATTGGCGACCTGGGATCCCTCCAGGCCCTTGGGAATGGTGACCTGGCCGGGGCCGGCGCAGATCTGGACCGAGACCGCGGTGTTCTTCTCCACCCGCAGGCCCGGGCCCGGGCTCTGGTTGACGACGGTGCCCTTCTTGCACTCCGTGTTCTGCACCGGGTCACCGTTGACGTAGCGCAGCCCGGCCCGGGTCAGCGCCGCCTGCGCCTCGGCCTGCGTGCTGTCCACCAGCTCTGGCACGGACACCTTCTCGGCCCCGGCCTGGTTGAGCCAGAGCGCGGTGCCGAGCGCGATCACCGCGAGCACGCCGAGCGCGGCGAACGCGGCGATGACCCAGGAGGAGCTCTTGCGCTTGCCCGGGTCACCGACCCGCGCCACCGGCTGCTGGCGGGTCTGCGGGCCCATCATCTGGGTCTGCTGCGCCTGGTGGTAGCCGCCCGCGGCGGCGCCCATCGGCATGGTCTCCTCGGCCGGCATCACCGGGGTGGCGAGCACCGGCCGGCCGGCGGCGGCGCGGAGCAGGTCCGCCCGCATCTCGCCGGCGCTCTGATAGCGGTTGAGCGGGTTCTTCGACAGCGCCTTGAGCACGATGGCGTCGACAGCGGGGTTGACGTCCGGGTTGATCGTGCTCGGCGTCGGCGGCTGCTCCCGCACGTGCTGGTACGCGACGCTGACCGGGCTGTCCCCGACGAACGGCGGGTGGCCGCAGAGCAGCTCGAACAGCACGCAGCCGGCCGCGTAGACGTCGGATCGGGCGTCGACCGCCTCGCCGCGCGCCTGCTCGGGAGAGAGGTATTGTGCGGTGCCGATGACCGCGCTGGTCTGCGTCATCGTGGTGGCGCCACTGGCGAGCGCCCGGGCGATGCCGAAGTCCATCACCTTGACCTGGCCGGTCTGGGTGAGCATCACGTTTCCGGGCTTGATGTCCCGGTGGATGATCCCGTGCCGGTGGCTGAACTCCAGCGCGGCGCACATGTCGGCGCAGATCTCCAGCGCCCGGCGCGGCTGGAGCCGCCCCTCGACGCCGAGGACCTCCTTGAGGGTCCGGCCGTTGACGAACTCCATCACGATGAACGGCAGGGTCTCGCCCGTGGGGGCGGTCTCCTCACCGGTGTCGTAGACGGCGACGATCGCCGGGTGGTTGAGCGAGGCGGCGTTCTGCGCCTCACGGCGGAACCGCATCTGGAAGGTGGCATCCCGGGCCAGATCGGCACGGAGCATCTTGATCGCGACATCCCGCCCGAGCCGGAGGTCACGGCCGCGGTGCACCTCGGCCATGCCGCCGTAGCCCAGCAGCTCGCCGACCTGGTACCTGCCACCGAGCAGGCGGGCCTGCGCTGTCATCGCGTCTCTCGTCCTTCGCTCGTCGTCGTACCGCCGCCGGCCGGCAGGAGGCGTACCTCACGACGGTACGACGTGCGGACCGGATAGTCGCCTCCGTACGGCTGCACCGCGCCGGAGGTCACGCTCACACTCGCCGAAGCGGATGCGGTAGCACCGTATTTCCGGTACAGGAACGAAATCACGCCCGAGCAGAGGATGACCAGTACGGCCACCACGATCGCCGTCGTCCACAGCCCGGACCGGGAGCGTCGGGGCGGAGCGGCGGCGGGCGGTCGCGCGTACCCCAGGGGGTTGTGCTGGGGCACGGGGCGTGGCTGCGGGACGGGGGCCGCGCCGCGCGGCGCCACCGGCGGGCGGGGCTGCGGGGCGGGGTGCGCGATCACGGCCGGGCGCGGCGCGGCGACCGGCGGGCGGGCCGGTGACACGGGCGGCCGGGGCTGCGGGCGCGGGGCGGCGGCCGGCGGCTGCGGACGCGGAGCGGCGGTCGGCACCTGCGCCCGCGCGACGGGCGCGGCAGGCGAGGCGGGTACGCCGGAGATCGGGTGCCCGGAGCGGGCCGCCTGGGAGAGTGCGAGCTTGGCCTGCCGGGCGATGCTCGCCAGCGCGGCGGCGCTCGGCCAGCGCGCGGCCGGATCCTTCGCCATGGCCCGCTCGACGATCGCCCGGACCTGGGGCGGGATGTCGGCCGGAAGCGCCCGCGGAGTGTCCCGTACGTGCTTCATGGCGATCTCGAGGGGGTTGTCCCCCTCGAACGGGCGGCGGCCGGCCAGGCACTGGTACGCGACCACGCCCAGCGCGTAGACGTCCGAGGCGGGGGTGGCGACAGCGCCGGTGGCCTGCTCCGGCGAGATGTACGAGGCGGTGCCGAGCACCGAGCCGGCGGCGGTGAGCTGGCCGACCAGGTCCGAGCGGGCGATGCCGAAGTCGGTGAGCACGAGCGTGCCGTTCGGCCGGACCAGCAGGTTGCCGGGCTTCACGTCGCGGTGCACGATGCCCTTCTCGTGCGCCGCGTGCAACGCGTCGGCGGCCTGCGCCAGCAGCGCCATCGTGCGGGCCGGGGTCAGCCGGCCGACGCGGCTGAGCGTGGCGGAGAGCGCGTCGCCCTCGACGTACTCCATCACCAGGAAGGCGATGTGCTGGTCGCTGCCGAAGTCGTAGACGTCGACCACGCCGGGGTGGTTGATGGTGGCCATGGTCCGGGCCTCGCCGCGGAACCGCTCGGCGAAGCCCGGTTCGTCCAGCAGCGCCGGGAGCAGGCTCTTCACCGCGACGGTACGGCCCAGCACCTGGTCGGTGCCGCGCCACACGTCGCCCATGCCACCGCTGGCGATCCGCTCGTCGAGGCGGTAGCGGTTGCCGAGCTTCACTCCCGGACCGAGCACGTCAGCGCCTCCCGGAGTCGGCGATCGCCGCCGCCATGATCCGGCCGGCGATGCGGGCCGCCTCGGCGCTGCCGCCGCTGCCCGCCTGCTCCAGCTCGACGCAGACCGCGGAGAGCGGCGTGCCGTCCTTGTCCAGGGCGAAGCCGATGAACCAGCCGTGGTCCGGGGTGTTCGGGCCGGACTGGGCGGTACCGGTCTTGCCGCCGACCAGGAAGCCGTCGATGGCGGCCCGGCGGCCGGTGCCCTCCTTCACCACGTTCTGCATCATGTCGCGCAGGTCGGCGGCGACCTGGCCGCTGATCGGGCGGCGCAGCTCGCGCGGCTGGGCGGCGTCGTAGACGGTGGTGCGGTCCGGCCCGAGCAGCTGCTTGACCAGGTACGGACGCATCTGCTTGCCGTCCTTGTTGGCCACCGCGGCGGCGATCATCGCGCCCTGCAACGGGGTCATCCGCACGTTGTTCTGGCCGATCGACGACTGCGCCAGAGCGGCCTGGTCGGTGCTGCCGTCCGGGTTTTGCATGTCGCCGGTGCGGCTGGCCGCCACCGGCAGGCCGCCCTCACCGAGCTGGCCGACGGTGAGGTCCTCCTGCTCGAAGCCGAACTGCTTGGCCTTCTCCTTGACCTTGTCCGAACCGAGGCGTACGCCGAGCTGGGCGAAGCCGGTGTTGCAGGACTCGGTCACCGCCTCCCGCAGCGTCACCTGCGACTCGGGGCAGATCGACGGCGCGGCGTTGCGGATCGGCTGGCCGGCGCCGGGCGCGGTGTAGCTGGAACCGGCCGGGATGCGGGTCTGCTGCCCGACGCCGTTCTCCAGCGCAGCCGCCGCCATGATGATCTTGAAGGTGGAGCCCGGCGGCAGCGTCTCGGACAGCGCCCGGTTCGCCAGCGGCCGGTCCTTGTCCTTCTCCAGCGTGTTGTACGCCCGGTCCGCCTCGGTGCTGTTGTGACTCGCCAGCGGGTTCGGGTCGAAGCTCGGCATGGACACCAGCGCCTGCACCGCGCCGGTACGCGGGTCGATCGCGATGGCCGCGCCCTTGGTCGCGCCGACCTGGTTGTCGTTGAGCTGCTTGTACGCCGTCTCCTGGGCCCGCTTGGAGAGCGTCAGCAGCACGTTCCCGCCACCGGTCTCGTCACCGGTGAACATGTCCTTGATCCGGCTGGCGATGAGCGCGTCGCTGGTGCCGGCGAGGAAGTCGTTCTCCACCCGCTCGATGCCGCTCGCGCTGCCGTTGACCGGCTTCCAGCCGAGCACGTGCGCGTACATCGCCCCGCCCGGGTAGGTGCGCTGGTACTTCAGCTCACCACCGGTCTCCTTGCTGACCGCGTACGCGGTGCCGCCCACCTCGATGTTCCCGCGCTTGCGGTCGTACTCGGCGACCTGGACCCGGCCGTTGTAGTCGCTGTTGCGGTACTCGTCGGCCTTGTAGGCCTGGATCCAGTTCAGGTTCGCGAACAGGAGCCCGAACAGGACCATCACGACCACGCCGACGCGGCGCAGAGGGGCATTCACGGCCGGATCACCTCCGTCGGGGCGCCGTGCAACTGCTCGGGCGGGCCGCCTGCCGGCCGGGCGGCCGGGCCACCGCCGCCGGTCACCGGGCGGCGGGCGCCGTCCGAGACCCGCAGCAGCAGGGCGATCAGCAGCCAGTTCGCCATCAGCGAGGAGCCACCGGCGGACAGGAACGGGGTGGTCTGACCGGTCAGCGGGATGAGCTTGCTGATGCCGCCGACGATGACGAAGACCTGGAGGCCCAGCGTGAACGCCAGACCACCGGCGAGCAGCTTGCCGAACGAGTCCCGTACCGCCAGCGCGGCACGCAGGCCACGCTCGACGATCAGCAGGTAGATCACCAGCAGCGCGGAGAGACCGAACAGGCCGATCTCCTCACCGATGCCGGCGAAGATGAAGTCGGTCTGCACCTCGGGCAGCAGCGCCGGCTGGCCGCCGCCCGGCCCGGCCCCGAACAGGCCGCCGGTGCCGAGCGTGAGCAGACCCTGCACCAGCTGGTAGCCCCTGTCGTACGGCTCGGCGAACGGGTCCAGCCAGATCTGCGCCCGGTCGTAGAAGTTCGCGAACGGGCCGCCCACGGTGCTGCCCAGCACGTACGCCAGGTAGGCGCCGCCGAAGAACAGGATCAGGCCGATGAGCAGCCAACTGACCCGCTCGGTGGCGATGTAGAGCGTCACCACGAACATGCCGAAGTAGAGCAGCGAGGTGCCGAGGTCCTTCTCGAAGATCAGGACCAGGAGGCTGACCAGCCAGACCACGAGCACCGGGCCGAGGTCTCGCCCGCGCGGGAAGTCGATGCCCAGCACCCGCCGGCTGGCGAGCGAGAGCACCTCGCGCTTGCGCACCAGGTAGTAGGCGAAGAACGTGAGCAGGGCCAGCTTGGCGAACTCACCCGGCTGGATGGAGAATCCGCCGAACTTGATCCACAGCTTCGCGCCGTTGATCTCGGAGAACCGGCTGGGCAACACCGCCGGGATCATCACCAGCACGATGCCGGCCAGGCCCAGCGTGTACGCGTACCGGGACAGCGAACGGTGGTCGCGCAGGATCGCCAGCAGAGCGGCGGCGAGCACCACCGCGGCGAGCGTCCAGGCGAGCTGCCGGCCGCCGGTGCCGGCGAAGACGGCCAGGTCCTCCCGCTCGGCGGGCGTGGCCTTGGCCAGGTCGTAGCGGCGCAGGAAGCCGACCCCGATGCCGTTGAGCAGTGCCACCGCCGGCAGCAGCGCCGGATCGGCGTACGGCGCCAGCCAGCGGATCACCAGGTGCAGACCGAGGAAGACCAGCCCCAGCGCGGCGGCCGGAATCCAGAAGTCGGGCGTGATCGTGTCCAGCGCCTTCGCCTCGATCATCGCCGCGTACGCCGCGACGAGCACCATGGCGAGCAGGAGCAGGGACAGCTCGGCGTTGCGCCGGGACCGGGCCAGGCGTACGCCGGACTCCTCGCCCGTCGAAGCGGGCGAGGCGGCCGGTACGGCGGCTGCGGTCACGGATACGTCCTCGGGATCGAGCCGGCACTCACTCCGGCGACCGGCAACCCGCCGGGTCGGCCGGCGGAACGGTGTCGGAGGGTACGGCGTCGGGCGTGATGGTCGTCAGCGGCGTCGACGCGCCGGGGCTCGGTGAGCCGGCCGGCGGAACGGACGGTGCGGGACTGCCGCTGACCTGCGGGTTCAGCCCGCCCGCTGCCGGGCTCGGACTGGTCGCACCGGGCGACGGGTCGGGCGGGCAGAGCGGCTTGAGGTTCGGGTTCGCCGGATCCTCACTCGTCAGCTCCGCCAGCCGGCGCTCCGCGTCCGGCTCGTTGCGGGCCTGGATGCCCTGCTTCACCCGCTCCTGGGCGGCGAGGGTGAGGTCGTCGAGCCGGGCCTCGCTGCGCTCGTGCACGTTCGACAGGTCCAGTCCGGCGACCTGGCCGGGCACCCCGCGGAAGACCGCGAGCTGGCCGTCGTCGGTGGCGCCGACGTAGAACTGCCGCTGGGTGTACGTCCACCCGCCGAACGCGCCACCGCCGACGATCACCGCGAGCGCCAGCACCATCGCGACGGTGCGCAGCGGCCGGCGGCGACGCCGTTCCGGCTCGTCGTCGCGGTTGTCCGCCGGCTCCTCCGGCGCGGGTGGCCGGGGGGCGGACAGCGCCGAGGCGCGGGCCGCCGGGGTGGAGTCGTCGGCCGAGGTCGCCATGCCCCGGTCGCGGGCGGCGGCGCCGCCGACGATCGGGGACGCCTCGACGATGTCCTGGTCGGTGGCGTCGGCGATGATCACCGTGATGTTGTCCGGGCCGCCGCCGCGCAGCGCGAGCTGCACCAGGCGTTCCACGCACCGCTGCGGGTCGGGGTACTCCCGCATGGTGTCCGCGATGGTCTCCGCGCTGACCACGCCGGAGAGCCCGTCGGAGCAGATCAGGTAGCGGTCGCCGGGCAGCACCTGGCGGACGCTGTACTCCGGGTCGATGTCGCGGCCGTCGAGCGCCCGGGTGAGCAGCGAGCGCTGGGGGTGACTGCTCGCCTCCTCCGCGCTGATCCGGCCCTCGTCGACGAGCATCTGGACGTACGTGTCGTCCTTGGTGATCTGCGCGAACTCGCCGTTGCGCAGGAGATAGGCCCGGGAGTCACCGATGTGGACCATGCCGAGCTTGCTGCCGGAGAAGAGGGTCGCAGTGAGCGTCGTGCCCATCCCCTCCAGCTGCGGGTTGGCGTCCACGGTGTCGCGGAGCTGCTGGTTGGCGGTGCCCACGGCGGAGCGGAGCGCGTCGACCAGGGCGTCACCGGGGACGTCCTCGTCGAGGGGCGCCATGGCACCGATGACGATGTTGCTGGCGACGTCACCGGCGGCCATGCCGCCCATGCCGTCGGCCACGGCGAGCAGCCGCGGTCCGGCGTAGACGGAATCTTGATTACCGTCTCGGATCAGACCGCGGTCGCTGTGGGCCGCGTAGCGCAGGGTCAGAGTCATGGCCGTAATTCGAGGGAAGTGCGGCCGATCCGGATCGGCACGCCGAGGGGGACGGGGGTTGGTCCGGTGACCTTAGCGCGATCGAGATAGGTGCCGTTAGTCGATCCGAGGTCCTCGACGTACCACTGCCCGTCGCGGGGCACCAGCCGGGCGTGTCGCGCCGAGGCGTAGTCGTCGGTGATCACCAGGGTCGAGTCCTCCGCGCGGCCGATGGTGATCTGGGCCTCCCCGAGCGTGATCCGGGTGCCGGCGAGCTGACCGGCGGTGACCACCAGCTGGTGGGCGGCCCGGCCGCGCTTGGCCTTCGCCGGCTTCCCCGGCTGCCCGGTCGACGCGCCGATCCCCCGCGGCGCGGCCACGAGCCGGCCCGACCGGGCACCGGCGAAGAGGTCCCGGCGGATCACGCCGACCACCGTGAACACGAAGATCCACAGCAGGATCAGGAACCCGAACCGAGCGACGGTGATGACGAGTTCCGGCAACGCGGATCAGCCGTCCACGCGGAAGGTCAGCGTCGTGGTGCCGAGCTGGATCATGTCGCCGGGGTTGAGGGCGACCGCCGAGACCCGCTGGCCGTTGACCATCGTGCCGTTGGTGGAGCCCAGGTCGGTCAGCACCACCTGGCCGCCGTCGAAGTCCAGCCGGGCGTGGCGCCGGGAGATGCCGACGTCGGGCAGGCGCAGGTTGGCCTGGTCGCCGCGGCCGATCACGGTCGAGCCCATCTGGAGGGGGTAGGTGCGGCCGTCGCCGGAGACCAGGCGGACGTTGCGGCCGCCGCCGTGACCGGGCGGAGGGCCGTAGCCGCCACCCTGGTCGTACGCCGGGTACGCCGGGCCGGCGTCGTAGCCGCCGGGCGCGGAGACCGGGGCGACGTCCCCGCCGGTGTAGACCTCGGCGGTGACCCGGAACATGCCGGTGTCCAGGCCCTCACCGCGTTCGACCTCGACGATCACGTCGCCGTAGACCGTCCACGCCTGCTCGCCGATGAACTCCGCCTGCGACTGGGCCAGCTCCTGGGCCAGCGCGGCAGCGTACGGCGCCAGCCGACTGTGGTCGTAGGGCGAGAGATCGATCACGTAGCGGTTGGGCACAAGGGTGCGCCCACCGGCCAGGATCGCCTTGTGCGCCTCGGCCTCCCGCTGCATGGCGTTGAGGATCTCCACGGGGTGGACCACCCCTTTGAAGACCTTGGCGAAGGCCCCCTCGACCAGGCCTTCCAGACGCTTCTCGAAGCGTTGCAGCACGCTCACCGGCTCCTCCTCGGGTCCCGAGGCAATGATGGTATCCGGACACCGCCTCCGCAGCTCACACGCCGCTCGGCCGGCTGCCGTCGGCCCGTTCGTGACCAGGCCCGCGAGCGTGCTAAAGTTTCGCCCGCCACGAGCGGTGATCGTTCGTGGCGTGACCAGTGGACAGCGTAATATGTCCCGGCACCCGCCGCAGATGGCGGGCGCGGGATGCGATATGGTGTTCCAGGTCGTGCCACGGGGATGTGGCGGAATGGCAGACGCGCACGGTTCAGGTCCGTGTGTCCGAAAGGACGTGGGGGTTCAACTCCCCCCATCCCCACCAGGACAAGGGCTCCGCACACAGCGGGGCCCTTGCTTCGTATCGGGGCGTTCCGGACGTCACGCTATGCTCCGATGGTTTCCCTGCCTCCCATGGACCAGGAGTGGCGTGTGACTGTCGCGTTGGTGACCGGTTCCGGCGGTCTGATCGGCTCCGAGGCGGCCCGGCACTTCGCCGGACTCGGTCTCGACGTGGTCGGCATCGACAACGACATGCGGCGGTACTTCTTCGGCGAGGACGGCTCGACCGCCTGGAGCCTCGACCGGCTCGCCGCCGACCTCGGCTCCGCGTACACCCACCACGCCGTCGACATCCGCGACCGCGACGGGCTGGAGCAGGTCTTCAAGCGGTACGGCAAGGACATCGCCGTGGTGATCCACAGCGCCGCCCAGCCGAGCCACGACTGGGCCGCCAAGGAGCCGTTCACCGACTTCGACGTGAACGCCGGCGGCACGCTCAACGTGCTGGAGAACACCCGGCGGCACGCCGTCGACGCGCCGTTCATCCACTGCTCCACCAACAAGGTGTACGGCGACCGGCCGAACTCGCTCCCGCTGATCGAGCTGGAGACCCGGTACGAGCTGCCCGAGGACCACCGCTGGTACGACGGCATCACCGAGGACATGTCGATCGACGAGTCGCTGCACTCGATCTTCGGCGCCTCGAAGGTCGCCTCCGACGTGATGGTCCAGGAGTACGGCCGCTACTTCGACATGAGGACCGCCTGCTTCCGGGGCGGCACGCTGACCGGCCCGGCGCACTCCGCCGCCGAGCTGCACGGCTTCCTGGCGTACCTGATGCGCTGCGTGATGGAGGGCCGGACGTACAACCTCTTCGGCTACAAGGGGAAGATGGTCCGGGACGCCATCCACTCGCACGACGTCCTCACCGCGTTCGAGGCGTTCTTCCGGGAGCCGCGCTCGGCCCAGGTCTACAACCTCGGCGGCGGCCGGCACTCCAACACCTCGCACATCGAGGCGTTCCGGGTCGCCCAGGAGATCACCGGCCGCGAGGCCCGGATCAACTACGTCGAGCAGGCCCGCACCGGCGACCACCAGTGGTACGTCAGCAGCATGGCCCGCTTCGAGGAGCACTACCCGTCCTGGAAGATCACGTACGACGTGCCGATGATCCTCCGCGAGATCTACGAGGCGAACGCCGACAAGTGGGTGCCGAAGGCATGACCACCGGGACCAAGCGCAACGTGCTCGGCGTCGGGGTCGACGCCACCGACTACGCCCGGGCCACCGAGGCCGTGGTGGCGGCCGCGCACGAACGCCGCCCGCTGGCGCTCACCGCGCTCGCCGTGCACGGCGTGATGACCGGCGTGCTCGACCCGGCGCACAACGCCCGGCTCAACTCGTTCGACGTGGTCACCCCGGACGGGCAGCCGGTGCGCTGGGCGCTCAACCTGCTGCACGGCGCCGGGCTCACCGACCGCGTCTACGGGCCGGAGCTGACCCTGCGGGTGCTCGCCCGGTTCGCCGAGGAAGGGCTGCCCGTCTACCTCTACGGCTCCACCGAGGAGACGCTGTCCCGGCTGGTCCCGGCGCTGGAGCGCAAGTTTCCCGCGCTGAAGGTCGCCGGGGTCGAGCCGTCCAAGTTCCGCGCCGTCGCGCCGGGCGAGGACGCCGAGATCGCCGACCGGATCCGGGCCAGCGGCGCCCGCCTCGTCCTGGTCGGGCTGGGCTGCCCGCGCCAGGAGGTCTTCGCGTACGCGATGCGCCCGCTGCTGGACATGCCGCTGATGGCAGTCGGCGCGGCCTTCGACTACCACGCCGGCCTGCTGCGCAACCCGCCACCGTGGATGCAGCGCGCCGGGCTGGAGTGGTTCTGGCGGCTCGGCCTGGAGCCCAAGCGCCTGTGGCGCAGGTACGTCATCCTCAACCCGGCCTACCTGGCCCGGCTCGCGGCCCAGAAGACCGGCCTGTGGAAGGCCAACCCGCCGGCGCCGGCCACCGGGCGACCGGCCACGTTCGACGTCTGAGCCGTACCCCTACGGGCACGGGTACGGGACGAACCGGGGTGCCGTCCCGGATTCGGCGGACGTCGAAACGGGCAAGGCTAAGGGCCATGGATGACCGTCTCGCCCTGCTGCTTCCCGTCGCCGCCGTCTGGCTCGCCGCCGGACTGGTCGCGGAGGGCCTGCCCGGGCTGGACCGCGCCCGCGCGCTGCGCCGGCGTACCGGATGGTTGTCCGTCCTGGTGCTGACCGGCCTCGCGCTCACCGCGGCGGTCCTCGCCGCGGGCCTGCAGAGCGCCGGTGACACCACTGTGGACCGGGCCGCCGCCGCGCTCGGCGTCGCCGCGGTGCCGGCGGCCGTCGTGGCGGTCTGCACGGTACGGCGGGTCCGGCGGCTGCGGTCCGGCGCGGGCGCGTTCGCGGCGGCGCCGGAGACGCCCGCCCCGCACGGGCTGCGCGCGGCGGCAGCGCACCCGCTGATCGCGCTGCCGCTCCAGGCGACGGCGATCGCGGTACTGGTGGCGGTGCTGCCGGCGATCGGCGTCGACCTGTTCACCGCGCCGGGCGTCGCCGGACCGGTGATCACCGTCGGGGTGCTCGGCGTGTGCACGATCGGAGTACGCCACGCGCTCCGGCACAACCGGCTCGCCGAGCGGGCGATGCCGGCCGCCGAGGCGGTGTCAGCGCGACCGGCTCGCGCCCTGCACGTATAGCAGTTCCAGGATCGCCCGGGTCGCCTCGAACCAGCGGTCCAGCCAGCCGGGCGGGGGCACGCTGCCCTTCGGGGGCAGTTCCATCAACAGGCCGCGCAGCAGCGGGTGGTCCACCAGGGACTCCTGCTGCTCGACCGGCCAGCCGCTCGGCGGGAAGGACGGCTCGGTCAGCGGGTTGGGGTCCAGCGACGGCAGGGACAGCGGCGCCGTGGCCTGCTCGGGGACGCCACTCTCGCGGGCGTCCTCGCCGTCACCGGAGACCACCTCGGTGAGGACGGTGTCCCGGCGGGCACCCCGGTACTTGCCACCGAACCGCTCGGGCTTGCCCGGGCCGCTGGTGAGGTTCTCTGAACCGATCGTCGTCATCCGTCTCGCCTGCCTTGTTCGGTTGCCGATCCGTGCGGTTCAACGAGGCGGATCGGAACTGGCGACGGGTGCCCGCCGCCGCACGGGCACGCGGACGCGAATGGTCCCGCCCGGCGACGCTGCCGGGCGGGACCACATCTCGGTGCCGGTCAGCTCCGGCCGAACACGCCGTTCCGGGCGCGGGCGACGAAGGCGTGCCAGTCGCCCGGTGCGAAGACCAGAGCCGGGCCGGTCTTGTCCTTCGAGTCCCGCACCCCGACCGCCCCGGTCACGTACGCGACCTCGACGCAGTTGTCGCAGTTCGGCCCGCTCTTCGAGCTCTTGAACCACGTCGCCTGCGTCAGGTCCACGGGGAACTCCTTGGTCGCCATTTCCACAGTGGCTCCTCTGCCAGTTTCGCGATGTGTGCGATGGACTCCTCCGGGCGCATGGCCGCTGCTCGAATGTGATCGAAGATGAAGCTGTACTTCTGCAGTTCGTCACTCTTCTCCAGGAAGAGTCCACCCGTGGCGTTCTCCGCGTACACGACATCGGGATCACTCGGCTCGGGGAAGCTGAGGATCGTGAAGGTCCCGTCCATGCCGGCGTGCGCTCCCACCTCGAAGGGCAGGACCTGCACTGTCACGTTCGGCAGTTCGGCCACCTCCACCAACCGCTTGAGCTGGCCACGCATCACCACGTCGCCGCCAACCGGCCGGCTCAGCACCGCCTCATCGAGCACCACCCACAGATCGACCGGATCGTCCTGCGTCAACAACGACTGACGGCCCAGACGGACACGCACCCGTTGGTCGACCTGTTCGTCGGTGAAGTCCGGCCGGGCCGCCCGGATCATCGCACCGGCGTACTCCTCGGTCTCCAGCAGACCCGGCACCACCTGCTGCTCGTACGCGCGGATGGAGCTGGCCGCCGCCTCCAGGCCGACGTACGCGCCGACGAGCACCGTGCTGTACGGATGCCACCAGCCCTTCTGCCGGGCCTCCCGGGCGATCTGCACCAGCTCGTCGCTCTCCGCGCCGACCACCCCGTAGATGCGGAGCATGTCGCGTACGTCGCGCGGGGTCGCCGTGGTGTGGCCGGTCTCGATCCGGGAGATCTTGGAGGCCGAGCACTCCAGCTGCTCGGCGACGACTTCGATGGTGATGCCCGCCGCCTCCCGCTGCCGGCGGAGTTCCGCCCCCAGCCGGCGCCGCCGGATGGTCGGGCTGCGCCGTTCGCTCACGGAGTCACCTCGGTGCCGTCCATCGGCTTGCGGGACCACGCTTCACAGTCACCCGGCTACCTCCGGTCGGTCGCGCCCCGGTTCGGCTCCCACCGCGGGCGCGACCGGCGGGCGGCGGGTGTGCGTTCGCGGCAGGGGTGGTGCCGGTCGTCGACCGGCCGCGACGGGCGAAACCGGCGTCCAGTGTGCCGCTCCGATACCTGACGCTTCAAGTTTCGCCGTTTGCGTGTCCGACTCACCTATCAGCAAAACTCCACGTGCAACTTGCATGTCGCACGTCCCTGATGCAGTCTGTCCGTATGGCACGGGTTACTCACCGTCTTCGCTTGATCTCCGGGCGTGGTGGCACCACGGTCCGTGGGACGGCCGGAGGGGAGCCGTCCCGCGCCCTGCGACCTGCCCCGGAATGAAGACCCCGTCGCTGTACGCCAGCTTGGCTGCGGCGGCGGGAGCGGTAACCGGGAGCAGCCGGGTGATGGTCGGGTGGCGGTCCGCCACCGCGGGTACGGCCCGACCAGCACCGACCCACCGACCGCCGGTCCACGAGGCAGACCCCCCGTCACCGGACCGCACCTGACCCCCGTTCAGCCTCGCCGGTCCCGCCGGCCGACTTCCCAGGAGCCCATGTGCTTCCCCGCTCCGGTGACGTACTGCACGTGACTCGCGCGGCGAGTGTCCAGTTCCTCCGACCGATCATGTTCCGGGTGATCCGGGTGCTCGACTGGCCGACCTACGACGGTTGGCTCTGGCTCGACGGCTACGAGTTGAACGCGGCGGGGGACGCGGTCAACCGGAGGTCGATCTTCGTACTCCAGGAGGGGTTGCGGCAGCTCCAAGCCGCGCCGGCTCCGCGTCAGCACACCGTGCGGACGGCTCGCCGCCCGGCGGTCCGGACCCCGGTCCGGGTCGGCTGACCTCACGATTCCCGGTCGGGAGGGCGTGCCGTCGCCATAGAATCGGTACGCCCACCCCGGCACGTTCCACCCCGCGCGCCATGGACCCTGAACCTGGGATGGTCATGGTCAACTTGCCCGCCGCGCGGCGGCACCACCGGTCCCGTATCGGCTATGCCCTCGGGCTCTTCCTCTTCCTCGTCACCGCGACCGCGCTCGCGCTCGCGGTACGTCATCCCGCCTTCTCCGCCACCCAGCAGCTCGCCGAGCCCGTACCGGCCCCGGAGATCACCGTTGCCGGTGAGAACGGCCGGACGGAGTCCGGCACGGCTGACTCCGATACCGCCGAGTCCGATGCCGCCCACTCGGACGGGTCGGACGACGAGGACGGCTGGGCCGCCGCCGACCCGGCGGAGGACGAGGACGAACCGGCCGCGGGCGCCGGTGGCGGCGAGGGCGCGCTCGCCGAGCGGCCGACCGGCGCCACCGACGACCTCAGCCGGTCGCTGTTCTACTCCGGGCTGCTCGGACTCGCCATCTCGCTGGCCGGGCTGGGCCTGGTCGGCACCCGCAGACGCCAGTGGTGATCCTCAGGGCGTCGTGGTCGTCGCCGGGGCGGAGCCCGGAGTGCTCGGCCCGCTCGTCGGCGGCGCGGGTACGGCCACCACGATCGTGACCCGGTCGTCCTCGCCCACCGGGTAACCGGCCTCGGGATCGGTGGAGATCACCGTGCCGGCCGGGCGGTCCGACGCCCGCCGTTGCACCCGGTAGTCCAGGTCCAGCCGGTCGAGCGCCGCCCGGGCAGCCGCCTCCGGCAGCCCCACCAGCGGCGGCATCGGCACCTCCACCGGGGCGGTCGTGGCCGGCGTACTCGGCGGTGAACTGCTCGGCGCGGCACTGGTCGGTGCGGCGGTCGTCGGGGCGGCGCTCGTCTGTGCCGAGGCGCTCGGCACCGGCGGGCCCGGATCGGAGTTCCGGTCGGCGGCACGCAGCGCCAGCCACACCCCCGCCCCGATCAACCCGAGCAGGAGCAGCGCCAGGATGCCGAGCAGGATCGGCATCCACCAGCGGCGCCCGGCCTGCTCGTCGCCGTACCACTCGCTGCCGGGCTCGGGATAGCCCGCCGGACGTGGTGGCGGCACCCCGGCCCGGCCGGACCAGGCGCCCACCGGTTCCTGCGGGGTGGTCGCGTCGAGGGGACGGCGCGGCCCGCCCTGTCCTGCCGGTCCGCCGGGCAGCGGACGGGTGGCGTCGCCCGCGTTCCGCGGCATGGCGCGGGTCGCCTCCACGTCCTCCTCGGCGGCGTTCCTCGGCATCGCACGGGTGGCGTCGGCGTCGTGCCCGGCCGCGTCGCGCGGCATCGCGCGGGTCGCGTCGGCATCCGGGGGCAGCG
Organism: Micromonospora aurantiaca ATCC 27029; assembly: GCF_000145235.1. Taxonomy (NCBI): domain Bacteria; kingdom Bacillati; phylum Actinomycetota; class Actinomycetes; order Micromonosporales; family Micromonosporaceae; genus Micromonospora; species Micromonospora aurantiaca (nom. illeg.). The sequence continues at coordinate 85,946 of NC_014391.1, read as the reverse complement.
CGCGGGTCGCGTCCGCGTCACCGGCGGGTGGTTCCTGACGGTCGTCGCTCATGGCACGTCCTTTCCCCACCGGGACGGGGCGCACGGCCCTCGATCGTCCACCGTAGCGGTCCCCGGCGACACCGGCTGGGATCAGCGCGCCGCGCTCGTCACGGCGTCGGCGGCAGGGAGACCGTCGGCGGCGCGGACGCCTTGTCGCCGCAGGTGAGCGTCACCTGGTCGTTCCATCGGGCGGTACCGCCGGCCACCGGCTCCTGTGCCGTGACCGGGCCCTGGCGCCCGGTGGCGTACCGGGGATAGAGCCCCGCCTCCACCAGGTCGTCGGCCGCGTCGGAGCAGGACAGCGTGCCCACGTCGGGCACGGTGACGGCCGGCGCCGGCCCGGAGACCCACACGGTGACGGTGGTGCCGCGCTTCACCGGGGTGCCGGGAGCCGGTGAGGTGCGCTCCACGGTGCGTCCGGTGCCCGTACCGAAGACCAGTCGCCAGCCGAGGCGGCGCTCGCGCAGGTCCCGGCGGGCCTGCTCGAAGTCGGCGCCCATCACCTCGGGCACGGTGAGCCCGGCCGGGGCGCTGGTGCGCGTACCGGATGGTTGGGCGGCGGTGGCCGGCGGCGCCGTGGTCGCGGAGGCCGATGTGGACGCTGCGGCGGGCGGTGCGGAGTCGCCGGGCGCGGCCGAGCGCTCCGGCTCACCGGCAAGGATCCACCCGACGCTGGCGCCGATCACGGCCAGCAGGGCCACTGCCACACCACCGCCGAGGAGCAGCCTGCCTCGCCCCGGTCCGCTGCCGTCGCCTGCCGGTTGCCGCTCGTCCGTCATGCTCCCCGCCCCGATCATCGACAACCGTATCCGTTGCTCACTGACGGTCACGGCCCGTCGTTACGACTCGCCGCGCCGACCACGGGACGTTACGCTCCCCGGCATGGTCAGACGGGGCTGGGGAGGATCGACAGCCGCCGCGCTCGGCGTCGCCGCCGGCGCGGGTGCCGCGCAGCTCGGTTTCGGGTACGGGCTGGGCATCATCAACTGGGTGCCGGACGGCGCGGTACGGGCCGAGGCGGCCTGGGTAGCGAGCCTCGCCTGGGCGACCTGGATCGCGGCGACATCGGTCATCGTCGGTGCGGTCTGCGCCCAGCGCCTGCGTGGTGGCGACGACGAGTCGCCGGGCACGCTGCCCCGGCTCGGCCTGGCGCTCGCCGCGGGTGTCGGCGCGATCGTCACCGTCCTGCTGGTGGCGGTACCCGCGCGGGCGGCCCGAGTGCCGGACGTCTCCTCGCCGCAGGCGGTCGCCGCCGCGTACGCGGGCGCGGGGCTGGTGCTCGGCGTACTGCTCGCCGTCTGGGCGCTGCACACCCGCGCCGCCGCCACCAACCTGATCGCCACCACCGGCTGGCTCTGGCTGCTCGCCGTGGTGTCGGTGGTCGACGGGGTGATCGCCGGCCGTGGCCTGACCACCGCCCAGCTCGGCATCTGGCAGATCAGCGCGGACCGTGGCGCGTTCTGGATCCGCGACTACTTCTACTGGCCCGGTGCGCTGCTGTCGGTGCTCTCCGCCCTGGTGATCGGCCTGGTGGCGGCCCGCCGAGCCGCCCGCGCACCGGAGATCCGGGTCGGCGCGGCGGCCTCCGGGGCGGCCGGACCGCTGCTCGTCGCGCTGGCGTACCTGCTTGCCGTGCCGCGCCTGGCCGGGATCGCGGCGGAACAGTTGTCGGCCCACCTGATCGCCCCGTACGCGGTGATCGCCGGCGTCGGCGGCTCGATGGTGATGGCCGCGCTGGCTCAGCGCGCCGAGCGCCGGAGCGCCGAGCGGGTGACAGTGCCCCGCCAGCGCACCGGCGAGCCGGACTCCGTCGACGGGGAGCCCGCGATCGGCGAGGACACGGCCGAGCCGGACGGAGGATCGACGTCGGATCGGTCGGCGTCGGATCTCTCCGGCCGGACGACTCTGCCGGACACGGAGCCGAACGCGTCGGCCGGTTCGCTCCGGGATGCGGCAGTGGACGACGGGCCGGGCGTGACGTCCGGCCGGACGGAGACGGATCGGGGACGTGCCACCCGGTCCACCACCGGCCGTCGAGGTCGGGCCGTGCCACCGCAGCGGCAACCCGAGTCACCCACGCAGGCCGGCTCGCACGACAAGGGTTCAACCGCCGACGAGCCGAACCCGCGAAGCACGACGGCCTCGCCGCAGGGCGACTCCTCGTCCCCGACCGCCTCGCCGGGCCAGACCGGTTCGTCAGGCCAGGCCGGTTCGTCAGGCCAGGCCGATCCGCCGCCGCCCACCGAGACCACCCGCCGCCGGGGTCGCTGAGCCCCACCCGCCCAGCCCGCGCGTCACCTCGGCCGCTGAGCCACCGCCCACTCGCGTCGATCTTGGAGTTGTGGCACCTCACAAAACTCCCATTCGGAAGATTCGAGGCGCCATAACTCCAAGATCGACGAGGCGCGGGCCAGCGCCCGCGCGTTCGCGGCCGGCCGGGCCGCAGGCGAGCCAGGGCGAGGGCCGCAGCGGGAGTCAGTCGACGGGCCAGGTGTGGACGGGTTCGTTGCCGCGCTGGAGCTCGGCGTACCGCTGGACCATGTGGTGCAGCGCGGCCTCCCGGTCCAGGCCCCGGCTCCGCTCGGCCGCCCACACCGTCTCGGTCTGCCAGACCGCACCGTTGCGGCCGGTACGGCAGCGGCCCTCGATCACGCCGAGCAGGCGGTCCCGCTCGGCCGGGGCGACACCGAACCGGTCCAGCCCCTGCGCGGCCACCGGCAGCAGCGTGTCGAGTACGAGCGTGGTGACCGGCACGTCCCCGAGCCGGGGCCAGTGCAGGACCGCCTCGATGCCGCGCCGGGCGGCGGCGTGGAAGTTCTCCTCCGCCGAGCTGAACGTCAACTGGCTCCAGATCGGACGGTCCGACTCGGCGAGGCCGCGGGCCAGCCCGAAGTAGAACGCCGCGTTGGCGAGCATGTCCACCACTGTCGGGCCGGCGGGCAGCACCCGGTTCTCCACCCGCAGGTGCGGGCGGTCGTTCATGATGTCGTAGACCGGCCGGTTCCAGCGGTAGACGGTGCCGTTGTGCAGCCGCAGCTCACCGAGCGTGGGCACGCCACCGGCGTGCAGCACCTCGACCGGGTCCTCCTCCTCGCAGATGGGCAGCAGCGGCGGGAAGTAGCGGACGTTCTCCTCGAACAGGTCGAAGATCGAGGTGATCCAGCGTTCGCCGAACCACACCCGGGGCCGTACCCCCTGGGCCTTCAGCTCGTCCGGGCGGGTGTCGGTGGCCTGCTGGAACAGCGCGATCCGGGTCTCCGCCCAGAGCTGCCGGCCGTAGAGGAACGGCGAGTTGGCACCGACGGCGACCTGCACGCCCGCGATGGCCTGGGAGGCGTTCCAGTAGTCGGCGAAGCTGTCCGGCGCGACCTGGAGGTGGAACTGGAGGCTGGTGCAGGCAGCCTCCGGCGCGATCGAGTCGGTGTGCGTACGCAGCCGCTCGACGCCGTTGATGTCCAGCTCGATGTCCTCGCCGCGGGCGCCGACGATCTGGTCGTTGAGGACGCGGTACCGCTCGTTGGTGGAGAGGTTGTCGGCGACCAGGTGGCGTTCGGTGAGCGTGGGCAGGATGCCGACCATCATGATCGTCGCGTCGGACTTGGCGGCCCGCTCGTCGGCGCGGCTGAGACTGCTGCGCAGGTCCTGCTCGTAGTCGGCGAAGCCGCTGCCCTCGATCAGCCGGGGCGAGGCGTTCAGTTCGAGGTTGAACTGCCCCAGCTCGGTCTGGAACAGCGGGTCGGCGATGTCGGCGAGGATCTGGTCGTTGCGCATGGCCGGTTCGGCGGCCGCGTCGATCAGGTTCAGCTCGATCTCCAGCCCGGTCATCGGGCGGTCGGCGTCGAAGCCGAAGTCGTCGAGCATCAGCGCGAACACGTCCAGGCACCGTCGGACCTTCTGCCGGTAGCGGACCCGATCCTCGCGGGAGAAGGCGCCCTGCTCGACGTCTCTGCCCATGTGTCCTCCCGGCGCCGGTGCGACGGAACCGTACCGTTCCGCAACGCATTGTGAACCATTCACGTGGTGGGCGTAAGTGCGCCCGCCCCGCCACCCGGCTGGACGGGCGACAGGTCTGCACCTGTACCCCGTCACCGCCGTCACCAGCGCGTCAGTGCGGAGAACTTCACGTGACGATCGCACCGCCGGGGCGTACGCGAGAAGGGCCCGCACCGTCGGGGACGGTGCGGGCCCTGCGGGCCTGTGCCGGGCTCAGCCCTGGCGGATGGCCTCACCCTCGATCTCGATCTTGACCTTGCGGCCGACCAGGACGCCACCGGTCTCCAGCGCCACGTTCCAGGTCAGACCGAAGTCCTCCCGGTCGATCTCGGTGGAGGCGGAGAAGCCGAAGATGTCCTGCCCGAACGGGCTGCGGCCGACGCCCTCGAACTCCACCTCGAGCTCGACCTGACGGGTCACGCCCTTGATGGTCAGCTCGCCGACGAGCACGAACTCGTTGCCCTCGCGGGACTTCACCTCGGTGCTGCGGAACTCCAGCGTCGGGAACTGCTCCGCGTCGAGGAACTCCGGGCTGCGCAGGTGCGCGTCGCGGTCCGCCTGGGCGGTGTTGATGCTGGCCGCCTGGATGCTGGCGGTGACCGAGGACTGCATCGGGTCGTCGGTGACGGTGATGGTGGCGGTGGCGTCCGCGAACTCACCGCGTACCTTGCTGACCATCATGTGCCGCGCGACGAAGCCGACACGCTTGTGCGCGGCGTCCAGCACGTAGGTGCCGGGGGTGGGGATGGTGAGACCCTCCCAGTCGCGGGTAGTCGCCTCGGTGCTGCTGGTCATGATGCTCTCCTCCGGAGAAGAATGTTTAGGAGCCCAACGACTGACTGAGCAACTATAGTTGAGACAATATTCCCCGTGTCAAGTGTTGCTAGGATGGTGGCGTGGACCAGAACGTGTTCGACGACCCCCGGATCACCGCCGTCGGCCTGCTCGTCGAGGCGCACGCCGGGCTCGCCGCCCGGTTCGCCGCCCAGTTCGAGGAGCACGGCCTCTCCCCGGTCGAGTTCGAGGTGCTGACCCGGCTCGCCCGCTCACCCAACAACCAGCTGCGGATGACTGACCTGGCCGCGCAGACCTCGCTCTCCACCAGCGGCGTGACCCGCGTGGTCGACCGGATGGAGCGGGACGGGCTGATCTGCCGGCGTGCCTGCCCGTCCGATCGGCGCAGTTCCTTCGCGGTGGTGACCACCGCCGGGCTCAGCCGGCTGGACGACGTCCTTCCCGGCCATCTGCGGATCATCGAGCAGTGGTTCACCAGCCAGCTCGACCCGGCGCAGCTCGACGGGCTGCTGGACGGGCTGCGCCGGGTACGCGACGCGGTCCATCCGGGCGCCACCGCCGGCAGCACCGAGCCGGTCGAGGACGCCGCCTGACGGTCCGCGACCTGCCGGGCACTACCTGCCGGTCACCGGCAGAATGACCGGCAGAACCGCCCGAACGGCCGGACAAAGCGGTCCACATATTCGCGAATCGGTCGTCCGACCTCGGTAGTCTTCCGGCAGCGGGGGGCACCGGGGGGTGCTGGCGCGAGCGTGGAGCGAGGGGCAGTACCAGGGGGCTACTTCGCTCGCGCCACCCCCGCGCCCTCCGCCCCTCCCGTGCCGGCCGACGCGCAGTGCGGCCACCGCGATCGACCGGGGTGACGACAAGACGCTCATCGCCCCCGTCGGGCCGTCAGGGAGAACAGCAACTCCTCCTCCTGCGGCAGCAGGCTGACGCCGGTGACCTGTCGCGCCGCGTCCAGCCGATCCAGCACGGCCGGATCAGCGGTGCTGACCGCCAGCCCCACCAGCGCCTCGACCAGATCCCGCCGATCGGCGACACCCTCGGCCGCGTCGGCAGCCGCGGCGAACCACTCCGCCGCCAGCTCCCGGTCTCCCCGGTGCAGCGCCACGTGCCCCTCGATCAACCCGCGCAGCGCGTCCTCGGTGCGCGCGTCCCCACCCGGGCCCGGCGGATCGAGCATCTCCACGGCCGGTGGACGGCGCCGACCCGGCACCACTCCCGACGGCCACAGCTCGGCGATCGTGGCCAGCGCCTCGTCGGTGCGCCCGGCGTGGGCGAGCGCCAGCCCGACCGCGCCGACCGTCCGGCGCCGCCGCCCGGGATCACCCAGCTCCGCGAGCGCGGCCGCCACCCGGCGACCCTGCTCGACCGCCTCGGCGTATCGGCCCTCCAGGCGGGTCAGCTCGGCCTGATCGGCACGCGCCAGCACACGCAGGCGCTGGTCACCGCACTGTGCCGCCAGGCGGTCGACAGTCGCCAGCCGCCGCCGGGCACCGGCCAGCCGACCTTCGCGTACGTCGTGCCAGGTCAGGTGCGCCTGGGCGACGGCCATCTCGCGTACCCGGTGGTGCCGGGTGGCCGAGGCCAGTGCGGCCTCGGCCTGCTCGCGGGCCTCGTCGTGCGCGCCGAGCCCGAGCAGCAGCGCGCAGAGCACGGACCGGGCGGACAGTTCGCCGGTCACGTCGCCCGCCTCGGCGAAGACGACCAGGGCGGCCCGGGCCGCCGGGAGTTCCTCCGCGCCCGCGCCGTGCTCGGCGGCGAGCCGGGCCGCGCCGAGCATGGCCCAGGCCCGCAGCGTGGGCCGGGCACCAGCGGTACGCGGATCGGCGAGCAGCCGCCGCAGCCGGCGCCGGCCGGACACGTCCCGCCCGCGCAGCCGCCACCATCGGGGCAGTGAGGCGGCGAGCAGGAGCGCGGTCTCCGGCGCGTGCTCGGCGGCGTACGCCAGCGCGGCGGTGATGTCGCTCGTCGCCTCGTCGAGCACGTGCACCGCGCCGGACATCTGTGCGCCCACCAGCCCCGGCGCGGTGCGGTGGACCAGACCGGCGATCACCGCGGCGTGCCGCATCCGGATCCGGGCGGTCTCGCCCTCCAGGTCGGCCTGTTCCGCGGCGAAGTCACGGACCGCGTCCAGCAGACGGAACCGGAACGGGCCGGTGCCCCTGACACTCAGCAGGCCCAGCTCGCGCAGCCGGTCCAGCATCGGCGCGGCGTCCCACCGCCGGCCGCCGTCGGCGAGCAGATCCTCGGCCAGCTCGACCGACCAGCGGTTACGGAACGCGGACAGCCGCCGCAGCGCCGCCCGGTCGGCGCTGGCGAGCAGGTGATAGCTGGTCGCCACGGCGTCGCGCAGCGTCACAGTGCCGGCGGACGGGTCGGCGGGCTCCCAGCCGGGGCGTACGCCGGTCAGGTCCAGGACGCGGTCGCCGTAGCGGTCGAGCAGCTCGGTGACGTCGAGGATGCGTCCCCGTGCCGCCATCAGCTCGATGGCGAGCGGCAGTCCGCCGAGCCGGCGCACGAGCGCGGCGAGTGCCGGCAGCTCGGCCGGGGTCGGTGGTTCCCGGCGGGCCTGGGCGAAGCGGGCGGCGAACAGCGCCGCCGCCGGCCAGCGGTCCAGGCCGGCCCGGTCGGCGGGTTCGGTGCCGGCCGGCGGTACGTCGAGCGGCGCGACCGGCCGGACCATCTCGCCGGCCAGGCCGACCGGGCGGCGGCCGGTCACCAGCACCCGCAGCGTCGGCACGGCGGCGGTCAGGACGCGGAGCGCCTCGGCCACCGGCTCCGGCGCCCGGTCGACGGCGTCGACGAGCAGCAGCGCCCGCCGGTCGCCGATCCGGCAGGACAGGTCGGCCAGCCGGTTCACGCCGAACATCGACGCCGACGCGGCGAGCACGTCGGCGGCGTCCGAGCCCTCGCCCACGAGCACCCCGGCCACGCCCGCCGGGTGGCGGGCCGCCACCGCGTGCGCGACGGTGACGGCCAGCGCCGTCTTGCCCACCCCGGCGAGCCCCACGAGGCTCACCACCGGGTACGCGTCGAGCAGCCCGGACACCTCCGCCACGTCCCGTTCCCGGCCGAGCAGCGGTACGGGCTGGGGCAGCGCCACCGGCGGATCGTCGGCGGCGGCACCGGCTGCGGGGAGGCGGGATGCCGCGGGCCGGGCGGTGTCGACGAACTCCCGCCGCTCGTCACCGCTCAGGCCGAGCGCGTCGGCCAGCAGGTCGACTGTGGTGCGCTGGGGCCGGGTGGCCCGCCCCCGTTCCAGATCGCGGACCGTCCGTACGCCCACGCCGGCCCGGCCCGCCAGCTCGGCCTGGGTCAGGCCGACGGCGAGCCGGTGCCCGCGCAGCAGGTCGGCCAGACCGGTACGACCGCCTGGGCCCCGCGCACGGTCATGATCCGGAGTCATGGGCACGAAGATTACGGATGGACTCCGACGCTCCACAGCCCATCGTCAACCACCCGACCGTCCACTGCCGATATCCGACAGGGCGCGGTTCCGGGCGTCCTCACATGCCGAGATCGCGGGCGATGATCATGCGCTGCACCTCGCTGGTGCCCTCGCCGATCTCCAGGATCTTGGAGTCGCGCCAGAAGCGGGCCACCGGGTACTCGTTCATGAAGCCGTACCCGCCGTGGATCTGCGTCGCCTCGCGGGCGTTGTCCACAGCGACTGTGGAGGCGTGCAGCTTGGCGATGGCCGCCTGGCGCTTGAACGGCTCGCCGGCGAGCATCCGGGCGGCCGCGTCGTAGTAGGCCAGCCGGGCCGTGTGCGCCTTCATCTCCATGTCCGCGATCTTGAACTGGATGGCCTGGTAGTTGCCGATCGGCTGGCCGAACGCCTGGCGCTCCTTCGCGTACTTGATCGACTCGTCCACGCAGCCCTGGGCCAGGCCGACGGCGAGCGCCGCGATGGCGATCCGGCCCTCGTCCAGGATGCGCAGGAACTGGGCGAAGCCCCGGCCGCGCTCGCCGAGCAGGTTGGCCGCCGGCACCCGGCAGTCGTCGAACGTCAGCTCGTGGGTGTCCGACGCATTCCAGCCGACCTTCGAGTAGCCGGGCGCGACGGTGAAGCCGGGCGTACCGGACGGCACGATGATCGTGGACAGCTCCTTGCCGCCGTCCGGCCGCGTACCGGTGACGGCGGTGACTGTGACCAGCGCGGTGATGTCGGTGCCGGAGTTGGTGATGAACGCCTTCGAGCCGTTGATGACCCACTCGTCGCCGTCCAGGACCGCGCGCGTCCGGGTGCCGCCCGCGTCCGAGCCGGTGCCCGGCTCGGTGAGCCCGAACCCGGCCAGCGCCTCACCGCTGAGCAGCTTCGGCAGCCACTGCGCCTTCTGCTCCTCGGTGCCGAAGCGGTAGATCGGCATCGCGCCGAGCGACACCGCCGCCTCCAGCGTGATCGCCACGCTGGAGTCGACCCGAGCCAGCTCCTCCAGCGCCAGACAGAGCGCGAAGTAGTCGCCGCCCATGCCGCCGTGCTCCTCCGCGAAGGGCAGCCCGAACAGGCCCATCTTGCCCATCTGACGGACGATCTCGTACGGGAAGGTGTGCTGCTCGTAGTGCTCGGCGATGGTGGGCGCGACCACCTCGCGGGCGAATTCCCGGACGCTCTCCCGCAGCGCCTGCTGCTCCTCGTCGAGCCGGAAGTCCATGTCGATCCTCCTGGAAAGGGCGGGCCGCCGGGCGCTCGTGACGCCGGGAGCGGCTGAAGCGTTAGGAGGGGCCCCTTTACATGCACCAGGCGTTAAGAGGGGGCCCTTCCTTACCGGGTCAGACGGGGGTGACGCCGTGCCGGCGCCGGGAGAAGTGCCGCTCCTTGCCGCGCGCGGCGGTGAACCGGCGTACCAGCTCGGCGCGCAGCTCGTGCGGCTCGACGATCGCGTCCACCACCAGCTCGCTGGCGAGGCGCACCACGTCGATGTCGCGCTCGTACTCCTCGCGCTTCGCGGCCACGAACGCGGCCCGCTCGGCCTCGTCGGAGATGGCGGCGATCTTGTTGGCGTAGACCGCGTTGACGGCGGCCTCCGCGCCCATCACCGCGATCTTCGCGGTGGGCAGCGCGATCGTGGCGTCCGGCTCGAAGCCGGGACCGGCCATCGCGTAGAGACCCGCGCCGTACGCCTTGCGGACCACCACACAGATCTTGGGTACGGTCGCCTCGGAGATCGCCGTGATCATCTTCGCGCCGTGCCGGATGATGCCCTGCTTCTCCACCGCGCTGCCGACCATGAACCCCGGCACGTCGCTGAGGAACAGCAGCGGCACGTTGAACGCGTCGCAGAGCTGCACGAACCGGGTCGCCTTGTCGGCCGAGTCGACGAAGAGCACGCCGCCCTTGAACATCGAGTTGTTGCCGACCACGCCGACGACCTCGCCGTTGAGCCGGCCGAACCCGATGGTCAGCTCCTTGGCCCACAGCGCCTGGATCTCGAAGAAGCTGCCCTCGTCGAGCAGACCCTTGACGTACCGGCGCATGTCGAACGCCTGCCGCTCGCTGGCCGGGACCAGCGCGGCCAGGTCGGCCTTCTCCGGCGCGGCCACCGCCTCGGCCGCCGGCGGGTCCTGCTTCCAGTTAGACGGCAGGTAGGACAGGTACGTCCGCACCACGTCGAGCGCGTCGTTCTCGGTCTTGCAGAGGAAGTGACCCACGCCGGACTCGGCGCAGTGCACCTTCGCGCCGCCCATCGCCTCCAGCGTGGTCTTCTCGCCGGTGACCATCTCGACCATCCGGTCGGAGCCGAGGTACATGCTGGCGTTGCCGTCCACCATGGCGACCACGTCGCAGAACGCCGGGATGTACGCCCCGCCCGCCGCGCTCGGCCCGAACAGCGCGCAGACCTGCGGGATCGAGCCGGAGGCGCGGACCTGGTTCCAGAAGATCTTGCCGGCGCCGCGGCGGCCCGGGAACAGGTCGACCTGGTCGGTGATCCGGGCGCCGGCCGAGTCGACCAGGTAGACCATCGGGACGCCGGTCGCGTAGGCCCGCTCGATGATCCGGATGATCTTCTCGACGGTACGCGCACCCCAGCTGCCGGCCTTGACCGTGGAGTCGTTGGCCATCAGGCAGACCTGGCGGCCGTCGATCGTGGCGGTGCCGGTGACCACGCCGTCGGCGGGCAGCCCGTCGGCCATCGCGTTGGCGTAGAGCCCGTCCTCGACGAAGGAGCCCTCGTCGACCAGGTACGCCACACGCTCGCGGGCGAACAGCTTCCCCTTCGCGGCGTTTGCCGCGTGGTACTTGTCCGCACCGCCGGCGCGGGCGCGCTTGCGTAGCTGCTCCAGAGCTTCACCGTCGAGCGTCACGCCGACTCCCGTTGCCACGGCCCCCGCACAGGGCGCCCACCGACCTGAACGATCGTTAGGCTACCCCACCCGCACCATCCCCGGCACCCCACCACGCCCCCGCACCCCACCCACCCCCGCTCATTTCGTTGATCACGGGGGTGGGTGGGAGAGGGGGTCAGGCCGGGCGGGGGGTCAGGCGGGTTCGGGGGCCGGCCCGGAGGACTCCGGACGGGAGTTGCTTGCCCACCAGAGTCTCGGCCAGTTCGGCGGCCTCGATCAGGGCGTCCAGGTCGATGCCGGTGTCGATGCCCATGTCGTGCAGCATGTGCACCGCCTCCTCGGTGGCCAGGTTGCCGCTGGCACCCGGCGCGTACGGGCAGCCACCGAGGCCGCCGACGCTGGCGTCGAACTCGGTGATCCCCAGTTCCATCGCGGTGAGCATGTTCGCCAGCGCGGTGCCACGGGTGTTGTGGAAGTGCAGCAGCACCGGCAGGTGGGCGTTGCGGTCCCGGACCGCCGTGACCAGTTCGCGGACGCGCCGGGGCGTACCCATGCCGGTGGTGTCGCCGAAGGCGACGCGGTCCGCGCCGTCGCGGGCGACGCGGTCGACGATCGCGGCGACCCGGCGGGGGTCCACGTCGCCCTCGTAGGGGCAGCCGAAGCTGGTCGCCACGATCACCTCGGCGGTGGCGCCCGCGCCGTGCAGCAGGTCGATCAGCTCGGCGATGTCGTCCAGCGACTCGTCGGTGGACCGGTTGACGTTGCGGCGGTTGTGCGTGTCGCTGGCCGAGACCACCACCTCGATCTCGGTGAAGCCCGCCGCCAGCGCCCGCTGTGCGCCACGGGTGTTCGGCACCAGGGCGGAGTAGCGCACGCCGTCGACCTTCTCGGCCCGCTGCCACACCTCGTCGGCGTCGGCCATCTGCGGGATCGCCTTCGGGTGGACGAAGGAGACGGCCTCGATGCGCCGTACCCCGGTGCGGGACAGCGCGTCGAGCAGCCGCACCTTCGCGTCGGTGGGGATGGGCTCCTCGTTCTGGAGGCCGTCGCGGGGACCGACCTCACGGATGCTCACGGAGCCTGGAAGTTCCGCCATCAGATTCACCTCACTGGGTCGAAGGTCAGCGCATCCGGGAGACGATGCCGGTGTCGTAGTCGCCGGAGAGGAACTCCGGGTTCTCCAGCAGCTCGGCGAAGAACGGCAGGTTGCACTTCGGGCCGGCGATCTCGAACTGGGCGACAGCCGCCCGCGCCCGCTCGACCGCCTCCTCGCGGGTCGCCCCGGTGAGGATCAGCTTGGCCATCAGGCTGTCGTAGAACGGCGTCACGGTGTTGCCGGCGACGTAGCCGGAGTCGACCCGGACGCCGGTGCCGGACGGCTCGTTCCAGGTGGTGATCGCGCCCGGGCCGGGCAGGAAGCGCTTCGGGTCCTCGGCGTTGATCCGCAGCTCGATGGCGTGACCGCGCGGGGTGAGCGCGTCCGGGTCGAACGTCGGCGCCAGGCCGGACGCCACCCGCAACTGCTCCTCGACCAGGTCGACGCCGTAGACGTACTCGGTCACCGGGTGCTCGACCTGGAGCCGCGTGTTCATCTCCAGGAAGAAGAACTCCTGCGTCGAGGGATCGAGCAGGCATTCCACAGTGCCCGCGTTGCGGTAGTTGACCGCCTCGCCGGCCCGCACTGCGGCGGCCAGGAACCGCTCGCGCAACTCGGGCGACACCGCCGGGGACGGCGACTCCTCGACCAGCTTCTGGTTGCGCCGCTGCACGGAGCACTCGCGCTCGCCGAGCGCCACCACCCGGCCGTCCGCCAGGCCGAGGATCTGCACCTCGACGTGGCGCACCCGGGGGAAGTACCGCTCGATCAGCACCGACCCGTCGCCGAACATCCGCTCGGCGAACGCGCGGACCTTGTCGTACTCGGTGCGCAGCGCCGCCTCGTCGGCGGCCACGCCCATGCCCATGCCGCCGCCACCGGCGGCGGCCTTGACCATCACCGGGTAACCGATCTCCGCGGCTGCCGTGACCGCCGCGTCCAGGTCGCTCGCCGGTTCGGTGGTGCCGGGCGCGACCGGCACGCCCGCGGCCGCCATCAGGTTCCGGGCGTTGATCTTGTCGCCCATCGCGCTGATCGCGTCGGCGCCGGGCCCGACCCAGATCAGGCCGGCCCCTTCGACGGTACGGGCGAAGTCCGCGTTCTCGGACAGGAAGCCGTAGCCGGGGTGGATCGCCTGCGCGCCGGTGCTCCGGGCGGCGTCGAGGATCGCCTCGACGTTCCGGTAGCTCTGGGCCGGGTTCGCCGGGCCGACGCAGACCGCCTCGTCGGCCTCGGTCACGAACGGCAGCGCGCCGTCGGCCTCCGAGTGCACCGCGATCGTCCGGATCCCGAGCCGCCTACCGGTGCGGATGATCCGCCGCGCGATCTCCCCCCGATTCGCGACCAACAACGATTCGATCATCTTCTGCACGGACGTGACCCCTTCTCGACGCAAAGCCGGGGTCTCTTCTTAACACGCGTTAAGGTACGCGCGGCGTGTCAGGTCGGGTCGGTGGGCGCGAGCAGGGCCGCGAGGGTCGCGCCGCGCAGCAGTTCGGCCCGGCGCCGGCGGTCCACCTCGCCGCCGAGGAACGGCGTCGAGTTCATCAGGCCGAACGCCGCGTGGGCGAGCACCCGGGCCGCGCCGTCGGGCAGGCCGGGGTGCAGCGCGGTCAGCACGGTGACCCATTCCTCGACGTACATCCGCTGGAGCCGGCGGATCCGGCGGCGCGGCTCGTCCGGGAGGCGGTCCAGCTCGTGCAGGTGCAACGCGATCACCGCCGGGTTCGCCAGCGCGAAGTCGACGTGGAAGTCGATCAGCGACTCCAGCGCCGCACGCGGGTCGCCCGGGTGACCGGCGGCCCGTTCCCGCCCGCCCGCGAGCAACCCCTCACTCACCGGGATCAGGGCGGCGACGAGCATCGCCTCCTTGCCGGCGAAGTGGTGGTAGAGCGCGGGACCGGTGACCCCGGCCGCCGCGCCGATGTCGTCCATCGACACACCGTGGTAGCCGCGCGCCGCGAAGAGGCCGACCGCGATCTCCAGGATCTCGTCCCGCCGGGACCGGCGCCGGGCCGCACCCGCCGCACCCCGTGCCTGCTGTTCCACCGCCACCGGACCAGCCTAGACCTCGCGTTCGAACTGGGGCAGCCGCGGTTACCCAACGGTTGCCCCAGCCCGTCGTGTCAGTCCTCCTCGATGCCGTGGTCGGCGCGGACCTTCGACGCCTCGGCCTCCCGGCCCTGCTCGTCGAGCGCGCGGGCGAGCAGCCAGGCGGCCTGCGTGGCGGGACGGGAACCGCTGGGCAGCCCGCCCAGGACCGGGCGCAGCAGCCCTTCGGCCTGCTCCGGCCGCCCGTCGCGCAGCAGCAGCTCGCCGGTCAGCACCTCGACCTGCGCCGCCTCGCCGAACGCCTCGATCGACCGGAGGCGCTCCGGCACCCCGTCCACCCGGTCCAGCGCGGCGGTGAGGCGGTCCTCGCCGATCAGCACCCGGGCCACCGCGTCGGCGGCCATCGCCCGCTCGTACGTGACCACCGGCGCCTCGTCGGCCTCGGCCGGGAGCGCGGCCGCTGCCTCGTCCACCCGCTCGATCGCTGCGACCGCGGCCGGCAGGTCGCCGGACCAGTGCAGGGCGAGCAGTTCCCGCCGCCGGGCCCGCAGCTCGTCCACCTGGAAGCCGGCCAGCCGCCAGGCGGTCGCTGCCGCCGCGAACCGCTGCGCGGCCAGGGCGTCCCGGTCGGCGTCGTAGAGCAGGCCACCGGACTCCTCCAGCACCTGCGCCCGGTGGGGGAGATTGTCCGGCCCGTCCAGGTTCTCGGCCAGCGTGTCGAGCACCGTGAGCGCCAGATCCGTCTCGCCGAGGCCGGCGTAGATGCCCGCCAGCATGTGCCGGCACCGGTCCGCCTCGGCCTGCGCGCCGGCCCGGTCGAGCCCGAGCACCGCCTCCTCGGCCACCTCGGCGGCCTCGGCCAGCCGACCGGCCACCCGGTACGCCTCGGCCAGCTCCCAGCGCAGCAGCGCGTCGCCCTCCAGCCCCTGCTCGACGCAGAGCGTGACCGCCTCGGCCAGATCCTCCACCGCCTCGCCGGCCCGGTCGGCGGCCATCAGCGCCCGGCCCCGGGTGACCCGCAGCGGCAGGTGGGCGCCGGCCGGGGCGACCGACAGCGCCTCCTCGCACGCGGCCACCGCGTCGGCCGGGTCGTCGGTGGCGCGGGCGTACGCCAGGCAGGCGCCGGTGAGCATCTCGGCGTCGCCCAGCTCGCCCGCCAGCCGGCGGGACCGCGCCGCCGCGTCCCGGAACTCCTCGGCCCGCTCCAACTGCTCCAGCACGTGCGTGCGGTGCAGCGCGACCCGCCCGGCCAGCCACGGATCGGCGTCCGCCTCCGCCTCGGCCCGGTCGAGCGCGTCGAGCGCCTCCGCCCACTGCTCGCGGTGCACGTGGGCCAGGGCGAGCCGGTCCCAGCCGGCGGCCCGGTCACGCGGCTCGCCGTGCTCGGTCAGGTAGCCGGCCGACTCCCGGGCCAGGGCCATCCCCTCGTCCGCGCTCTCCTCGACCATGCTGAGCAGCACACCGAGCCGCCCGGCCACCACCTGGGCGCGCAGCGGGTCCGGCACCTCCCGCCACGCGGCGAGCGCCTCGCGGTTGACCTCGATCGCCACCGGCACGCCGTCGTCGTCCTGGGACAGCTCACCGGCCCGCAGCTCCAGCCGCCAGGCGCGGGTGGTCGCGGGCACGTCGGCGTCACCGAACCGCTCGTCGTACGCGTGCAACGCGGCGACCAGGCCGTCCCGGCGGTTGGTGCGCCAGCACTCCTCGGCCAGCGCGAGCAGCTCGTCGGCACCGGCGTCGGCCGGCACGGTCACCGGCTGCGGAGAGGCCACCGGCGCGTCCGAGCCGGTACGCGGGGCGGGCACCGCCGGGCGGCGCAGGCTCGCGGAGAGCGGCAGGTGCTCGCCGACCGGCCCGGCCGCCAGCTTGCGGGCGATCAGGCCGGACTGGTGCGTGGTGCCGTTGCGCGCGTCGAACCGCTCGGCCAGCGCGGTCGCCGTACCGGCCAGCTCGTCGGCGAGCGCACCCGCCGGCACGTCGGCGGCGGCCCGCTCGCCGGAGGCGCGGCGGTGCACAGTCAGCTCGGCCGGCACCTGACGCAGCGCGGCCGAGGCGGCGGCCGCGAAGTGCATCGCGGCGGCAGGGGTGGGCGCGCGGTCCAGCCAGTCCAGGTGGCGCTCGACCAGTTCCAGGGCGCGGGCCTCGTTGCCGGTCACGGTGCAGAACTCGACGTGGTCGGCGATGTCCCACAGGTCGGCGAGGTGCCCGCGCACCCGCCGGTACGCCTCCCGGTGTGCGTCCCGCGCCGCGTCGGTGCGGCCGGTCTCGCGGTAGGGCGTGAGCAGCGCGGTGAGGATCCCCTGCGGCTGCTCGCTACAGGTGAGCCGCCCGGCGAGCACCGGCTCGGCCAGCGCCACCGCCTCCTCGTGGCGGCCGTGCCGCACCAGGTGCGCGACCTGCGTGGTCGGGTCGCAGCCGGCGCAGTCGGAGAGCGTGTCGCGCGGGGTGGTCATCCACTTGCGGTACCACTGCTCCGCCGCCTCGTCGTCGCCCAGGTGCGCGGCCACCAGGTAGCGGTGCTTGTAGACCGCCTGGAGCGAGTGCCCGGAGTCGCGGTAACGCCGCTCCATGTCGTCGAGCACCGCGTACGTCCGGTCCAGCGGCAGCTCCGGGAACTTCACCATGGCGTTGACCATGTACTTGAAGAACCAGAGCAGCTGGTGCGTGTAGCGCTGGTGGTAGGGCTGCGGATCCTTGTCGTACTCGGCCAGGCACCAGGAGAACGTGACGAAGGACTTCGCCGGTTCGCCGCCGTAGACGTACGCGGTGGTGCCGGTGACCCGGGCGGCGAAGGCGAGGTGTCTGTCGTCGCCCGCGTCGGCGCGGCGCAGCAACTGCTCCAGCGCGGCGATCTGCCCCGGCCCGTACGGCATGGATTCGATCTCGTGGTGCATCCGCCAGAGGTCGTCGTCAGTCACGGGTCTCTCCCGGTACGGCCCGGCCGAGCAGGCCGAGGAAGGAACTGTTCAGCAGTGCGGCGTCGGCCGCCCGGATCGGGTGGTGCCCGAGCAGCAGGGCCTGCCCGTAGAGCGCCTCGACGGCCAGCCCGACCAGCTCCGGGTCGGCGAGCGTGGTGACCCGGCGGACCAGCGGGTTGCGGTGGTTGAGCACCAGTTGCGGGCGGTCCGGCGGCGCTGAGGCGGCGAGCGCGTCGAGCACGCCGCCCCACAGCTCGTCGGCCTTGTCCCGGCTGGCGGCGAGCTGGTCGTGGAACGCGGCCGACCGGGACACCAGGTAGAGCGCCGGCAGCGAGACCGGGTCGTACGCCCGGATCACGACCTCACAGCCGAGCCGTTCCAGGGCCCGCTGCGCGGCGGTGAGGAACGGCCGCAGGGCCAGTTCGGTCGCCGGGTCGAGAATCTCGAACCGGGTGGTCAGGTCGCTCGGCTCCAGCCGCTCGATCAGCACCGAGCGGTCCACTGTGGGCAGCCGCTCGATCAGCTCGGTGTCGTACGTGTAGCCGCCGTTGACCACTGCCACGTCCTGCGCGGCGGCCACGGCGGCGAGCTGGCGGAACTCGTCCAGGCTGGCGGCGTACCGGAGCACGCCGTGCCGCTGCCGGAACTCGGCGAGCGTCATCGTGCCGACGTTGGTGTCCATCGGCCACCACTGGTCGACCAGCCGCAGCATCTCGTCGTCGTGCATCGCGAGCGCCTTGACGCCGAGGTGGTGCACCTGGAGGAACTCGCCGAGCCGGCGCGGGTCGTGCTTGGCGAGGCGGACCAGCCAGCCGCGGATCTGGTCGCCGAGCGCCTCCCGGACGGAGGTGAGAAGCGCGTCCTCGTAGAGCGCCTCGCGGCTGGCGGTGGGCCGCAGCTCACTGGCGTCGACCACGCAGTGGGCGAAGAAGGCCCACTCGGGCAGCAGCCCGTCGGCGTGCTCGCTGAGCAGCATCCGCTTGAGGTAGACCCGGTGCCCGGCCCGGGCGGCCGGGTTCACCGCGGCGGGCAGGATGAACGCCACGCCGGTCAGGCCGGCCTCGGGCACCGACAGCGGCACCACGTCGAACGGGACGAACCCGAGCAGCTCCTGCGCGTACCGCTGGAGGGCGGCCCGGTCCACCGGCGCACCGGGCGTGGTCGGCCACGGCGGCGGGCCGGCGGTGGTCGGCGTGTCACCGACCCGCACGTCGACCGGCAGCAGGCCGCCGTAGAGGCGGGCCAGCTCGGTGACAGTGGGTACGCCGAGCCACTGGTCGGCGTCGCGCCGGGGCACCAGCGTGACTGTGGTGCCGGGCTCGTCCCGGGCCTGGTCCGGCTCGGCGAGCCGTACCGCGTACCGCCCGTCGGACCAGCCCGTCCAGAGCACTGTGGGCTCGTCGGCGTGCCGGGTGACCACCCGGATCTCGTCCGCCACCAGGAAGCAGGAGAGCAGGCCGATGCCGAACTGGCCGAGGAACTCGTGCCGGGAGAAGCCCAGCTCGTCGCGCTTGGAGCTGCGGCCGATGGTGGCGAGCAGTTCATGCACCTGCGCCTCGGTCAGGCCGATGCCGGTGTCGTGCACGCGCAGCGTCCCGTCGCCGGTCAGCTCCGGCGGCTCGATGCGGACCCGGGCCGGGGCTTTCGGCTCGGTGGACCGGCGCGCGGTGATCGCGTCGACGGCGTTCTGGAGCAGCTCGCGCACGTAGACCCGCGGACTGCCGTAGAGGTGATGACTGAGCAGGTCGACCACGCCACGGAGGTCCACCTGGAAGGTGCGGTCCAATCGCGCTCCCGGTTCGGATTTTCGGCGCTCACCGTACCGGTCAGCGCCGACAGTGTCCGTCCCGTTTCACCCCGGCGGCTTGACCTTCCACCGGGTGCAGGGCACACCGTCTCCCGGCATGACGATCACCGCCGTCCCGGGCCGCGACTACCGGCTGCTCTGGTCCGCCGCCGTCTGCTCGCAGGTGGGGGACTCCCTGCGTACGCCGGCTCTGGCCCTGCTGGCCGCCACGCTCACCCGCGACCCTCGCGCGGTAGCCGCGGTGACAGTGGCCGGGCTCCTTCCGCCGCTGCTGTTCGGCCTGCTCAGCGGCGTGTACGCGGACCGGTGGGACCGGCGGCGGACGATGGCGGTGGTGGACGGGGGGCGGGCCGTGGTGGTGGCGGCGCTGGCCTGGTCCGTGGCGACCGGGCACGCCGGGATCGCCACGCTGGTCGTCGTCGCCTCGCTGCTCGCCCTGCTGGGCACGCTCTTCGACGCGTCCGCGTACGCGCTGCTGCCCACTGTGGTGCCGCCCGAAGGGCTGGCGGGCGCCAACGCCCGCCTCCAGGCCGGAACCGCGGTCGCGGGGGGATTCGTCGGCGCCCCCTTGGCCGGTGTCCTCTTCGCCGTCTCCCCCGCACTCCCGTTCACCGCCGACGCCCTGACCTTCGCCCTGGCCGCCGTCCTCATCCTCGCCATCCCCGCCCCGACTCCCCGCCGATCTTGCACTTTCCGCCCCGGCAAAGCCGCGCAAAAAGGACGGTCGAGGGGCCACAACCGCAAGATCAACGAGGACAAGGGCGGGGTTTGGGAGGGGATTCGGTTTCTTCGACGGGATCGGGTTCTCCGGGCGCTGACAGTCGGGACGGCCGGGTCGAATCTGGCCATCGGAGGGCTGGCCTCGGTGCTCGTGCTCTATGCGCTGGCCGTGCTTCGGGTGCCGGAGGCGGCGTACGGGCTGTTCGCGGCCGGCGCGATCGCGGGCGGGCTGGGCGGCGCGCTGTTCGCCGGACGGCTGGCCGCCCGCTTCGGCACGCTGCCCACGCTGCGTGTCGTGCTGCTCGGTCAGACGCTGGCGCTGGCCGGATTCGCGCTGGCCCGGCACCCGCTGACCGGCGGCCTCGCGATGGCCGGGTTCACCGCCGGCTCCACGATCTGGAACAGCCTGCGGGCGGCGTACGGGCAGCGGCACGTACCCCCGGATCTGCTCGGCCGGGTGGGCGCGGCACAGCGGGTGGCCGGGCTGGCCGCCGCACCGGCCGGCGCGGTGCTGGCCGGTCTCGCCGCCCAGGCGTTCGGCCTGACGCCTGTCCCCTGGGCGGCCGCCGCGGTCTTCGCCCTGGTCACGGCCGCCGTCTGGGTGACCTTCCGAGCGCGCACCGGCCCGCCCGCCGCGCCACCGCACTGATCACCCGCCCCGCGCGTCAGCTATCGGGCCGCGCGGGCTCGAAGCCGGCCAGGCGAACGGCGATCCGGTGACGGAGCGGCGGGAGCGTGGAGACCGCCCGGAGCAGCAGATTCCGCAGCGGTCGCACGGCCGGCGGTGCGGCGGCGAGCCGGGTCAGCCCGGCGGCGAAACCGAGCACCTCCTCGGCGCGGGGGCGACGGTCGGCGGCGTACCCGTCGAGGGCCTGCGGGCCGGCGGCGAGCGCGTCGCCGAGGGCGACTGCGTCGCGCAGGCCGAGGTTCATCCCCTGCCCACCGGCCGGGCTGTGCACGTGCGCGGAGTCCCCGGCGAGCAGCACCGGCCCGGACCGGTAGGTGCTCGCGATCCGGTGGTGGATCCGGAACCGGGACGCCCACGCCATGCCGGTGACCCGGTCCGGCCTGCGCGCCGGGCCGCGCTCGTCCAGCAGCGCCTGGAAGTGGTGCGCCTGCGGGTCGCGCGGCGCGTCGTCCACAGTGGCGACCAGCCGGACCGTGCCGTCGGGCAGCGGCGCCCAGACCAGCGGGCCCCGGCGGGACAGGAAGAGGCTCACCTGGTCGCGCGGGAGCGCGCTGTCCACGTGGACGTCGGCGAGCAGGAACGACTCCCGGGGGTCGGCCGGGCCGCCGAAGCCGATGCCGGCCAGCTCGCGGACCCGGCTGTGCATCCCGTCCGCGCCGACGACCCAGCGTGCCCGGACCGCGCGGCCGCCGTCGAAGCGGGCGACGGCGCCGTCGCCGTCGAGGTCCAGGCCGGTCATCTCGTACGGCCGCAGCACGCGCCCGCCGAGCGCGGTGAGCTGGTCGGTGAGCACCGCCTCGGTCTCGGCCTGGGAGATCAGCAGCGCGTACGGGTAGCGCGACGGCAACCTGTCGAAGGGGACGGTGACCAGCACCCGGTCCCGGTCGCGGACGCCGAACCGGGCCGAGTGCAGCCCTCGCGCGGCCAGCGGCGCGGCGACCCCGATCCGGTCCAGCACCTCCAGGGTGCCGGCGTGCACGACTGCGGCGCGTGAGGTGACCGGCGGCTCGGCGAGCCGGTCGACGACGGTAGCGGTCACCCCGTGCCGGGCGAGCGTGACCGCCGCGGCCAGGCCGGTCGGCCCGGCTCCCACCACGAGGACGTCGGTGCGTTCGGGCAGCATCGCTTCCACCTCCGGGCTCGGTCAACAACTGTTTGCCAACGCTTGTTGACTTCACTGTAGAGCCGATGTCAACACGCGTTGGCATACAGTCGTGGACGTGACCGAACCCGCCACCCGCACCCGCCGCTCGGACGCCACCCGGGCGGCCATCCTGCGTGCCGCCCGGGAACGCTTCGCCGCCGACGGCTACGACCGGGCCACCATCCGGGCCATCGCCGCCGACGCCCGCATCGACCCGTCGATGGTGATGCGCTACTACGGCAGCAAGGAGGGGCTGTTCGCCGCGGCGGCCGAGTTCGACCTGCGCCTGCCCGACCTGGCCGAGGTGCCGCCGGACCGGCTCGGCGAGACACTGACCCGGCACTTCGTACGCCGCTGGGAGGCGGACGGGACACTCGTCGCCCTGCTCCGGGCCGCCGCCACCAACCCCGGCGCGGCCGAACGCATGCGCGGGATCTTCGCCGGCCAGCTCGCCACCGCGGTGGCCCGATCCGGTGCCGACCCGGCGACCGCCGACCGCCGGGCCGGTCTGGTGGCCAGTCAGATCCTCGGTCTCGCGCTCACCCGGTACGTCGTCCGGCTGCCACCCGTGGTGGACCTCGACCCCGAGGAACTGGCCGACTGGGTCGGCCCGACGATTCAGCGCTACCTGACCCAACCTTTGCCCCCGTCCCGCGCGTCTGGCGGGTGACGGAGGGAGGAGCCGGATGGGGCGTGACGCGGACGACGGGCGGGCGGACTACCTCGCCTTCGTCGAGTCGCACCAGCACCGGCTGCTGCGCGCCGCGTACCTGATCTGCGGGAACCGCCACCAGGCCGAGGATCTGCTCCAGGACGCGCTGCTCAAGCTGGCGCTGCGCTGGCCGTCGGTGCGCGACGGCGACCCGGCCGCGTACGTGCGCGCCATCCTCTACCGCGACGCCGTCTCCTGGTGGCGGCGCCGACGCCGGGAGTGGCTCAGCGCGTACCCACCGGACCGGCCGGGTGCCGACGCCGACGCGGCGCTGCGGCTCACCGTGCGCGCCGCGCTGGACCGGCTGCCGCCACGTCAGCGGGCCGTCGTGGTGCTGCGCTACTTCGAGGACCTGACCGAGGTCGCCACCGCCGAGGCGCTCGGCGTCACCGTCGGCACCGTCAAGAGCCAGTGCCACGACGCGCTGCGCAAGCTGCGCGACGTCGTACCCGCCCCCGGCACGTCCGGAGACGGCCTGGTGACCGGGATGGAGGCGAACCCGTGAGCGAACCCGAGCTGACCCGGCTGCTGACCCGGGCCGCCGAGGAGATCCGGCCGACCCGGCCGGCCGAGGCAGGATGGGAGCGGGCCGGACGGGTCCGCCGCGCCCGCCGGGCCGCCGGCGTCGCGGCCGTCGCCGTGGTCCTGCTCGGCGGCGGTACGACCGCGCTCCTGCACCGCTCCGGCCCGCCACCGGCCGCACCGCCCCGCCCGACTGTGACGGCGGCACCGAGCGCGCCTGTGGTGCAGCGGCCCCCGGACCGGCTCGGCGAGGCGGGCGACCCGCTGGGCCGGCTCGGCGACCGGGTCGCCTTCGCCCTCTCCGACCGCCCGGTGAGCCGGGCGCTGGCGCTGTACCAGCCGGTCGACCCGGAGACCGGCGACGCCGGTCCGGTCCGGGTGCTGGGTGACGACGGCATGGTCCGGGAACTCGACGTGGTGACGCTCGCGCCCACCCGCGACGCCGAGGGCAACGAGGCCACTCCACTGAAGCCGGGCAGCCTGTCGCCGGACGGCCGGACCGCCGCGTTCGCGCAGACCGGTGAGGTGGTCGTGGTCGGCCTGACCGACGGCGCGGTCCGCCGCTATCCGCTCACCGGCTACCTGGAACACGTGCTCTGGGCCGGGGACCGGCTGCTGGTCGGGGACAACGACACCACGTACGAGCTGGACCGGCGCACCGGGGCGGCGCGGAAGCTCGCGGTCGACCCGTGGACGCTCGTCGTGCCCGAGCCGGCCCGGTCCGGTGACCTGTTCACAGTGGGCGGCTGGTCCGGGGACGGCGGCCTGGCCGTACGCCGGTTCCCCGCCTCGGGTGGCGCGCCGGAGCGGCGGCCGGTGACCGCCGGGGAGCTTCCCCCCGGCTACCAGCTGAACGAGGTCTACGGGCGGGGCTGGCAGCGCGGCGACCGGATCGCCCAGGCCGGGTGGACCACCACCGCGGGCGCCGCCGGCACGATGAGCGGCGCCGAGGGCGTGGCGGTGCTGGACGCCCGCACCGGCGCGGTGACCCGCCTGCTCGACCTCGGGCGCGAGGGCAGGACCAAGGGGTGCTGCGAGGTGTACGGGTGGACCGCCGACGGCGCGGTGCTGCTCCGCTACGACGCCGGGCTGGCCCGGTGGCGGCCGGAGACCGGCGCCGTCGACTGGGTGGCGAGCAACGTCCCCGGCCGGCTGTCGATAGCCGCCCGCTGACCGGTCCGGAACGCGGCCGGACCGGCGTAACAGCGGAACCGGCCGGTCCCGCCGCGGTGACGGCGGGACCGGCCGGGACGCTCAGCGGGTCAGGCCGCCGGGCTGGTCGCCCTTCACGACGGGGGCCCGGACCAGGTTGCCCCACTCGGTCCACGAGCCGTCGTAGTTGCGCACCTGCGGGAACCCGAGCAGGTGGTGCAGCACGAACCAGGTGTGGCTGGACCGCTCGCCGATCCGGCAGTACGCGACCACGTCGTCGGACGGGCTCAGCCCGAGCTGGTCGCCGTAGATGGCGCGCAGCTCGTCGGCGGACTTGAACGTGCCGTCGTCGTTCGCGGCGGACTTCCACGGCTTGCTCACCGCGCCCGGGATGTGCCCGCCACGCAGCGCGCCCTCCTGCGGGTAGTCCGGCATGTGCAGCATCTCGCCGGTGTACTCGCCGGGCGAACGCACGTCCACCAGCGGCCGCCCGGCCGCCACGTGCGCCATGACCTGCTCCCGGTACGCGCGGATCGGCGCGTCGTTGCGCTCCGGCACCGGGTACGAGGCGCGGGGCCGGCTCACCTTGTCCCGGGTCAGCTCCCGCCCCTCGGCGATCCACTTCTGCCGGCCGCCGTCGAGCAGCCGTACGTCCTGGTGACCGAAGAGGGAGAAGACCCAGAGGGCGTACGCGGCCCACCAGTTGAAGTTGTCGCCGTAGAAGACGACTGTGTCGTCCCGCCCGATGCCCTTGGCCGCGCACAGCTCGGCGAAGCTCGCGGCGTCCAGGTAGTCGCGGGTGACCTGGTCGTTGAGTTCGGTGTGCCAGTCGACCTTGACGGCGCCGGGGATGTGGCCGGTGTCGTAGAGGAGCACGTCCTCGTCGGACTCGACCACCACGAGCCCTTCGTCGCCCAGGTGCTCGGCCAGCCACTCGGTGGTGACCAGGCGCTGCGGGTCGGCGTACGACTGGAGGTGGGGATGCGGATCGCTCGGCACAGGCATGATCCCCAAGGTACGCCGGATCAGCGCGGTGCGGTGCCGGTCAGGCGCGGCGGTGCACCAGGCGGCCGGCGACCACTGTCGCCAGGCAGGAGCCGTCCGCGTCGAACACGGCGAGGTCGGCGCGCCCGCCGGTCACCAGCGCGGGCGGCCGGGCGGCGGGCAGCACCGCCACCTCGTTGCGGGCCGCGGCGGAACGCAGCGCCGGGTCGGTGACGTGCTCGTCGAGCACTGCGGCCACGCCGAGCCGGAACAGCGCGTGCACCCGCTCGCGGGGCGTGGGCGCCGGGGGCAGCGGGCCGTCGTGCACGAGCGCCGGCCCGAGCGTGCCGGCCCATCGCCGCACCCGCACCCCGGGGTACGCGCCGGACAGCTCGGCCGTGGGCACTATCGCCTCGACCCGGTCACCGGCGACCACGACCGCCAGCCCGGTGCGGGGTGGGTCGTCGGGTGTCAGCCGCAGCAGGTCGGCGGCGTGGACGGTTCGCACGCTCAGTCGCGCTCGACCGGCCCGAGCACCGGCCGCTTGGCGGTGACGAAGTCGCCGGAGGACCGCCCGGTCAGCCGGCGCTTGATCCACGGCGCCAGGTGCCGGCCGGCCCAGCGCAGGTCGGCGGCGCGCGCGGCGAGCCACGGGCTGGGCGCCGGATGCGGCGGCACCATCAGCCACTCCTCCTCGCAGCCGACGCCGAGCGCGGTGAGCACCTGGGCCGCGACCCGGCGGTGGCCGGCGGCCGACAGGTGCAGCCGGTCGGTGCTCCAGAGCAGCGGGTTGAGGTAGGTGTCGTCGGCGTACAGGTCGACCAGGATCGCGCCGTGCCGCTCGGCCACCTCGCCGACCGCACGGTTGAGCAGCGCGACCCGGGGGGCCACCAGCCGCTGGCCGGGCAGCCGGGCCATCACGTCGGCGAACCGGAACAGCACCACGTCGCTGCCGCCGGACCGCAGCCGCTGCACGACCGAGTCGAAGCGGGGGACGAACGAGTCCGGGTCGAAGCTGCGGCGCAGCACGTCGTTGCCGCCGGCCGCGAAGCTGATCAGGTCGGGCTTCATGGCCAGCGCGGACGGCACCTGCTCGGCCACCACGTTGGGGAACAGCCGGCCGCGGATGGCCAGGTTGGCGTACCCGAAGTCGGGCCCGGCCTCGGCGGCGAGGCGGGTGGCGACCAGATCGGCCCAGCCCCGGTAGCTGCCGTCCGGATACGCGTCGTCCATGCCCTCGGTGAAGCTGTCGCCCACCGCCACGTAGCTGCGCCAGCGCACGGCGCCTCCCTCAGACGTCCCGGCAGAAGTGCGTCGCACAGTCTGTCACCGCGCGGACCGGTCCCGCTGACCCTGGACGCCGGACGTGGCGGATGTCTCGACGTCCTGTTCACGACAGCCACCCGAGGGGACAAATCCGTCCGACACGTCCGGCGGGGCAGAATCCGTCGTCCGGACCGGGGATGATGTCTGCCGTCATCCGGCCGGGCGAAACCGTCCGGCCGGTCCCGCACACGGCACGAGCGAGGAACCACATGACGCAGGGGCACCCACCGGCGGGCTGGCCACCGCCCGGCAACGCCGACCCCCGGTACGCCGCAGCACCGCCGCCCGCGCAGCCGGGACCGTGGGGGCCGCCGCCTGCGACGCCGAAGTCCCGCCGAGGGCTCTGGATCGGGCTCGCGGCGGGTGCGCTCGCGCTTGCGCTCTGCGCCGGCACGGCGGTCGGCGTCGGGCTGGGCCTGCGCGGCGACGACGAGGAGGGCCCGGCGCCGAAGGCGGCAGCCGGCGCGAACGGCGTCACCGTCACGAACGCCGAGCTGACCGCCCTGCTCGACCGGCACAGCAAGGCGCTGGCGGCGAAGGACCTGGACGGCTACCTGGCCGCGTTCGACCCGGCCCGTAAGGAGCTGATCGCCGGGCAGAGCCAGCTGTTCCGCAACCTGGGGAAGCTGCCGCTGTCGGTGGCCCGCTACGAGACGATCGAGCGGCAGGGCCGCGCCGGCGACGCCTTCGGGCAGGGCGTCACGTTCCAGCTCGACGTCTCGTTCGTGCACCAGCTCGACGGCTTCGACCTGGCCCCGGTCACCGAGTGGTACCGCTGGACGATCGTCCGCACCGGCAAGGACGCGCCGATCCGGGTCACCGCTGTGACCGGCGCTCCGGCCGCCGGGAACGGTGGCTCGAAGACCGTCCACTACCCCGGTCCGTGGGACAAGTGGCGGGAGATCCACGTCGAGCGGACCCCGCACGCCCTGCTCATCGCCGACGCCGCCCGGGCCGGCGTGGCGAAGCGGTACGCCCCGGCCGCCGATGTGGCGGTGACGAACGGCCTGGCCGTGTGGCGGGCCAGCGGGCCGCCCGGCCCGGTGCCGAGCGGCTTCGTCATCACGCTCGCCGACGGCAAGGACGAGATGACCTCGCTCTACCGGATCGGCACCGAGAAGGCCACCGAGGCGGGCTTCTCGCTGGGCCTGGTCGCGGCCGAGCGCAAGGACGGCAAGGACACGATCGGCGGCACCCGCATCGTGGTGGACACCAGCGACCGTTACTTCACCCGTACCGGCGGCGACAACGACGCCCGCATGGTGTTGCGGCACGAGGTGGCGCACTCCCTGATGACGCCCCGCACCGACCTGACCGCTGTGGACGCGTTCAGCAAGCTCGACGAGTGGGTGGTCGAGGGCTTCGCCGAGTACATCGCGTTCCACGGCCGCCCGCTCGGTGCCAGCGAGCGCACCGCGCAGGCCCGGCAGCTGGTCCGCGGCGGGTGGAACGGCACGCTGCCCGGCAACGGCGAGTGGGACGACCCCGACCGGCTGAGCTTCCACTACTGGCTCGGCCACGCCGCGATGAACCACCTCGCCGAGAAGCACGGCGAGCCGAAGCTGTTCCGCTTCGTCGAGGCGGTCTACGCCGGTACCCCGACCGACCGCGCCGCCCGGGACGTGCTGGGCGTGTCGCTCGACGAGTTCCAGGCCGGCTGGGCCGCCTACGTCCGCGCGCAGGCGCGCTGACCCGGAACGGAGACGACGAATGACGTACCAGCACCAGCATCCGCCGCCCGCGTACCCGCCGGCGGGATGGCCGGGTCCGGCCGGTGCGCCGCCGGCGGCGCCGAAGCGGCGCGGACGCGTGGCGTTGCTCGTCGCCGGTGGCCTGGTGGCCGTGCTCGCGGTCGCGGCCGGCACCGCCTACGGCGTGTCCCGGCTGGTCGGCGGCGATGACGACGACGGGAGGAAGCTGCGTACCGCCTGGGTGCTCGACTTCCCGGAGCGGCAGCGCAACGGGCTGAAGACGTACGACGGGCAGGACATGTTCGGCGCCTGGCTGGTCGGCGACGCGGTGGTCCGGGCCCAGCCGGACGGCGTCATCGCCTACCGGCTCGACGACGGCGCCCAGGCGTGGGGCGTGCCCGCGCCCCAGGCGACCTCGCTGTGCGCGGCCGCGCAGACGCTCGCCGAGGGGCGGGGTGTGGTGGCGCTCGGTTCCGCCGACTCGTGCGACACGATCGTCGGCTTCGACGCTGCCGCCGGCACGCAGACGTGGCGGGCGACGTTCCCCGTCGAACGCCGGACGGGCCGGTCCGAGATCGTCGCCCCGGACCTGTCGGTGACCGCCGGGCAGGTGGTCGTCCGCAGCGGCGAGAACGTCCTCGGCTACTCGCTGGCCGACGGCAAGCGGCTGTGGCAGACCGACGCCGACCGGCTGCTGCCGGGCCGCGACTGCCGCCTGACCGACGCGCAGGCCGCCGGGGACCAGGCCGTTGTGACCGCGCTCTGCGACGGCGACCGGGGCGCGCTGCTCGGTCTGGACCCGGCCACCGGCAAGCCGCGCTGGCAGCAGAAACTGCCCGCAGCGCAGCAGAGCGCCGGGGTGCTGAGCGTCGACCCGCTGGTCAGCCTGCCCGGTCTGAGCACCGAGACGTTCGTCGCGCGCGACGCCGCCGGCAAGGCGCGGGCCACGTTCGGCAACCCCGTCGACGGTACGCGGTTCAGCGACCTGCCGGTCAACCGTTCCAACACGGTGAGCGGGCCGGGGATCCGGCCGTACCTGGCCGACGCGGACACGCTCTACCTGCCCACCGAGGCGACGAACGTCGGCGGCAAGATGCGCCAAGCCAACCAGGTGGTGGCGATCGACCTGGCCACCGGGAATCGGCGCTGGGTGTCGGCCGGGCACACCGACAGCGAGGTGGAACTCGTCCGCCTCGACGAACAGGGCCTGCTGGCGTGGGAGGTGGGCGACCGGCGTGACCTCGCGCCACGGCTGGTCCGGATCGACCCGGCCACCGGCGAGGTCACAGTCGTGGCCGAGGCGCCGCTGTCGGCCGGCACCGAGGGCAGCGACGCGAAGGTGCTGGAGCGAGACGGCACAGTGGTGCTGGTGCCGTGGAAGCACGTCACAGCGGATGCGGCGATCACCGTGCTGCGCTGAAAAGACACGGGGCGGGCCACCCGTCGGTGGCCCGCCCCGCGTCGCCTTTCGTCAGGCAGGCACGTAAGCCAGCAGCAGCGCCCCGCTCAGCCCGGCCGGCTCGGTCACCGTCCCGACCGGCTGGAAACGCTTGTCCAGAACGCTGATGCCGTTGTCGCGCCGGACCAGCACCGTGCCGTCGGTGCTGAACAGGATGCTCCGCACCTCGCCCGTGCCGGGCAGGTCGACCACCTTGCTGGTCCTGGTGTCGACCACCGCGAAGCTCCCGTCGTTGCGGGTCTCGTCCTTGTTGATCCAGCCGACGGCCACGTACCGGCCGTCCGCCGAGACGCTGCGGACCCGCCAGCCGTCGTAGCGGGCCGCCTGGGCCGTCGGCGGCGTGTAGCGGTAGAACGTCACCTTCGGGTCGGTCGTCGCGTACGGCCGCCCCTCGGAGACGGCGGCCCAGTTGCGGCCGTCCGGCGTCCACCACTTCAGAGTCTCGTTGCCGGCGTCGCCGTCGGCGGGCTTGCGGCTGCTCAGGTCGATGAGCGCCATGTGGCCGTCCTGCTGCACCAGCACCCGGTCGTTGGTGTTCCACACGAGCGGGTCGCCGCCGTCGCAGGGCGCCTTGCCGGAGAAGGGCGGCTCCGTCGCGATGGTGGCCCGGTCGCTGCCGTCGATCCGGGTGGTCACGAGCTTGCCGGCCTCCGCTCCGGCTGCTCCCTCCACCCAGGCCAGCCGCTCGCCGTACGGCGAGATGGTGATGGTGTTCCGGACGCAGTCGCCGCCGCCGTACGGGACGCTGGCGCTCACCCGGTCGGTGCCGCCCTTGACGACGTGCACCTCCGCGGCCTGCTCGCCGAACGACAGGTAGTACCGGGTGCCGGGCAGTGCGGCGGAGGAGGCGTCCGACGGGCTCGGGGCGGCGGACGACGGTGCGGCGGCGGACGACTGCCCGGCTGCGGGGGCGGACGGCGTGGACCCGCCGTCGCCGCAGGCGCTCACGCCCACGGCGACGAACGCGGCGGCGGCGAGGGCGGCGACGGTACGTAGTCCGCGGGCGCTGGTGACGATGACGTTCACGATTCGATCCTCGGGGGTTGGTTGGTGCGCGTCTCTGATGCACTCCCAGACGTCGGTTTCGATCTGCATGGTTGCCGCCTGATCGAAAGAACTTCGGCCCCGGGTCGGCGGACGCGGACAGGCCCCCGGCGCACGAAGCGCCAGGGGCCTGTAGGGGTTGTCTGAGGCGGCTCAGGGCACGTACGCCAGCAGTGCCCGGTTCCGGGTCGGTGCCGGCTCGGTCACCGTGCCGAGTGGCTTGAACTCACGGTCGAGGACCGTGATGCCGGTGCCGCGCCGCAGCAGCACCGTGCCGTCGGCGCTGAACAGGATGCTCCGCACCTCGCCCGTGCCGGGCAGGTCGACCACCTTGCTGGTCCTGGTGTCGACGACCGCGAAGCTGCCGTCCCGGCGGGACGGGTCGGTGCCGATCCAGCCCACTGCCACGTAGCGGCCGTCGGTGGACACGCTGCGGGCCTCCCAGCCGTCCCACTTCGCGGCCTCCTGCTGGGGAGGGGTGTAGGTGTACTGCCGCAGGTCGGTGGTGTCCGAGACGTAGGGTTTGCCGTCCGACTCGGCGGCCAGCCAGGTGCCGTCGGCGGACCAGCAGCGTTTGGTCTCCTGGCCCGGGTCGCCGACGACCTGCTTGTTGGCCACCACGTCGTAGAGCACGGACTGGCCGTTCTTCCGCTGCACCATCAGCCGGTCGTCGCCCTTCCACCGCATCGGCCGGGCGCCGAAACAACTGATCCCCTCCGCGAGGGTCGTCGCCCCCTTGTCTCCGACGGTGGCGATCAGCAGCACCCCGCTCGCGTTGTCGGTGCTGTCCTGCACCCAGACCACCCGCTTGCCGTCCGGCGAGACGCTGACGGTGTTGGACTCGCAGCGAGAGGCGGCTTCGTGGACGACCTCGTGGACCACCCGGTCCCGCGTGCCGCGGACCTCATGGATCCGCGATCGGGTGGACGTCTGCTCCAGGTAGTAGCGGGTACCGGCGAGCGCCGACTGCGACTGGCCGGTGGCGGTACTCGCGTCGGGGGAGGGCGTACGGGACGGCTCGACCGGCGGGGCGGTGACTGTGACCGACGGGCCGGCCGGTGCGGGCGCCTGGCTGTTCGGCCGGATCGCCAGCGCGGTCCCGGTCGCGGCGGCCAGCACCACGAGCGCGGCGGCGGAGGTGGCGACGGCCCGCTGGATGCCGAGCCGCCGCGAGGTACGCAGCGCCCGGTCCCGCAGGTCGACCGGGGTGACCTCCTCGGCCAGGTCGGCCAGGTCGAAGCGCAGTCGGTCCTGGTTCATCGGGCGGTTCCTTCCGTGACGTACAGCTCGGCGAGCTCCGGGGCCACGCTGCGCAGCTTCGCCCGCGCCTTGGAGGTCTGGCTCTTGACGGT
Organism: Micromonospora aurantiaca ATCC 27029; assembly: GCF_000145235.1. Lineage (NCBI taxonomy): Bacteria > Bacillati > Actinomycetota > Actinomycetes > Micromonosporales > Micromonosporaceae > Micromonospora > Micromonospora aurantiaca (nom. illeg.). The sequence goes on along the minus strand of NC_014391.1, from coordinate 54,155 downwards.
GCCGACGGTCACGCCGAGCAGGTCGGCGGCCTCGGATTCGGTACGGTCCTCGAAGAACCGCAGGACCAGCACGGCCCGTTGCTTGGCGGACAGCCGGGCCAGCGCGGCCCGGAGAGCCAGCCGGAGCGTGGTCTGCTGGGCGTGGTCGGGGGCCGAGTCGCCTCCGCGCGGCTCGGGCATGTCGCCCGGCATCGACTCGGCCACCCGGCGGCGCCGCCACCAGGAGACCTGCAGGTGGTACATGGTCTTCCGGGTGTACGCCTCCGCGTTGCCGGTCTCGTGCAACCGGTTCCAGGCACGGTGGGTACGGGCGAGGGCGGACTGGACGAGATCCTCGGCCAGATGCTGGTCGCCGGTCAGCAGGTAGGCGGATCGCAGTAACGCGGGGGTACGAGTTCGGACGAACAGGTCGAACTCATTCAGGAGAGGGTCCACACGAGCCGGTCCTTGGGGTCAGGTGGTACATCAGCGTGACGCCTTCCGAGACGCCACCTGCGCACGCCATGGTTGCCGCCGCCGGTGACTCTTTCTCGACAGCCCTCGGCCTGGCGTCAGCAGTCGAAGACCGACCAGCAGATGTCGTTGCGCAGGCGCTGGTCGTCCAGGACCAGGTCGCGGATCTCCGCCGGGAGCTGGTCGCGCTGCCACCGGCACTCGTCCCGCCCGGCCGCCTCGGCGAGACCGGCGGGCGCCGCTGCGCGTACCGCCTTGATCGCGTACGCGGCGGCACCGAGTTCGTGGGCGGCCACGTGGGCCACGACGGCGGCCTGACCGGCGGCGTACGCGGCGTTGCGTGCCGCCCCGCGCAGGTCCCGGGCCGCACCCATGGCGTGACCGCCCGCCGCACGCGCCTCCATCATCCTGACCTCGCCCCGCACCCAGGCGCGGGTGTGCTCGATCGCCTCGCGTGGGCGGCTGTCGTCCGGCCGGACCGCCTCGAACATGCCGAGGACGTGCTCGGCGCAGGTGGCGGCCCAGAGCGCCAGCAGGTGGTGGTGCTCGTCGGTGAGAGTGCCGCCCCGGCGGATCGTCGTGAACCGGGGATCGCGGACCTTCGGCAGGATCACGACGCGGCCTCCGGCCCGGCGGTGCCCTGGCGCAGGTCGTGGTCCAGAGTGCTCATCAGCCGGGCGACCCGACTGCCGCCGCCGGTCAGCGGCGGATAGCGGCGGAGCACGTCGACGAGCACCGGCGTGGCGAGCCGTCGGGACCGGTCCACCTGCGAATCCCCGACGGCCTCGTCGCCGCCGGCCTCCAGTTCGGCGACGCGCGCGGCGTTGGCGGCCGCCCGCAGGATGTGACCGACCTGGGTGGCCTTCGCGATCGGGTGCAGGTACGCGGCCGCGGCGGCGTCACCCGCGGCCCGGGCGGCCAGGCGCGCGGCCTCGGTGGGCGCGGACCGGGCGGCCCGGTGCGCGTCGAGGGACGTGACCCGCTGAAGTCTCGTCCGGGCGGCGCCCCGCGCGAACGTCCAGGCCGCGTCGACAGCCGCGCGGGGACGCGGGTCACCGGGAACCGCCCGCTCGTAGACCGGGAGCACGTCCTCCGCGTGCCGGACCGCGTACCGCGTCACCTCGCGCAGCTCGTCCGTCGTCAGGTCGAAGTCCCCGGGCGCTGTCATGACGCGGGCATCGTATCGGTGATGCTGCGCCGGTACGGCCCCCAGCCGACGAACCGCTCGAACAGCTCGCGCGGGGTCGGCCCGTCCTGCGGGTTGAGGCGGAACAGGTCGTGGGTGGCCTCGTGGTAGAGCCCGGACAGGTAGACGGCCAGGTCGACGGGGTGGTCCGCGTACTCGACCTTGAGCAGCAGGCGGGCCTGCGCGCAGGGCCACGGTCCGCCGCAGGCGCGGCAGAGCCAGAGCGGCCGGATCGGCAGGTGGGCCGGGTGGTCCGGCGGGTAGGGGCGGGGCCGATCGGGGTACGGCCCGAGCCGCGGTACGGGAAGGTTCATGCGTGACAGTCTGCTGAGCGAGCCACTACTCTCGGAAGCCGTCGCGGCCGGTCCGGGGAGAGACCGGGAGACCGGTGGCCGACTGGGGAGGGCGTGTGGAGAACGAGCCGACCGCCGAGCTGATCCGTGCGCAACTGCGGCGGCTGCGGGTGCGGGCCGAGCTGAGCCAGGAGGAGTTCGGGAGGCTCGTGCACTTCTCCGGCTCCCAGGTGTCGGCGGTCGAGCTGGGCCACCGGCCGCTCGACCGGTTCTTCCTCGCCCGGGCCGACGAGGTGCTCGGCACCGGCGGGCTGTTGATGTCGCTGCTCAAGCTCGCCGAGCGCGACGGCCAGCCGAGCTGGTTCCGCCCCTGGCTCGAAGCCGAACGCCAGGCGCAGCAGTTGCGCTGCTATCAGCCGAGCCTCATCCCGGGCCTGTTACAGACGGAGAACTACGCCCGCGCGATGATCCGCACGGACGACATGCTCGCCGAGCAGGAGGCCGAACGGCGGCTCGCGGTCCGGCTCGACCGGCAGACCGTTCTGGCCGGCGCCGATCCACCCAAGTTCGTCGCGGTGATCGAGGAAACCGTGCTGCGCCGCGCCGACGAGAGCTTTCGCGGGTTGATGAGTCAGCAGGTCGCGCACCTGATCGAGGCGAGCAGCCACCCTCATATCGCGGTACACGTCATTCCGGCCGACGTGGGACTGCACATCGGACTGACCGGACCGTTCACCCTCGCCCGAGGTGGTGACGGCGGTTGGATCGGCTATCTGGAGAACCAGCTCGGCGGAACAGTGATCGACAAAGATGAGCACGTGGCTATCCTGCTGTCCAGATGGGAGAGCGTCCGAAGTGAGGCGTTGTCCCGTCGCCAGTCGATCGAGCTGATGAAGGAAGTGGTCGAGTCATGGAGCTGATCGGCGCGCTCTGGCGCAAGTCCAGTCGTAGCGGGCAGAGCGAGTGTGTCGAGGTGGCGGACAACCTGGCCGGAGTGGTCGGGGTGCGGGACAGCAAGGACCCGGCCGGGCCGGTGCTCACCTTCACGCCCGACGCCTGGCGCACCTTCGTCCGGCTCAGCGGGCGCCGCGCGTCGAGCTGATCAGCACTGTGTGCTTGCGTACCCGGAAGGCGCCCTCGGCGTCGATGCGCGCCTCGATCGCGGCGCGGGCGGCCGCCTCCTGCGCGGCGGGCAGCGGCCCGATCATGCTGGCGACGTACGCCAGGATCGGCTCCGCGGCGGGCACCACCAGCTCGTCCGGGTAGCGCTCGACCGTCACGTCGTCGAAGTGGGCGGCGACCCGGGCCGGTGTCGTCTCGGCGGTCACGTCGTTCCGGTCGTGGAACCGGACAGCCAGGTCGGGGCACCCGATCACCGGGCCGAGCGTGTTCAGCTCGGCCATGTGGTCACGGCCGTTCACGGCGACGGCGAGCCGCCCGCCGGGGCGCAGCACCCGGGCGAACTCGCGCAGCGCGGCGTCCGGATCGTCCAGGTGGTAGAGCATGCTGTTGGCGATCACCGCGTCGGCGACGCCGGTGCGGAACGGCAGGTGCGTGGCGTCGCAGCGCAGCACCCGCGCGCCGGGCACCTCGCGCAGCCGCGCGCACATGGCGGGCGAGAAGTCGGTGAGGGTGAGCCGGGGTCGGTGGCCGATCCGGTGCCACAGCTCGCCGGTGCCGGCGCCCACCTCCAGCACGTCGCCGGACAGCGGCAGCCGCTCGCCGAGCCAGGCGAACCAGTCCTGCGGGTTGGTGCCGTACGAGTGCAGTGCCATGCGGGCGGTCAGGTTGCCCGTCGTCGTCGCGTACTGGCTCACGGCGCGCGCCGAAGGAGTGGTGGTCATCCGCCGAACTTAGAGGAAGCGGTTCTGCGGGATCCCCGGTATTAAGCGTTGCTAGCTACCGGTACCTAGTGTTACTTTCTACTGGTACTCAGCGACGCTCAATAGCGAGGGAACGAGGACATGGCCAACCAGATGACGGAGATGCTGAAGGGCACCCTCGAAGGCATCGTCCTGGCGATCCTGGCCCGCCGATCCGCGTACGGCTACGAGATCACCGCCTGGCTGCGCGACCGCGGATTCTCGGACATCGCGGAAGGCACCATCTACGCGCTGCTCGTCCGCGTCGAGCAACGCGGTTTCGTGGACGTGGAGAAGGTTCCCTCCGAGAAGGGGCCCCCGCGGAAGGTGTATTCGATCAACGCAAAGGGGCGGGATCAGCTCGCCGAGTTCTGGCGGACGTGGAGCGTCCTCGCGGAACGCATCGACCACCTTCGTGACGACGACGACCGGCACGACGAAGGAGCATGAGCATGGCCGCGAAGTGGATCGAGACGCTCGTCGGATCGCTCGACCAGAAGAAGCAGTACAAGCGGCACATGGCCCGCATGGAGGCCCTGCCGGAACCCCATCGCAGCGCGGCCAAGGCGCTCCAGCGGTACTTCATGTACCAGGGCGGGATCGTCGACGGGAACACACTCGTCGCGATGCTCGGCGACTCCGTGGACCTCTGGGAGCGCGCGGTTGCCGACAACACGCCCGTCCGCGCGATCGTCGGCGACGACCCGGTCGAGTTCGCCGAGACGTTCGTGTCCGCGTACTCCGGGAGGCAGTGGATGGACAAGGAGCGCGAGCGCCTCCGGAAGGCGATCGACGCCGCCGCCGGCAACAGCGGGGAGGAACACTCATGACCACCGCGACGCGCGAACCCGCCATCCGGGTTCGGGGCATCACCAAGTCCTACAAGGACCTGCACGTGCTGCGGGGCGTCGACTTCGAGGTGACGGCCGGGAGCATCTTCGCTCTGCTCGGCTCGAACGGCGCCGGAAAGACCACGCTCGTGCGGATCCTGTCGACGCTGCTCAAGGCGGACACCGGCACCGCGACCGTCCACGGCTTCGACGTCGCTTCGGTTCCCGCCGAGGTACGCAAGTCGATCAGCCTGACCGGCCAGTTCGCCGCCGTCGACGAAGTGCTCACCGGCCGGGAGAACCTGGTCCTGGTCGCGAAGCTCCGCCACCTGAGGAATCCGGGTGCGGTCGCCGACGACATGCTGGCCCGTTTCTCCCTCACCGACGCCGGGAACCGCCGGGCGGGGACGTACTCGGGCGGCATGCGCCGGCGGCTGGACATCGCGATGAGTCTCGTCGGCAACCCGCCGGTCGTGTTCCTCGACGAGCCGACCACCGGCCTCGACCCGCAGGCCCGCATCGAGGCCTGGCGGACAGTGCGGCAGCTCGCCGAGGACGGCACCACCATCCTGCTCACCACCCAGTACCTCGACGAGGCCGAGCAACTCGCCGACCGGATCGCGATCCTGCACGAGGGAACGATCATCCAGAACGGCACTCTCGCCGAGCTGAAGCGGCTCCTCCCGACCGCGAAGGTCGAGTACGTCGAGAAGCAGCCGACCCTTGAGGACGTCTTCCTCGCCCTCGTGGGCCACACCGCCAGGGCCGCCGACAAGGCAGCCGTGCCCGCAGGAGAGGAATCCCGATGACCATCCACGTCCTCAGCGACACCGGAACCCTCACCGGCCGTTCCCTGCGGCACATCCTCCGCAGCCCGGACACCATCATCACCACGGCGGTCACCCCCGTCGCGCTGATGCTGCTCTTCGTGTACGTGCTCGGTGGAGCCATCAACACCGGATCCGGCGAGTCGTACATCAACTACATGCTGCCGGGCATCCTCCTCATCACGATCGCGTCCGGCATCGCCTACACGGCGTACCGCCTGTTCCTCGACATGCAGGGCGGCATCTTCGAGCGCTTCCAGTCGATGCCGATCCCGCGGCCCTCAGTGCTCTGGGCGCATGTCCTGACCTCGCTCGTCGCCAACCTGGCCTCGCTCGTGATCGTCACAGGCGTCGCCCTGATCATGGGATTCCGGACGGGCGCATCGGTGGTCGGCTGGCTCGCCGCAGCCGGCATCCTGATCCTGTTCACCCTCGCCCTGACCTGGGTCGCCGTCATCGCGGGCCTGTCCGCCAAGACCGTCGACGGCGCGAGCGCCTTCAGCTACCCGCTGATCTTCCTGCCCTTCATCAGCTCGGCGTTCGTCCCCACCGACTCGATGCCCGGCCCGGTCGCCTGGTTCGCCGACAACCAGCCGGTGACATCGATCGTGAACACCCTCCGCGCGCTCTTCGCTCAGCAACCCGTCGGCAACGACGTCTGGATCGCGCTCGCCTGGTGCGCCGGCCTGCTCCTGGCCGCCTACGCCGCCGCGACGGCGATCTACCGCACCAAGGTCAGCTAGCCGGCCGTGGGAGCCGGTCACCCGTCACAGGTAGAGGCAGAACGGGTGACCGGCCGGGTCGAGGTGCACCCGGACGTCGTCCTGCGGCTGGAAGTCAGCCAGTGTCGCGCCCACCGACACCGCGTACGCCGAGGCGGCCTCCAGGTCGTCGACCTTGATGTCCAGGTGGGTCATCATCGGCGGGTCGCCGGGCCCGGCGGGCCACACCGGGCGCACGTAGGCCGGCTCGTCCTGGAAGGCCAGCCAGGTGCCGCCGTCCGGCGGAGCCAGCACCACCCAGTCGGACTCGTCCTCGCGACGGGACCAGCCGAGCAGCCGCTCGTAGAACGCGGCCAGGTCCTCTGCGGACGGCGCGTCCAGCACCGTGGTCGTCAGCTTCATCAGCGGTCGCTCAGCCATGCCGCATTCCTACCCGACCCCCGCGACGTTTGCTGGACCGTCCGCGCCAGCTCGGCGGGTGGCGGTATCGACACCAGTCGGATGCCGCCACCTCGCCGAGCTGGCGACGATCGATCCGACACGAGCGCGGAAAGGGATCGCCCGGTCGTCCGCTCGCGCCATAAGCTGCGCCAATGCTGCTGCGCATGTCGACCCTGCTGCTCCGGACCCTGCGCGAGGACCCGGCCGACGCGGAGGTTCCGAGCCACCGGCTGCTGCTGCGCGCCGGTTACGTCCGCCGGGCCGCGCCGGGCGGCTACACCTGGCTGCCGCTGGGCAAGCTCGTGCTGGACCGGATCACCGCGATCGTGCGGGACGAGATGACCGGAATCGGCGACCAGGAGGTGCACTTCCCGGCGCTGCTCCCGGCCGAGCCGTACCGGACCAGCGGGCGGTGGACCGAGTACGGGGACGACATCTTCACACTCGCCGACCGCAAGGGCGCCGAGCACCTGCTCGCGCCGACCCACGAGGAGCTGGCCGCGCTGCTGGTGAAGGACCTGTTCACGTCGTACCGGGACTTCCCGGTGACGCTGTTCCAGATCCAGACCAAGTTCCGCGACGAGGCCCGGCCCCGGGCCGGTCTGCTGCGCGGGCGCGAGTTCCTGATGAAGGACGCCTACTCGTTCGACCTGGACGAGGCCGGGCTCCAGGCGGCGTACGACCGGCACCGGGCCGCCTACGAGCGCGTCTTCACCCGGCTCGGCCTGGACTTCACCACTGTCCACGCGATGTCCGGCGCGATGGGTGGGTCCGCCTCGGAGGAGTTCCTGGCCGCCACGCCGGTCGGCGAGGACACGTTCGTCGGCTGCACCGCCTGCGACTACGCGGCGAACACCGAGGCGGTGGTGACCCGCGCCCCGGCCGCCGGCGACCCCGACGCGTACCCGCCCGCCGAGGTGCACGACACCCCGGAGACGCCGACCATCGCTGCACTGGTCGAGCTGGCCGAGGCCCGGGAGCTGGGCGGGCGCACCGGCTGGACCGCCGCCGACACGTTGAAGAACGTGGTCCTCACCGTCCGACGGCCCGGCGCCGAACAGGGCGAACCGCTGGTGATCGGCCTGCCCGGCGACCGCGAGGTCGACCTCAAGCGGGTCGAGGCGGTGCTCGTCCCGGCCACGGTGGCGGTCTTCGAGGACTGGGACGCGCACCCGGAGCTGGTCCGCGGCTACATCGGCCCGCAGATCCTGGCCAAGCACGGCATCCGCTACCTGGTCGACCCCCGCGTGGTGCCCGGCACCTCCTGGCTGACCGGCGCGAACGAGCCGGGCCGGCACGCCACCGACGTGGTGTGCGGGCGCGACTTCGTACCGGACGGCACGATCGAGGCCGCCGAGGTGCGGCCCGGCGACAGCTGCCCGGCCTGCGCCGACGGCGAGCTGACCATCCGGCGGGGCATCGAGATCGGGCACATCTTCCAGCTCGGACGCCGGTACACCGACGCGTTCGCGGTCGACGTCCTCGGCCCCGAGGGCAAGCCGGTCCGGCCCACGATGGGCTGCTACGGCATCGGCGTGTCCCGGGCGGTCGCCGCAGTGGCCGAGCAGCACCACGACGACCGGGGGCTGGTCTGGCCCGCGGCGGTCGCGCCGTGCGACGTACACCTGATCGCCGCCGGGAAGGGGCCGCAGCTCGACGCGGCGCTCGACCTCGGCGGGCGCCTCGCCGCCGCCGGCCTGCGGGTGCTGGTCGACGACCGCACGCACGTGTCCGCCGGGGTGAAGTTCACCGACGCCGAGCTGATCGGCATCCCGCGCGCCGTCGTGGTCGGCCGCCGCCTGGCCGAGGGGTACGTGGAACTGCGCGACCGGGCCACCGGCGAGCGCACCGAGCTGCCGGTGGAGGCCATCGTGGAGCGCCTGCGCGACGAGGCGGGCGCGACGCGCCGCGACGGGGTGTAGCGAGCGCGCCACCGGGTACCGCAGACGGATCGACCAAAGCGTTCGGAGGCTCTCATGTTCCGCGTCAGTGACGTGATGACCAGGCAGGTGGTCTACCTCTCGGCGGAGACCCCGTTGGACGAGGCGGCCCGGGTGATGAAGGAGTCGGACATCGGCGACGTGGTGGTGACCGACGGCGCCACGCTCGCCGGCATGCTGACCGACCGCGACATCGTGGTCCGGGCGGTGGCCGAGCGTGCCGACCCCGGCACCACCACGATCGGCTCGATCATCACCCGCGAGGTGGTGATGATTGAACAGCACTGCACGGCGAACGAGGCGGCGGCGCTGATGCGCGAGCGCAACATCCGCCGGGTGCTGGTGTGCGACAGCGACCGCAAGCTCGTCGGCATCGTCTCCCTCGGTGACCTCGCCATGCAGCTCGACCCCCACTCGGCGCTCAGCGACATCAGCGAGGCCGCGCCGAACGTGTGAGCGCGGGCTCCGCACGTGCGGCGGGGCCCCGCTCGGCACCGCCGGGTGGCGACGCCCGGCGGCGGATAGCCTCGACCCATGCCCGAGATGCCGACCAAGCTGGCCGAGATCGTCGACGAGTTCGCCGCCGCGCCCCGCGACGTCGTCCTGGAGATGCTGCTGGAGTTCGCGGACGTGATCCCGCCCCTGCCCGAGGGTGTGAACCGGGAGGAACTGGAGCAGGTCCCCGAGTGCCAGACCGCGTTCTTCCTGCGCGCCGAGGTGAACGCGGACAAGACCGTGAGCACTGTGTTCGACTGCCCGCCGGAGGCGCCCACCACCCGGGCGTTCGCCGGCATCCTCGCCGAAGGGCTGGCCGGGGCGAGCGCCGAGGAGGTGCTCGCCGTACCGGACGACCTCTACCAGCGGATGGGCCTGGCGCAGGCGATCAGCCCGCTGCGCGTACGCGGCGGCACCGCCATCCTGGCCCGGCTCAAGCGCCAGGTCCGGGAACAGATCTCCTGACCCGCGGGTTGTCGCTGGTCATGGACATCGAGATCTACGCCGACGTGGTCTGCCCCTGGTGCTGGATCGGCAAGCGCCGGCTGGAACAGGCCCTGGAGTCGTACGACGGCGAGGTGAACGTCCGGTTCCGGCCGTTCCAGCTGGACCCGACTCCGGTCACCGAGCCGAAGCCGCTGCTGGAGGCGCTCGGCGACAAGTTCGGCGGGCGGGACAAGGCCGAGGGCATGGCCGCGCACGTGACGGGCGTCGCCGCGGGCGCGGGCCTGGACCTGCGGTTCGACCGGGCGGTGGCCGCGAACACGTTCGACGCGCACCGGCTGGTGCGTTTCGCCACCGAGCACGGGCGCTCCGCCGAGATGGTCGAGCGGCTCTACCGGGCGCACTTCCACGACGGCGTCGACGTCGGCTCGATCGACGCGCTCGTCACGCTGGCCGGCGAGGCCGGGCTGGACGAGACCGAGGCGCGGCAGTACCTGGAGTCGAACCTGGGCCGCCGGGAGGTCGCCGCCGACCTGAGCACCGCCCACCAGCTCGGCGTCTCCAGCGTGCCGACCTTCGTGCTGGCCGGAAAGTACGCGGTCACCGGCGCCCAGGAGCCGGAGACGCTGCTCGCCGCGCTGCGCGAGGTGGCGCAGCGCGAAGCGGCAGCCTGATGTTTCACGTGGAACAAGATCGATGCGGATGAGGACCTAGGCCGGCCTGGCCAGGTCCTCCACCACCCTCGCCCCGGGCAGCGCGCCGAGCGCCGGCCCGGGCAGGGCGATCTTGCTGTGCCGTACGCCCGAACCGATGATCACGTGCGGCGTGGCGATCACCCGGGAGTCGACGAGGATCGGCCAGTCCGCCGGCAGGCCGATCGGCGTGATGCCGCCGTACTCCATGCCGCTCGACTCGACCGCCTCGGCCATCGGCGCGAAGCTCGCCTTGCGCACGTCGAGCAGCTTGCGGACCACACCGTTGACGTCGGCACGGGTGGTGGCGAGCACGACACAGGCCGCGTACCGGATCTCGCCGCCGCGCTTGCCGGCGACCACCACGCAGTTGGCCGACTCCTCCAGCCCCACCCCGTACGCCTCGCAGAAGGCAGCGGTGTCGGCCAGGTCGGCGTCGATCGGGGCGACCAGTACGTCGTCCACGTCCACCGGGGCCTCGGCCGGCCAATCCTGCAGGGCCGCGGCGACCGGCGGAGCCAGCAGGTCGAGCCGGGTTCGGGCCGGCTCCGTCTTCAGCGTCCCCATCATGCCGCGATCCTCGCACCCGCCCGGCGGATCGACCGGCCGGACCCCGCCCCCGCCCTTCAGTTGGGATTGGTGAGGAACGCGTTCTCCTGCGCGAAGTCCCGGCTCTCGGTCGTGGTGAGCTGCCGGCGGCGCAGCACCTCGGGACGGTTCGCCTCGGCGTCCTCGATGCCGTGCCGGACGCCGACCCGGATCACGCCGTAGAGGAAGACGAAACCGAAGACGTACAGGACCACTGTGGCGACGAAGACCAGCATGCGGTCACCGTAGGCCGGTGCGGACCCGACCGTTTCTCATCTTCCGGCGGTTCCCCCGTACGTGTCCGCGAGGTGGTCGGCCCAGGTCCGGGTGCCGGTCGGCGTGGCGGTCGTGGTGAGGCCGCCCGCGCGCAGCTCCCGTCCGAGCCGGCCGGGGATCCGGACCGGCAGCAGCGGACGGCGTACCCGCCGGGCCGCGAGCCAGGCGCGGGCCGCGTCGTCGTAGCGCAGCACCTCCGGTCCGCCGAAGTCCTCCACCCGGTTCGACGGCCCGGCCAGCAGCAGGACGGCGAGCCGGTCCGCCACCTCACCGGGGTCGACCGGCTGGGCGAGCACGGCCCGGTCCCCGATCACCGGGCCGAGGCGGCTCGCGCCGCTGAGCAGCCCTTCCAGGAACTCCGGGAACTGGGTCGCCCGCAACACGCTCCACGGCACCGGTCCGGCGGCCACGACCTGCTCAGCCGCGAGCTTGTGCCGGTAGTAGCCCAACGGCACCCGGTCGACGCCGACGATCGACACGAAGACCAGGTGACGCACCCCGGCGTGACCGGCCGCCACCGCGAGCCGGCGGGTGCCGAGCACGTCGATGTCGTGGGTGCGCCGCTGCGGCGACGAGGCCAGGTGCAGCACCGCGTCCACCCCGGCGACCGCCTCCGCCAGCCCGGCGCCGGTGGCCAGGTCGGCGGTCACCCACTCGACCCCGTCCCCGGTACGCGGTCCGCGGCTCATCGCGCGCAGCGTGAAGCCCTCGTCCCGCAGCCGCGGCACCGCCACTCGCCCGAGCCGCCCGGTCGCCCCGGTCACCAGCACCCGCATCGCCCACTCCTCCCGCCCACGCGCGACCGCCACACCGCGGCTCCCCGATTGGGACGGAACGCCGACCCGGATCGTGACAGCCGCCCGCCCCCGGCCCCTTTCACCCCGATCCTGCGCCCCCGAGGGCCACCTCGGCCCTGCCCTCCCTTTGTTGACCAAGGAGTTCGTGTCGGACGGAGGCTCGAAGACCGACCCGAACTCCTTGATCAACCGGCAGAGGGTGGGAGGGGCGGGGGCGGGCAGGGCGGGTCAGGGGGTGGGGCGGAGGACCACCCGGCCGGCCAGCAGCAGGCCCAGCAGGCCGCAAGTGGCTGCCACAGCCAGCGTGGTCGCGAAGCCGGCCGGGCCGGGGGACGCACCGGCGGCCAGGACCGCGCCGGTGAGCGCCAGCACTGTGGCGGCGGCGAGCGAGTCGCCCAGTTGCAGCGCGGAGCTGTTGCGGCCCTGCTCGGCCGGGGCGGACTGCTCCAGGGTGAGCACCGACAGCGACGGGTAGAGCAGGCCCATGCCCAGCCCTGCCACCGACCAGCTCAGCACGGCCGGCAGCACCGGCAGTCCGGGCACCAGCGCCGACGCCACGCCCGCCGTACCGATCGTGATGCAGGCCAGCCCGGCCCGGGGCAGCGTCGCCGCCGAGCGGGGTGAGCGGATCCGCCCCTGGATCCACGAGCCGACCGACCAGGACAGCGCCCCGACGGTCAGCACCAGGCCGGCGCCGGTGGGCGAGAAACCGCGCTCCCGGGACAGCATCAGTGGGATCACCACCTCGGCGGCCACGAACGCCGCCGACGCCAGCGCGCGCAGGCCGATCACCGTCGGCAGTCCCCGCGCCGCGCGCAGGAACCCGGCCGGCAGCAGGTGCGGCACGCAGACGAACAGCCCGGCCAGCGCGCCGGCGATGAGGGCGGCGGCGAGCACGCCGCGCTGCTGCCCCCCGTAGTGCAGCAGTGCGGCGCTCGCCCCCGCCCCGCAGGCCCAGCCGATCCGGGCCAGGGCACCCGCCGGCGGGCGGGTCGCCACGGTGGCGGTCAGCGCCCGCAGCCCCGGCTGGACCAGCAGCGCCGCCGGGATCGCCACCGCCGGCACCGCGAGGAACACCCACCGCCAGCCCAGATGTTCCACGATCAGTCCGGCCAGGGCCGGTCCGACCAGCGACGGCACCACCCAGGCCGCGGCGAACGCGGCGAAGATCCGCCGCCGCAACTGCTCCGGGTACGCCTGCCCGACGACCACGTAGAGCGCCACCGAGACCAGTCCGGAGCCGAAGCCCTGCACCACCCGCCCGACGACCAGCACCTCCATGGTCGTGGCGGCGCCGGCCACCACGAGCCCGGCGACGAACCAGACGACACCGTGCCACATGGCCGGGCGCGGCCCGCGCGCGTCGCACCAGATGCCGGAGGCGACCATCGCCACCACGCCGGAGGCGAAGGAACCGCCGAACGCCAGCGCGTACAGGCCGAGCCCGTCGAGGCTGCGCGCCACGGTCGGCATGGCGGTGCCCACCGCCAGCGCCTCGAACGCGAGCAGGGACACCAGGGCGACACTGCCCACCGTCATCGCCCGCAGGCGCGGCGACCAGAGGTCGACGGGTGGATCAGCCGGAACGGCGGTGGTGCTGGTCATGGCGTTCAGCCTCGGACCTCACCCCCGGTTGAGGTCAACTGTGGCGCGCGTCTCGTCGGCCGGGAACGGCGGGGCGATGCCCGGAAACTTCTGCCGTCGGGGTGGCATAACGGACGCCGCGCCGGGAAGTCGGGCCGCCGGGACGAGACCGGGAGGCGAGATGGCGTACGGCTGCGACACCTTCAACCGACTGCCCGGCCGTACGACTCGATGACCTCGCTGGGACGGTTCGCCGGCCTCCTGCTGTCGCCGACGGTCGTACCGGAGACCGCCGCGCGTGTCGCGCGTACCGTCGGTTCGGCCCTGCCCACTGATGCCGTGCCGGCCCGGGTCAGCGAGGTGGCGGGCAGCGTCGGTACGGCGGCGGCCCGGCTGGCCCGCCTCACCGGGCTGACCAGCCGCCGCGTGTGGTCGCAGGACGGCCGCCACCACATCGAGGTGCACGGCGTGTGCCAGGACGGCGGCGACCGGCTGGCCCGTCAGGTCGAGGCGGCGCTGGAGTCGATGCCGGGTGTCGCCTGGGCGCGGGTGAACGCGCCGTCGGGCCGGGTGGTGGTGGCGACCGGGGATCCGGCGCCGAAGCTGCGCGACCTGATCGCCACGGTGGCGCGCGTGGAGCAGACCTGCCCGTACGAGCCGGACCCGGAGATCGAACCGCCGCAGCCGCCCGAGGACGGCCCGCGTACCGCGCGGACGTTCGGCGCGCTGCTGTCCGACGTGCTCGGGTTGAGCATCTCCGCTGCCACCCGTGTCCTGCCGCTCACTCCCATTCCCGCCGAGGTGGCCGGTCTGCTCGGCGCTGTCGACCTGCACCCGAAGCTGCACGCGCTGGCCGGTCTGGGCATCCGCGCCGACCCGCGCGCCGAGGTGCTGTTCCCGCTGGCCGAGGCGGTGGTGCAGGGTCTCACCGGCGGCTGGGCGGGCATCGTGCTGGACGGCGCGCAGCGGGTCGTGCAGTGGGGTGAGGGCGCCGCTCAACTGAACGCATGGCGGCGGGCCGAGCCGCACCTGACCGGTGACCCGGAACGGGCTGTGGCCCGGGTGCCCGACGGCGAGCGGCCCTGCCCGGTGCCGGACGGGCAGCCCGAGCGGTACGCCAAGCGGGTGCTTCCGGCCGGCGCGGTCGCCGGGGCGGCGGCGCTGCCGGTGCTGGGGCCGAAGCGCGCAGCCGCGCTGGCGCTGTCCTCGCTGCCGAAGGCGCCCGGCTCCGGTCGGGAGGGGTACGGCGCCCAGCTCGGCCGGATGCTCGCCCGGCGCGGCGTGATCGCGATGGACCGCAGTGTGCTGCGTGAGCTGGACCGGATCGACACGGTGGTGCTCGACGCGGCGGTGCTCGGTTCGGACCGGGGCGTCCTGGCCGATCTCGCGCCGCTGGCCGACGCCGACACCGGGCAGGTCGCCGCGCGCGCGTTCGCGTTGTTCGACCCGGCCGAGCCGGACGCGGTTCGCGCCGACGGCGGCTGGCGGATCGGCCCGCTGGACCGCCTCGGCGCCGACGATCCCGGCGACACCCCGGACAGCGCCCGGCTGCGCGCCGACGGTGGACGGCTGCTCGGGCTGGCGGAGAACGGCCGGCTCGCCGCCGTACTGCGGGTCGAGCCGGAGCCCGCGCCGGGCGTGGACGCGCTGGCGTCGGCCGCACGGCAGGCGGGCCTGCGGCTCGTGGTCGGCGGCGCGGACGACGGCCGGTACGACTTCGCGGACCTGCTCGTACCCGGTGGTGCCCGGCTCGCCGACGCGGTGCACGACCTGCAACGCGAGGGCGCCGTGGTGATGGTGGTCTCCGGTGAGCGGTCGGCGCTCGCCGCCTCGGACTGCGGCCTCGGCGTGTACGGCCCGGACGACCTGCCGCCGTGGGGCGCGCACCTGCTGGTCGGTGACGACCTGCGGGTACCGGCCCTGCTCGTCGACGCCGCCGGAGTGGCCCGCCGGATGACCGAGCAGAACGTCCGGATCTCGATGGCCGGCAGCGGGCTCGGCGCGCTCGCCGCGTTCACCGCCGACCGGCGGCGGCTGCCCCGCCCGACGCTCGCCGCGGTGAACGGCGCGGCGGCGCTCGCGTTCGCGCACGGCGTGTTCCGGGCACACCGGCTGCCGGACCGGACCGGCGCACCGATGCCCGCGCTCACCGCCTGGCACCTGATGCCGGCGCAGACCGTCCTGGACCAGCTCGCCACCGACCCGTCCGGGCTTGCCGAGGACGAGGCGGCCCGCCGCCGGCGCGTCGAGGTCGGCGACGAGCACGGCCCGGCCGGGCTGCTCCGCGCGTTCGTGGAGGAGCTGTCCAACCCGCTCACCCCGGTGCTGGCCGCCGGTGCGGTGCTCTCCGCCGCGTTCGGCTCGCTCGTCGACGCGGCCCTGGTGGGCGGCGTGGTGGGCGGGTCCGCTCTGGTCGGCGCGGTGCACCAGCGCAACACCGAACGATCGCTTGCCGAGCTGCTGTCCCGATCGGCGGTCACCGCCCGGGTGCTGCGCGACGGCGCCGAGCGGGTGGTTCCCGCCGAGGAACTGGTACGCGGCGACGTGATCACGGTCAGCTCCGGGGACGCCGTACCGGCCGACTGCCGGGTGCTGACGAGCGACGGGCTGGAGGCGGACGAGTCGTCACTGACCGGCGAGTCGCTGCCGGTGGCGAAGAGCCCGGAACCGGTGGTGGCGGCGGCCATCGCCGAACGGCACTCGATGCTGTTCGAGGGCACCACTGTGGCCGCCGGGCACGGCACCGCAGTGGTGGTGGCCACCGGTGCGGAGACCGAGGCCGGGCGGAGCCTCGCCATGGCCCGGCAGGCCCCGCCCGCCAGTGGCGTGGAGGCGCGGCTCGGCAGGCTGACAAGCAGCGCCGTACCCCTTGCGGCCGCCTCGGCGATCGCTGTCGCAGGCGCAGGGCTGCTTCGGGGCGTACCCCTTGCCGAAACGGCGGCGACCGCCGCGAACCTGGCCGTGGCGTCGGTGCCGGAGGGGTTGCCGTTCCTGGTCAGCGCCGCGCAGCTGGCGGCGGCGCGGCGGCTGGCCGAGCACGGCGCCCTGGTCCGCAACCCCCGGACCATCGAGGCGCTGGGCCGGGTCGACGTGCTCTGCTTCGACAAGACCGGCACGCTCACCGAGGGGAAGTTGCTGCTGGCGGGGGTGGGTACCGGTGACGGCCGGTACGCCGTGCTGGACGAACTCGACGAGCCGCTCCGGTCGACGCTGGCCGCCGCGGTGCGGGCCACCCCGGCTGCGGCGGATCCGGACGAGTTGCCGCAGCAGACCGACCGGGCGGTACGCCACGGCGCGGACGCCGCCGGGGTGACCGAGCAGACCGGCGCGGCGGAGTGGACCGCCACGGCCGGAATGCCGTTCGAGCCGTCCCGGGGCTACAGCGCCACCGTCGGCCGCGGCACCGGCGGGCTGCTGCTGAGCGTGAAGGGTGCCCCCGAGTCGGTGCTGCCGCGCTGCGCGTCCCGGCGCACCGCCGAGGGTGACCGGCCGCTTGATGCGGCCGGACGCGAGGAGGTGCAGGCCATGCTGGCCGGGCGGGCCGGTGCCGGGCATCGCATCCTCGCCGTGGCCGAGTGCCAGGTCTCCATCGAGCAGGTGAGCGACGAGCAGGTCGACGGGCTGGTCTTCGTGGGTTTCCTAACGCTCGCCGACGGGGTGCGGGAGAGCGCCCGGCCGGCGGTGGCCCGGATCCGGGCGGCGGGCGTGCACACCGTCATGATCACCGGTGACCACCCGGCCACGGCCGAGGCGATCGCCGCCAAGATCAGCCCGGACGACGGCGGGCAGCGCGTGGTCACCGCCACCGACCTGGACCGGCTGGACGACGCCGCGCTCGCCGAGCGCCTGATGGCCACCGACGTGGTGGCGCGTTGCACGCCCGCCCACAAGGTACGGATCATCCAGGCGTTGCAGCGCCAGGACCGGACTGTCGCGATGACCGGTGACGGTGCCAACGACGCGCCCGCGATCCGGCTCGCCGACGTCGGCATCGCGCTCGGCCAGCGCGGCACTCCCGCCGCCCGCGCGGCGGCCGACCTGGTGGTCACCGACGACCGGCTGGAGACGATCATCGCCACGCTCGTCGAGGGACGGGCCATGTGGTCGTCGGTGCGGCACGCGCTGAGCATCCTGGTCGGCGGCAACCTCGGCGAGATCGCGTTCAGCGTGCTGACCGCCGCCGCGACCGGCCGGTCCGCGCTGACCGGCCGGCAACTCCTGCTGGTCAACCTGCTCACCGACCTGGCACCCGCACTCGCCATCGCGGTCCGCCCGCCCGCCGACGACAGCGCCGACCACCTGCTGCGGGAAGGGCCGGACTCGTCGCTCGGCGTCACCATGACCCGGGAGATCGGGCTGCGCGCGGCGTCGACCACGCTGGGCGCGACCGCCGGCTGGACGATCGCCAGGTGGACCGGCACCCAGCGGCGTGCCAGCACCGTCGCGCTCGCCTCGCTGATCGGCACCCAGCTCGGCCAGACCGTGCTGGCCGGCGGCACCAGCCCCAGCGTGCTCGCCGCCACCGCCGCGTCGGTCGGCGTGCTCGTGGCTGTGGTGCAGACGCCGGGCGTCAGCCAGTTCTTCGGCTGCACCCCGCTCGGCCCGGTGGGCTGGACCATCGCCACCGGGTCGGCGCTCGGCGCGACGTTCGCCAACGGTGCGCTGACCAAGCTGGTCGACCGCCTGCCGCAGCCGGGTTCGCATCGGCGACCCGACGCCGACCAGTCCTAGCGCCAGGTGGCGGCGGCCCGGCGCAGCCGGTCGTTTATCGCTCGGCCCACGCCGGTCTCCGGCACCGGCTCGGCGACGATCTCGGTCACCCCGGCCGCGTCGAGCCGGTGCAGCGCGTCGAACAGGCGCGCCGCCGCCGCCGTCACGTCGCCGTCGGGCGACAGGACCTCCACCGCCGCCCAGTCGCTGTCCGCCGGTGGCTCCCGGAAGGCCAGGAAGCCCCGCCGGCCGCCGCCGGGCTCGGCCGCCGCGCCCAACCGCAACGGGGTACGCGGGGCGTAGTGCGCGGCGAGCGTCCCGGGCGCGACCGGCTGGCCGGAGCTGCCCTGGCGCACCTCGACCGGGCCGACCGCCTCGACGAGTGCCTCGACCGGCAGCGCGCCCAGCCGCAGCACCACCGGCCGCTCACCGCGCGCGTCCACGATCGTCGACTCGATGCCGCACCGGGTGGGCCCGCCGTCGAGCACCACGTCCACCGCGCCGCCCAGCCCGGCCACCACGTGCTCGGCCCGGGTGGGGCTGAGCTGGCCGAACCGGTTCGCGCTCGGCGCCGCCACCGGCACTCCGGCGGCGGCGATCAGTGCCCGCGCCGACGGCTCGTCCGGTACGCGTACCGCCATGGTGTCCAGACCGGAGGTGACGATCGGCGGGATGATCTCCGGACGGTCCACGATCAGGGTGAGCGGGCCGGGCCAGAACCGCTTCGCCAGCTCGGCCACCGCCGCGGGCACCTCTCCCACCAGCGCGGCCAGGTCGGCGGCGTCGGCCAGGTGGCTGATCAGCGGGTCGAAGCTGGGCCGCGCCTTCGCCTCGAAGATCCGCGCGGCGGCCCGGGCGTCGAGCGCGTTGGCGCCCAGCCCGTAGACCGTCTCGGTGGGAAAGGCGACCAGCCCGCCGGCACGCAGGACGGCGGCTGCCTCGTCGATGCCGCGCTCGGCCGGCAGGACGCGCGGGGATCCGGTGCTCACGCTTCCGACGCTAGCCTGCCCGGTTCGCCGTCCCGGCAAGACCCTGCCGTCGCGTGGTGGGGCCGTCAGTCGCGTGGGTCGGTGGCGGGTTCCGTGTCGGGGAGCGTGGGCGCGTCGGTGGGGTAGAGGCCGGCGGCGAAGCCGTACACCTGGTCCCCGGCGCGGGGGATCTGCGCGAACCGCCGGGCCAGCGCCTGCACCTCCGCCCAGAACTCGCGGACGTCCTCGATCGGGATGCGCGCGTGCACGAGCGTGCACCGCAACTCGTCGGCGGCGTGCGCGGCCGCCGCTTCGGCTGCCGCCTCGGCGAGCCCGTTGATCCGGGACACCACCTGCTTGTCCTCGGCCCGGCTGAGCGCGCCGACGTAGTAGGTGCGGGCCACCCGCCCGTAGAACCGCTCCTCGATGGCGCGTACCCGGCGGGTCCGCACCACGCGCAGCAGACCGGCGTCGACCAGTTGGTTCACGTGGTACGCCACGCTGCTCTTCGGCCGGTCGACGGCGCGGGCCATCTCGTTGACAGTGGCGGCGCGCTCCAGGAGCAGTTCGAGCAGCGTGCTCCGCAGCGGGTCGGCGAGCGCACGCAACTGCTCCGGAGCGGTGACCACGAGCAGGTCGTCGAGGTCGTAGTCCGGGATTCGCTCATTGACCGACATTTCTCGACCGTTCTAAGATTCTGGTTCGTTCGACAACTCTGGTCTGACAACTCAGGAGTGTAGTGATGGCCGAGATCGTGCTCTTCCACCACATTCAAGGGCTCACGGACGGCGTCCGCGCGCTCGCCGGCTCCCTGCGGTCCGGTGGCCACACCGTCCACGTCCCCGACCTCTTCGACGGCGAACGGCCGGCCACCATCTCCGACGGCGCCGCGCTGATCAAGCGGATCGGCGGCGACGTCCTCGACCGGCGCGCCGACGCGCTCGTCGCCGACCTGCCCGCCGGCCTCGTCTACGCGGGCGTCTCCTGGGGCGCCGCCATCGCCCAGCGGCTCGCCCAGACCCGGGCCGGCGCCCGGGCCGCCCTGCTCTACGAGGCCTGCCTGCCGGTGACCGGCGAGTGGGCGATCGGCCCCTGGCCCGACGGGGTGGCGGTGCAGGTGCACGGCATGGAGCGCGACCCGTTCTTCGGGCTCGAAGGCGACGTGGACGCCGCGCGCGAGCTGGTGTCGATCGTCGGTCCCGAGCGCGGCGAGCTGTACGTCTACCCCGGCGACCGGCACCTGTTCACCGACAGTTCGCTGCCCTCGTACGACGCCGAGGCCACAGCGCTGGTGGTGAGCCGCAGCCGCGAGCTGCTCGACCGGCTCGGCTGACGCCTATTCGTCACCGCGCAGCCGCGCCAACGCGGCCGCGTACTCGGCGTCGGTCAGCACTCCACGCTCGTACTGCCTGGTCAGCGCATGGATGTCGCGCCGCTGCGTGGCGCTCGGAGCGGGCCGCCGGATCTGCCCCGGCGGGACCGGACGGTCGGTGCGGACCGGATCCGGCGCCGGGCTCGCCGCCGCGCGCTGCTCCGGGGGCCGGGCGTTGCGATGGCACTCCCGCAGGTTCGCGAGGATCTCGTCGTAGTGCTCCGGCCAGGTGACCAGCCGGGTCAGCTCCAGGCGGAACGGCCGGACGACGGCGCCGGACTGGATCGGCGTCTGCACCGGCTCGCCGTCGATCCGCTCGATGACGATCGCGTCGCGTCCCACGTCCAGGCCCACGATCGAACCCGTACCGCTGTGTATCTCCGCAACCGACGCCCACGGCACTGTGGTCGTGCGGAGCAGCGAGCGCGAGCGTACGCCGACAGGGCTCACCCAGACGCCGAGCATCGCGCGGCGGACCGCGACAGCGAGGCCGGCGGCGTTCCACACGCCGAGGAACACCGCATCCCGTCCCGTCATCCTGCCGCTTCTGACCTCGAACACGAGGAGCACGAAGAAGCCGACCGCCAGCACCGCCACGACCATGAAGCCGGAGGTGGTCAGGTCCAGCGAGTACGGGCGCCGCCACACCGTCATGCGGCCAGAGTGACCGATCGTGTCCAGCGGTTCCGCGCGGAGTCAACGACCTCTCGCCAACTCCACGACCTCGGCGAGGCTCACGACCCGGTCGCACTCGTCGTCGGTCAACGTGTTGACGAGTGCCTTGGCGGCCTGGGCCTGGGGAGTCGTGGGCAGGGCGCCGGCCAGCAGGTCCGGCAGGACCAGCTCGTAGCCGACCCGCGCCCGGGGTGAGTAGCGGTGGCGGCTGCGGGTCACCGCCGTGGCCACGCGCAGCGCGTGCTCGTTGCCGGGCGGCACGTGCGGGCGGTCCCGCTCCCGGGCGCCGAACCGCATCCGGTGGCGGAACTCGCACGTCTCACACGTCGCCGGTCCGGCGGTCAGCCGTGCCCCGCAGTCGGGACAGGTCAGCCGGTCCACCGCGCCGTCCACGGTCCGCCAGTCGTACGCCCCGGGGTCGTCGATGACGAGCCAGGCCAGCTCGCTCTCCTCGGGCGAGCCCGGCGCCACGTCCAGCTCACCGCGCAGCCGCGCCCAGGCGTCCCGGATCTCGTCCTCCAGGCGCGCCACCGCGGCCGCCAGCGCCGGGCTACGCCACGGTCCGGCCACTGTCGACCCGCTACCGGTACTGTGCGATCTGGATCAGGTTGCCGCAGGTGTCGTCGAACACCGCCGTGGTCACCGGGCCCATGTCGACCGGCTCCTGGGTGAACAGCACGCCGAGGCCCCGCAGCCGGTCGTGCTCGGCGGCCACGTCGTCCACCGCGAACTGCGTCAGCGGTATCCCGTCGCCCGCGAGCGCCTCCTTGAACGCCTTGGCGGCCGGGTGCGCGTCGGGTTCCAGCAGCAGCTCCACGCCGTCCGGGGCGTCCGGCGAGACCACAGTCAGCCACCGGTACTCCCCGGTCGGCACGTCTGTCTTCTTCACGAAGCCCAGCACCTCGGTGTAGAAGCGCAGTGCCTTGTCCTGGTCGTCGACGTACACGCTGGTGAGGTTGATTCTCATGGGTTCTCCTGGGTGGGTGCGTCGGACCTGAGCCATCGCTCGGTGATGGACCGCAGCGGCCGGGTGTCGAGGTGGTGGAACTTGTAGCGACCCTGCCGCCGCGTGACGATCAGGCCGGCGGCCTCCAGGACGTCGAGGTGCTGGGAGATCGCCTGCCGGGACGAGCCGACCTGGTGCTTGGTGGCCAGCCGGCCGCAGATCTCGAACAGGGTCTGACCGTCGCGCTCGGTCAGCTCGTCGAGGATCAGGCGGCGGGTGGGATCGGCCAGCGCCTGGTACAGATCGCCCACGTCACCCACCATATGCAAGTGTCAGCTTGCCTATCAAGAGGCTGTCTGCCAACGGAGGACGTCATGCCCGGATTCATCCTCACCGGCGCTCCCGGCTCCGGTAAGACCGCGATCCTGCGCCACCTGGAGGTCGACGGCCACCCCGTCGTGGAGGAGGCGGCGACCGACGTGATCGCGCTGCACCAGGCGCTCGGCCGGCCCGAACCGTGGCGCGAGCCGGACTTCGCCGAGCGGGTGCTGGCTCTCCAGCGCAGGCGTCGGCGCCGAGCCGAAGCGCGCGCCGGGGAGATCGTCTTCCACGACCGCTCACCTGTCTGCACGCTCGCGCTGTGCCGCCACCTGGGGTCGACGCCGCCGTCCGCCCTGCTGGACGAGGTCGAGCGCCTGACGACGGAACGCCGCCACTACGAGCGGACCGTCTTCTTCGTACGGAATCAGGGCTTCGTCGAGGCGACCGCCGCCCGCCGGATCAGCTTCGAGGAGTCGCTCGTCTTCGAGCGCGTCCACGAACTGACGTACCGCGACGCGGGATTCGACCTCGTCGAGGTGCCCGCGGGGCCGCTCACGACGCGGGTGGCCGCGATAAAGCAGGCGGTCGATCGTCTGCGCGCCGCTAGGGTGCGGACATGACGTTCCGCGTTGTCTCGCCGCCACCGGTCACCCGGTAACGACGCCGTTCACCGAACCCGGCTTTCGATCCAGAGCCCGGGTGCGTTCGCGGTGCCCGGGCGGCGACGACAACGGAGAATCCCGTGCGCAGAAATCTGCCCCCGACCGTGGGGCGAGGAACCCTGTACATCCTCCTGGCGGCGATCGCCTGGGGCACCGGCGGCGCCGCGGCGGCCGTCCTCTACGACACCAGCGGGTTGGGCCCCGTCGCCGTCTCCTTCTGGCGGTTCGCGGGCGGCGTCCTGCTGCTCGCCGCCGGACACCTGACACGTCGGCGACCATCCTCGCGTATCCGGGTCGTCAGCACCCGGCCGCGCCACAGGTGGCGGCAGGTCGTGACGACAGGCGTAGGGCTCGCCGTCTACCAGACGGCGTACTTCGCCGCAGTGGGGTACGCCGGTCTGGCCGTCGCCACCATGGTCACCCTGGGCGCCGGGCCGGTCCTCATCGCCCTCGGTTCACGCCTGGCCCTCGGCGAGCGACTCGGCCGATCCGGCGGAGTCACAGTCGTGACAGCACTCGTCGGCCTGGTCCTGCTGCTGGGCGGTGGTAGCGCCGGCAGCGCCCCGGCGCCGCTGCTGGGGTTGGCCTGCGCGCTGCTGTCCGCGGCCGGGTACGCAGCCGTCACCCTGCTCAACCGGAAGCTCGGCCGAGACGGCGGCGGGCACACTCCGCTACTGGACGGATTCGCCGTCGGAATGATCTGCCTGCTTCCCCTGGCCCTGCTCGAAGGGATCCTGCCCACAGCCGGTGACATCCGTCAGACAGTGGGCCTGCTCGCCTTCCTCGCCGTGGGGCCCACCGCCGTGGCGTACACCCTGTTCTTCGCCGGGCTGGCCTCGGTCCGGGCGACCACCGCGTCGGTCATCGCGCTCGTGGAGCCGGTGACGGCGGCGCTCATCGCGGTGCTCCTGCTCGACGAACGGCTCACAGTGACCGCCGTTCTCGGGTCGATCGTGCTGCTCGCCGCGGTGGTCACGCTGATGCTCGGCGAACCCGGACCGGCGCCGTCGTCGACTGCGGCGCTCAGGGACCGTGACGCCGACATGCGGAACCGCCGCCGGCCTCGACGAGCGAGGGCCGGCGGCGGTGTGGCGACGCGCCGTCCGGGGTGACGGATCAGCCGGCGAGCTGGCGCCGCACCGAGTCGGTGTCCATCAGGTACGACATGAACTTGAACTTGACGTACTGCTGCACGAGCTAGGGCATCACGTGCTCCAACACCGCAGCCGGAAGGTCGGCCGGGTACAACGCCGATCAGATCATGATCGGTTCGCCGAGGCTTTCGTTGATCGATGGAAGCCGACTGCCGAGGCGGCACGCGACACAGCAGCATCGACAGCCGCTGATGATCCGGCGAAATGATGTGGTGGAGCCCAGGGGACTCGAACCCCTAACCCCTGCCTTGCAAAGATCAAGCCTGCTGTCGGCCAGCGTCGGTGACTGCCCCTGACCTGCTCGCTCTGTCGCCTGCCGTCGGCCCTTGGCTGGCTCCGTCGGCCGGCTTGGCTGTACGGATGGCTGTACAGCCACCTTCTGATCCGTAGCTCCGCCGGCTCCTCGCAGACCCGTCGCTACACCCTCCATCTGACCGTTGTGCCCGGTGGCAGTCCGTGTTCTGATCGACCATCAACCCGGGCGACAACCTGCCGTACCCGCCGCCTGCTCCCCCCGACGCGGGGCGCTAGTACAGGTGTTCGGCAAGTTGTCACACCCGCGTGGCACGATCCCTCGAACCTGCCTACGGACGCGAAACGGAGTGATGGGATGGAGAGAGGCCGGGTACAGGAGCTTCACTTCATTACACCGATCTCCAACCTAGAGTCGGTGTTGCGGCATGGCATCCTGAGTCACAACGCAGCACGACGTCTCCCACACCTCTCAGTAGCGGACGAGGACGTGCAATCGCGCAGACGGCAGAAGAGAGTCCCAGGCGGGATGCAACTTCACGATTATGCCAACCTGTACTTCGACGCTCGAAATCCGATGATGTATCGGATAAAGGGCAACGGGACGCCGCTGGCCGTCGTTTGTGTAAATCCGTCGATCCTGGATCTACCAGGGGTAGTGATCACTGACGGAAACGCAGCATCTGATGGTACCCGGTTTGCTGCATCCCCGGGGGGAATTGCTATACTAGATGAAGGGCTGGTATATGCACACTCTTGGACTAGTAGCGACAGGTGGGACTACATCGAGCGTAAGCGAGCTCGGTGCGCGGAGGTGCTAGTTCCAAACTGTGTAGACCCAAGCTATATCGACAAGGCAAAAGTGATTCGACAGTCACATGTGATTTCGTGCCATGCGGCTGGCCTGCGAGGGGAGGTGTTCGCCAATGTCTTCTTTGCCTAGCAAGGACGGAGACCTCGTTCAGTTGAAGCGGGGGGATCTCCTGAACTCTAAAGCTCACGCCCTAGTCAACACCGTAAACTGCGTGGGCATCATGGGAAAGGGCATAGCGCTCGCGTTCAAGAAGCGTTACCCCAACATGTTCCGGGACTACGTCAGACGATGCGATCAGGGCCTCGTGCAACTTGGGAAGCCGTACGCATATCAAGACGAAGAGAAGTTGATTATCAACTTCCCCACCAAGCAGCACTGGCGATCTGTAAGCAGGCTAGAGGACATCGAACATGGCCTTGAGCACCTGCGCAGCAATCTATCCAAGTGGGGCGTGCGCTCGATTGCTGTCCCACCGCTAGGCTGCGGAAATGGTCAGCTCGAATGGTCAGTTGTGGGTCCAACCCTGTACCGCCACTTGAGCACGTTTGGCATCCCGGTTGAACTCTACGTCCCCCACGATGTCGAACCCGATCAGGCGCAACTCGCTCTATTCAACCCGCAGGCGTCACCTCCAAGTGGAGTGGCGTCGGCACATGAGGCCCGATATGTGGATCCTGCAACGATTGCCCTTGTCGAAATCCTGCATCGGATCGAGCAAGAGCCGTTCCACTGGCCTGTTGGTCGGATCATGTTCCAAAAACTGGCTTACTTCGCCACTGCAGCCGGCCTACCTACCGGCCTAGATTACCAAGCTGCTAGCTACGGCCCGTACGCCGCCGACTTGAAGAGAGTTGTTGGAAGGCTCCAGAACAACGGCCTAGTGAAAGAGCAGCAGAATGGGCGGGCCTTCGAGGTGAAGGTGGGCCCGACCTTTACCGATGCACGAGCATCGGCTATAGGTGAACTGGACGGATGGGAAGACCGCATATCGCGTGTGGTGGACCTTATATCGCGGTTCAACCCTAGCCGGGCCGAAGTAGCCGCCTCGGTCCATTACGCAGCAGATGCTTTACGGAATAAGCTTGGGCGGACTCCCACAGCTGAGGAGGTGGTGGATGCAGTCCTGAAGTGGAAGGTGCGTCGTCAGCCTCCAATCCGTCGGGAAGATGTTGAGCAGGCGGTCGTACAATTGGCCATCCAACGCTGGATTGAGGTCGAGCCGGATGATTCGATTGCAGACGCTGCGAACGAGTTGGTAGGCGTGTAGCGCAGCCTCACAGCCACTACCGAAGCTTGCCATCCCGTCTGCCGCCGACCCACACATCGTGGAGCAGACCAGGGTCAGGGTGACAAGGTGGAGCGCCCTACCGGACGTACGACCTTGTCACCCTGACCCTGGTCTGCTCGGCTTGCCTGGGTCGGTGGCTGGCGGGATGGCATCCCACCTCAACCACCCTCTGACCGGAACCGTTCGGCAACTCCATCTCGGAGTCGTCTGGCCCCCGCCGGAGGCACATCTCTAACCCCACCCTCTCCCTCACCCCACCACCCCCACACCCACCTCCACCCCTTCCCCACCCTGCGGCCTGGGCGACCGTGCGGAACCGTTCGGCAACTTCGTCCGCCGCGGTTGGCCCGCCGGATCTCGTGCTGCTTTGGGGATCGTCGGAACCGGGTGGAGCGTGTTCGCCTGGCCCTGGTCGTCCTTCGGGACTCGTCACCGGGTCACTTCACTGACCCAGGTGTGACGCGCGGGGCGGGGCGTGGGGTTCGGGCTGGCTGATTTTCCGCCCCGGCGCCGTAGGCGGCCGGGGCGGCGGCTCCGCAGGAGCCGTTTGCCGCGCCCCGGCCCGCGCCGCGCGGAGCGCGCTTGATCTAGTACAGGCCAATTCGGCAACAGATCACGGACAGCGCTCCAGGGGACAAGGTTCTCACGGCACCCATCTCTCCCGGCTGTCTCCGGGGGCTATGTCAGAGGAAATGGCGGCACTACCTCCTCGGGCGCTGACGCTTCGCATGTGGTCACCCACTGGCTCCCCGCCTCATTAGCCATTGGTCGCCAGAAAACTACTTTCCGTTACCCCTCATGCGAAGATCATCTTTGCCATATGCAACTTGCACCCGCCTGATAGACGCTCTGCCGAATAACGCTAAGTGGTAATAAAAACGGGCAAAACACCCCGAAAATTCGCCCTGATTGGCCAATCACTTTTTGCACGGTCGTTTCGTTTCACATTAAGCGGGCGGACACAGCCCGTGCAGAAGGGGGCGGCACCCTGCTTGGTCCGCGAGTGCCGCCCCTGCCCTGCGCCCAGCCCACTGCGAGGGAGAGACGCAAGACGATGAGACTAACGACCGTTCGCAGGTTCGGTGGTTCCCGCGATGGGAATTCCAGCGATTCGGCCCGCCGCAAGCCGACGATCGGCGAGGTAGCCACGCTCATTGCTGCCTCAGCTACGGCGATCACCGCAATCACCGGCCTGATCAGCTCGTGCGGTAGCTAGCCACCTCTCGGCCAGCCGTCTATCGACACGCGATGGGCGGCTGGCCGAGAAACAGACCAGCTGGCGTCAGAGATGGAAGTGGTGACAGCCACGACCGCGGCTCGTTGGCCAACCGGCGTCGCCTCACCGCGCTCCGCTTCTAGCTGCTTCCGCACCGCCCAGGACGCGGGCACAGCAACAAGGCCGACGCAGGCAAGCCCCACGAGTGCCCCAAGCACCCAGGGCCATCCCCGCCGGCCTTGTCGCTGCCCGGACTCGGTGCGGTCGCCATCCGTGCGGTTCCTCCCCCATGGTCATCATCTGCCGGCGATACGAAGCAACCAGGAAAGATCAAAGACCCTCGACCTGCATGAGGGCCTGCGCGATTTGCCGCATCGACGTAACCACCGCGTCCGCACCCGCCTCTTGGAACGCCGCCACCTTTGCGGGCTTGTTCGCATACCCGATCACACGAGTGCCTGCGGCTTTCGCTCCCTCGATGTCGGAGAGCGAGTCGCCGACCAACACACACAGCGCCGGAACGACTCCAAGGGATGCCGCCGCGTCAACGATGGGCGTCGGGTTCGGCTTCATGCGCGAGGGATCGGCGTATGCCCGGCCAACAGTCTTGGCGACGTGCTGGCTCAGTCGGTGCTCTCTCAAGTAGGCCTCCACCGCTTGGGGCGAGTTGTTGCTGACCACCGCGATTGGCAGGTGCAGCTGGCGCGCGGCCACGATGACCTCTCGCCCGTAGGCGGTCGGTTCCGCCGTCGATGCCGCCTTCACCTCAGCTGCGATCAAGGCGTCTTCGACGAGTCGGGTCAACTCCTGATCCGACGAGCTGCCGGTGTGCCTCAGCACCTCCAGGGGGTCCGATTCTTCGGCTAGCTCGTTCATGAGCGCCAAGCCCTGGCTCACTAGTAGGTCGAGGAGCTCCCTCGCAACCTGTGGTGCTGGGTAGTTGGCGAAGATGCTGCATACCGGCCCGTCGAAGTCGAGCAGCAATGCGCGGACATCCCGGCACAGCTGCTCCAGGCTGGCGGTCATCCTTCGTGCCGATAGGCGATGGTCGACCATAGGGAGTCGAACCACTGGCGGGACGCTTCCACGAACTGAGTGCCGTGCGAGGTGTCGTCGTCGGTGACGGCGTAGTGGAAGAGCGGGACGTCCTTGCCCATGAGGTCGTAGATGGCGGTGGGCTCGCCCTTGATGGTGACGGTCCGTTCGACGGCGGGGTAGAAGCCGAAGAACACCTCTTCACCGTTGAGGACGTAGAGCTTGAACTGCGGTGAACCGCGATGCATCCGCACCTCGACCGTGGCCGAACGAATCAAGCCCAGGTCGCCTAGCTCCGTGACCTGATCAACAATGCCGTCGACAGCCCTGCGGGTGATGCGGTCAGCTCGTTCCCGGACGGCCGGATCGTCAGACTGTGTCTCAGCCCTGGCGGGTAGCGCCATGGGGACGGACATGTCGGAGACGAGCACACGTACTGCGATCGTCTCCGGGGCGAGGCGACCAACGCGGACCTTGTCCAGCACCTCGGCCAGGGCGTCTCGCAGGGTCTCGCCAGAAAAGCCGGCGAAGTCGATGGTGACGTGGGCTCGCTCGAACGCTGCTTCGATGTGGGGTCGTAGCTCCACGGCCCGTTGCGTCTGGGCGCGAACGAAAGCGCCGCTGCCTTGCCGGGTGATGATGAGGCGTTCTGAGCGGAGCACCTCTAGCGCTCGTTTGATGGTCTCCCGTGCCACCCCGTAGCGGGAAGCAAGTTCAGGTTGCGACGGCAACTTGTCGCCCGGCGCCAGTCGGCGCGTAAGGATCGCGGCCCGGAGCTTGTTTGCGATCTGCTGTGACGCCTGCTTCGGGTCATCGGGGTCGAGTTCACCCAGGTAGTCCAGGTCTTCGGTCACCCGTCAAGGTTACCTGCTGGCTAGCCAAGCTAGGAAACCCCGACTCCAACTCTTGACCTGACTAGCCAAGGCGGCCTAGCCTCGGTGCATGCCGCTTGGCTAGCCAGGCAAGTCAAGCCTGGTGCACAAGCTCTACCGGATGGGTCCGGCTGAGCAGAAAGCGCATTGCGCTGAAGGAGGAATCCGTGGCTCTTCGTGGTGGTACTCGGTTCTCGGTTCCGTTCGAGGCGGTCTTTCCGCATGGCGCGGTGTTCGTGCCGGACTCGATTGCGGAGGCGCAGGACTTCAACGAGGCGACTCGTCAGCGGACGCCGGCGAAGGACAAGGTGACGGGTCAGCGGGTGTGGCAGTGCCGGGTGATGGACATGGACCCGGAGTTGGGGTCGCGGTCGCGTGAGGTGGCGATCAAGATCCTGGCGGATGTGCAGCCGGTGCCGCCGGTGGGTCCGTTCCAGCCGGTGGAGTTCGAGGGCCTGACGGTGACCCCGTACGTGGGCAGCAACGGTCGGCTGGCGTTCTCCTACCGGGCCACTGGTCTGGTGGCGCCGAAGACCCTGGCCGAGACGCGCGGGAAGGCTGCCTGATGTTCGGCCGCAAGCGCCCCGAGCCGGAGCCGGTGCGTCGGGATCAGGTGATGAAGCTGATCAACCTGGGGATGAAGGAGACCGACGCCGCTGACCGGGACATCGACAGCCCGGAGTTCGACAGGGCCCGCGACGCGTTCAACAGCGCGATGCGGAAGTCGACCCCGGCGGAAAAGGCCGCCGCGTACGACGCGCTCAAGCGGCACGGCTACTGACTGACGTTGGCGCGGGGCGGCCCATGCCCTAGGAACGCCGGCCGCCCCGCTGCCCTCTCAAACCCTCTCGGCCTGGAAGGGCAGGTTCATCATGCCTGTTGTCCTGGACTGGACGCGCACTGCCGGTGCCGGCGAGCCGGTCCCGTGTGTCATCTGCGGTAAGCCTGCGATCTGCCGGAGTCCGGCGGGTAAGCCGGTGCACAAGGTCTGCGCGGAGACCTGGACCGAGCAGCGTTCCGCCGACCGCCGGGCGGTGGCGTGATGGTGCGGGCGCCGCTGGTCAACTTCCGCCGGTTCCAGATCTCGGCG
Source organism: Micromonospora aurantiaca ATCC 27029 (assembly GCF_000145235.1). Taxonomy (NCBI): domain Bacteria; kingdom Bacillati; phylum Actinomycetota; class Actinomycetes; order Micromonosporales; family Micromonosporaceae; genus Micromonospora; species Micromonospora aurantiaca (nom. illeg.). Next base: position 23,350 of record NC_014391.1, on the reverse strand, counting down.
CCGTGGCCGCTGCTCTGGACCGTCACCGTTCTGTTCCTCCTGTTCCGCCTCGCCGTGGCCGTGGTCCGGCTCGCGGTGTTCGTAGTGCGGCACTGGCAGGCCTGGCCAGGCGTCGCCCTGGTCCTGCTCGCCGTGAACGTCTACCGGTCGCACGGCTGGTGGCCTCACGCCCTGGTCGCCGTCGTCCTCGCCGCCTCGGGTGGCGTGTGGTGGTGGCGCGGCCGTGACTCGTTCCACCGCCACGTCATCCTCCGTTCCGTCTCGGTGTGGCGGCGCCTGTGGGTGTACCGGCGGCAGTGGCACGAGGTCATGTCGCTGTGCGGGCTGGTGAAGAAGTACGACGGCGGTGAGGTGGTGCCGCGGCTGTTGTCGGTGCGCTGCTCCTACGCCACCGACGAACTGGTGCTGCGGATGCCGAAGGGCCAGAACCCCGAGGTGTACCACAAGGCCGCCCGGGACCTGGCGTACTCGTTCGGTACCCGGCACTGCCGCGTCTTCTCCACCCGCCGCCACCCCATCCCGCACCGCACCGGACGCCTCGCGTTCGTGCTGCGGCTGATCGACCGGGTGCAGTTCCGCGACCGGCCCCGCCACGTGTGGCTGGTGTTCATCCGCCGCGACCCGCTCACCCGCATCGTCGCCCCGCTGCCCGTGCCCGCTCGTCCGGACTTCACCGCCCTCCCGCTCGGCCTGCGCGAGGACTTGGCGGTCTACTGCTTCCGGCTCCTGGCCACGCACGTGCTCATCGGCGGCGCCACGCGGATGGGCAAGGGCTCGGTCATCTGGTCCCTGCTCCGCTCCCTCGCCGCCGGCATCCGATCGGGGCTGGTGCGGGTGTGGGCGATCGACCCCAAGGGCGGCATGGAACTGGCGATCGGCCGGCCCCTGTTCTCCCGCTACGTCGACGACGACTGGTCCCGCATGGCCGACCTCCTCGAAGACGCCGTAGCCCGCATGCGCGCCCGGCAGCAGATCCTGCGCGGCAAAGCCCGTGTCCACACCCCCACCGTCGATGAACCGCTGATCGTCGTCGTCATCGATGAGATCGCCGCGCTGCTGGCCTACCTGCCCGACTCCGAGGTGCGCCAGCGGATCACGCAGGCGCTGGGGTTGCTGCTGTCGCAGGGTGCCGGGCTCGGTGTCCTGGTCGTCGCCGCCACCCAGGACCCCCGCAAGGAAGTCGTCTCGGTGCGGGACCTGTTCCCGACCCGCATCGCTCTCGGGCTCACCGAGCGGGGTCACGTCGATCTGCTGCTCGGTGATGGCGCCCGCGAGCGGGGAGCCCTGGCGGATCAGATCCCGCTGTCCGGCAAGGGCGTGGCCTACGTGCTGCTGGACGGTCAGCCCGAACCGGCTCGGGTCCGGTTCTCCTACCTGGCCGACGACGTGATCCGCGACATGGCCGCGACCTTCCCCGCTCCGCCGGAGACGCAGCCGGAGCCCGCTGTCCAGCCCACGGCGCCCAAGCCTCGCGCCAGCAACGGCAGCGGGCGGCACACCACCTACCGGCCGACGCCGAAGCAGGGCGCTCCGCTGTTGCCGCCGTCGCTGCTCAACGCCCTGGACCTCAACAGCACGAACGGGAGTGACCCCCGATGACCCACCACGAGATCCCCGAGGGCGCTGCGGTGCGGGTGCCCTACGCCGACGAACCCGACCAGCAGACCTCGGAACCGCGCCGCTTCTACCGGCTGCGTGCCCCGCACGTCGACAAGGCGTCGGTGCCGGTCACGGTCCGGGTCACCCCGGACGCCGACCTCTACATCGCCGTGGGTGCCGGTCGTCGGCGGATGTACCTGACGCCTGCGGAGGCGTGGGCGCTGTGGCGCTGCCTGTCCGAAGCCGTGGCCTCTACGGGCGAGCCGCCGGAGTGGATCCGCGTGCACGTCAACCCCACCACCCGCTAACCGCCGCCTGCCTGCTTGGAGCTTGTGATGCGTACCCGTCGCCTCAACCGCCGGCCGATCCGCCGGACCTGCCTCGACCTGCTCCACACCGACCCCGACCAGACCTGCCCCTACTGCGCACCCGACCCCGACGCCGTCGACGTGATCGCCGCGGCGCTGCGCCAGCATGCCGAGATCGCCGCCGAAGACGCCGAAGCGTGGGGGTGGGCGGCATGACCGGCCGTCCCGGGCGCGGTCCGTTCGCGCTTCCGGTCGCCGTGTTCATCGTCGGCTGGGGCGGCCCCGTGCAGCTCGTCACCGACCCCGACGACTGCTCCCTGTGCCAGCAGCGAGACGAGGTGCAGATCTGGAACCCCGACATGACCGACGGCCTGACCTACGAGCTGACCCCGCCCGCGCACCGCATGTGGAAGGTCCCCTGCCCGGTCTGCCGGCACACCGACTTCACCCGATGGGAGGCCCCGAAGTGACCGCCACCCGCCCGAGCCCGGACCGGCTGGAAGCCGTCGCGCTGGTCCTCATCCTCCTCATCGTCGCCGGGACCGCCGGGTGGGCGTCGTTCTCCCACGTCCACGACTGGACCATGCGCCACGTCCCGCCCGGCACCCCCGACGCCTTCGGCTGGGCCAACGCCGTCCTGTCCGACCTCGTACCCGTCGCGTGCCTGCTCGACATCCGCCGACGCCGACGCCACCGCCAGCCCATCGGCTACCCGGTGTTCCTCATGCTTGCCTTCGCGTCCTTCTCCCTCGCCGCGCAGCTCGCCGTCGCGGACGCGAGTCCGTCGGGGTGGCTGCTGTCCGCGCTGCCGGCGCTGGCGTTCATGGCCCTGACCAAGCTCGTCTTCACCGGCACCCCCACCCCGGTGAAGCCGGCCCCGACCCCGACCCCGGCTCCGGATCGGGAGCCCGTCGACGCCGAACCCGTCAACGTCCCGACCGCCCCGGCGCCCGTCTTCACACCCCCGGCTCCGGTTCCGGTTCGGTCGGCGCTCGTGTCGTCGGTCGTTCAGGCCCCGCGCAACGGCCACATCGTCTCGGAGGTGACCCGATGACCCAGCCCAAGCACCCGCGGCTGACGGACATGTGTGCCGTGTGCAACGGACCGATCGAGTACGTCGACGTGAAGGACCCGTACTGGCGGCACACCGACATGCGCAACCTCGCCAAGCCCCACGGCGCCCGCCCCCGCCGATAGCCCCGACCGCTGCGGCGTGGCCGGCTCACCCTCGACCGCGCCGCAGCACCCCATCGAGCCAGAGCAGGAGAACCCGTGATGTCGTCCACTGCCCGTACCGCTCTCGCCCACCGGACCCGTCCCACCACGCTGACCCGCCGGATCGTCGGCACCCCGGCCGAGGTCGCCGCCGCGCTCGCCGTGCTGCGGGAGTCGGGGCGGCTGATGTTCGCCGACCGCCCCCACCAGCATGCTGACGGCCGGGTCACGGTCACCGTGCGGTTCCTGAACACCGCCCGCACCACCCCACCGCCCGTGCGTCGGCTGCGCCGCGGCCGGGTCATCGCCGCCACCGCCATCACCACCACTGCCGTCGGCGCGCTGGCCGGGATCGGCTACCTCGCGACCCAGGTCGCGCACACCGTTCAGCGCAACGCGCCCGCCGTTGTTGGCGTGGTCCTGGTCCTGCTCGTCCTCGCGGTGTTGCTGCTGCGCCGGAAGGTCACCTGCGGCGGGCTGCACTGCTCCGGGTGCCAGCACTGACCGCCATGAACATCGGTCGGCCCGTCTACTGCGCGCGCTGCCGTCGGTGGGCCACCGCCCTCATCGAAGCCGGCCTTCCCGGCACCGGCCGCTACCGCGCCGAAACCGCCTGCACCCGCCACCAGGCCGCTGCCCGCCGCTGGGCCAGCCACGCCGGCCCACCCCGCACCACCCCCATCGGCCCTGCACCCGCTGTCCTGTTCGAGCTGCCGGAGGTGAACACGTCATGAGGGCTCTGTATGACGGGTCCGGTGGTGTTCATTCAGGACGCCGATCGCGCGCCACGCGTGCGGCTACCACCTGCACCGCCTCTTTCCCCCACCGGTTCGGCTCACGCCTCGGGCGCCCCGCCGCGCCTGTTGAGGTGACACCCCAATCGTGCCAGCCACACCCCACCGACTCCACCCCGCTCCCCGCCCCCCGGAGGTGACCCGATGACCGCCCCGACCCTGCCCGGCCTCACCCCCGACCCGGCCCCACCGACCACCAACCCGGTAACCGTCCCGGCTGACCTCGGCCCGGCTCCCGGCACCCGCGCAGCCCGTCTCGCGCTGCCGATGTCGCGCAAGGTGCTCACGGAGATGGCCGCCGAGTACGGCGTCTGCCTGCACCCGGTCACCCTGCGCCGCACCGACCTGCACACCGGCCACACCGAAGTCGTAGACCTGCCCTGCGGCTCCACCCGCGAAGACAAGTGCGAGCCGTGCGCGAAACGTGCCCGCCGGCTGCGGCAGACGCAGATCCGGGAGGGCTGGCACCGCACCGACGAACCCGCACCCGGCCCGAACCCGGCCACCGACGCGCAACGTGAGTTGATCCTGCTGCGGGCTCACCTGGAGTTCGCCCGCGACGAGGCCCAACGCGCGGCACAGTTCGACCAGGTGCCCGCCATCGATGAGGCGATCGGGGAGGTCGAGGAAGCCATCGCCGCCGAAGGACTCCGCGGCGCCGTCGCCCCACCCCACGACCAGGACGACGACAACCACGCACGCCGCAAACGCTCCACCCGCCGCCGCCAAGACGCCCCCGACCTGCCGCGCAAGAAGGTCGAGCCGCGCACCGTGGGGAAGGTCTACACCGCGCCCGACGGCACCGAACACCGGCCGTCCATGTGGCTGTCACTCACCCTGGACACCTACGGCCGGGTGCTGCCCGACGGCACCCCCGTCAACCCCGACACCTACGACTACCGGCGCGCAGCCTGGGACGCGGTGCACTTCGCCCGCCTCCTGGACCGGTTCTGGCAGAACCTGCGGCGCTGCGTGGGCTGGAACGTGCAGTACGCCGGGTGCGTCGAGCCCCAACGGCGCCTCGCGCCACACGCCCACTTCGCCATCCGCGGCACCATCCCGCGCGCCGTGCTGCGGCAGGTAGCCGCCGCCACCTACCACCAGGTCTGGTGGCCCGCCGCTGACGAACCGGTCTACTCCCTCGACCGGCCACCCGTGTGGGACGCCGACCGCGCGGAGTGGATCGACCCCGACAGTCGGGAACCGCTGCGCTCGTGGGCTGACGCCCTGGATCTCATCGACTCTGACCCTGACGCGCAACCGGCTCACGTGGTCCGCTTCGGATCGCAGGTCCACGCCGAGGGCGTCACCCCGGGGACGGTTCACGCCAACCGCACCATCGGTTACATCACGAAGTACATCACCAAGTCCGCGGCTGACTGCCACAAGCCCGATACCGACCGGCAGCGGGACCACCTCGACCGGCTGTGGCACGAGCTGCGGGTGACGCCGTGCAACGAGCGGTGCGCGAACTGGCTGCTCTACGGCATCCAGCCGAAGAAGGCACACGGACGTCTGCAAGCCGGCCGCTGCAAAGGCAAAGTCCACCAACGCGCCACCCTCGGCATCGGCGGCCGGCGCATCCTCGTCTCCCGCGACTGGTCCGGGAAGACCCTCGCCGACCACCGGGCCGACGCCCGCGCCTGGGTCCGCAACCTCCTCGGCATCACCGTCGGCGCCGCCGACGCCGACGCCGTCGACCAGGACGACCCACCCGCGTACGCCTGGGAACTCGCCCGACCCGACGACCCGGACCTACCGCCGCTGCAACACCGGCTCCTCAAGGCGCTGTCGCAACGCGCGCAGTGGAAGGCGGCACTGCTCGCGGCGAGAGACAAGGCGACACAGGGCATCCCGGTTCCGACCCGATCCGACCTCGACTCCCCGGAAGGACGTGCGTGATGATCCAGCCCCACGCCGTGGCTCCCAAAAGCGTCCGCCCCGCCGAAGCTGCCGCCCTGCTGGGCGTCTGCCGGGACACCGTCTACGTCCTGATGCGCTCCGGGCGACTGCGGTCGATCAAGGCTGGCCGGGCTCGCCTGATCCCGCTGACGGCAATTGACGAGTTCCTGTCGGCTGATGAGGAGTTCGCGGCATGACGGGGCGTCGCCGTCGGGCTCACGGGGAAGGCTCGGTGTACGAGCAGCGGCCGGGCGTGTGGGCCGCGGTCATCGACCTCGGGTGGATCGACGGGAAGCGGAAGCGGAAGTACGTCTACGCCAAGAGCGAGGCTGAAGCGGTCCGGAAGCGCGACGAGCTGCGGCGCCAACTTCAACTCGGCGTCGACCTCACCGCGCAGCCTCGGACCGTTGAAGCGTGGCTGACCGAGTGGCTGAGGGACGTGAAGGCTCACGACGGCACTCGGCCGTCGACGCTCGCCCGCTACCGACTGGCCGTGACTAAGCACCTGGTGCCGGGGTTGGGTCGGGTGAAGCTCGACCGGCTGACGCCTCGGGAGGTACAGAGGTTCCTCACCGGGCTTCGCGGCAAGCTCGCGCCGGCCAGCATCATCAAGGTTCACGCAGTTCTGCGCGTCGCCCTGGCCGACGCCGAGCGGATGGACCTCGTCGCGCGCAACGTCGCCAAGGCGGCCAAGCCACCGGCCCTCGGCCGGGTCGAAAGACGGGCACTGACTCCCGAGGAAGCCAAGCAACTGCTGTCGGTGCTCACCGGGGACCGGTTGGAGTCCCTGTTCGTCCTGGCGCTGGCCACCGGGCTTCGCCGGGCGGAACTGCTGGGCCTGCGCTGGTCGGATGTCGACCTGCCCGGTAAGGCGCTGTTCGTTCGCCAGACGGTCCAGCGCACCGACCGCGGCTTGGAGTTCGTGCCGCCGAAGACGCACCGGTCGAGTCGGCCTCTGCCACTGTCCGCGTTGGCGGTCCGGGCGTTGGAGGCTCAGCGGGTCCGTCAGGCCAGAGAACGGCTCGCGGCGGGGGAGCTGTGGTCAGATCTCGGGCTGGTTTTCGCCAGCACGATCGGCACCGCGATGGAGCCGCGGAACGTCAACCGCCGCTTCGAGCAGCTACGCGCGGCGGCCGGTCTGGACTGGCTGCACCTGCACGACCTGCGCCATGCATTCGCCACGTTCCTGCTCGACCAGGGCGAGGAGTTGCGCACGGTGATGGAGCTGCTCGGGCACTCCACGATCCGGATGACGGCTGACACCTATGGGCACGTCCTGCCGGCGCGGGCTCGTCAGGCTGCCTCGGCCATCGACCGGGTCCTCGGCGAGGAGGGCATGGCGTGACCGCTTGGCTGTACGATTGGCTGTACTCGGGACCGAGATCAACCGGGGAAAGTGCTGGTGGAGCCCAGGGGACTCGAACCCCTAACCCCTGCCTTGCAAAGGCAGTGCTCTGCCAGTTGAGCTAGGGCCCCGTGACGGCGTTCAGCGCAGGTCGGGCGCCGTGGTCGCCTCGTGCCACAGGGCGCGCTCGTCGTTCGAGGCCTTGACCTTCTTGGCCACGACGGCGGCCACACCGACGATGCCGGCCAGGATCAGGAGCTTCTTGAACATGTGCTTGACCCCTCGCGCTCGACTGTCGTCGGACGATGTGCGGTGGGGCTAGCTGGAATCGAACCAGCGACCTCAGAGTTATCAGCTCTGCGCTCTAACCGACTGAGCTATAGCCCCGCGTAGCGACGAGCTAGGTTAACCCATCGCCTCCACCGCGCCCAAATCGGGGGTCTGTGGTGGGAAGCACCCGCGCCACCTCGAACCTACCCGGACGCACGACGCCGGGGCGACCGCTTTACGCGGTGCCCCGGCGCCGGTCGATCAGTCCCGCTCGGCGAGCGTCAGCTCGATCCCGCCGACCAGGTCGGCGCAGACGTTGTAGACGAACGCGCTGAGCGTGGCCAGCGCGGTGAACAGCACGACGTTCACCAGGCCGATCAGCGCCGACGTCAGGATCACGCCCTTGGCGGTGATCCGGAAGCCGCCGCCACCCTGGCCGCCGCCGGCGTTCACCAGGTCGGTGAGGCTGTCGTTGACGCTCTTGAACACACCCATGGCGTCCAGCGCCAGGTAGAGCACCGACGTCGCCACGACGACCACGATGAAGAGCACCACCGACACCGCGAAGGCGAACTTCATCACCGACCACGGGTCGATCCGCTTCAGGTTCAGCCGGGCCCGTCGCGGTCCGCGCGACGCGGCCGAGCTGACCGAGGTACGCGCGGCGCGTACCGCCTCACCCACGCGCGCGGCGCCGACGGCTGCCGCGCCGCTGATGCCCGGCGGCAGGCCGCCGCCGTTGGCGGGCCGGGCCTGGGCGCTCGCGGCGCCGCTCGGGCGCGAGCCGTCGGGCGACGTCTTCGGGGCGGTGCCCAGGCCGGCACCGATCCGCGGCTGCGTGCCGGTCGTTCCGGTGGAGGCCCGGCCGGCGGCCGACGGGGTCTTGATCGGCTGGGTGCTCGTGGCGTTCGCGGGCTTGGCGGCCGGAGCGGCCAGACCGTCGGCCGATGTCGGCGCGTCGACCTTGGTCTCGGCCGAGTCCCGGGAACCGGAGTCCTCGGCCGGCTTGTCCGGAGGCGGGGCCATGCCGGGAGCCCGGGTGAACTTCGGGGCAGGCGCGTCGGCGGGAACCGTGGCCCGGCCCACAGCCGCGCGGCCGGTCGCTGGTGTGCCGCCCTGCGCGGCCTCCTCCTCGACCGGAGTGGCCGAGGTCCCCTTGTTCCCCGACTTCGCCTGTGTCTCCGTCATCAACTAGTCCTGTTCGTCAGGCTCGTCGGCATTGCGAGCAATCGCCACGATAGTCACGCCGTCCGGGAGGTCCATCAGCTTGACCCCCATTGTGTTCCGGTCACGCGTACGGCGTACAGGCTTCACCGGAGTCCGGATGACGCCGCCGTTGCTCGTGATGGCGAACAGCTCGTCCTCCGGATCGATCACGACCGCGCCGACCAGGCCACCGCGTCGCTCGGTGATCTTCGCGGTCAGCACGCCCTTACCTCCCCGGCCCTGGACCGGGTATTCCTCGATCGGGGTACGTTTCGCGTAACCCCCGTTCGTCGCGACCAGAACGTCCAGACCCTCTCGCACCACCTCGACGGCGAGCAACTCGTCCTCGCCGCTGAAGCGCATGCCGATCACACCGGAGGTGGCCCGGCCCATCGGACGCAGCGCCTCGTCGGTGGCGTTGAAGCGGATCGCCTGGGCGTTCTTCGACACGAGCAGCAGGTCGTCCTCCGGAGCGACCAGTACCGCACCGACCAGCTCGTCCTCATCGCGCAGGTTGATCGCGATGATGCCGCCGGAACGGTTGGAGTCGAACTCCTCGAGCCGCGTCTTCTTCACCAGGCCGTTCTTCGTGGCCAGTACCAGGTAGGGGGCCACCTGGTAGTTCGGGATTTCAATGATCTGCGCGATCTGCTCGTCGGGCTGGAACGCGAGCAGGTTGGCCACGTGCTGGCCCTTGGCCACCCTACTGGCCTCGGGAAGCTCGTACGCCTTCGCCCGGTAGACCCGACCCTTGTTCGTGAAGAACAGGATCCAGTCGTGGGTAGAGCATACGAAGAAGTGGCTGACGATGTCGTCCTGGCGGAGCGTCGCCCCGCTGACGCCCTTCCCGCCACGCCGCTGCGACCGGTAGAGGTCGACCTTGGTCCGCTTCGCGTACCCGGTGCGGGTGATCGTCACCACCACGTCCTCGCGGGCAATGAGGTCCTCCATCGAGACCTCGCCGTCGAACGGGACGATCTTCGTACGCCGGTCGTCGCCCCACTTGGCGACGATCTCGCCGAGCTCCTCCGAGACGATCCGCCGCTGCCGCTCCGGCTTGGCCAGGATGTCCTTGAGGTCGGCGATCTCCACTTCGAGCTTCGCCAGGTCGTCCAGGATCCGCTGCCGCTCCAGGGCGGCCAGCCGGCGCAGCTGCATGTCCAGGATCGCGGTCGCCTGGACCTCGTCGATGTCCAGCAGCCGGATCAGGCCCTGCCGTGCGTCCTCCACAGTGGGCGAGCGCCGGATCAGGGCGATCACCTCGTCCAGCGCGTCCAGCGCCTTGGACAGACCGCGCAGGATGTGCGCCCGCTCCTCGGCCTTGCGCAGCCGGAACGCGGTCCGCCGCCGGATCACCTCGATCTGGTGCTCGACGTAGTAGCGGATGAACTGGGCCAGGTTCAGCGTGCGCGGCACGCCGTCGACGAGCGCCAGCATGTTGGCGCCGAACGTCTCCTGGAGCTGGGTGTGCTTGTAGAGGTTGTTCAGCACCACCTTGGCGACCGCGTCGCGCTTGAGCACGAGCACGATCCGCATGCCGGTACGCCCGGAGGACTCGTCGCGGATGTCGGCGATGCCGGCGAGCTTGCCCTCCTTGATCAGCTCGGCGATGCGCTCGGCGAGGTTGTCCGGGTTGACCTGGTACGGCAGCTCGCTGACCACGAGCGCCGGCCGGCCCCGCTTGTCCTCCTCGACCTCGACCACGGCGCGCATGCGGATCGAGCCGCGCCCGGTCCGGTACGCGTCCTGGATGCCCGCCTGACCGACGATCAGGCCGTGGGTCGGGAAGTCCGGGCCCTTGACGATCTCCAGGAGGGCTTCCAGCGTGGTGGCCTCGTCGGCCTCCGGGTGCTCCAGGCACCACTGCACGGCCGCGCCGATCTCGCGCAGGTTGTGCGGCGGGATCTTGGTGGCCATGCCGACCGCGATGCCCTCGGAGCCGTTGATCAGCAGGTTCGGGATACGCGACGGCAGGATGGTGGGCTCCTTGGCCCGGCCGTCGTAGTTGTCCTGGAGGTCGACGGTGTCCTCGTCGATGTCCCGCAGCATCTCCATCGCCAGCGGGTCGAGCTTGCACTCGGTGTTGTGGCTGACGAAACCGTCGGAGACGAACGAGTGGTCCTCGGTGTCCACCCGGATGCTGTAGACCGGCTGCACACCGGCGTCGGTGACGTCGGTCACCTCGGCGTAGTAGAAGCGGCCGTCGACGAGCGGTTCGACCACGTCGAGGATGCCCGGCTCGGTGATCCGGGCGGCGATCTCGTCGCGGTCCCGCTCCCAGCGCTCGATCCGGTCCACGTTGTGCCGGCGCAGCCAGTCACGCTCGGTCCAGCGGCTCGCGCCGTGCTCGCGGACGAAGTCACCGACGAACGGCACGTGATCGCCGGAGAGCGCGGTGCTGCTCGCCGGCACCTGGGCCAGCTCGGATTCCAGCTTGGCCTGCTTGCGGCCGAGGAATCCGACGTGAGCGGCGAAGATCCGGGCGTCCCGCCGGTTGGTGACGACGACCTTGATCTCGCCGTCGTCGTACCGGCACTGCCGGCTGACCACGCCGAATTCCAGCAGCAGTTGCTGCACCTCGCGGGCCAGCCGCTCGCTGCGGGTCGAGTAGGAGACCTGGATCGTGCGGCGGGGCAGCAGCGACGACGAGCCGTCGCCCTCGAACAGCGCCTGGAGGAAGGCCCGCTTGACCGCGGCCGGTCCGCGCCAGACGAACTCCGGCACGAACTTGTCGGCGCTCCGCGCGCCCACCATCTCGCCGAGTACGCTCGCCCGCAGTGCGGCGAGGTTCTGTACATCGAGTTCGTGCAGCGTGCTGCCCGAGTCGATGACCCGCTCGGCGACGTACCGGGGGCCGCCGACCGCGAGGTCATAGGCGGTGAGGACCCGGACGAAGAACTCCCGGTCCACGTTGTTGAAGCCGGCTCGCTGCTCGGACACCCACCCCTCGGACACGAGCGCGCCCGCGAGCACGGCTGCCTCGACGTGCTCCAGCATCGGGTAGCCGATCTCGTCCGGCACGGTGCGCTGGAGGGCCACCCGGTCGCCCGGGGCGATCTCGGCAAGCAGCTTCCACAGCAGGGTCGGCACACCGGCCACGTTCACCAGGCAGAGCACCGGGTGGTTGTGGGTGCCGGTCAGCTCGTACCCCTCACGGGTGCGCAGCCGCAGCGTGGGGTGCTCGCCGGAGTGGAAGAACCTGCTGGCACGGACCAGGTCGCCGTTGCGGTCACGGACCTTGAGGTCGACGTCGGTCTCGCTGCTCGGCGCGGCGTCCGGCACGACGTCGCCGATCCGGACGGTGCCGTCGACGGTACGAACCCGGACATCTGCCGCAAGGCAGTACCTCATGGCCGCAGCCGGATCATTTCCCGGCGAGCCGAAGTTGCCGTTGCCGTCGACCAGCGGGTAGCGCAGCGACCACGGCTGCGCCATCCGGACCAGCGCGTCGTAGATGGCCGAGTCGCCGTGCGGGTGGAACTGGCCCATCACGTCGCCGACGACGCGGGAGCACTTCACGTACCCGCGGTCCGGCCGGTAGCCGGAGTCGAACATGGCGTAGAGGATCTTGCGGTGGACCGGCTTGAGCCCGTCCCGGACGTCCGGCAGGGCCCGCCCGACGATGACGCTCATCGCGTAGTCGAGGTACGAGCGCTGCATCTCGACCTCGAGGCCGACCGGCTCGATCCGGTCGTGCTGGACGACCGCCGCCAGTGGTTCCGGGGTCTCCGGCTCGTTCGGGGTGGACTCGGGAGTATCGGTCACTGTTAACCCTTATCAGACTCAGAGTCGTGGTCTCGCTGTGGATAACGGCTGTGGAAAGCGGCCAGACTGTGGATAACTCTGTGGATCGCCGGGTCGGCCGGTGGATCGCCGGCCGACCCGGGCGCGTCCGTCAGATGTCCAGGAACCGCACGTCCTTGGCGTTGCGCTGGATGAACGACCGGCGAGCCTCGACGTCCTCACCCATCAGGACGCTGAACAGCTCGTCCGCGGTGGCGGCGTCGTCGAGCGTGACCTGGCGCAGCGTACGCGTGGCCGGGTTCATCGTGGTCTCCCACAGCTCGGGGTAGTTCATCTCGCCGAGACCCTTGAACCGCTGGATGTCGTCCGGGCGGGCGTTGGGCTTCTTCTGCTGGCGCAGTGCGATCAGCCCGTCGCGTTCCCGGTCCGAGTACGCGTACTGGGCGTCATCGCCCTTCTTGTTCCACTTGATCTTGTAGAGCGGCGGGGCGGCCAGGTAGACGTGCCCCAGCTCGACCAGCGGCCGCATGAACCGGAACAGCAGCGTGAGCAGCAGCGTCTGGATGTGCTGGCCGTCGACGTCGGCGTCGGCCATCAGCACGATCTTGTGGTAGCGCAGCTTCTCGATGTCGAAGTCGTCGTGGATGCCGGTGCCGAGCGCGGTGATCAGCGCCTGCACCTCGTTGTTCTTCAGCACCCGGTCGATCCGGGCCTTCTCCACGTTGAGGATCTTGCCGCGGATCGGCAGGATCGCCTGCGTACGCGGGTCGCGGCCCTGCTTGGCCGAACCGCCGGCCGAGTCGCCCTCGACGATGAAGACCTCGGACTCGCGCGGGTCGGTGGACTGGCAGTCGGCCAGCTTGCCGGGCATCGAGCCGGACTCCAGCAGCGACTTGCGCCGGGCGAGCTTGCGCGCCTGCTGGGCGGCGATCCGGGCCCGGGCCGCCTGGGAGGCCTTCTGGATGATGATCTTCGCCTCGGCCGGGTTGCGGTCGAACCAGTCGACGAGCGACTCGTTGCAGACCCGCTGCACGAAGCCCTTGACCGGGGTGTTGCCCAGCTTGGTCTTGGTCTGACCCTCGAACTGCGGATCGGTGAGCTTGACCGAGATGATCGCGGCCAGGCCCTCGCGGATGTCCTCACCGGAGAGGCGCTCGTCGCCCTTGAGCAGCTTCTTCTCGGCGCCGTAGCGGTTGACGACGCTCGTCAGCGCGGCCCGGAAGCCCTCCTCGTGGGTGCCGCCCTCGTGGGTGTTGATGTTGTTGGCGAAGGTGTAGACCGACTCGCCGTACGACTCGTTCCACTGCATGGCGATCTCGACCGACATGCCCGTCTCCTCGGCGCCGAACTCGACCACCGTCTTGTGGATCGGGCTCTTGGAGGCGTTGAGGTGCCGGACGAAGTCGGCGATGCCGCCCTCGTAGTGGAAGGTGACCTCGCGGGTCTTGCCGTCCTCGTCCTCCGGCACCCGCTCGTCGAGCAGGTGGATGGTGAGACCCCGGGTGAGGAAGGCCATCTCCTGGAGGCGCCGGTAGATCGTGTGGAAGTCGAAGTCGACGGTCTCGAAGACGTCCGGGTCGGGCCAGAAGGAGACAGCCGAACCGGTGCGGTCGGTCGCCTCGCCCTTCTCCAGCGGCGTCGGCTTGGAGTGGTGGTACTGCTGACGCCAGACGAAGCCGTCCTTGTGGATCTCCACGGCCATCCTGGTGGACAGCGCGTTCACCACGGAGACGCCGACGCCGTGCAGGCCGCCGGAGACGGCGTACGCCTTGCCGTCGAACTTGCCTCCCGCGTGCAGCACGGTCAGGGCGACCTCGACACCCGGCTTCTTCAGCTTGGGGTGCAGGTCGACCGGGAAGCCACGGCCGTTGTCGGTCACCCGGACACCGCCGTCGGCCAGCAGCACCACGTCGATGGTGTCGCAGTGCCCGGCCAGCGCCTCGTCCACCGCGTTGTCGACGACCTCCCACACCAGGTGGTGCAGACCGCGCTCGCCGGTGGACCCGATGTACATACCGGGCCGCTTCCGGACCGCTTCCAGGCCTTCGAGAACGGTGATGGACTCGGCACCGTACTTCTTGTTGTCCTCCGCTGCCACGCTCGGCCACTTTCTCGCACCGGCCGCGCATGGGCGCGGGGCGCGGGTTCGGCGGACAGGACACGACGTCGGCGCGCATGGACCGCCCCTGGGATCGCCAGGCTCGGATCATGTACGCCGGGCGCCGCGGTTGCCCGCGGATCGCGATCGGCTCGGACCCGATGCGGGACTATGATCGAGGGCTCATGCGGGCCCCTGTCCGTCGCTCCGTCTCGGGTCTTTCGTCTCGCCCTCAATCTTACTGTGCGGAGCCGACCAAACCGCCACTCGGCACCCTCTCCGAGGCGGCTGAGAATGCCGTAGCCGGACGAACCGCGTTGCCCACGACTCCCCCTACACGCCATTGGGGCGGTACCGCGCCACCGGCCACCGTGAGCCACGACGGTCATCCGACCGGTGATCGGCGGCTGCCCCGACCGGGGGTCGCGGCCGGGCCCGGCGTGCCGTAGCTTTTGCGGCGCCGCCGTTGCGGTCTTGATCTTTTGCGCCCGGAACCGGGACGATCGTCGGAGATGGTCCGAAAACGCTTGGTGAGAGGTGACGCCAGATGGGGCTGGACAACGTCGCGGTGCACTGGCCGCGGACCGGCCGCTTCTACGATCCGGTCGCGCCGGCTGAGTTCGTGGACTTCGGCGAGATCGTGGACATGCCCCGGATCTCCGCGCCGACCGCGGCGCTCGCCGAGCTGATCGCGAAGACCGGCACGGTACGCGCGACCGCGTACACCGAATTGGTCGATTTGATCCTCGGGCTGGAGAATGTGCTCTACGCCACGGAAAACGCGGTCGAGGACGAGGACCCGGTGATCGACCCGGACGGCTGCTCCTGGATCGCCGAGGGCGTGGAGAAGTTCGTCGCACGGCACCGGCCGTACGGCGAGCCGGTCACGTTCGAGTCGGTGAGCGAGGTGCTGCGCGCGCTGCTCGGCGACGGGCGGCTGGCCGAGCAGCAGCTCCGCTGGCTCGACAGCCGGCTCGACCGGCTGCGGGACGAGAGCGGCGATCCGCCGCAGTGGAACTTCACCTGCGCCGAGCTGAGCGTGCTGGCGGCCTTCTACCGGCGCTGCGCGGAGCGGGGCTTCGCGGTCTACGCCGACGCCTGACCGGGCGCCGCAGCGCCGGAAGAAGACGTGGCCTGGTTGGCTGCCGCGATCACCTCGGTCAGCGCCGTGTGCAGGTGCCGCAGGTCGGCCAGCGGCAGGCCGAGGCGCTGCACGATGGCCGGCGGGATCCGCTCGGCCTGCGCCCGCAGCGCCTGCCCCTCGGCGGTGAGCGAGACGGCCAGGCTGCGCTCGTCGGCGGCGTCGCGTTCCCGCCGGATGTAGCCGGCCGCCTCCAGCCGCTTGAGCAGCGGTGACAGCGTGCCCGGGTCGAGTTGGAGCAGCCGGCTCAGATCCCGGCCGGACAGCGGCGCGTGCTGCCAGAGCGCCAGCATCACCAGGTATTGCGGGTGGGTGAGCCCCATCGGCTCCAGCAGCGGCCGGTAGACAGCGACGACGCTCCGGGCGGCGACTGAGAGCGCGAAGCAGACCTGCTGCTCCAGCGCCAGGGGGTCCTCCTCGATGCCGTCGGTCACCCGCGTCCTCCTCGTCGTCGTTGCGATCGTAGCAATGATTGGTGTACCAATGGTTTGCACACAAACAGAGAGGCGGCGGGATGAGCGACGACGAGCAGGTGGGCGACGCCTCCGGCAAGGGTGGCCGTCTGCTGGGCTGGGTGTTCCGCAACCTCGCCGGCCCGTCCCAGGTGCAGGGCGCGGTGCAGGGCGGCTCGAAGCTGGCCCGCGACGCGTGGAAGGAAGACCTGGAGCGTCGCAAGCAGTGGAGCCGCGAGCAGCGCGAACTCAAGCGCGCCCGGCGGGAGGCGCGGCGTTCGGGCGGTGTCGGTCAGCCGTAGGTGTCGCGAGGGCCGCGCCCGCGTACCCGTCGGGGACCGCGCGACCACGACGGCGCCGCCGGCCCGTGGATGTGCAGCTTGCGCACCACGTTGTGGCCGACCTCCCGGGCGATCTGCTGCAACAGCGAGCCCGCCAGCAGGCGCAACTGGGTCGCCCACGCCGTCGAACGCGCCTCCACGGTCAGCTCGCCGTCCTCCAGCTTGACCGGGCGGCTGTGCTGCGCGACCTCCGGGCCGACCACCTTCTCCCACGCGCCGAACACGGTCGCCTCGGCGGCCGGCTGCTGCCAGCCGCGCGCCTTCATCAGCTTGTCCAGCACCGCGCCGAGCGGCTGCGGGTCGCGCGGGTCCGGCCCCGGGCCGGAGTAGCCGCGCAGCCGCTTCTCGCCGTCGCCGCGGACCGCGCCGCGCCGTCGCGGGGCCGCCGCCTGCCGCCGGGCCTTCGCCGCGTCGAGCACCGCCCGCGCCAGTTCCGGCCCGGCCGTGCCCTCCGGCAGCTTCGCGGCCGGCTCGCCGTCCGCGGGCTTCCCCGGGGTACGCGCGTCGCGTCCCGGCCCGAGCCGCGCGGGCGGGAGCTGCACCTCGTCATCCGGCACGTCGCACCGTCCTCTCGCCCACCGCGTACCGGGTGCCGCGCAGCGTCGCCGGCACGTCGTCGTCCACCGCGCAGGTGACCAGGAGCTGGCTCGCGCCGCCGACCAGCTCGGCCAGCCGCTCCCGCCGGCCGGTGTCCAGCTCGGCGAAGACGTCGTCGAGCACCAGCACCGGCTCGATCCCGTCGGCGCGCAGCAGGTCGTACCCGGCCAGCCGCAACGCCAGCGCGTACGACCAGGACTCGCCGTGGCTCGCGTACCCCTTGGCGGGCAGCGGGCCGAGCGTCAGCGCCAGGTCGTCGCGGTGCGGGCCGACGAGTGTGGTGCCGCGCTCGATCTCGGCGGCGCGGTTCGCGGTGAGCGCGGCGGCGAGCGCCTCCGCCAGCGCCGCGCGGTCGGCGCCGGGTTCGGGCAGCTCCACCGAGGGCCGGTACGCGATGCCCGCCGCGCCACGTCCGGCCGCCACCGCGTCGTACGCCTTCGCCACGTGCGGGGTCAGCGCGGCCACCAGCTCCAGGCGGCCGGCGAGCAGGTCCGCGCCGTGCTGCGCCAGATGCGCGTCCCACACGGCCAGCGTCGACAGGTCACCGCCGCGTGTGCCGCCGGTCTTCCGAGCGAGGTACGACGTACGCAGCAGCGCGTTGCGTTGCTTGACCACACGCTCGTAGTCGGCACGGACACCGGCATAGCGGGGCTGGCGGGTGACCAGCAGGTCGTCCAGGTAGCGGCGGCGTTCAGCCGGGTCGCCGCGGACCAGTTCCAGGTCCTCCGGCGCGAACAGCACCAGGCGCAGCGCGCCGAGCACGTCCCGGGCGCGGCGGGCCGGGGACCGGCCGAGGCGGGCCCGGTTGGCCTTGCCCGGAACGATCTCCAGCTCGACCAGCAGCTCCCGGCCCTCGTGCACCACCGCGCACCGGATCACCGCCGAGGCGGCGCCCATCCGGACCAGCGGGGCGTCGGTGGCGACCCGGTGCGAATCCAGGGTCGCCACGTAACCCAGCGCCTCGACCAGGTTGGTCTTGCCGACGCCGTTGGCGCCGACGAGCACGTTCGGCCCCGGCTCCAGGTCGACGCCGACGCGCTCGTACGAGCGGAAGTCGACCAGTTCGAGCCGGCGGACGTACACAGCCTGTGGATACCGGTCAGCGCTTGTGGACGGCGTGGCCGCCGAACTGCTGGCGCAGCGCGGCGACGGCCTTCATCGCGGGCGAGTCGTCCTGCCGGGAGGCGAACCGGGCGAAGAGCGACGCGGTGATGACGTTGAGCGGTACGGCGAGCCGGACCGCCTCGTCCACGGTCCAGCGGCCCTCGCCGGTGTCCTCGGTGTAGCCGCTCAGCTCGGCCAGTTCCGGATCCTCGTCGAGTGCCCGGTCCAGCAGGTCGAGCAGCCAGGAGCGCACGACGGTGCCCTCGCGCCACGACTTGAACACGCCGGGGACGTTCGTCACCAGCTCCGAGGCCGCCAGCAGCTCGTAGCCCTCGGCGTAGGCGTGCATCAGGCCGTACTCGATGCCGTTGTGCACCATCTTGGCGTAGTGGCCGGCGCCGACCGGGCCGGCGTGCACGAAGCCGAACTCGCCCTCGGGCTTGAGCGACTCGAAGATCGGCATGAGGCGCTCGACGTGCTCCTGCGCGCCGCCGACCATCAGCGCGTACCCGTTCTGCCGGCCCCAGACGCCGCCGGAGACGCCGACGTCGATGTAGCCGATGCCCTGCTCGTTCAGCCGCTCGGCGCGCGGGGCGTCGTCGCTGAACCGGGAGTTGCCGCCGTCGATGATGATGTCGCCCTCGCCGAGCACACCGGCGAGCTCGTCGATGGTGGCGTCGGTGACGCCGGCGGGGACCATGACCCAGACCGCGCGGGGCGACTGGAGCTTCTCGGCAAGCTCGGCCAGGCTCGCGGCGTCGCTGATCTCCGGGTTGTGGTCGTAGCCGACCACCTCGTGCCCGGCGGCGCGCAACCGCTCCCGCATGTTGCCGCCCATGCGGCCGAGTCCTACCAGGCCGAGCTGCATCTGCTCCTACCTCCGTACGTCAGGGTCGTGCTGCCTGCGATCAGCGGGACACGCGGATCGGCATAATGAGGTACCGGTACCCCGGGATGACCTCGCCATCCTCGCCTGCCGGGGAGATGACCGCGGGCTTGAACGCGTCGACGAACCGGAGCAGGGCGTGCTGCGCGCCCAGGTTGGCCAGGCCGTCGATGAGGTACTGCGGGTTGAACCCGATGGTCAGCGGCTCGCCGCTGAAGGTGGCCTCCATGGCCTCGCTGGCCCGTGCCTCCTCGGTGCCGCCCGCCTCGACCACGAGACCGTCGGCGCTGAAGCTGAGCAGCACCGGGGTGGTGCGCTCGGCGACCAGCGCGACGCGCTTGACCACCTCGATGAGCGCGGCGACGGCGACGCGGGCCTCGGCGTTGTGGTCGGCCGGGAACAGCGAGCGCACCGGCGGGTAGTTGGCGCCGTCGAGCAGGCGGCTGGTGGTCCGGCGGGTGCCACCGGAGAAACCGATCATGCCCTCACCGGCGCCGCCGGAGGACAGCGCCATGGTGACGTGGCCACCGAGTGGGCCGAGCGCCTTCGCGGTGTCGTGCAGCGTACGGGCCGGCACCAGCGCGTTGAGGCTGATCTCCGGGTCGTCCGGGTTCCACTCCATCTCGCGCAGCGCGAGGCGGTAGCGGTCGGTCGCCAGCATGGCCATCGTGCTGCCGCTCAGCTCGATCCGTACGCCGGTCATCATCGGCAGCGTCTCGTCGCGGCCCGCGGCGACAGCCACCTGGGCCACGGCGGAGGCGAAGGCGGCGGCGTCGACGGTGCCCGCGCTCTCCGGCATCTCCGGCAGCGTCGGGTAGTCCTCCACCGGCATGGTGGGCAGCGTGAACCGGGCGCTGCCGCAGACCAGTTCGAGGTGGGCGCCGACGGCGGCGATGTCCACCGGCTTGGCCGGCAGGGCCTTGGTGATCTCGGCGAGCAGGCGGCCGGAGACCAGGGCGGCGCCGTCCGCGTCACCCTGCACCTCGACCGTCACCTGGCTGGAGACCTCGTAGTCGAAGCCGGAGACCTGCAGGTTGCCGTCGGTGACGCGGAGCATCACCCCGGCCAGCACCGGTACGGAGGGTCGGTTGGGCAGGCTCTTGGCGGTCCACGCGACCGCCTCGGCGAGCGCGTCGCGCTCCACTCGGAACTTCATCAATGCCTCCGCGTCGACGTCAGCGACAACTCTCTCATGCCGACCGCTGCCACCCGTCCCGCCCGACCGTGCGGGTACCCATCGCACCTTAAGGCGCTGGGACATCGGCTGTGCGCCCGACCCCGTGGATCCAGGTGCCCCGGGCGACTGCCGACGGCAGTGCTCCGGCCCGATCCACAGGAAGTCCAACGGTGATGATTGGTTTTTGTTGTTTAGAAGAGATAACTCATCGTCTTCATCGCACCTGTGCAAACTGTGGAGAACCGGCGTCCGCGCAGGTCAGACACGTTATCCACCGGTGGTTTGGCTGTGGAGAACCAGGGGTAAAACTCGTGTCCCGGTCCACAGCCCTCGCCGGCCGCCGGGTTTTCCACGGCTGTCCACCGGTTGTCCACCGGTAATCCACCGGTTTTCTCCCCAGCGCTGTGGACAACGCCGACAGGGTCGAGAGCCGTCATCCCCAGAACCTTCAACAGCTCGCCCACAGGCAGACCGTCGTCTGGGGATGACGACTGCGTTGTCCCCAGGCATCCACAGCGTCGTCCCCAGGAGTTGTCCACAGTCTGTGGGTAACCGGCCGGGTGCAAAGCGTGGTTGTCCACTGCCTGTGACACAGGGGCTGTGGACAACGGGTACGAGCTGTGGACGAGCACACGACAGATCCTGGGCCCTCCACCGGGTCGAGGGTCAACCGATCCCCGCTGTCGGCTACTTGCCACCCGCCCGAGCCCGCCGCGTCGGCGCCGAAATGGTCACTAGGTCACGCCGCCCCTCCCGCGACTCCGCCCGCCCCGCCCAGCCCTGCTCGGGTCGACCATGAAGTTGGCGGCATCTGGCGTCCGGTTTGTCGCCGCTAACCTCATGATCGACGCGAACGGTCGGCCGGTGAGGGTGGGGACCGTGGCTGCGTTCAGGTCACGCGTGAGGTGTGACGTTCAGCTCTGGCGAGATCTTGGTAGGAAACGGCCCCTATGAGGGCGCCAAGCTTCCAAGATCTGCGGGGACGTCCGCGGCGGGAGCGGTGAGGGAAAGAGGCAGCGCGAGCAGAGAGACGGTCAGGTGTTCTGCTTGATGCGGTTCGTCAGCTCGGCGATCTGGTTGTAGAGCGAGCGCCGCTCCGCCATCTGCTGGCGGATCTTGCGGTCCGCGTGCATCACCGTCGTGTGGTCCCGGCCGCCGAACGCCTGCCCGATTCGGGGCAGCGACAGGTCGGTCAGCTCGCGGCACAGGTACATGGCCACCTGACGCGCGTTCACCAGCACCCGGGAGCGGGAGTGGCCGCGCAGGTCCTCCAGGCTCACGCCGAAGTAGTCGGCCGTGGACACCATGATCTGGTCCGCGGTGATCTCCGGGCCGGCGCCGTCCGGGATGAAGTCCCGCAGCACCTCCTCGGCCAGCGACAGCTCGACCGAGGATCGGGTGAGGCTGGCGAAGGCGGTGACCCGGATCAGCGCCCCCTCCAGTTCGCGGATCGAGTTCGACACCCGGGACGCGATGAACTCCAGCACGTCCGGCGGGGCGAACAGCCGCTCCTGCGCCGCCTTCTTCTGCAGGATCGCGATCCGCGTCTCCAGGTCAGGCGGCTGGATGTCGGCGAGCAGACCCCACTCGAACCGCGTACGCAGCCGGTCCTCCAGCGTCGCCAGCTGCTTCGGCGAGCGGTCGGACGTGATCACGATCTGCTTGTTGGCGTTGTGCAGGGTGTTGAAGGTGTGGAAGAACTCCTCCTGCGTCCGCTCCCGGTTCTCCAGGAACTGGATGTCGTCGATCAGGAGGATGTCCACGTCCCGGTAGCGGCGCTGGAACGCGCTCGTCTTGTCGTCGCGCAGCGAGTTGATGAAGTCGTTCGTGAACTCCTCGGTCGAGACGTACCGGACCGAGCGCGCGTTGCCGAGCGTCGTGGCGTAGTGCCCGATGGCGTGCAGCAGGTGGGTCTTGCCCAGCCCGGAGCTGCCGTAGATGAACAGCGGGTTGTACGCCTTCGCCGGCGACTCGGCCACCGCCACGCTCGCGGCGTGCGCGAACCGGTTGGACGAGCCGATGACGAAAGTTTCGAACATGTACTTCGGGTTGAGCCGGTTACCGCCGCTCTCCGTACCGCCGGGGAGCCTGCGATCGGCCTGGCCGCCGCCGCCCGGACGGTGGTGGTCGGCGCCACCCCGGCCGGGGCCGTTGTCGGTGGCGCCGTCGCGCGGCAGGCCGCGCATCGGCGCGGGGTCGGCGGGCGGACTCTCCCGGTATCGGGGCTCGTATCCGCCGGCGTCGGGCACGGGCGGCTCGATGCGGGTGCGCTCGTCGAAGGCGCGGCGCTCGGGCGCGGTGCGTACCGGCTCGGCGAACGCAGCGCTGAAGAGCGTGTCCTGCGCGTCCCGGCCGGCCGGAATGAGGTGCGGGCGGCCGCCGCCGTCGGCGGTCCGCTGGCGCGGCGCCGGCTCGTCGAGCGGCTGCTCCGGGCGCGGTTCGGCGTACCCGGCCTCGGCGTACCCGGGTTCCGGGCGCGGCGACGGGAAGGCGGACGCGGGCTGGTCGAAGCCGGGCAGCGGGGCGGCGGCGTCGTGCTCGGGCAGCGGCTCCGGGCCGCTGCGGTAGACAGTGCCGGCCGGGCGGGCGCTCGGGTCGTCGGAGACCCGCACGGTGACGGCCACCTGGATCGGCCGGCCGAGCCGGCGGCTCAACGCCTCGGTGATGGCCGGGCGGAGCCGGGACTCGATCACGTCCCGGGTGAAGGCGTCCGGCACCGAGAGCAGCGCCGTGTCCTCGACGATCGCCCGCAGCCGGGTGAGCCGGAGGTACGCCCGTTGCTGCGCGGAGATGATCTCGTCGGCGAGTTCGTCGGTGGTCGCCGTCCACACCGCGGCAAGGTCGGTCGCTCCGGTCACCGTCGTGCCACCCCCTCGCCTGCTCCTTCTCACGCCCGCCCGGACGGCTGACCGGTCGTCATCCACAAGTTATCCACAGCCTGTGTACCGACCGATTGTGGCCGCCCACCGGACGCGGGTCGGACCTGCCCCCCTCGATCCGGGGAGGCGTTGAAGCGGGTTCACCGTGCCGAACGATTCAACAGCGTGTCCGGTCTTGCCGATCGGCGACAAACCCCGGACCCCCGACGCCGACCGCAATCGCGCACGCTAACAGCGCGGACCCCACAGCATCAACCGGCGACACCCTGACGACCTTGGCAACATCAGTGAA